>DWYP01000044.1 GCA_019118605.1 Candidatus Alistipes faecavium | reverse complement strand
TGTTTCTGCATGGCTAGGCGAAAACCGCCCATTCCGGCGAACAGATCTATAAATGTGAATTTGCTGCGTTCCGGCGACGGAAACGGTACGTTTACGGCATCCTGAAACAGGCCTTGTTCCTTGATGGATTTGAGTGTTATGTCTTTTTTGTCAAGCGACGGATCTGATGCGCATAATATGGTCTGAAGATATTTCCGGCATTTTTCTCCATACGGAGAAGCAGAAGCTTTGCCGGCATTATGCATCCAATGAGTAATGACTGCCAGCATCTCCTCCGTAGGAGGACAAGTTTCATCTGTTTTGATTTTAAGCTTCTTATATAAAATGTCGGATATGTTCATTGTTGCTGAAATTGATTTCACATTTACTTCCGTACAAAGATAAGTAATTTGCGGAAAGAACAGGTCATAAGTTGTTCTTGATTTTTACAGCGAGATCCGCAAGAGTTTCGCTCCGTTGTTTGGGTTTTAACTGGCATTCCCAGACGGTTATAACATTCCAGCCTGCACTTCGGAGCGCTTCGTTTACCCGATTATCCCGTTCAATGTTTTTATTGATTTTTTCAATCCACCAGTCTTTTCGGGTTTCAGGTATGACAAAATATCTGCATCCTGCGTGACCGTGCCAGAAACAACCATTGATAAATACGACAGTTTTGTATTTTGCCAATACAATATCCGGAGATCCAGGCAGAGAATGAACATTTATTCTGTATCTGAATCCCTGCGAAAACAAATACTTCCGGACCCATAATTCCGGTTTGGTGTTTTTACTTTTTATCTGACTCATGTTGTAACTGCGGGTCTCTCTGTCGTGTGTGTCTGCCATAAAAACAAATTATTCAATTAACAAAGATAGCCAATAAAAAAGATGTTGTTACCGTAGTTATAACGATGTAGTATCTTCGGTCGAGAAATCGTAAATCGATCAAGCTTCGTTTATGACTGGTTGCTTATATATAACGCATATAACGCACTGTGTATATTATTCTGATAAATAAAATTTTTATCAGATTGTTTGTTTAACTTGCAGTGTGAAAATATCTGGGGCTTTAAAATGATATTGTCTGTTTCAAGAAGAACCGACATTCCCGCCTTCTATTCGGACTGGTTTTACAACCGGATCCGGGAGGGGCAGGTGTGCGTCCGGAATCCGATGAACCGGCATCAGGTCAGCAAAATCCGGTTATCCCCGGATTTGATTGATTGCATCGTCTTCTGGAGCAAGAATCCGGCGCCGATGCTGCCGCGTCTGGACGAACTTGCGGACTACATGTACTATTTCCAGTTTACGGTCACTCCATACGACAGGGAGCTGGAGAAGGGGCTCCCGCAGAAGGAGTCCGTGATTGAGACGTTCAGACAGCTGTCCGACCGGATCGGCCCCAAACGGGTCATTTGGCGGTATGACCCGATTCTGTTCTCGCAAGGCATGGACGTCCGCTATCATCTGCATGGTTTTGAGGCAATTGCCAAACGGTTGGCATCGTGTACCCAAACCTGCGTGATCAGTTTCGTGGATCTGTACCAGAAGACGCGGCGCAATTTGAGGGAGACAACGGTCCGGGAACCGAGTGCGGATGAAATCACCCGATTGGCTGCGGGGATGGCGGCCATCGCATCAAGCTATGGCATTCGGATTCAGAGCTGCGCAGAGCGGATAGACCTGGAGCCGATGGGCATCCGGCATGGCCGGTGCATCGACCGCATGTTGATTGAAGAGCTGCTGGGGTGCAGGTTGAATGTTGCCAAGGACAGGAACCAACGGCCGGAGTGTGGATGTGTGCAGAGTGTGGATATCGGGGCTTATGATACATGCAGCCACGGCTGTCTGTATTGCTATGCCAACACCGATACGAAGACGGTGTGTCGGAACCGGGGGTTGCATGATCTGTCGTCGCCGTTGTTGATTGGCCGTATGGAGGAGGGTGATGTCGTAAAGGAGCGGGCGATCCGCTCGTTTAAGGGGAACGATGCGCTTTTTTAGGGGTAGATAATCCGGCCGCCCCGATGGGCTTGGGACCGGTCGGACCGATACGTGTTGCTATCTCGGACGCCGTTTGCGAAGGACGAACTCGGTCGCCTCGCGATCCTTCTGTTCGGCGGTCCGCACGGGATTCTGCAGCAGCCACTGTTCCAACTCCTCGCGCAGGAAGTAGACATTCTTGCCGTGGGGCTTGTAGTGAGGGATGCGGGCGTTGTGGGTGAGTTTGTACATGTAGCTCGGTGAGATGCCTGTGAAGTCGCAGGCTTCGGAAAAGTTCAGGACATTCTTCTGTCCGCGCAGCAGTTGTTCGATGCGGTCGAGACGCTCCTCGACGGTTAGACTCATTTGCATAAAAACACAATTTAAAAGGTTTGACAAAGGCGTTGCGCAACGCACGGGATTGTAATTACAGAGACAAAAAAACGAAGAAAAAAGGCTGACGACATTGTCTGCCAACGTTTCCGCTTGTTTGGACAATCTTTCCCATCTTTTTTCCGCGTACTGGCACCCTGCAAACACGATGGCGTAACCCTGCAAAGGGAGACGTCGACCGTGCTTGTTGGCAGGTATCTACGGGCAGGCTATGACTGCGCGGCCTCCAGGGCCCGGATGCAGTCGAGAATCTGTTGCTCGCGCTTCGCGTCGATGATGTCGGCCATCTGCTTGGCCGCCGAGAGGTCCTTGGCCGTAAGCGGCTTGCCCAGCTTCGAGAGGAAGCACCCCTTGGCTCCCGCCACGCGCTGCCACTTCGGGGTGATGAACCGTGCGGCGCTCAACGATTCGAGCAGCAGGGCCAGCAGTTTGTTGTGGGTCGTCTGCAACGGCTCCGGGAGTTGGCAGGCGAGCAGCAGTTCAACCTCCGGGCGGGTGACGTCGCGCCGGAAGAGGCCGATGCGGTTAATGTGTTCGGTCAGCAGGTCGAGCTGTCGGTCGGTAAGGCGCGGTGAGAAGTCCTCCGGCATGGGGTCGAAACCCGTGCGGCTGCGGTTGACGGCACGGCGCTTCTCGGCCTGTGCCTGCAGGGCGGTTTCGCGCTCCCGGGCCTGCTCCAGCTCCTCCTGCCGCTGCCGCGTGAAGCCGGCAATCTCTGCAACGGCGCTCTGCATCTCGTCGATCCGGGCGTTGAGGTCGTCCCGAGCCGGGGCAGGGTAGCGGTTGTAGAGGTACGCGAAGGTCTGGTCGATGCGCCGCTGCTCGTCGCGGGTGAAGTTGCCATAGGCCAGCCGGCGTTCGTAGTCGCGGTGTTGCTCGTCGAGGTAGCGGCGGGCTTCCGCTCCGGTGAGCCCGCGGCACTCGATCTCGCTCTCCAGGTAGTGGAGCGTAAAGCGGAGATCCCGGAAGAGAACGACGCAGAAGGTGAGCCAGCTGAAGAGGACGACCAGCGCGTAGAAGATCGACCCCGGCACCATCCAGATCCAGCCCAGCAGCCGGCTCCGACGTGCGAGCCGCATGCGCACGCTCCCGATCCATGCACGGACCCGGCTGTTGGCTCGACGGTGCGAGTAGCGGATGTATTCGATGCGGTTCATGGGCGGTCGGTTGCGGTGCAAGGGTGAAGGCTGATGCCCCGTCTTCCAAAGATAATCATAATTCCGGAATCCGGTTCACCGCTTCGCATTTCTTCTCGTCCATAATCTGCGCATAGACCTGTGTGGTCTTCAGCTCGCGGTGGCCGAGGAGCTTCGAGAGGGTGTAGATCTCGGTGCCCAATGAGAGCTGGAGCACGGCGAAGGTGTGGCGCCCGCAATGGAAGGTGATGTGCTTCGTGATGCCCGCCTTCATGCACCATTCGCGCAGCGCGAGGTTGTGCCAGGCGGAGTATTTCAGTCCCGTGAAGACCCGCTCGTCGGCCCTGCCGCGCGGCCCCATGTAGCGCACGGCCTGTTCGGCGATGTCGAGGTACTCCAGACCGCGGGTCTTCTTCTGGCGGAAGACCACGCGCGTGCCGCCGTCGAACTCCTGTACCTCGCCCCACGTCAGCTTGTTGATGTCGCTCCAGCGCATGCCCGTCAGGCACGAGAAGATGAAGGCATCCTTCAGCACGGGGTAGGAGCAGTCGGTCTTGACCAGCCGCTGCAGCTCCTCGACCGTGAGGTATTCGCGGTGGACATCCTCCGTCCGTGTGGCCTTGACCCCCATGGCGGGTGAGTGGGTGACGATCCCCTCCTCGACGGCCCGGTTCAGCGCCGCCTTGAACTTCAGGAAGTAGCTGTTCTGGCTGTTGGCCGAGAGGGCGGTGCCGCTCTTCGTGCGTGCCCGCTTGGCGAGGTAGTTGCGGAACCCCTCGACGAACCTCCGGTCGACCCGCTCGAAGGTGGTCTGCGTGCCCGCGTAGGCAATCAGATGTTTCAGCATGCTGTCCCAGTTGCCCCAGTTGCCGGGCGAATCCTTGCGCTGCTCGATCATCCCGCGGATAAACTCGACCAGGTTGGTGCGGATCTTGAACTGTCCGGCGAATCCGTACTGTTCGTTCTGCTCGTCGAGCAGCCGTTTGGCCTTGACCTTCTCGGCCATCTCCAGATTGATCTTGTTGTGGTCGCGCTCGGCTTTGTTGCGGGGTGTGGTGTAGAGGAAGTATTCGAGGGTCTCGAATCTGCGGCGGTGTTTGATCCGCCCCTCCTCATCGCGCGTGTAGCCATAGTAGTACTCCAGCACCAGCGAGGTGCGTCCCGTCGAGCGCTGCGGTTTTTGATGAAGTTTGATTTCCATGGTGTCGAGGTTTTGGTTCAAGGCAAAGATAAGAAAATATTTTTACACTTTTTTACACCTCGGCGTTTTCAAGGTGTAAATGGAGTGTAAAATTTACACCTCGAAGGCAAAAATGAACTCTAGAAAATCGCTCGATTTTCTGTTGTAATTCATTGATTTATTGGTGATTATTCTGCGTTTTGCTCGATTTTTCTTCGGTCGAGTTACTTTCCGATGCAGAATTTCGAAAAGATATGTTCCAGGACTTCGTCCGGAGCAATGGCGCCGCGGCCCGTGATGCTGCCCAGATGACGGATCACCTCGCGGATCTCCTCGCTCAGAAGGTCGCCCGGCAACCCTTCGTCCAGCTCCTCCAGCGCCCGGCGCAATGCCGTCCGAGCCCCCGTCAGCGCCTCGTAGTGACGGCTGTTCGAAACCACGGCGTCGCCATGGTACACCGCGCCGGTGTCGACCGTATCGCGCAGCGCCCGGCACAATTCCGCAATTCCTTCGCCGCGTTTTGCCGAGATGCCGATCGCATCCTCCGGCAGGCGGAACCCTGCGGGCGCCGTGTCCGTCTTGTTGACGACCTTCAGGATCCGCTGCCCCCCGTCTGGCACAAAGTCCTCC
Source organism: Candidatus Alistipes faecavium (assembly GCA_019118605.1). Classification (GTDB taxonomy): domain Bacteria; phylum Bacteroidota; class Bacteroidia; order Bacteroidales; family Rikenellaceae; genus Alistipes; species Alistipes faecavium. The sequence continues at coordinate 89,791 of DWYP01000044.1, read as the reverse complement.
CCGAACTCCTCGCGCACCGTCTGCACCAGATCCGGACAATGCCCCGCCTCCGCCACACGCGCGGCGTCGACCAGGTGGAGGATGATCCGCGCACGGCGCAGGCTCTCCAGCGTCCGCTCGATGCCCATGCGCTCGAGCCGGTCGTCCGTGGCGCGGAGGCCTGCCGTGTCGAGGAACCGGAAACGCACGCCTTCGATGTCGATCGACTCCTCGATGACGTCGCGCGTCGTTCCGGCAATCTCCGAAACCATCGCGCGCTCCTCGTTGAGCAGCCGGTTCAGCAGCGTCGATTTCCCGACGTTCGGGGCCCCGACGATCGCCACCGCAACGCCCGTCTTGAGGGCGTTGCCCAGGGCAAACGAGCTCCGCAGGCGTTCGATCTCCGCCTCGATGCGCTGCATCGTTTCGCGCAGTTCTCCGCGGTCGGCAAACTCCACCTCCTCCTCCGAGAAGTCGAGCTCCAGCTCGAGCAGCGAGGTCAGCTGCAGCAGTTTGTCGCGCAGCGATTCCAGTTTCTGGGAATATCCCCCGCGCATCTGCGTCGAGGCCATGGCGTGCGCGGCGCGCGACGACGAGGCGATGAGGTCGGCGACGGCTTCGGCCTGCGAAAGGTCGATCCGCCCGGCCAGATAGGCCCGGATGGTGAACTCCCCGGGCTCGGCCGTGCGGGCCCCGGCTGCGAGGAGCAGGCGGAGGATTTCGGAGACGATGTAGGAGGATCCGTGGCAGGAGATTTCGACCGAATCCTCGCCCGTATAGGAGTGCGGGGCGCGGAAAACGGCGGCCACGACGTCGTCGATGATCCGTTCACCGTCCGCGATGCGCCCGTAGCGGAGCGTGTGCCCCGGGGTGTCGGAGAGCGGCGTGCGGCCGCGGAATACCCTGTCGCAGACCTTCAAGGCGTCGTCCCCGCTGACACGGATGACGGCCAGCGCCCCTCCGGGGGCCGTGGCGGGGGCAACGATCGTATCGTGGTCGGCAATCACTCTCGGAGCGGTTTAGCGCGGTTTAGCGTCCTTCGATGCGCAGCCGCTGGCCGATGCGCAGGCGGTTGGCGTTCTTGAGGTTGTTCCAGCGCATGATCTGCGACGTCGTGACGCGGTAGCGGCGGGCGATGGCGCCCAGCGTGTCGCCCTTCTTGACGACGTAGACCGTGCCGCTGCGCTCCTGACGCTTCTTGTCGATGTTCGCAGGGTTGATGTACTCCTTGAGGTACATCGAGTCTTTGGCGTAGATTTCAGGCTCGTGGGCGATGTACTGCATGACGTTGCGCTGCGGGATCACGAGCGTGTAGCTCTTGTTCGTCGCCGGGATGATATCCATCTTGTATTGCGGGTTCAGCAGCCGCAGGGTCTCCAGGGGCAGGTCGATCGTCGAGGAGATCTGCTCCAGGTGCATCAGGCGGTTGATGCGTACGGTATCCACCGAGAGCGGAATCGGGGCTTTGGTCGGCTCGATGTCGTGCAGCTGGTGGTAGGCGTAGGCGTAGGTCGCGCCGATGAAGGCCGGGACATATCCGCGGGTTTCGCGCGGCAGGTAGTCGTAGATCTCCCAGAAGGTCTTGCCTCCGGAGCGTGCGATGGCCTTGTTGACGTTCCCCGGGCCGCAGTTGTAGGCCGCGATGGCCAGCGTCCAGTCGTTGTAGATGGCGTAGAGGTCCTTCAGGTAGCGGATGGCCGCCTCGGTGGCCCGTGCGGGGTCGCGGCGTTCATCGACCAGCGAGTTGACCTCCAGTCCGTAGCTCTTGGCCGTCGTGGGCATGAACTGCCACAGTCCCACGGCGCCCGCAGGCGATACGGCCGTGGGCGAGAGGGCCGATTCGATGATCGGCAGGGCCCGCAGTTCGACGGGCATCTCCTCGCGCAGCAGCGCCGACTCGATGATCGGGAAGTAGTACTGCGACATGCCGAGGATGCGGCTGATGGTGTGGTAGCGTGGGTCGATGTAGCGGTGGATGTACCCCTTGACGATGCTGTTGTAGGGGAGCTGGATCGGCGAGGCGAGGTCGAAGAGCCGCTGCCTGTAGAGCGAGTCGGGCGTGGTGTCTGCGACCTCGAGCGAATCGTCGAGGACGTAGTGCTTGAAGAACTCGTTGAAGGCGTCCTGCCGCTGGCGTTCGCGCCATACGGCGACCAGCGAATCGGCCTGCTCGGGGGAGAATCCGAGCGTGAGGTCGTTGACCGGCGGGACGGTGTCGGGGCGTTCGGCGGGTTCGGCCGCAGGGGCTGCAGCGGCTTCGGCGGGCGCGACGAGCGTATCGGCCTTCGGGGCGGCGGCTTCGGTCTTGGCGCGTTTTGCGCGTTTCTTCTTGGGTCGCGGGCTGCGGTCGAGGGCCGTGGCGGGAAGTGCGACGGCGAGCAGCAGCAGGATGGTCAGGAGTCGTTTCATCGTTAGAATTTGAATCCCAGGTTGAACCCGAATACCGGACGGTTTCCCTGCAGCGCGGGGACGTATGCGTAGTTGAGCATCGGCTCGAGGTTCATCGAGAGATCGTCGGATACATCGTAGTCTTTCAGGTGTGCATCGACATGGGCGTCGATGATCTGCAGCACGTAGAGCGCTCCCGTGAGGATGATGCACAGGTCGCGGTTGCGGCGGAAGTTGTCGCGGAGGTTTTTCATGTAGTCGGCCGAGTATCGTCCCTGGAACTCGTCGGTCGGGCCGTCGGGGTATTTCTCGGGGTGCTGTTCGTAATCGGCCAGCAGGGCGTAGGCCTTCTTGAAGCGCTGGAATCCGCGGTTGTTCCAGTCGATGCAGTAGGCCATGGTGGCGAATCCTCCGACGACGAAGGGCACCTTCCAGTAGCTGCGGTTGTAGACCTGTCCGGCACCGGGGCATATGCAGGCCAGGGTGGTGGCCTTCTTGACCGAGGAGACGTCGTTGGTGGAGTAGTTCACCGCGGCGTCGCCGATGAAATAGATGTATGAGGCGACGGTCAGCCCGAGGTAGAGCTGGCGCCGGGTGTTGCTGCGGATCATCCGCGTCTGCAGGGCGTCGAGCTCGGGCGTGCGCACGGTGCTGACGTCGGTATAGGCGTCGTATGTGCGTTTGAGGGGCCTGTACGTCTTGTTTTCATGCAGGTAGAGCGCCAGGCCCGTCCCGAGGGTTCCGTAAAGGACGGGCAGTTTCCAGTATTGCTTGTTGTAGATCTGTCCGTATCCGGGCAGTACGGCGGAGATCCAGCAGACCTTCGAGAGCGACATGGAGTCGCTCATGAACCATCCTTTCCTGAGTACCGGACGCCGGGTTGTGGTGTCGGCGCCCTGCTGTGCAGCCTCGAAGCGCGCCAGGGCCGCGGAGTCGAGCTGCCGCAGGTCGTCGGTGCGCAGGGCGGTGAGCATCGCCGAGTCGAGCAGGTAGTCTCCGGCGGCCAGCGAGTCGAACTCGTGTGCGAGGGCTGCGATCTGCAGCGAGTCGCGCCGGGCCTTCAGCGAATCGGGGATCTCGCGCTGTCCGCTGCGTACGAACGTCCGGGGCCCGCGGCGGAGCTGCGCGCTCGCCGGAAGGCTCCATGCGAGGAGCGCGACCAACAGGAGGAGTCTGACCCGGAGTGTAGCCATGAAGGATGCTTAGGAGCGGTGTGCGAATCGTTCGATGAAGGCGTCGATGTCCCGGTCGTCGCCGAAGCCGATGACGATGCGTCCGCCGCCGTTTTTGGAGCGTTTGATCGAGATATCCTGCGAGAAGACCGTCTCGAGCTGCTCGACAAGGCGCGAGTAGCTTTCGGGATACTCCTCGTCGGCTTCGGCGGGGGCCGGGGCGGGCGCTTCGCAGAGCGTGCGCACCATCTCCTCGACCTGACGCACCGAGAGGCCCTTGCGGATGCACTTCTTCAGCACGCGGAGCTGCTGCTCGGCGGGGGCTCCGGCGATGGCCTTGGCGTGGCCCATGGAGATGAGTCCCTCCTTGAGAGCGAGCTGCACCTCGTCGGGGAGCTTGAGCAGGCGGAGGTAGTTCGAGACCGACGAACGCTTCTTCCCGACCTTCTCGGAGAGGGCGTCCTGCGTGAGGTGGCACTCGTCGATCAGGCGCTGCATGCCGAGGGCGATCTCGATGGCGTTGAGGTCCTGGCGCTGGATGTTCTCCACGAGTGCCATGGCATGGAGGTTCTCGTCGTCGACCTCGCGGATGTAGGCCGGGAGGCTCTTCAGGTCGGCGCGCTGCGCGGCCCTCCAGCGGCGTTCGCCGCTGATGATGACGTATTTCCCGTCGGCGGCCTTCCTGACCGTGATGGGCTGTATGACCCCGAGCTGGCGGATCGAGTCGGCCAGTTCGTCGAGGGCCTCCTCGTCGAACTGCGTGCGCGGCTGCGTGGGGTTGGGCATGATGTCGGAGATCCCGATCTCGGACATCTGGCTCATGGGCTTGAGCTTCGCATCGAGGGCCTCGCTGCCGAAAATCGCGTCGAGTCCGCGTCCTAATCCCTTCTGTTTCATATCGGTCGAATTTTTATTTGCTGCGTTTGCGGTTCCGTTTCAGGAATTCCCGGGCCAGGTTGAGGTAGTTCTCCGAACCGACGGCCCCGGCGTCGTACAACATGACGGGCTTGCCGTGCGAAGGGGCCTCTCCCAAACGGATGTTGCGTTGAATTATTGTGTCGTAGGCCAGGGGCCCGAAGTGCTCGCGGACTTCGTTTACGACCTGGTTGTTGAGGCGGTTGCGCATGTACATCGTGAGCAGGAATCCCTCGATGTCGAGCGACGGGTTCAGTCCGCTCTTGACCTTGCGGATGGTGTTGAGGAGCTTCGAGAGCCCTTCGAGTGCGAGGTATTCGCACTGCACGGGGATGAGCACCGTATCGGCAGCCGTAAGGATGTTGAGCGTGGTGTATCCGAGCGAGGGGGAGCAGTCGATGAATATGTAGTCGAAACGCTCGCGCACGGAGTCGACGATGGCCTTGATGACGCGGTGGCTGTCCTCGAGTTTGGGAAGTTCGGTGTCGGCGGCCACCAGATCGATCGACGAGGGCAGCAGCCAGAGGTTCTTGACGTCGGGGCTGCGGAGAATGACCTCCTCGGCGCGTTTCTGCCCGGTGATACATTCGTATATGCCTTCGAGGTTGATGTCGAAGCCGAGTCCCGAGGTGGCGTTCGCCTGCGGGTCGGCGTCGAGCAGCAGCACCTTTTTGCCCAGCAGGGCGAGCGAAGCCGCTAAGTTGATGGCTGTTGTGGTCTTGCCCACGCCGCCTTTCTGATTGGCCAATGCAATTACCTTTGCCATATAGTCGAGGTTTATAAGCAGGCAAATTTAGTGATTTTATACGGAAATCCCGCGCCGGGGCGGAAAAATGCTCCTCTTTTCGGAAAAACCTCCCGCCGCATGCCGGGAAGCGATGAAAATTTTGTTTTTGCCCGCGTCTTGCACTATCTTTGAGCGCAAATAGCAAACCATTCAAACGTCGCAACCATGAAAACCGATATGACGGCTGAAGAGACGAAAAAGATTCCGGAGCCGGCCCCTGCGCCCTCCGTGTCCGCACCGGCCACCCCCGGAACACCCGATTCCGGAACACCCGATTCCGGGTCGAACGCTTCCGGATCGAAAAAAACCGGGCCCAAACGGCGGTTCCCCTCGTTCGGGGACGTGCTGGCCATGCTGGGCATCGCCCTCGGGGCGCAGATCCTCGTGAGCGTGCTGGCCCTTCCCGTGCTGCTCGTGGCGGGCCACGGCACCGATATGGCAAGCCTTCCTCCGGCCGTCCTGGGACGCCTGCAGGCCGTCCTCTACTTCGTCTCGATGAGCGTCGCCCTGCTCGGTGTGCTCTATTACCGGCGGCTGCGCGGCGGTCGCGGGGCCTGGGTGCGGTGCTCGCTCCGGGGCTTCAACCCCGCGCTGCTGCTCTGGGCCTTTGTGCTGATCGTCGCCGTCGGGGTGGTGATCGAACCGCTGCTACGCCTGCTCCCGGCCGTGCACCTCGACGTGGGGCGCGGCGCGTGGACGATCCTCATGCTCGTGGTCATGGCGCCGATCTTCGAGGAGCTGCTCTGCCGCGGCGTAGTCCTCGGGTCGCTCAGGGCCCGCTACGGCGTGACGGTGGCGTGGCTCGCCTCGTCGATTTTCTTCGGCGTGATGCACATCCAGCCCGCACAGGTCATCAGCGCCTCGGTCATCGGACTGATCCTCGGCTTCGTCTACCTCTCTACCGAGTCGATCTGGTCGGTGATGATCCTCCACGCGCTGAACAACGCCGTGGCCTACCTCCTGCTGATGGCCGGATACGAACAGGCGCTGCTGATCGACCTCGTCGAGAGCCGCACGCTCTACGTGGTGATCTATATCGTGGCGCTGGCGCTCTCGGCCATCTCCGGGTTCATGATGGCCCGGGCGCTCGGGAAGATGAAATCCGCAGCCGGGGAGGCCGGGAAATCCGCAGACGATAAAAATCCTTCCGCGGCGTAATAATCCGGCGGCAAAGTGCGTTAGTTCCAAGTAAAAATCGTATCTTTGCCCTCTGTATGAAGAATTGGCGAGCGAAAATAGCGGTCGCGGCCGGGGTGCTGCTGCTGGCGGGATGCCGGGAGCTCCCGCGGTATTTTTCCAGCGACACGACCATCGCCCGGGCCGGCGGCAAAGAGCTGCGGCTGAACGATGTACGTTCGGTCGTTCCGCCGGGTCTTTCGGGCGAGGACAGCACCGCCTACATGAAGGTCTACGTCGACCGCTGGATCCGCAAGCAGCTGAAGCTGCGCGAGGCCGAGACGCTCTTCTCCTCGTCGGCGGGCGACATCGACCGCATGGTCGAGGAGTACCGCCAGGCGCTGCTGATCCGCCAGCTCGACCAGCACTACGTCGACCGGTCGATCGACACGGTCTTCACGGCGGACGAGATCTCGGCCTACTACAACGCCCACAAGGGCGACTTCAAGCTCGACCGCACGATCGTCAAGGGGCGTATCGTGCGCTTCGACGCCTCCTACCGTCAGGCCGCGCGGCTCAAGACCCTGATGGCGTCGAAAACCCCGGCCTACCAGCAGGACTTCAGCGACATCTGCGAGAAGAACAACTTCGCGGTGAACGACTTCCGCGAGCAGTGGATCGACTTCCCGGAGTTCCTGAGCTACCTGCCGACGCTGCGGTCGCAGTCCTACGACTCGGTGCTTGCGTCCACGGCCGTGCAGGAGATGCGCGACAGCCATTCGCGCTACTATTTCCAGATCGAGGCGGTGATGCGCGAAGGTGAGCCGATCCCTCTGGAGCGGCTCAGCGGCACGATCCGCCGGATCCTCTTCAACCAGCGCAAGGGCGAGATCATCCGCAACCACGAGGAGGAGCTCTTCCGCCGCGCGACGGAGGAGGGGGAGGTGAAGCTCTTCGAGGAGCACCGCGAGCACCGCGAACGCGGGGACGGAGCCCCGGCGGGCGAATAACGGAACGACAGAACCCAAGAAATACAAGAGACAAACGAATCCCAGTCAAGATGATGGTGAAAAAAAGCATCCTTTTCGCGGCCCTCGCGCTGACGGTAACGGGCACCATGGCACAGAAACGCCAGGTCATGCTCGACAAGGTGGTTGCCGTGGTCGGCTCCTCGTCGATCCTCTACTCCGAAGTGGAGAGTTACGCCAACCAGCTGGTGCAGCAGCGCCGCGAAGCGGGGTATACCTCGGACCGCGATCCGATGAACGAGAGCCTCGAGGCTCTCCTGACCCAGAAACTGCTCTACAATCAGGCGCTGATCGACTCCGTGGAGATCAACCAGGGGGCGATCGTCTCGGCCGTCGAGGAGCAGGTGCAGCAGATGATCGACATGGAGGGCTCGATCTCCAAACTGGAGGCGCGCCACCACATGCCGATCTTCAACATCCGCGAAATCATGCGCCAGCGTTACGAGGAGCAGAACTATGCCCAGGAGATGCAGCGCACGGTGGTCAGCAAGGTCTCGGTGATCCCGGGCGAGGTGGAGCGCTACTACAAGTCGATCTCGAAGGACAGCCTGCCGGTCATCGCCGACCAGCTGGTCTATGCGCAGATCACGAAGTTCCCCAAGTCGATGACCGCCGCGAAGCAGCGCACGCGCGAGCGCCTGGTGGACATGCGCGAACGCGTCATTTCGGGACAGGCGAAGTTCGAGAACCTTGCGCGGATGTACTCGCAGGACGGTACGGCCATGCGCGGCGGGGAGATGGATCCCACGCCGCTGGCGCAACTCGACCAGGCCTTTGCCAAGGCCCTTGAGGCGTTGAAGCCGGGACAGGTCTCGGAGGTCGTGGAGTCGCAGTACGGGTTCCGCATCATCCAGCTGCTCGACCGGCACGGACAGCTCTACCATTTCCGCCATATCCTCCTGCGTCCGGTCTATACGTCGGAGGAGCTGGGCGAGTCGCTGGACCTGCTCGACAGCCTTGCGAACCAGATCCGCATCGACTCGATCACCTTCGAGAAGGCGGCCCTGGAGTATTCCGACGACGCCTCGTCGAAGATGAACGGCGGCATTGTCTCGAACCACGATATCCTGGAGCAGTACAGCCCGATGGACGCCGCGAGCCTCACGGTGACGAAGTTCCTCAAGGAGGATTTCGGACGCTTCAAGAGCCTCGAGGACTACAACGCCCTCATGCGCCTGAAGCCCGGGGAGGTGTCGTCGGCATTCCTCGCCGAGGACATGCTGGGCAACCAGATGGCCAAGATCGTCAAGCTCGTGGAGGTGATCCCCACCCATACGGCGTCGCTCAACGACGACTACCTGCGGCTTGAGGAGATGGCGCTGGCCGACAAGCAGGAGCGTGTTTTCCGGGAGTGGCTCACGAAGAAGATCGACGCGATGTACGTCTACATCATTCCGGAGTTCCGCGACGGGGAGTTCGAGAACAAACACTGGGTGAAGTAATTCCGACAGTTCCGTGCGCAGGATCGTATCCATAGCCCTTTCGGTGGTGGCCGTTGCCGGCGTGCTGTTTGCGCGCCCCGGCGTGCAGGCTCCCGCGGAGCAGCCCGAAGGGGAGAAGAAGCTCATCGACCTGAAGTCCGACCTCATGGGGCCGATCGCCCCGGGCGATTCGGTCATCTTCCTGGTGGGCAACTTCGCGGCGCAGCACAACGGGGCGGTCATCACGTGCGACTCCGCGGTGCGCTACTCCGACATGCGGATCGAATTCTTCGGCAACGTCCTGATCAACAAGAATACCACCTACATCTACGGCGACCGCGCGGAGTACGACGGCACGGTCAACGAGGCGCGCGTCTACTCCGACATCGTGAAGGTGATCGACGGCGACGCCACGCTCTACACCTACAAATTCCTCTTCAATACGAAGGACAACATCGGGGAATTCGGCGACGGGGGCGTGCTGATCAACCGCGAGAACCTGCTCGAGTCGGTGCGCGGCTACTACTATGCCGACACGAAGGATCTTGTGGCGGTCGAGCGGGTGGAGATGCGCAACGACGAATACGAACTGCGCGGCGACTCGGTGGTCTACAACATGGCCACCGACAACGCCTTCTTTTTCGACCGCACGCATATCTGGAACCGCGACGGCGACTACCTCTACGCCGACCGGGGCTCGTATGAAAACGCCGACACGATCTATGTCGTGACGCGCAACGGCTACCTGCTTACCGAGAAGCAGGAGATCTGGAGCGACAGCATCCGCTACAACCGCCCCCGGGAGCACGTCGTGCTGCGGCGCGACCTGCAGCTCGACGACACGGAGCACAAGGTCATTGCCTTCGGCGACTACGGCGAGTACTGGAAGGATCCGGGCAATGCGGTGCTGACGCGCCGTCCCGCGGCCGTAAGCTACGACCTTTCGCAGGGCGACTCGCTCTTCATGCGTGCCGACACGATGTACCTGCTGACGATCAACGAGGCGGCCCTGAAGCGTGCCGAGGAGGCCGCGCGGGCCGATTCGCTGGCCCAGGCTCAGCTGGCGGGCATCCTTCCGGGCGATTCCGCACAGGTATCCCCGAAGCCCGGCTTCCCCGGCTTTCCCGGCTCCCCCGGTGCGGACCGCGATCTCCGCATCGAAGGGGACTCTGCTTTCCGCCGCCCCTCTTTGGCCGATTCGCTCGGGCTCCCGGACGGGGGGCATCCCGCCGCGGCCGACTCGCTCGGCGGCTTTGCCGCGGCGGATTCGCTCGGCCTGGAGCCTGCGGATTCGCTCGCCGTGGCCCCGGTCAATCCGCTCGACACCCTGACGGGCGACGCCCGCAAGGCCTACCTCAAGGAGCAGGCGCGCAAGGCCCGCGAGGAGGAGCGGGCGCGCAAGGCCGAAGCCAAGAAGGAGCTGCTCGAACAGATCGCCGCCCGGCGGCAGGAGAAAACCACGGCCAAGCTGCTGGCCCAGAAGGAGCGCGAGGAACAGCGACTTGCGGCCCGGCGCCTGAAGGCCGAGTCGAAGCTCGCGGCCCGGCGTGCGCGTGCCGAGCGCAAGGGCAAGCCGATCGATCCGGGGGATCTGGCCTATCTGGAGGAGCTTCAGTCGGAGATCGACCGCAACCGTTCCGAGCAGGACTCGCTCCTGCGCGCGCTCGATTCTCTCTGGACGGCCGATTCGCTCGAGGTGTTGACGGCCCCTGCCGACTCGCTCGGGATGATCGATTCGCTTCCGGCGCTTCCGGGCGACTCGATCTACCGCCTGATGAAGGGGTTCCGCAACGTGCGCATCTACCGTTCGGACTTCCAGGCCGTCTGCGACTCGATGACGGCGATCAGCACCGACTCGACGATCCACCTCTATATCGACCCGGTGATGTGGAACCAGAGCAACCAGATCACCTCCGACGTGATGGACATCTATACCGAGCTGCAGCAGCTCGTGCGCGCCGAGTTCGTCGGCTCCCCGATGATGGTCGCGCAGCTCGACACGACGCACTACAACCAGGTCGCCGGCAAGCAGATGGTCTCCTATTTCCGTGAGAACGAGATCTACCGCAACGACGTGAACGGCAACGCCCAGACGATCTACTACATGCAGGACGGCGAACCCCCGCAGATCACCGACGTAGGCTTCGTCGAGAGCGGCGACGCGTCGTTCTACATCGAGGACAAGCAGGTCATAACGATCGTCTACCGCACCGACCCCGAATGGAATATCTACCCGCTGGGACTTGTCCCGCCCGATCAGGAACTCTACCTGAAGGGCTTCCGGTGGGAGGGGGCGCGGCGACCCTCGCAGCGCGACGTCTTCGATAGGACGATCCGACCCTCGAAGCGCCTTGAGACGCGGGCCCTTCCGCACCCCGATTTCCCGCTGCGGCGTGCCCTGGAGGCCCGCAAGAAGCTTCTTGTCGAGGAGCAGCGCTGGACGGACCGCTTCGACCAGGTCGATCCCGCAACGGTCGAGTGGATGCACAGCCTCGGATACGAGGTCGGACAGCCGCGCGAGCCGCGGAACGCTCCGGCGCAACCCGCCGAGCAGCAACCCGCCGAGCAACAGCCCGCTGCACCGCAACCCGCCAAACGGCAGCCCGCCGAGCAGCAGCCTGTCAAACAGCAGCCTGCCAAACGGCAGCCTGCCCCGGAGGGCGCAACCCCTGCCTCGAATGAAAGCCGACAATAGCAGCGAACTCTTTCCGGTGGTCGACCTTTCGGGAAAGGTCATCGGACGCGCCACGCGCGGCGAATGCCACGGCGGGTCGATGCTCCTGCATCCGGTCGTGCACCTGCACCTGTTCAACTCCCGCGGGGAGCTTTACCTCCAGAAACGCCCCCTGTGGAAGGACATCCAGCCCGGGCGGTGGGATACGGCCGTGGGCGGACACGTCGACTTCGGCGAGACGGTCGACGAGGCCCTGCGGCGCGAGGTGCGCGAGGAGATCGGCGTCACGGAGTTCACCCCCGAGCGGATTGCCGTCTACCCGTTCCGCTCGGCGCGCGAATACGAACTGGTCTACGTGCACCGCACGGTCTACGACGGGGCGGTGACGCCGAGCGGCGAGTTGGACGGCGGGCGCTTCTGGATGCCCGGGGAGATCCGCGCGAACCTCGGCAAGGGGGTCTTCACGCCCAACTTCGAGGGCGAGGTGAAGCTGCTGTTCCCGTCGCTCTGAAGACCCTTCATCGAATAAAACATCCGGTCGTTCCGAAGCGGAGCGGCCGGATGTTTTGTTGCGGGAGCCCGGGTCTCAGAGCACGAGCATCAGCGTCACCTGGATAATGATTACGCGCAGGAACATGCACACCGGATAGACCGTGGCGTACGACACTGAGGGGTTGTCGCCCTCGATCGTGTCGTTGGCGTAGTTCAGTGCCATGGGGTTTGCCATGCTGCCGCACAGCAGTCCCGAGACCGACCCGAAGTCGACCTTCATGACGCGCAGGGCGAAGAGCCCCACGAGCACCACGGGTACGAACGTGAGCAGGAATCCCGTGCCGAGCCACAGGGCCCCTTCGGGGCGCATGACCGTTTCGAAGAAGTGCCGCCCGGCGTCGAGCCCCAGACAGGCGAGGTACATCGACAACCCCAGGGCGCGGAGCATGAGGTTGGCGCTCTGCGTGGTGTAGGTAATCATGTGCAGGCGTGGCCCGAAGGTGCCGATGAGGATGCCGACGATGATCGGGCCTCCGGCGAGTCCCAGCTTCACGGGAATCGAGATCCCGGGGATCGACACGGGAATGCTTCCGAGCGTCAGTCCGAGGATCAGCCCGATGAAGACCGCCACGAGGTTCGGTTCGTTGAGGCTCTTGACGGCGTTTCCGAGGATCTTCTCGACGTTGCGGATCGCCTGGGCCTCGCCGACGACCGTCAGTCGGTCTCCGAGCTGCAGCCGCAGGTCGGGCGTGGCGAGCAGCTGCACGCCCGAGCGGTATACGCGGCTGATGTTGATGCCGTAGGAGTTGCGCAGGCGCAGCTGCGAGAGGCGTTTCCCGTTGATCTCGGGGCGTGTGACGAGGATGCGTTGCGAGATGAGCTGGCTGTCGACGGCGTTCCAGTCGATGTCCTTCTTGTTCCAGTCGCGCTTCTCCTGCTCTCCGAAGATCATGCCGAGGGCTTCGGCCTCCGCAGGGGTCGTGATGACGAGGATTACGTCGTCCTGCTCGAGGGTCTTGTCCGAGGTCGGGATCGACACCTGCCCGTTGCGCCACACGCGTGAGATGACGAAGCGGTGGTGGCTGTTGACGGCGATGTCGTGGATGTTCTTTCCGAAGAGCGCGGGGTTGGTGATGTGGTAGCTGGCGATGAAGACGTTCTTGCGGTGTTCGGCATCGGGCCCCGGGAGGTCGGCCGGGCGCACGAAGAAGCGGCGCAGGAAGACGATGGCCAGGATCACGCCCACGACGCCCAGCGGGTAGGTCACGGCGCATCCCAGGGCGGCGCCGTTGGCGTCGATTCCCATCTGCTGCAGGGTCTGCTGCGCAGCTCCGAGGGCCGGGGTGTTGGTCGTCGCGCCGCAGAGGATGCCCGACATGTCGGGCATCGGGATCCCGAAGGCGCAGGCGAGGCCCACAGCCAGGAGCGTGCCGAGGACGATCAGTGCGATGGCCGGTGTAAGGAGCCGCGTCCCCTCGGCGCGCATGGAGCTGAAGAATCCCGGGCCGACCTGCAGCCCGAGGGCGTATACGAAGAGGATGAGCCCGAAACTCTCGGCGTAGATGAGCATCTGGGGGTCGATCGTCAGTCCGAAGTGCCCGGCCAGGATCCCCGTGAAGAAGATGAAGGCCGTGCCGAGGGAGATTCCGAAGAAGCGGATCTTTCCCAGCATGATCCCGACCGTGGAGATGAGCGAGATCACCACCACGGCCTGCAGGGCCGAGTGTTCGAGCAGAAGATCCTTGAGCCAGTCCATGATGTGCAGCGGATTCGGTTATGATCCCGCAAAGGTAGGTCAAATTTTCCGGATTGCCGCCATTTTCGCCTCAAAACGTTCGGAGTCTTTTCGTGCGGCTGCTCGACGGCCCGCCGGACAGGGCTGCGGCGCGCGCATCGGCGGGTACGCCGCAATCGGAAGGGGAAGCCCGTCTGTCGAGCTCCCCCTTCCGTTCCCGTGTGCGCCGGGGCCTTTTGTCCTTGGCCCTTTGTCCTTGGCGGCCCCGCCTCCGCCCCTTATTCCTCCCGGAGCCAGTCGCGCAGCTGCTCGGGGATCTCGACGGCGCGGCAGTCCAGCGAGCGGAAGAGCTCGCGACCCTTCTCCGTGAGCGCATAGTAGGTCTGGCGCCGGTCGCGGCAGCAGAGCTCCCTTGCGACCAGCCCCTTCGTCTCGGCCGCGCGCAGGACCTTCGACATGTTCGAGGGGGTGAGGCCCATTGCCTCGCCCAGCTCCCCCGGACACATCTTCCCGGCCTTCGAAAGCGTGCAGAGCACCATCCCCTCGTTGAGGCAGATGCCGTAGCGCTCCTCGAACATCCCTTCGAAATGTGCGACGGCCCGTTGCAGGTCGCGTATCTTGCACAGCGTATCCATATCCTTCGCGTCTACTCCTTCTTGTAAACGGCCTGCCGGCCGCAGTTCTCGGCGCAGAGGCCGCATTCGATGCACAGCGCGGGGTCGATCTGCGGCAGGGAGAACCCTTCCTGCGAAATGGCCCCCACGGGGCAGAGGTCGATGAGCGGGCAGCGGTGGTTCTGCGGGCAGCGGGCGGGGTCGATAGTCAGTGCCATGGCCGTATGCGGATCAGCGGTTCAACAGGATTCGGTCGATGGCCTCCTTGAGCGTTGCCTTGGGCAGGGCGCCCTGCGCCATCTGCGGCTTCCCCTCAAGGGGTACGAAGAGCAGCGTCGGGATCGAGCGGATGCCGAACGCCGCGGCGAGTTCCTGCTCCTGCTCGGTGTCGATCTTGTAGATGTAGATCCGGTCGGCGTATTCACCCGCGAGCTCCTCGAGCACGGGCGAAAGGGCCTTGCAGGGTCCGCACCACGAGGCATAAAAGTCGATTACTGCGGGCTTGTCGCCGAGGTATTTCCACTCCTGCGGGTTCGATTCGTAGTCGACGACCTTTTTCAGGAAGTCGGCCTTGGTCAGATGGATGGTTTTCATGGTCATTGTCTTGTTTTTATTGTTTTTGTCTTTGTTTGCGTTGTTCTGGGCGTTGCATCCGGAGACGGTCAGCGCCAGAAGGGCCCAGGTCGTGAACAGCACTTTTTTCATGGATCGTTTCTCTTTTGGTTCTCCTTTCTGCGACAAAGGTAAAAAGTATTTTCCTGTAAAACAAATTTCCAAAGGAAAATATTTCGAAAAAAATCCGCCCTTCCTCGCGAAGGAGAAAGGGCAGGTCGTGTAAGCGGATGCGCTCCGGACAGGGCAGTCCATATATCCATATGCCCCCTCCCGAAGAGGAGCGGTCAGTTCATGTAGACAAGGATGTTGCCGCTGATCTGCTGGAGCGAAATCTCGCACAGCTTCGTGTTGTACTGCGCCGTGAGGATGCGCTCCTCGGCGTCGAGCAGGCTCTTCTGGGCCTCGCGCACCTCGATGCCCGAAAGGTCGCCCTTCTGATAGCGGAGCATGGCGATGCGGTAGTTCTCGCGTGCGGCGATGAGGTTCTCCTTCTCGAGCTGGATGACCTCGAGGTTGTTGCGGTATGCCTGCCAGAAGTTCGACAGGTCGGCCAGGATCGACTGTTCGAGCCGCTGGCGCGTGAGCTGCGTGTTCTCTACCGTGATCCGGGCGTTGCGCTGCTCGCGGCGGCGGTTCCCGTCGAAGAGCGTGAATCCCACCTGCACCCCGGCATTCAGCCCCAGGGTGCCGCGCGCGAGGTTCGTGCCGCTTCCGTAGCGGTTGTAGTTGTACCCGTATCCGGTCGAAAGGCGGACGTATGGGTAGTTGCGCGAGCGGATGCTCTTCAGATCGAGCTCCGAGATGGCATTGTCGCGGTCGGCGATCAGCAGCTCGGCATTCGTCTCGCAGGTCTTGCCCACGAGGTCGTCCCAGCGCAGGCGGTCGTTGATGACGATGAGCGTGTCCTGCACGCTGAATTCACGCCCCAGGTCGGGGTTTGCCAGCAGTTCGTTGATGCGGATCCTCGAGGCGGTCACCAGCTCGATCTGCGACATGTACTGCGAACTGTCGGCGTTGAAGTCCACGCGGGCCTGAAGGATCTCCAGCCGCGCCGAGCTTCCCACGCGGTACCACTCCTCGGCGATGCGCATGCGTTCGCGCGAGAGATCCATGGCATACCGGAAGTTGGCCAGGCGGAGCGTCTGCTGCACGAAATTGTAGTATTCGGCGGTGAAGGTCGCCACGAAATCCTCGATCGTCAGGCGCGTGTTGAGGGCCCCGCGCTGCTGCAGCTCGCGGAGCTTCTTGTATTCGGTGCGGATGCGGAAGCCGTCGAAGAGCGTCCAGTTGACCGCCACGCCGACATCGGCCGACTGGTCGTAGACGCCGTGCTCGCTCTCCGCGCCCCCTTCGCGCAGGGTCGTGCGGCGGCTGTTGTCGAACGTCCCGGCGTATCCGGCTTCGAGGTCGACGGTCGGGAGCATGCCGGCATTGGCCGCCGTGGCGTCGTTGTCGCTGATGCGCTCCTCGTTGCGGACGATGCGTATGTCGTAATTCTGTTCGAGGCCTGTCTCGAGGCATTCGCGCAGCGTGAGCGGCTCGCGTCCGGGCTCCTGATCCGGAGCGGGAAGCTGCTGTGCCGCCACGAATTCCGCAGCGCTCAGGAACAAAACGAGGAATAGGAGCTTTTTCATGCCTTATTCTGCTTTTGGGCCTTCCGGACCCGGTTGGTCGAAACGTAGCTGTAGATCGCCGGGACGATATAGAGCGTCAGGATGGTCGAGACCACCATGCCGCCGACGACGGCGATACCCATGGCGATGCGGCCGTTTGCGCCCTCGCCCGTGGCGACGGTCAGGGGCAGCAGCCCGAGGATCGTCGAGGCGCTGGTCATCAGGATCGGGCGCAGGCGCTGCAGGGCCGCCTCCTCGATGGCCACTGTCTTCTCGATGCCGGCCTCCTGCTTCTGGTTGGCGAACTCCACGATCAGAATGCCGTTCTTGGCCACCAGGCCGATGAGCATGATGATGCCGATCTGACTGAAGATGTTCATCGTCTGGTCGGTGCTCCACATGAAGACCAGGGCTCCGGAGATGGCCAGGGGCACGGTGAGCATGATGATGAGCGGGTCCTTGAAACTCTCGAACTGCGCCGCGAGGATCAGGTAGATGAGCACGATGGCCAGGATGAAGGCGAACATCAGGCTCGAGGAGCTCTCGCGGAAGTCTTTCGAATCGCCGGCCAGGGCCGTGCGGAAGTCGTCGCCGAGCACCTCCTCGGCGATACGATCCATCTCGTCGAGGCCCTGTCCGATGGTCATGCCCTTTGCCAGTCCGGCCGAGACGGTTGCCGAGAGGAAGCGGTTGTAGTGGTAGAGCTGCGGAGGGGCGACGTTCTCCTCGAGCGCCACGAGGTTGTCGAGCTGAATCATCTCGCCGCCGTCGCTGCGCACGTAGATCGACCGCAGGTCGGCGGGCTTGTTGCGCTGCTGGCGGTTGATTTCGGCGAGGATCTCATACTGCTTTCCGTTCATGTAGAAGTATCCCATGCGCTGTCCGCTGAGCCCGTACTGGAGGGTCTGTGCGATGTCGCGCGTCGATATCCCCAGCAGATTTGCCTTGTCGCGGTTGATGGTGATGCGCACCTCGGGCTTGCTGAACTTCAGGTTCACGTCGGCCATCTGGAAGACGGGGCTTTCGTAGACGCGCGTCATGAACTCCGGGAGCACCTCCTGCAGTCGTTCGATGTTCGTGGCCTGGAGGACATACTGCACGGGCATGTTGCCGCGGCGCCCTCCGAAGGTGCTCTGCTGCTGGACGAACGACCGCGCCTTGGTCTTCGAACGCACGGCGGCGGAGATCTCCTCGGCGATCTCCATCTGCGAGCGGTCACGCTCGGCGATGTCGGTCAGGGCGATGCGGATGTTTCCGCGGCCGCTCGACACGCGGGCCGTTACGGCCTCGGTCTCAGTGACCAGGGAGTCGACCAGGCGGTTGATGTCCTCGGTGTAGTCGCGGATGTATTCGTATGTCGCGCCTTCGGATCCCGAGGTGTTGATCGTGATCTGCGAGCGGTCCTCGAGCGGCGCCATCTCGTCGGGGATCGTGCTCCAGAGCCACCCGATGAGTCCGAATGTCAGGATGACGAGCGGCAGTGCGAGCCAGCGGCGGCGGAGGAACGCGGCGAGCGTGCGGCTGTAGAAGCTGTTGAGCCACACGAAGAAGGGCTCGGTCTTGTTGTAGAACCAGCTCTTGCGCTCCTGGCGCACGAGGAGCTTCGTGGCCAGCATCGGGGTAATGGTCAGGGCGGCGAATGTCGAGATGACCACGGCCCCGGAGATCACCATGCTGAACTCGCGGAACAGACGCCCGGTCATGCCCTCCATGAAGACGATCGGGAAGAATACGGCGATGAGCGTGACGGAGGTCGAGAGCACGGCGAAGAAGATCTCCTTGGCGCCCTCGATTCCGGCGTCGAAGGGCGTCATGCCGCGCTCGATGCGGATGTAGATGTTTTCGGTCATCACGATGGCGTCGTCGACGACCAGACCCACCGAGAGCACCACGGCCAGCATCGAGAGGACGTTGATCGAGAACCCCGCGATGTACATGATGAAGAAGGTTCCGATGAGCGACACGGGGATGACGATGCAGGGGATGAGCGTCACGCGCCAGTTGCGCAGGAAGAGGAAGATGATGATGATTACCAGCACGAAGGCCTCGTAGACGGTCTGCTTCACCTCGTCGATCGAGGCGCGGATGAATCGCGTGTTGTCGAATCCGTAGGATGTCACCACGTCGTCCGGGAGATCCTTGCGCATCGAGGCCATGCGTTCGTACACGGCGTCGGCGATGTCGATGTGGTTGGCGCCCGGCTGGGGGATCACCACGATGCCGACCATCGGGATTCCGTTCATCTTCATGTAGCTGCGCGTGTCCTGGGGCCCGAGTTCGGCGCGTCCGACGTCGCTCAGGCGGATGATGCGCCCGGCCTCCTCGCGCAGCACCAGGTCGTTGAACTCCTGGGTGGTGTGCATGAGCCCCATCGTGCGGATGGTCAGCTCGGTGGTGTTGCCCTCGATGCTTCCCGAGGGGAGCTCGACGTTCTCGCGGTCGAGGGCGTTCTTCACGTCCACGGGGGTGATGTCGTATCCGGCCATCTTCTCGGGGTCGAGCCACAGGCGCATCGAATAGCGCTTCTCGCCCCAGATCTCCACGCTGCTGACGTCGCTGATGGTCTGCAGCTGCTCCTTGACCGTGAGGTCGGCGATCTCGCTCAGCTCGAGCAGCGAGCGCTTGTCGCTCTGGATCGTGACCATGAGGATCGGCGTGGCGTCGGCGTCGGCCTTGCTCACCGTCGGGGGGTCGCAGTCGCGGGGCAGGTAGCGCTGGGCGCGCGAGACCTTGTCGCGCACGTCGTTGGCGGCGGTCTCGAGGTCGACCGAGAGCTCGAACTCCACGGTGATGCGGCTCTGTCCCTGCTGGCTGACGCTCGACATCGAGCGGATGCCCGGGATGCCGTTGATGTTCTGCTCGAGGGGTTCGGTGATCTGGTTCTCGATCACGTCGGCATTGGCTCCGGGGTAGGAGCACGACACGGAGATGATCGGGTTGTCGACGCTGGGGTATTCGCGCACGCCGAGGTAGCTGTACCCGATGAATCCGAAAAGCAGGATGATGATCGTCAGCACCGAGGCCATCACGGGCCGCCGGATGCTCAGTTCGGAGATGTTCATGCTTCGGCGGGGTTTATTCTACGACGTCGAGTTTCACGGGCAGGCCTTCGCGCAGCTGAAGGGTTCCCGAGGTGATGAGCGTGTCGCCGACCGAGAGTCCGCGCAGGATCTGCAGTTCGGCGTCGGTGCGCAGCCCGGTGGTCACCTCGACGGCGTGGGCGCGGCCTCCGCGGTAGAGGTAGACCTTGTCGACGCCCATTTCGGGGACGATCGCCTCGGTGGGGATGGCTATGGCGTCGGGGATGTCGTGCAGGCGGATGTTGACCGAGGCGAAACGTCCGGGTGTGAGCCGCGCGCTGGTGTTGGGGTAGAGTCCGCGCACGGCGAAGGTGCGGGTTGCGGCATCGACTTTCGATTCGGTGGCGTAGACCGATCCCTGGAAGCTCTCCTGGTATCCGTCGACGGTGAAGTTGAAACGCGTGCCGGGTTTGACCTGCTTGGCGTAGCGCTCGGGCACGAAGAAGTCGATCTTCAGGGGCGTGATCTTTGTCAGCGTGGCCACCACGACGCTCGGCGAGGCGTAGGCACCCTCGCTGACGTTGCGCAGGCCGATGATTCCGTCGAACGGGGCGCGGAGCTCCGTGAGTTCGATGTTCGACTTGACGATGTTGATCTCGGCGATGAGCGTGGCGAGTTCGGTCTGAGCCTGTTCGAAGGCCTCCTGGCTCACGGCATCCTTCTCGAGCAGTGCGTTTTGGCGGTATACGCGGTCTTCGGCGAGCTTGAGCTGTGCCTCGTAGCGGGCCAGCTGGGCCTGCAGGGGTTTGTCGTTGACCTTTGCGAGCAGGTCGCCCTTGCGGACGGGCGTTCCTTCCTGGAAGTTGATGGCGACGATCTTTCCCGAGGTTTCGAACGAGAGATCCACCTCCTCGTCGGGGAGCAGGTTGGCCACTCCGGAGATGCCGTCCGTAAGGTGCTTCGTGCGTATGATGAACCCGTTGACGTTCAGGGTGTTTATCTTACGCGGCGCAACGATCTCCTCCACGTCGGTTCCGGGGGTGCTTTTGCGACCGTTGAAGTAGTTGTAGACGCCCAGGGCGATGCAGAAGACCAACAGAATGAGGGCCGTGATGATCCATTTTTTCTTTTTCATGCAGCAGTCGGGGAGGGTTAGTATGTTTCTACAAAGGTACGATTAAATGAGGGGATTTGTGCTGTTAATGGTGAAAAAAATACTGATTTTGTCCATAAAAAACATCCCTCCGCCTGTCGCGACGATCGTTTCGTCGTGTCGGCGAAGGGGTGAGGGGGTCTCAGGAATCCGAAACGGGTTGCGCAGGGCGGCTATCGGACGAAGGATCCTTCGTAGCGGGCGATGTTTCCCGCGGCGTCGCGTACCGAGAGTCGGATCGTGTGGCGGCGGCGCTGCGGCGGGGTGTCGAATTCGTGTACGAGCGTCCCGCGCATCGGATAGCGCTCGCTGGGCACCCATTCGCCGTCGATGGTCATCGTCCAGGCGGCGATTCCCGAGAAGTTGTCGCCTACGCGCAGCCGGATCGAGGCGGCTTTCGAGAGGTCGGCCCCTTCGGTGAAGAGGGGCCGGATGGTCGGGGGCAGGGTGTCGGCCACGACGGCCAGGTCGCCCGTCGAACGGGTTACGGCATTGACGGCCCCGTTCGAATAGGTTCCTCCGGCGGGAACCCATCCTCCGCTGGACGTCCGGGCCGCGAGCGTGGCGCGGAGATGGTACTCGCGGGGCACCTGCGCCTCGATGGAGACGACGGCGGCCTGACGCAGGGGCGTGTCGGGCCCGAGGAACCGGTAGGCGGGCGAGAAGAAGACCACGCCGTGGAGCTTTTCGGCGACCTGCGTGCGCTCGGGGCGTACGAAGAGCGACTCGTGGAGCGCACCCGCGGGAATCCGCGCCACGGCTTCCGTGCCGTAGCGGAGTACCGACATGCGGTCGGCGTACAGCGGGATGTCGAGGCTGTCGACAACCTCCGCGGGATGGAGCGTCGGGGCCGTTCCGCGGATGGAGAACTCCAGCTGCGAGCGGTTCCCGCAGTCGTCCTCGACCTCGATGCGGATGCGGTGCGTGGAGCCTTCGGCCACGCGCACGAGCCCGCGCTCGCGCATGACCGTATAGAAGAGGTTCGGGGCCCCTTCGAGCTGGGCGAGGCGGATCACCTCGTTGCGCGAACGGCGCTGCATGGGATAGCAGCTCACGGCGTCGCAGCAGCGCGAGAGGTCGAAGGTGAATCCGTCCATGCGGTATTCGAAATAGGGCTCGCCGTCCATGCTGGCCGTGACGCGCCACACCCCGAAGGTGTTGCCCACGCCGTTGCGGCGGTCCGTCACCTCGGCGATGAAGTAGCCGCGGGGCCCTGTCGGGACGGGCTCCTCGCGCGTGAGGCGGTAGCGGCCGTCGGCGTCGCGCACGACGGAGTAGCTTGCCTCGGGCCCGTGGACGGGAATGCCCTGCAGGGTGTCGACCTCGACATAGTGGACGCGCAGGATGCGCGGGGGGATGTCGTCGGTCGGGCGGACGATCCCCTCGCGCACGACGTTGCGGACGCGCTGCGTCGGGGTGTCGCGGATTTCGAAGTGCAGGTGCGGGCCCGAGGAGGAGCCGCTGTTGCCCGAATACCCGATGCGGTCGCCCTGTTTCACGGGCCACTGTTCGGGCCCGAACGAGAGATCGAGGCTGTTGCGGCGCTGGCGGCGGCGCTCCGCGCGGAGATACTCCTCGATGTCGTCGCGGAAGCGCTGCAGGTGCCCGTAGACGGCCGTTGTGCCGTTGCGGAGCGTGAGGTAGATGGCCCTTCCGTAGCCGCCCGGGGCGATCGACAGGCGCGAGACGTATCCGTCGGCCACGGCCACCAGGGGCTTTCCCTCCACGCCGTCGGTCTTGATGTCGATCCCGGCGTGGAAGTGGCCGGGGCGCATTTCGCCGAAATTGGCCGAGTAGAGGCCCGCCACCCCTTCGACGGGGTAGATGTAGTCGGACGGATC
This sequence comes from Candidatus Alistipes faecavium, assembly GCA_019118605.1. Lineage (GTDB taxonomy): Bacteria > Bacteroidota > Bacteroidia > Bacteroidales > Rikenellaceae > Alistipes > Alistipes faecavium. Next base: position 67,228 of record DWYP01000044.1, on the reverse strand, counting down.
GAGGGCCTGGGCGTGTGCCGGGGCTCCGAATGCCGCCATGATGAGCAGAATCAGTATTCGTCGCATGGGTATTGCTGTCTGGTGATTGCCGCGGCGTCGTCGAGCACCGCGTCGTATTCGTATCCGAGCGAGAGTCCGTATCGGATCAGTTTCGTTTTCAGTTCGCGGCCCGAGGCGTGTTTCACCGTCCGGGCCTTGCGGGCGAGCATCTCGTGCAGCCGCCCGCGCATTCCCTCCTCGTCGGCCTGCGCCAGGGCCTCGTCGATCAGCCCGGGGTCGATCCCCTTGCGGCGCAGGGCCGCGCGGATCTTGTAGGCGCCCCAGCCGCTCAGGCGCAGCTTCTCGCGCACGAACGCCGCGGCGTAGCGCGCATCGTCGATGAAGCGCTCCCGTACGAGCCTCTCGACGATCCTCCGCGCCTCGGCTTCGGCCACGCCCCAGCCGTCCAACAGCCTCCGGGCGTCGGATTCCGTCTTCTCGGCCCGGGCGCAGAGCCGCATCAGCGCGGCCAGCGCCTCGTCGGGCGTCTTCGTGCGCCGGCGCTTCGGCTCCTCGGAAAGTTGCGGATCCTGTTTCATAAGGACGATGATTTTTCCTCCCGTGCGGGGTGTGCGGGGCGTTCAGACTGTGCGGGGCGTTCGGGGTGTTCAGACTGCGCGGGGCGTGCGGAATCTTCGGGGCGTGCGGATTTGCGGCACCGCGCCATGCGGGGCCTTCCGAAGAGATCCTCGCGCAGCTCGATCTCCTCGTATCCTTCGTCGGCGAGCAGGCGGGCCAGCTCCCCGGCGGCATGTTCGTAGATCTCGAAGTAGAGGGCGCCCCCGGGTCGGAGCATCCGCCGCCCGGCCCGCGCAATGGCGCGGTAGAAGCGGAACCGGTCGTCGTCGGGGACGAACAGCGCCTCCGCGGGCTCGTGGTCGCGGACATTGGGGTGCATCGCCGCACGGTCGCTCTCGGGTACGTAGGGAGGGTTCGAGACAAAGAGGTCGAACCCCTGTCCGAAGGCCTCCTCGAGACCCGGGGCGTCGGACGCTGCACCGAGTGCATCGGCGCGGCGGATCGTGACCCGTGCGCCGAGGCTGCGGCAGTTCGCGGCGGCGACGGCGAGTGCCGCCGACGAGAGGTCGGCGGCAAGGACTTCGGCCCCGGGACGTGCCAGGGCCAGCGAGGCGGCGATGCAGCCGCTCCCGGTTCCGATGTCGAGCATCCGCCCGGCCTGCGGCTCCTCGCGGAGGATCCAGTCGACCAGCTCCTCGGTCTCGGGACGCGGAATCAGCACCCCCTCGCGCACGGCGAAGCGGCGTCCGTAGAAGTCGGCCGCTCCGAGGATGTATTGCAGGGGCTCTCCCGCCGCAAGGCGTTGGGCCGCCGCCTCCAGCCGCCGCGCGGTTTCGGGTGTTATCTCCCGGACGGGGTCGGCGAAGAGCTCCGAGAGGCTCACGGCGGCGTATTCGGCCACGATCCGCCGCGCGAGGTTCCGCGCCTCGCGCGGGTCGTAGAGCGGGGTGAGGCGTGCGGCGGTGCGGTCGATGGCTTCGCGGAGGGTCATGCGTCGTGGAAGTTCGCCAGGGCGATGGCCACGGCGGCCTCGACCACCACCGCGCCGCGCAGGGCGACGCATGTGTCGTGCCGTCCGCGGATCGTCAGCGGCTCGACGCGCTGCGTGTCGAGGTTGTAGGTCATCTGCTCGCGGGCGATGCTGGGCGTGGGTTTCAGCGCCGCGCGCACGACCAGTTCGTTGCCGTTCGTAATGCCGCCGTTGATGCCTCCGGCGTGGTTCGTGGAGGTGGTTCCCGCGGCGTCGACGACCGGGTCGTTGTTCTGCGAACCGCGCAGGCGCGCTCCGGCGAAGCCGCTTCCGAACTCCACGCCCTTGACCGCCGGGACGGCGAATAGCAGGTGGGCGATCATGCTCTCGGCCGAATCGAAGAAGGGCTCTCCCAGGCCGCGCGGCACGCCCTGCACGCGGCACTCGACGATCCCGCCCACGGAGTCGAGCTCGGCGGCGGCATGGCGCAGCACCTCGTCGAAACGCTGCGGGTCGTCGCAGCCTCCGATTTCGGTCAGGCGCGTCGTGAAGCACACCCCTTCGGGCAGCATCTTCTTCGCCACGACGCCCGCGGCGACCAGCGCCACGGTCAGGCGTGCCGAGAAGTGCCCTCCGCCGCGGGGGTCGTTGAACCCTCCGTATTTGTAATACGCCACCGTGTCGGCATGCGAGGGCCGGAAGTGGCGCACGACGTTGGCATAGTCCTGCGAACGGGTGTTGGTGTTGGCGAAGAGCAGCGTCAGCGGGGCCCCGGTGGTATGTCCGCGGTAGAGTCCCGAGACGATCTGCGGGATGTCGGGTTCGCGGCGCGGCGTGGCGCCCGGGGTGCTTCCTCCGCGCCTGCGCGCGAGATCCGCGGCGAAATCCTCCTCCGCGAGGGCGATGCCCGGCCGTACGCCGTCGATCGTGATGCCGACCATCGGCCCGTGGGATTCGCCCCAGATCGAGAGGCGGAAATGGTGTCCGAACTGGTTCATGTCGAAAGGCGTTTTATTCGCGGATGCGGGCGAAATCCTCGAAGAATTCCGGGTAGCTCTTGGCCACGCACTCCGTGCCCTCGATCTCCACGGGAGCGTCGGCACGCAGGGCGGCGACGGCCAGCGACATGGCCATGCGGTGGTCAGCGTGGCTGTCGACGGGGGCGGCGTGGATCTGCCCTCCGCGGATCTTCATGAGGTCCTTCTCCGAATTGTCGACCTCGATTCCCAGGCGTCCGTACTCTTCGCGGATGGCCTCCGCGCGGTTGCTCTCCTTGTATTCGAGGCGCGACGTGCCGCGGATGACGCTCACCCCTTCGGCTGCGGCGGCCAGGGCGGCCAGCGCCGGGAAGAGGTCGGGGCAGTTCGTGGCGTCGAACTCGAAGGCGCGGAGCGGGCGGTGCGAGGCCGTCACCGAGTCCTTTTCGTTGATGACCGCGGCCCCGGCGCGCACGAGCGCCTCGCAGATGGCCGTGTCGGCCTGCTTCGAGAGCAGCGAGATGTTGCTCACGGTGACCTCGCCGGCCGTGGCGCCCGCCACGAGGAGCATGGCCGCGGCGCTCCAGTCCCCTTCGATGCTGAAGTAGGTCGAACGGTAGAGCTGGCGCCCGGGGATGTAGAATTCGCTGTAGTCCCGCTGGTTGATCTCCACGCCGAAGCGCGCCGCGGTGTCGAGGGTCATGTCGAGGTAGGGCGTCGAGACGGCGTTGCGGACATGGAGCATCGTGTCGCGCTCGGAGAGCGGCAGGGCGAGCAGCAGCCCGGTGATGAACTGCGAGGAGACCGAACCGTCGACGAACACCTCGCCTCCGTGCATCGGGCCGCAGACCTCTACGGGGAGGAACCCTCCGCTGTCGTGGACGTGCACGCCGAGCTGGCGGAGCGGCTCGGTCATCATGCCCATCGGGCGGCGGAGCAGGGATCCTCGTCCGTCGATGGTGATGGGCGTGCGGCAGAGGGCCGCGATGGGTGTGAACAGCCGGGTCGAGAGCCCCGATTCGCCCACGTCGAGGCGCGAGCCGCGGGGCGCGAGGCCTCCGGTGATGGAGAGCGACGTGGCGTCGACCTGTTCCACGCGGGCACCGAGAGTCTCGATGCAGCGCATGGCCGAACGGGTGTCGTCGCAGAATTCGAGGTTGCGCAGCACGCTCGGCTCCCTGGAGAGCAGCGCGGCGGCCAGGGCACGCTGAGCATAGCTTTTCGAGCAGGGCGGCGTCAGCGTGCCTTTGACGCGGCCCGGGGCGATCGTTCTATTCATGGTCGGAAGTGTCGTTCGTTTGGTTGCGGAGCTCCTGGCCCACGCGGTTTTTCATCTCCTGGGTCAGCTGGTGGCTCTTTTTGAGTTCGAAGTGCTGCCCGAGGTAGACCTTGCGGACCATCGGGTCGGCGGCCAGCTCCTCGGCTGTGCCGGTCTTGAGGATCTTCCCCTCGTAGAGCAGGTAGGTGCGGTCGGTGATGGCGAGCGTTTCGTCGACGTTGTGGTCGGTGATGATTACGCCGATGTTCTTGTGCTTGAGCGTGGCGACGATCGACTGGATGTCCTCTACGGCGATGGGGTCGACGCCCGCAAAGGGTTCGTCGAGGAGGATGAATGCCGGGTTGATGGCCACGGCGCGTGCGATCTCCGTACGTCGGCGCTCGCCTCCGGAGAGCTGGATTCCGAGGCTTTTGCGCACCTTCTGGAGGCGGAACTCCTCGATCAGGGCCTCGACCCGTTCGTTCTGGTACTCCTTGGTGTGGTCGGTCATCTCGAGCACCGCGCGGATGTTGTCCTCGACCGACAGACGGCGGAATACCGAGGCCTCCTGTGCGAGGTATCCGACGCCGAGCTGCGCGCGGCGGTAGACGGGCAGTCCGGTGAGTTCGGAGACCTGCTTGTTGTCGTCCTCGAGGAAGATGCGTCCCTCGTTGGGCTTGATGAGCCCGACGATCATATAGAAGGTGGTGGTCTTTCCGGCGCCGTTGGGGCCGAGCAGTCCGACGATTTCGCCCTGGTTGACGTCGATCGAGACGTGGTTGACCACCGTCCGGGACTTGTATTTCTTTACGAGTTCGCTGGTGTAAAGGCGCATGAAGCTTGAAGAATAAAATTTTTACAAAGTTATGCTTTTTTTCCGAAAAGTTTTTTATCTTTACGTTGAATTTTCGGTTTTCAAGGTTACGGACAGTAAGCAAACAGAAAGTAAGCACATTCTCAGACGGCCATACAATGGAACGATTCGATTCATCCCTTTTGCACGAGAAATTGAAGGAGTATTTCGGCTTTTCGTCGTTCAAAGGGAATCAGGAGGCGGTGATCCGCAATGTACTGGAGGGTAAGGATACCTTCGTGCTGATGCCTACGGGCGGCGGCAAGTCGTTGTGCTATCAGCTGCCGGCCCTGCTGATGGACGGAGTGGCGATCGTCATCTCGCCGCTGATCGCCCTGATGAAGAATCAGGTCGACTCCATGCGGACCTTCTCGGCCGAGTCGGGTATCGCGCACTTCCTGAACTCGTCGCTCAACAAGACCGCCGTGGCGCAAGTCCGCGAGGACGTGCTGGCCGGGAAGACCAAGCTGCTCTACTTCGCCCCCGAGTCGCTCACCAAGGAGGACAACGTCTCCTTCCTGCGCAAGATCAAGATCTCGTTCTACGCCATCGACGAGGCGCACTGCATCTCGGAATGGGGCCACGACTTCCGCCCCGAGTACCGGCGCATCCGTCCGATCATCAACGAGATCGGCACGGCGCCGCTGATCGCCCTCACGGCCACGGCGACGCCCAAGGTGCAGATGGACATCCAGAAGAACCTCGGCATGTCCGACGCCTCGGTCTTCAAGTCGTCGTTCAACCGCCCGAACCTCTACTACGAGATCCGCCCCAAGCACGACATCGACCGCGACATCATCCGTTTCATCAAGCAGAACGAGGGCAAGAGCGGCATCATCTACTGCCTGAGCCGCAAGAAGGTCGAGGAGTTGGCCGAGCTGCTCGTGGCCAACGGCATCCGCGCCCGGGCCTACCATGCGGGCATGGACGCCGCGACGCGCGCCGTCAACCAGGACGACTTCCTCATGGAGCGCGTCGAGGTGATCGTCGCCACGATCGCCTTCGGCATGGGCATCGACAAGCCCGATGTGCGGTACGTCATCCACTACGACATCCCGAAATCGCTCGAGGGATACTATCAGGAGACCGGGCGTGCGGGCCGCGACGGCGGCGAGGGCTACTGCCTGGCCTTCTACAGCTACAAGGATATCCAGAAACTCGAGAAGTTCATGCAGGGCAAGCCCATCGCCGAGCAGGAGATCGGCAAGCTGCTGCTGCAGGAGACGGTCTCCTACGCCGAGAGCTCGATGTGCCGTCGCAAGACGCTGCTGCACTACTTCGGCGAGGAGTATAAGGAGGAGAACTGCGGGAACTGCGACAACTGCCGCCACCCGAAACCGAAGGTCGACGCCCGTGCGGCGCTGAAGATGGCCCTCGAGGCCCTGCGCGACATCGGCGACAAGTTCAAGTCCGACTACCTGGTCAACGTGCTGCTGGGCAAGAATACGGCGCTGATCAAGAGCTACGGGCACAACAAGTCGAAATGGTTCGGCGCGGGTGTCGAACACGACGCCCGCTTCTGGGGCGCGGTGCTGCGCCAGGCGCTGATCCTGGGGCTCATCGACAAGAACATCGAGAACTACGGACTCATCTCGATCAACCGCAAGGGCGAGAATTTCATCTCCATGCCGTTCCCGGTGACCGTGACGCTCGACCACGACTACGACCAGGAGGAGAAGGAGGCCGAGGCCGTGGCTCCGATGGGCCGCGGGGGTGCGGCCGACGAGGAGCTCTTCTCGATGCTCAAGGACCTGCGCAAGAAGGTCGCCAAGCAGCACGGGCTTCCGCCGTTCGTGGTTTTCCAGGATCCCTCGCTCGAGGACATGGCCGTGCAGTACCCCGTCACGCTCGAAGAGATGCAGAACATCACGGGCGTGGGCGTGGGCAAGGCGCGGAAGTTCGGCGAGGAGTTCGTCAAGCTCATCAAGGCCTACGTCGAGGAGAAGGAGATCATCCGCCCGCAGGACATGGTCGTCAAGGGCGTGGCGAGCAAGTCGGGCAACAAGATCTTCATCATCCAGTCGATCGACCGCAAGATGGACTTCGAGGACATCGCCCGTGCGAAGAACCTCGATTTCGACGAGCTGCTCACCGAGATCGAAGGAATCGTCAACGCCGGGACGCGCCTCGACATCTCCTATTACCTCAAGGAGTTCATGGACGAGGACAAGATCGAGGACATCTACCTCTACTTCAAGGAGGATGCCCAGAGCGACTCGCTCGACGAGGCGATCAGCGAACTGGGCGCCGACTATACCGAGGAGGAGATCCGGCTGGTGCGCATCAAGTTCATCTGCGAGCAGGGGAACTGATCCCGCGCGCGGGGCGCCCGGACTCCGGCGCGACCCGGGGCTCTCTCGGGGCTCTCTCGGGGCTCTCCGGGGCTCTCCGGGACTCTCTCGGGCCGAAGCGGCTTGCATACGAACCGAAGCGATAACCTAAAACCCTTTGCCTATGAAGAACATCAACAAAAAGACCTTTACGCTGGCCGTGCTGTTTCTGATCCTGGCGCTGGTATGGCTCGGGACGAACATCTACTGGCGTGTGACGCATTCCAACTGTGTGAGTGCCACCGACTTCGTCATCGGCATACTGTTCGTGTTGGCGGGAGTCGGAATGGTGTACAACGAATTCAACAAGAAAAAACGCCGGCATCTCGACGAAGTGAACAAGCACAAAATACCTTGACGATATGATGCGTACGATAGATCGGATCCAGGCGATTCTTGCCGCAGTGTTGTTTCTTGCGGCACTTGTCGCTGCGTGGAAGGTGGCGATGGATGACGATTTCGACCTGTGGTACCTGCCGCTGCTGTTTGCCGTGGCTTCCGGGTTGTTGACGCTCGGGGCTTTGCAGCATCGGGTGCGGAAACATAAAAGGAAAGAAACGAAAGAGTGATATGAAAGGCAATTTGATGCAGGCTGTCCGTCTGGCGGGCATGGTGCTGGCCATCGCCGGGATCATCTACGCATTGGAGTACATGGAACGCGGTATCGCCGTGTGGTTCTGGGTGCTGCTGCTGGGCGTCGGGTTCGTGGGACTGCTCTATACGTTCCGCCTCACGCAGCGTCGGCAGCGTGCCGAAAAGCGCGAGCGGCAGCGTGCCGGGAAACGCTCGGAGAAGCGCCGCCGGCGCAAGGAGCGGCGCTGACGGCGGGTTGCCGATACCGCTGCCTCTCCCGCGAAGAGCGGGCCGGGAGGTGTTCCGATCAAAAAGCCGGACAAGGAGGCGCTCGTCCGGCTTTTTTTATATCTTTGCAGCCGTATGACGGAGGTTCGAGCCAAAAAATCCCTGGGTCAGCACTTCCTGACCGACCTGAACATTGCGCGCAAGATCGCCGACGCCCTCGCGGGCGGGACGGCGGAGCGGCCCGCTGCGGTGCTCGAGGTGGGGTGCGGCATGGGTGTGCTGACACAGTTCCTGCTGCAGCGCCGCGACATCACGACGTGGGGCGTGGAGATCGACGCGGAGAGTGTCGACTACCTCCGCGCGCACTATCCCGACTTCACGCCGCGGCTGCTCGGCGCCGACTTCCTGAAGATGGATCTCCGGGCGCAGTTCCCCGACGGGGTGCGCCTCATCGGCAACTTCCCCTACAACATCTCCTCGCAGATCTTCTTCAAGGTGCTCGAAAACCGCGACCTGGTTCCCGAGTGCGTGGGAATGATCCAGCGCGAGGTGGCCGTGCGGCTGGCCGAGGGGCCCGGATCGAAGGAGTACGGCATCCTTTCGGTGCTGCTGCAGGCGTGGTACGACATCGAGTACCTCTTCACGGTGGGGGAGAAGGTCTTCAACCCGCCCCCGAAGGTCAAGAGCGCCGTCGTCCGCCTGCGGCGGAATGCCACGCAGCGGCTCGACTGCGACGAGACGCTTTTCATCAAGGTGGTGAAGGCCTCGTTCGGACAGCGGCGCAAGATGCTGCGCAATGCGCTGAAGGCCGCATTCGGCGATTTCGGCGGCGAGGAGCACCCCTTCTTTTCGCGGCGGGCCGAGACGCTGTCGGTCGGGGAGTTCGTCGAACTGACCAATTGGGTGGCCGGACACCTCGTCCGGCAGTAGCCGGAGGGGCAGAAAACAGGCAGGGCCGGAGTATCATCCTCCGGCCCCGCTTCATGTCGGGAGTCGCGGCCCTCCCGGCCGCATGCTTACTCGGTTTCCCGGCCGCTTACATCATCGGGTCTTCGGCCCCGACGGCCACCGTGACCAGTTCCTCGCGCGCCAGATACTTCCGGGCCAGACGCTGCACGTCGGCAGGCGTCATGTTCCGGATGCGGTGGATGTTCTCGCCGATGACCGAGTTGTCGAAGCCGCAGAGGATGTTCTCGATCGTGACGTCGGCGATGCCGAAGGGGCCGTCCAACACGCGCATCATCTCGCCCGACATCATGTTCTTGACCAGCTTCAGCTCCTCTTCGGGCATCGGCTCCGTGCGCAGGCGTTCGATCTCGCGGTAGATCTCCTGCAAGGCGGCCTGCGTGACGTCGGTCCCGACCTGCGTGGCCACGGCGAAGTAGCCCGTGCGTTCGAAGTTGACCATCGCGGCGACCACGCCGTAGGTGAATCCGTTGCGTTCGCGGAGGTTCTGCATCAGCCGCGACCCGAAATACCCGCCGAGGGCCGTGGCCACGACCTGCATCCCCACGAAATCGGGATGCTGCCGCGGGAAGAGGAGCCTTCCGAGGCGCAGCGACGACTGCACGGCCCCGGGATGTTCGACGAAGACCCGGTGTTCCGTCACGGGTGCGGGGAAGGATTCCCCGACGGGGTCTCCGCCCGCGGGGATCTGCTCGGCAAGGGCCGCGACGGCCGCGGTCTCATGCTGTCCGACGCGCCCGCTGCAGACGACGAAGCAGTTTTCGGCGGTGTAGTGGCGGCGGTGGAATGCCACGACGTCGTCGCGCGTGAGGAGGTCGTAGGCGCTCTCGTCGGACGAGATGCCGTAGGGGTGCGCTGCGCCGAAGAGGGCCCGGGCAAAGGCCTCGCGGGCCCGGACGTCGACCTTCGTGCGCTCGATCGAGAGGCGCTGGCGCCGCTTGGCGGCATAGATGCGCAGCTCCCCTTCGGGAAATGCCGGGCGGAGGAGGATCTCCCCGGCCACGTCGAGCGTCTGATCGAAGAACTTCGAGAGGGTGGCGAAATTGATGTAGGCGTAGTCGCGGTCGATGTTCACGTCGTACCACGAGCCGTAGTAGTCGAGCTGTTCGGCAATCTGCTGCGCCGTCATGCGGGTGCTGCCCTCCGAGAGGAGGTTCGCGGCGGCCGAAGCCGAGAAGGGCACCTGCTGGCGGGCCGACCCGGCGCGGAAGACGAACGAGATGCGCAGCACCCCGAAGTCGTCCGAGGGCAGCGTGTAGAGGTCGATGCCGTTGCGCAGGGTCGTGCGCCGGGCCTCCTGGAGTTCGACCTCCGAAGGGGTGATGACGGGTTGCGCGGTCATGGCTTGCAGGCTTTGTAGAGGAGTGTGGAGCTGTTTTCGGGACGCAGGACGCGCCGGCAGAAGTCGGCGATGCGTTCGCGCGTGACGGCGCGGTAGCAGTCGACCTCGCGGTTGATGAGCTCCAGGTCGCCGAGCATTTCGTAGAATCCGAGGTTCATGGCCTTGTTCATGACGTTGAGCTCTCCGAAGAGCGTGTTGGCCTCGAACTTGTTCTTGACCTTTTCGAGCTCGCGGTCGCTCACTTCTCCGCGCTGCAGGGCGAGGATCTCCCCGCGGAGGGCCTCCTCGGCCTGCTCGGGGACGGTGCCGGGGAGCAGCTGCCCGGTGAGGATGAAGAGCCCTGGGTCGACGTCGCCCGTGATGTAGGCGTTGACGCTCGCAAGCAGCCCGCGCTCCTTGACCAGGTGCATGTAGAGACGCCCGGAGTCGCCTCCGGCGAGCAGGTCCGAGACCAGGTCGGCGACGTAGAAGTCCTCCCCGGTGCGGGGCCCCATGTGGCAGGCCACGGTGAGGGTCGTCGCCGGGACGTCGCGCTCGACCTCCTCGCGGCGGGGTGCCGTCTGCGGGGGCTCCTGCGGAAGCGTCCGCGGGGCCGCGGGGCGGTCGGCGAGCGGTGCGAACCACTTCGCGGCCAGGTCGAACATCCGCTCCTCGTCCATGTCGGCCGAGATCGAGAGAATGGCGTTCGAGGGGCGGTAGTGCGTGCGGTAGAAGGCCTCCACGTCGGCGAGCGTCGCCCGGGCGACATGGTCGGGCGAGAGCCCGATGGCCGCCCAGCGGTAGGGGTGAACCTTGTAGGCCAGCGCGCGGAGCAGCATCGTCTGGTCTCCGTAGGGCTGGTTGAGGTAGCGCTGGCGGAACTCCTCGACGACCACGCGCTTCTCGGTTTCGAGCTTTTCGGGGGTGATGTCGAGCCCCTGCATGCGGTCGCTCTCGAGCCAGAGGGCCGTCTCGAGGTTGTCCTTCGGCAGGGTGATGTAGAAGTCCGTGTAGTCGTTGTTCGTGAAGGCGTTGTTGTCGCCCGAGGCCATCTGCACCGGGAGGTCGAAGTTCGGGATCTCGCGCGTGCCGCGGAACATGAGGTGTTCGAACAGGTGGGCGAATCCCGTGCGCGAGGGATCCTCGTCGCGCGCGCCGACCCGGTAGAGGACGTTCACGGCGGCGAGCTTCGAGGCGCGGTCGCGGTTGACGGCGACGGTCAGCCCGTTGGGGAGCGTTTTTCTGCGATAGGGGATCATGCCGGCAAAGGTAATAAATTTTGCCGATCCGCGGCGCGGCCGCGCCGTGCCGCCCGCGGGAGGGGCCCTGCGCGGCGGGGCGTGCGGTGCGGGATTCGGGGCCTCTCCGACAGCCGTTCCGGGGTAACGCGTTGTCGGTAAGCGGATTCCGCAAAGGGGTGAAAATCCGCGTGTTTGCTGTTAACGGAATAACAGACGGCTGTTATTTTTTTCACATTTGCAAATGGCAAAAAAACATACTTTTTTGGACGGATTTGAGCCTTGAATTTGCGCCGAAATGCGTATATTTGCAGCGTCCGGATTTCGGGCACCGGACAACGATTGTGACAATCAACACACAAAATAAACTAAATTTCAACGAAAATGGCAGAAAAGAAATTCATCACCTGTGATGGCAATTACGCTGCGGCCCATGTGGCATACATGTTCTCGGAGGTTGCGGCCATCTATCCCATCACGCCGTCGTCGACGATGGCCGAACTCGTGGACGAGTGGGCTGCGCAGGGCCGGAAGAACATCTTCGGGGAGACCGTGAAGGTCGTGGAAATGCAGTCGGAGGCCGGAGCCGCCGGCGCCGTCCACGGGTCGCTTCAGGGCGGAGCCCTGACCTCGACGTTCACCGCCTCGCAGGGTCTGCTGCTGATGATCCCCAACATGTACAAGATCTCGGGCGAGCTGCTCCCGGGCGTGTTCCACGTCTCGGCGCGTGCGCTGGCTGCGCAGTGCCTGTCGATCTTCGGCGACCACCAGGACGTGATGGCCGCACGCCAGACCGGTTTTGCGATGCTCGCCACGTCGTCGGTGCAGGAGGTGATGGACCTCGCAGGCGTCGCCCACCTCGTGGCCCTCAAGGCGCGCGTTCCGTTCCTGCACTTCTTCGACGGATTCCGCACCTCGCACGAGATCCAGAAGATCGAGCTCATCGACGAGGCATCGCTCACGGCGCTACTCGACCGCGACGCCCTGAAGGCGTTCCGCGCGCGTGCGCTGAACCCCGAGCACCCCGTCACGCGCGGTACGGCGCAGAACCCCGACATCTATTTCCAGACGCGCGAGGCTGCCAACAAGTTCTATGACGCGGTTCCCGACATGGTGGCCGACACCATGAAGGAGATCTCGCGCATCACGGGCCGCGAATACAAGCCGTTCGTATATTACGGAGCCGAGGATGCCGAGAACATCATCATCGCCATGGGTTCGGTGACCGAGACCATCAAGGAGACGGTCGACTACCTGCGCGCCAAGGGCGAGAAGGTCGGCGTGATTACCGTGCACCTCTACCGTCCGTTCGCCGTGAAGTACCTCCTGGAGGTGCTGCCCGCGAGCGTGAAGCGCATCTGCGTGCTCGACCGCACGAAGGAGCCCGGAGCGAACGGCGATCCCCTCTACCTGGATGTCGTCGAGGCCTTCGCCACGAGCAAGTCGCTGCCGTGCGGCCAGATGCCGCTGATCGTCGGCGGCCGCTACGGACTCTCGTCGAAGGATACGACGCCGGCCCAGATGCTTGCCGTCTTCGAGAACCTGAAGATGAAGGAGCCGAAGAACCAGTTCACGGTGGGCATCGTCGACGACGTGACGTTCCGTTCGCTGCCCGTCGGCGAGGAGATCTCGCTGGCCAAGCCGGGGACGTTCGAGGCGCTGTTCTTCGGACTGGGCGCCGACGGTACGGTGGGCGCCAACAAGAACTCGATCAAGATCATCGGCGGCACGACGAACAAGTACTGCCAGGCCTACTTCTCCTACGACTCGAAGAAGTCGGGCGGCTACACGTCGTCGCACCTCCGCTTCGGCGACCTTCCGATCACCTCGCCCTACCTCGTTACGACGCCCGACTTCGTGGCATGCCACGTTCCGTCGTACGTCGACAAGTACGACGTGCTCAAGGGCCTGAAGATGGGCGGATCGTTCCTACTGAACTCCGTGCATGACGCCGAGACGACGTGCGCCACGCTTCCCGACCACATGAAGGCCTACCTTGCCAAGAACAAGATCAACTTCTACATCATCAACGCCACGAAGATCGCCGCCGAACTCGGCCTCGGGTCGCGCACGAACACCATCATGCAGTCGGCTTTCTTCAAGATCGCCAACGTGATTCCGTTCGAGAAGGCCGTCGAGGAGATGAAGCACGCCATCCTGAAGTCCTACGGAAAGAAGGGCGAGGACATCGTGAACATGAACTATGCGGCCGTCGACGCCGGCGGCAAGGAGGTCGTGAAGATCGACGTTCCCGCCGAGTGGGCGCAGATCGAGGACCACGGGTTCGAGACCCCGTCGCACGCGTCGTATCCGGAGTTCGTGCGCAAGGTCGTGGAGCCGATCAACGGCCTGAAGGGCGACGACCTTCCCGTCTCGGCCTTCAACGGCCGCGAGGACGGAACGTGGGACAACGGCACGGCCGCCTACGAGAAGCGCGGCATCGCCGTGAACGTTCCGGAGTGGAAGATCGCCAACTGTATCCAGTGCAATCAGTGCGCCTACGTCTGCCCGCACGCTGCGATCCGTCCGTTCCTGGCCACGGAGTCCGAGGCAGCCGCTTCGGGCGCCGAATGGAAGCAGGGACTCGGCGAGACCAAGGAGTACAAGTTCCGCATCCAGGTGTCGCCGCTCGACTGTACGGGCTGCGGCAACTGCGTGGACATCTGCCCGGCCAAGGAGAAGGCCCTCGTCATGCGTCCGCTCGAGGAGCAGCTTCCCCAGCAGAAGAACTGGGACTACATCACGAAGAACATCGGCTACAAGCAGGTTGTCGACAAGACCAAGTCGGTGAAGAACCTGCAGTTCGCGCAGCCGCTGTTCGAGTTCTCGGGCGCCTGCGCCGGCTGCGGCGAAACGCCCTATATCAAGGCGCTCTCGCAGCTGTTCGGTGACAAGATGATGGTTGCCAACGCTACGGGCTGTACGTCGATCTACTCGGGTTCGGCACCGTCGACCCCCTACTGCACCGATGCTGCCGGCCGCGGCCCCGCCTGGGCGAACTCGCTCTTCGAGGACAACGCCGAATTCGGCCTGGGCATGCACCTCGGCGTGGAGAAGCTCCGCGACCGCATCCAGCTCACGATGGAGGAGGCGATCGCCAACTGCACGAAGTGCTCCGAGGAGCTGAAGGGCGTGATGAAGGAGTGGATCGCCAACCGCGGTTCGTCGTCGAAGTCGGCCGAGGTTTCGGCGCGCCTGATCCCGATGATGGAGGCCTGCGGCTGCGACTACTGCAAGAAAATCCTCGAGCACAAGGACTGGCTGGTCAAGAAGTCGCAGTGGATCATCGGCGGCGACGGCTGGGGCTACGACATCGGCTACGGCGGCGTCGACCACGTGCTGGCTACGGGTCAGGACGTGAACATCCTGGTGGTCGACACGGAGGTCTACTCCAACACCGGCGGACAGTCGTCGAAGTCGACGCCCGTGGGCGCCGTTGCGAAGTTCGCCTCGAGCGGCAAGCGCATCCGCAAGAAGGATCTCGGCGCAATGGCCATGACCTACGGTTACGTCTACGTGGCACAGGTTTCGATCGGCGGTTCGCAGCAGCAGCTCTTCAACGTGCTGAAGGAGGCCGAGGCCTATCCGGGCCCGTCGCTGGTGATCGCCTACGCACCGTGCATCAACCACGGCATCAAGGGCGGCATGACGCGCACGCAGGCCGTGGGCAAGGAGGCCGTGGCATGCGGCTACTGGCACCTGTGGCACTACAACCCGCAGCTCGAGGAGCAGGGCAAGAACCCGTTCGTCCTCGACTCGAAGGAGCCCGACTGGTCGAAGTTCCGCGACTTCCTGATGAAGGAGGTACGCTACACCTCGCTGCAGAAGTCGTTCCCGGCCGAGGCCGAGGAGCTCTTCAAGGCTGCCGAGGAGAATGCCAAGTGGCGCTACAACGGCTACGTCCGCCTGTCGAAGATCGAATACTGATCGGAACCGTCCGAATGATGCGTGCGCAGGCCGCGGAGTACTCTCCGCGGCCTGCGTTGTTTTATGTCCGGGCCGTGCTGCTCCGGTGTTGCGGAAATGAAATCGACAGGTTGTTGATATTTTTCGTTTCGGAAGTTGGAGTTCCGTTTTTTATTGGCTAATTTTACCGACGGATGCGACTGTGTCCGAGCAAGCGAACCGAACACCAAACGAAACCGATATGATGAAGAAACTCCTTTTTCTGCTGGCAGCGATCCTTGTGGGATCCTGCACGGCGGCCTTCGGCTGGGGGAAGACCGGCCACGACGCCATTGCCGCGATTGCGGAGGCACACCTGACGCCGAAAGCCCGGAAGCAGATCGAACGCTATCTGGACGGCCGCTCGATCATCTATTATGCCTCGTGGATGGACCAGGTGCGCGTCTCGGAGCCTTACAAGCACACCACGCGCTGGCATACCGACCGGGTCGATGCCGCGGGCAGCTACCTTCCCAACGCGAAGGACGGCGATGCCGTGGCGGGAATCGAGGACGCGATGGCGAAGCTCTCCGACCTGCGGGCGTGCGACGACTCGACGGCGCGGGTGGCGATCTACTGTCTGGTGCACCTGGTGGGCGACATGCACTGCCCGTCGCACGTCAAATACCCGTGGTACAAGGATTTCAAATTCGAGCTCAACGGCCGTGCCTGCTCGTTCCACAGCTACTGGGACACGCAGGTGCTGGAGCTGAACCACCGCTGGGGATATGAGGATTACCGCTACCAGCTCGACCGCTGCACGAAGCGCGAGCGCGAGGCGCTGGCTGCCGGGACGCCGCGCGAATGGCTTGCCGACAATGCGCGCCGCTGCCGCGTGCTTTACGAGTGGATCAGCGAAGGGCAACGGCTGGGACGCGCCGAGACGAACGACTTCCTGATGAAGACGCAGCAGCTGGCCGAGGAGCAGATCCTGCGGGCCGGGTACCGCCTGGCGCGGATTTTGAATGAATTGTTCGGATAGCCGCGGCATGCCTCCGGAGGTGCGCCGGGCGTTCCGAAACGTTTTTTAATTCGATCGAACCATGAAAAAATTTGTTGCAGCCGCTGCGCTGCTCTTTGCGATGACCGCCTGCGGCGGCGCGCACAAGTCCCTCCCGCTGGAGGGCACCACGTGGAAACTCTCCGAGATGAAGGGGATTCCCGCCACGGCCATCGACGCCGAGGCCGATTTCTTCACCCTGCAGTTCAACGCTGCCGACACGATGGTCGCCGGGCGTACGAATTGCAACCGCTTCTTCGGCCGCTATGAGCTGAAGGGTTCGCGGCTGTCGTTCGACCAGATGGGCATGACGCGCATGGCGTGTCCCGACATGGCCTACGAGGATGCCTTCGTGAAGATGCTCTCGGAGGTGGACCGCTATGCGGTGGAGGGCCGGGAGCTGAAGCTTTACGGCGAAGATCGTCCGCTGGCGACGTTCCGTGCCGTGGAGGCGGATGCTGCGGCCCCGGCTGCCGAGTAGGGGCGGCGTGCGGGCAAAACGAAGCGGGCTTTTCCGAGAGGAAAAGCCCGCCTGTCGTTTTCGGATGCGGCGATGCGCCTATGGCCTATTCGCTCAGCGGGGTGACGCTGACGTAGGACTTGCCTTCGCCCTTCTTGCAGAACTCCACGGTTCCGTCGACCAGCGCGAAGAGCGTGTGGTCTTTGCCCATGCCGACGTTCTCACCGGCATTGTGAACCGTACCGCGCTGGCGGACGATGATGTTGCCCGCCTTTGCGAACTGACCTCCGAACAGTTTGACGCCGAGTCGCTTGCTTTCCGACTCGCGGCCGTTCTTCGAACTACCTACACCTTTCTTGTGTGCCATGATGATTCAGTTTTTAAAGGTTTATGCAACGATGTCCTCGATGAGAATCTGCGTAAGGTACTGGCGGTGTCCGTTGCACTTCTGATATCCGGTGCGACGCTTTTTCTTGAAGACCAGAACCTTGTCATCCTTCAGATGCTTCAGGATCTTGCACTTTACTGCGGCGCCTTCTACAACAGGTGCGCCGACCTTGACCTGACCGTCGTTGTCTGTGAGCAGGACCTTGTCGAAACTTACGGACGAATTCTCTTCGCCCTGGAGACGGTGAACATAAAGTTTCCGACCTTTCTCAGCCTTAAACTGCTGACCTGCAATCTCTACTATAACGTACATTAAGATCGATTATGTATTTGAACATAAATTCGGAGTGCAAATATACGCATAATTCTCTTATAAACAAACTTCGCGGAAAAATTTTCGTTCCGGGGGCGTGGCACGGTTTTCGCCCGCCGGGGCGGGTGGAGTTTTCACATTCGGGCGAAAGGAGTCTGTTTTCGCGGGGATTTGGGCCGATTCGTTGTGAAAAATTTCACAAAGTCACAAATTCTTGTTACCTTTACCATGACAATCGACGGAACCGGTTTCCAAAAGGGATCAACGATGATAAACGACAAGGTGAGAATGTATCTGCTGCCGCCGCTGTTCAATGCGGCGGTGCGTGCGGGAGCCGCGATCATGCAAGTGTACAAGAATCGGGACGACTACGACATAAGCCTCAAGGACGACAAGACGCCCATCACGCTGGCCGACAGGGTGGCGCACCGTACGATCCGCGAGTACCTCGGGCCCACGCGCATTCCGATCCTCTCGGAAGAGGGGCGCGAGATGCGTTACGACGAGCGCCGCAACTGGGAGCTCTACTGGCTGGTCGACCCGCTGGACGGGACGGTGGAGTTCATCAAGGGAAACAACGAGTTCACGGTCAACATCGCCCTGATGGAGAACAACGTCTGCATGGGGGCGGTGATTTACGTGCCCTATTTCGAGAAGATGTATGTCGCCGGGCGCGGCGCGGGCTCCTACCTCAAGGAGCATGTCGCGGCGGATCCCGAGGCTTCGTACACCTACGAGCAGATCGTCGGCGGCTGGACGCCGCTGCCGCTGGCCTCGGAGGCGTCGCACGACCACCTCGTCGTGGCGGTGTCGCGCTCGCACCAGACTGTCGAGACGGCCGAGCGTGTGGCGGCGCTGCGGAATGCGCACCCCGACCTGGAGGTTCTCGAGCAGGGCAGTTCGTACAAGTTCTGCCTGCTGGCCGAGGGGCGTGTGGACTACTACGTGCGCACGACGCACACCTATGAATGGGATACGGCGGCCGGAGAGCTGATCCTCGCGGAGGCGGGAGGCTCGACGCGTTCGCTGCCCGGCGACGGGGAGCTGCGCTACAACGAAGAGGACCTGCACAACCCGTGGTTCCACTGCCGTTCGAAGTTCTGCAAGTTGTAGGCGGAAGGCTTGTTGCGCCATCGGGTGCGGACGGGCCCCGTACCGTTACGGACAGCCCCGGCAGATCGATCTGCCGGGGCTGTTCCTGTCGTGTTGCGGTCGGGAGGTTCCGCGCCGGGGGCGTTGTTGTGTCAGGCCTTGTGCTCGATGTCGCAGGCCCCGCAGTTGCCCGTGCATCCGGGCAGCGCCGCACCGCCGTCCGAACATTCGGCCGTGCCGTCCGCCTCGCGGGTCTCCTGCACGGCGCACTTGATGCCCAGGCGCTGCATGTTCTTGTTTGTCGAGATCTCCGAGTCGATGAAGTGACCCTTGATCATCAGCGTGAGCGACATCCCGACCACGAACAATCCGACGGCCGCCACGGCACAGAGTATGACGATTAACCACGCAGGCATCTTTTCAACGGTTTTTTACGTTCCGAAATTTGGGGTTTCGGCGACAAATGTATACATTTGTCTGATAAATTGCAAAAATATCGCCTTTTGGTGTCCGGGATGCGTTCCGGTGCGCCCGGAGGCGGAAATTCGAATGCTGAACCTATGAAAATCGTGATTGCGGGAGCGGGCGAAATGGGCAGCCATCTGGCCCGTATGCTCAGCGGAAACGGACACGACATCACCGTCATCGACAGCGACCAGAAGCTCCTTTCGGAGGTCGGGAGCCTTGCCGACGTCATCACCGTCGAGGGCGATTCGACCGTCTTCGCGGTGCTTCGTCAGGCCGCGGTGCGCAAGTGCGACCTCTTCATCGCGGTCAACCACGAGGAGAATGCCAACATCGTCTCGGCGATGCTTGCCAAGAAGCTCGGGGCCAAGAAATCCATCGCCCGCATCGACAACAACGAATACCTCGAACCCAACAACAAGGAGATGTTCATCGACATGGGCATCGACTACCTGTTCTATCCCGAGAAGGTCGCGGCCCGCGAGGTCATCAACCTCCTGGGGCACACCTCGACCACCGAATACGTGGATTTCTCGAGCGGCAAGCTCTCGCTGGTGGTCTTCCGCCTCGACCCGACCTCCCCGCTGGTGGGCCGCGTTCCCGTGGGATTCCAGGAGGAGACGCCGCTGAGCTACCGCACGGTGGCCATTTCGCGCAACGGGCAGACGATCATCCCGCGCGAGGGCGAGCAGTTCATGGAGGGCGACACGGTCTATGTCATCGCGCGGCAGGACGCCGTGCACGAGGTGATGGAGTTCTCCGGGCAGTCGAACATCGAGATCAACAACCTGATGATCCTCGGCGGCTCGCGCATCGGCATCCGCATCGCCACGGAGCTGCAGGACGAGATCAACATCAAGCTGGTGGACTACAATGCCGAGAAGGCCTACCGGTTGGCCGAGATGCTCGATAAGACGCTGATAATCAATGAGGACGGTCGCAATACCGACGCCATGATGGAGGAGGGCCTTTCGAACATGGACGCCTTCGTCGCGGTGACGGGCCGCAGCGAGACGAACATCCTCGCGGCGATGCTTGCCAAGCGCATGGGCGTGAAGAAGGTGATCGCCGAGGTCGAGAACCTGAACTACATCAACCTCGCGGAGTCGATCGGCATCGACACGATCATCAACAAGAAGCTCGTCACGGCGTCGAACATCTTCCGTTTCACGATGTCGACCGACGTGCAGGCGATCAAGTGCCTGACGGGCAGCGACGCCGAGGTGCTGGAGTTCATCGTCAAACCCAACTCCCCGGCCACGAAGGTCCGGATCAGGGACCTGGGGCTTCCCGAGGATGCGATCATCGGCGGCATCGTGCGCGGCGACAAGGTCTTCATCGCCGTCGACAACATGGAGATCAACCCCTACGACCGGGTGGTGGTCTTCTCGATGCCGGGGTCGGTGGGCAAGGTGGGCCGATATTTCAACTGACGGCCGTTGCCGGCAGCCTTCCCGCCCCGGGGCGCGGAGCGGCGGGGCTTCCGATCCGCCGGCACGGCGAATGAGATGCATAGTCCTTGAGATATGTCTTTGAGAAATACGATATTGCGGGCATGGTTCGCACAGCGTGAACGGGCCATCGACCGCTTTCGGCGCCAGCCTGCGGCAACGCAGGAGCGCATGCTGCGCAGCCTGCTCCGCAAGGGGCGCGATACGTCCTTCGGGCGCGAGTTCGGGCTCGGGGACATCCGCACTGCCGGGCAGTTCGGGCAGCGGGTGCCGACGTTCGACTACGAACGTTTCAAGCCCTACATCGAGCGGATGCGCTCCGGGGAGCGCGACGTCTCGTTTCCGGGGCGTGTGACGCTCTTCGCCCGTTCGTCGGGCACGACCTCCGACCGGAGCAAGTACATCCCCGTGACGCGCGAGTCGGTCTGGCGGAACCATACCCTGGGCATGCGCGACGTGGCGACGGTCTATGCCGGGAACTACCCTTCGTCGCGGGTCCTCGAGGGCAAGACGCTGACCCTGGGCGGTTCGTGCGTGCGCGAGGGTGCGAACCTCGTGGGCGACCTTTCGGCGCTGCTGATCAGCGTCACGACCTTCTGGAGCGGCTGGTTCCGGGCGCCGAAAATCGCCACGGCGATCCTTCCCGACTTCGACGCGAAGTGCGAGGCGATCTGCCGCGAATGCGTCGGCGAGCGGATCACGGCCTTTGCGGGGGTTCCGTCGTGGAACCTCGCGCTGATGCGCCGGGTGCTCGAATACACCGGGCGGCAGAACCTGCTGGAGGTATGGCCCGACCTGGAGATGTTCGCCCACGGAGGCGTGGCGTTCACCCCCTACCGGCAGACGTTCGAGGAGCTGATCCCCTCCGCGGGGATGCACTACATGGAGACCTACAACGCCTCGGAGGGTTTCTTCGCCCTGGCCGACGACCCTGCGCGGAGCGACATGCTGCTGATGCTCGACTACGGCACCTTCTTCGAATTCCGCGACGGCGGGCGGATCGTGCCGCTCGAGGGCGTCGAGTGCGGCAAGGTATATGCCGTGCTCATCACGTCGAACAACGGCCTGTGGCGCTACGAGATCGGCGATACCGTGGAGTTCACCTCGACGGATCCCTACCGCATCCGCTTTGCAGGGCGCACGCGCCAGTATATCAACGTCTTCGGCGAGGAGCTGATCGCCGACAACGCCGAGGCGGCACTGCTGGCCGCTTGCCGGGCCACGGGGGCCGTTGTCAGCGAGTACAGCGTGGCTCCGTGCTACATGTCGCTGCGCGAGCGCGGGGCCCACGAGTGGATCGTGGAGTTCGGGCGCGAGCCCGACTCGCGGGAACGGTTCTCCGCGGAGCTCGACCGGCAGCTGCGGGCCGTCAATTCGGACTACGACGCCAAGCGCCGCACGACCCTCGAGCCGCAGCGCCTGACGGTGGTCGGCCGGGGGCTGTTCCTGGCGTGGATGCGCGCGCGGGGGAAGAACAAGGTTCCGCGGCTGGTCAACGACCGCCGGGTGGCGGAGGATGTGCTCTCCTTTGCCGCGGGGTGGGGCGGGCCCTCGGAAAAGAAGCGATAAAAACCTTTACGGTCATGTATATAGCCATTGCTGGAAATATCGGGAGCGGGAAGACGACGCTGACCCAGATGCTCACGGAGCGCTACCATGCGAAGTGCTACCTCGAGGAGTGCGACAACCCTTACATCGGCGATTTTTACGAGGATATGAATCGCTGGGCCTTCAACCTGCAGATCTCGTTCCTCGGGAGCCGGATCCAGCAGACGATGGACATGCTTTCGGACTGCGGCCAGGGGGTGATCTTTCAGGATCGCACGATCTACGAGGACGCGCACATCTTCGCGGAGAACCTCCACGAAATGGGGTTGATGTCGACGCGCGACATCGAGACCTACATGAAGATTTTCCGCCTGGTGACCTCGCTTATCCCGCAGCCCGACCTTCTGATCTACCTGCGTGCGGGCGTTCCGACGCTGATCTCGCAGATCCGCAAGCGGGGCCGCGAATACGAGATGAACATCGACGAGTCGTACCTCCGGCGGCTCAACGACAAATACAACCACTGGATCGACACGATCTACGAGGGCGAGGTGCTGGTCGTCGACAAGGACCGCGAGGATTTCGTCTCGGATCCCGCCGTGCTGGACAAGATCTGCGCGCGCATCGACGCCCTGCGTGCGAAACGGAACGACGCGGCCCGATGAACCTTCCGGAACCTTTCGTGCGGCGGGTGCTTGCCGACCTGGGCGAAGCCGAGGGGCGTGCGCTGTGCGCGGCGCTCGACGGCGAGTCCCCGGTCTCCGTGCGGCGGAACCCCGCCAAGGCGGATGCCGCGGCGGAATTCGCGGCGCTCGTTCCCGAGCGTGCGGTGCCGTGGTGCCGCGAGGGGCTCTATCTGCGGGAGCGCCCGTCGTTCACGCTCGACACGGATTTCCACGCCGGGGCGTATTACGTGCAGGAGGCCTCGTCGCAGTTCGTCGGGTACCTGCTCGAAGGGCTTCTGCGCTCCGGGGCGCGGGTGCTCGACCTGTGTGCGGCCCCGGGCGGCAAGACGACCCTCTACGCCTCGCTGGTCGGCAGCGACGGGCTGGTCGTGGCCAACGAGATCGACCGCCGCCGGGCCTCGGTGCTCTCCGACAACGTCCGCAAGTGGGGCACGGGAAATATCGCGGTCACGACCTGCGAGCCGCGCGCGGTGTGCGACTTCGAGGCGTGGTTCGACGTCGTGGCGGTGGATGCCCCCTGCTCGGGCGAGGGGATGTTCCGCAAGGACGACCAGGCGCGCGGGGAGTGGAGCGAGGGCAACGTGCGGATGTGCGCGGCGCGCCAGGATGCGATCCTGCGCGAGGCGTGGCGGGCGCTGAAGCCCGGGGGCACGCTGCTGTACAGCACCTGCACGTTCAACCGCGACGAGGACGAGGGCTCGCTCGAGCGGATGCTTGCCTGGGCCGGAGAGGAGGTCGTCGGGGCGGAGGAGATCGACCTCGGGGCGGAGTGGGGCATCGTGTGCGGGGCCGTGGGGCCGTGGCGCACGTTCCGGTTCTATCCCCACAGGGTGTGCGGCGAGGGGTTCTTCGCCGCCGTGGCCCGCAAGGCCCCCGACGCCGGTGACCGCACGCACGTGCCGAAGGCGCGGCGTCAGGTGGTCGCCCCCGTCGACCGGAAATGCGCCGGAGAACTCTCCCGCTGGGTGTGCGAACCCGCGCGGATGCGCTTCGTCGAGATCGCCGGGACGTGCTATGCGTGGCCGTCGGCGCAGGCCGAGGCGTTGCAGGCCCTTTCCGGGGCCGTGCCGGTGATCTACGCCGGGGTGGCGCTGGGGCAGCTCTTCAAGGGGGCGCTGAAGCCCGATCCGGCGCTGGCGCTCTATGCGGGGATCGACCGCTCGGCGGTTGCCGTCGCGGAGCTCTCCGGGGAGCGGGCCGTTGCCTACCTGCGGCGTCAGGAGGTCTCCCCGGAAGGACTGGCCGAAGGGATCAACCTGATCTGTGCGCGCGGCCGTGCGCTGGGCTTTGCCAAGCGCATCGGGGGACGTGTGAACAACCTGTATCCCAACTCACTGCGAATCATAAAACAATAGATATGTCCGAGAAACTTTTCTATACGATGGGCGAGGTGGCGGAGATGTTCGACGTCAACCAGTCGCTGATCCGCTACTGGGAGTCGCAGTTCCGGGTGCTGCGGCCCAAGCGCAACAAGAAGGGCAACCGGCTCTTCACGCCGGAGGACATCCGGAACCTGAAGCTGATCTACCACCTGGTCAAGGAGCGCGGCATGACCCTCGACGGGGCGAAGAAGGCCCTGCGGCAGGCTGCGGCCGACGGCGCGGCGATGAACCGCGACGCCGAGCTGATGGAGCGCCTGCAGCACATCCGCTCGCTGCTCGAGGAGGTGCGCGAGGATCTGAAGTCCGGGACGCCGGAGGGGGAATCCGCGGCGGAGGCTGCGGCGGTCGACGAACGCCCCGCACGGCGGCGCCGGGAGCGTCCCGTGGTGAAGATCGCCCCGGAGGCTGCCGCCCCGGAGACGGCAGCGGCGGGAGCGGACGGAGATGCCGACGCGGCCCCTGCGGCTGCCGCTGCGCCTGCCGCAGGCCGCCGCACGGCCCGGCGTCCGCGCCGCAGGAAGGAGGAGGGCGAGAACAAGGAGCTCTTTGCCTTCTACGAGCAGTCGCTCTTCTGAGACGGCACCCCGCGGAGCGCGAACTTCCGGCCTGCGGAGCGCGAACTTCCGGCCTGCGGAGCGCGAATTCCCGGCCTGTCCGGGCCCTGCGGCCTGCCAAGTTCCTGCGGCCTCTGCGAATCCATGCGGGCCTTGCGGACTCATTATTATTGACTGTGGACATGAAAAATCCGAACCTATGCTGATCCGAGAAATTACCGAAGCTATCGAGCGGTTTGCGCCGCTTGCCTGGCAGGCGTCCTACGACAACGCCGGACTCATCGTCGGACGCCCCGACGACGAGGTGCACAAGGCCCTGCTGGCCGTCGACGTGACCGAGGAAGTCCTCGACGAGGCCGAGGCCGAGGGGTGCGACATCGTCATCACGCACCATCCGATCATCTTCCACGCCCTGAAGCGGTTCAATTCGGCCGATCCGGTGCAGCGGTGCGTCGAGCGGGCCATCCGCCGGGGCATTGCGCTCTACGCCTGCCACACGAACCTCGACAGTGCCCCCGAAGGGATGAGCTGGTGCGTGGCCCGGATGCTGGGCGTGGAGTCCCTCGAGGTGCTGCAGCCCTCCGACGTAGGCGAAGGCGTCGGTTTCGGAGTCGTGGGGGAGCTTCCGCAGGAAGTTGCGACGCGGGATTTCATGCAGCAGATCCGTGAGCGGCTCGACGTGCGGGTCATCCGCCACAGCGACATCGCGTCGCCGACGGTGCGCCGCGTGGCGGTGTGCACAGGTGCCGGGGCGTCGATGATCGGCGACGCACGGCGTGCGGGCGCGGATTTCTACCTCACCGCGGATCTCAAGTACAACGACTTCATGACACCCGATAAGGCCCTCACGGTGGCCGATATAGGCCATTTTGAAAGCGAATATTGCGCAATTCGGATTTTATTTGACATTTTATCGAAAAATTTACGTACCTTTGCGGTTCGCAGGAGTGAACGCTCTCGCAATCCGGTGAATTATCTGGTGTAAGTCTAAACTATACAACACAATATATGGCAACGCAAAAGAAGACCGCCGAGGTCGATTACTCGATGCAGGAGAAGATTCTGGCTCTTTACGAACTGCAGAAGATCGACAGCAAAGTGGACGAGATCAACAAGGTGAAAGGCGAACTGCCTCTCGAGGTGCAGGACCTCGAGGACGAGATGACCGGAATGAAGACGCGCATCGACAACATCAATGCCGAGATCGACGAGCTCAATGCCCTGACCAAGCAGCGCAAGCGTGAGGTGGACCAGGCGAAGGTCATGATCAACAACTACAAGGAGCAGCAGAACAACGTGCGCAACAACCGCGAGTTCGACGCCATCACCAAGGAGATCGAGTATCAGGAGCTCGAGATCGAGCTGGCGGAGAAGCGCCTCAAGGAGTATGCCGCAGGCATCAAGGCCAAGAAGCTCCAGCTGGAGGAGGCCGAGGCTGCGATGCAGGACCGCACGGCGGATTTCACGGCCAAGAAGGCCGAGCTGGACGGCATCGAGGCCGAGACGGCTCCGCTGGTGGCCGAGTACGAGGCGCAGGCAGCCCAGGCCCGCGGGAAGATCGACGAGCGGCTGCTGTCGGCCTATGAGCGCATCCGCCGCAACGTCCGCAACGGACTGGCCGTGGTGACCGTGAAGCGCGACGCCTGCGGAGGCTGCTTCAACCGCATTCCGCCCCAGCGTCAGGTCGACATCCGCCAGGGCAAGAAGATCATCATCTGCGAATACTGCGGCCGGATCCTCGTCGCCGATCCCGAGGCGGCGCAGGAGTAGGCAGTTTTGCGCTGTCGGCGCTTTCCGCCGTTGCGGAACAGGTGTCGCGCGGTATGTATAAAGACCCCCGAAAATCCGGGGGTCTTTTCGTTCGGGGTGTTTTTAAGAATTTTACATAACGCCCCGCCGCCCGGGAATGTTAATTTATTAACATTAAAATCTTTTCGGTCTTTTGCAAATTATCGTTAACTTTGCGCGTTGTGAACGTCCGACTTAAATTACTGACATGAAAATAGCGATAGCCCAGCTGAACTATACGATCGGCGATGTGGATGGGAATACCTCGAAGATCATTGATGCGATCAACAGGGCCAAGTCCCAACGTGCCGATCTGGTCATCTTCGCCGAACAGTCCGTCAGCGGAACCCCAGCCTTCGACCTTTTGCGCAAAACGACCTTCCTCGAACTCTGCGAGGACGCTCTGGTGGAGATCGCCTCGTGTTGCGACGGCATCGCCGCGATCGTGGGACTTCCGATCCTCACGCAGGAGGGCACGATCAGCGCCGCGGCGCTGATCCAGGACCGCAAGGTGCTGCGCTACGTGGGCAAGAAATACATCACCGCACGGCGCGAAATGGGCTTCCTCGTCCCCTCGAAAGGCTACGAATACGTCACGATCAAGGGGCACAAGTGCGTGATCATCGTGGGCGACGACCTGAGCCACGAGCACGATTTCGACAAGTCGGTCGAGACGATCATCTCGATCAACGCCCGCAAGTACGGCAAGGGCACGATGACCTACCGCTACGAGATGATGCACAACCTGGCCTTCGTCGAGAGCAAGAACATCGTCATGGTCAACCAGGTCGGCGGTGCGACCGACATCGTATACGACGGTACGTCGGGCGTACTGAACAGCCGGGGCGAGCTGGTGCTGATGATGAAGAATTTCGAGGAGGATTTCCAGATCTTCGACACCCGTGCCGCTTCGGAGCCCATCGAGGTGCCGTCGACCTACAACGACCGCACGCGCCTGGTCTACGAGGCCGCGCGCTGCGGACTGCGGGACTTCTTCCGCAAGAACGGCTACCGGAAAGCCTCGATCGGTCTCTCGGGAGGCATCGACTCGGCGGTCGTGGCCTGCATTGCCGCGGATGCGCTCGGCGCGGAGAATGTCCGGGCGCTGCTGATGCCCTCGCCCTTCTCGTCGGACTCGTCGGTCGAGGACGCCAAGCTCCTGGCGCGCAACCTCGGCATCGAATACAACGTCATCCCCATTTCGGAGATCTATACGAGCGTGGTGAACACCCTCAAGCCGGTGATCGGCGGCACGGAGTTCGACGCTACGGAAGAGAATATCCAGACCCGTATCCGCACGGTGCTGCTCATGGCCCTGCAGAACAAGACCGACTACATCCTGCTGAACTCCTCGAACAAGAGCGAGAACGCCCTGGGTCTCTGCACGCTGTACGGCGACACGGCCGGGGCCTTCAGCCCGACGGGCGACCTCTACAAGAGCGAGATGTACGATGTGGCGCGCTACATCAACCGCACGCAGGGTGATCCGATTCCGGAGGCGATCCTGACCAAGGAGCCCTCCTCGGAGCTCCACCCCGGACAGAAGGACAGCGACATCCTGCCTCCCTACGAGGTGGTCGACGCCATCCTCTTCCGCATGATCGAGGAGGGGCAGCACCGCGAGGAGATCATCAACGCGGGCTTCGATTCGGAGGTCGTGGAGAAGATCCACGCCATGATCATGCGCAACGAGAAGAAACGTTACCAGTTCCCCCCGGTGCTGCGCCTTTCGGCCTGCTCGTTCGGGCACGAACGGCTCATGCCGCTGACCAACAAATACGGAGACTAATAGGGAAGGGATCCAGGTGGTGTCCGAACGTATCGAACATAGCGGTATCGTCGATCGTGTCGTGCGCGGCACGGTCTACGTGCGCATCACCTCGCACAGCGCCTGCGGAAGCTGCAAGGCCCGCGAGGCGTGCGGGCTGGCCGAGGCGCAGGAGAAGATCGTCTCGGTGCCGTGTGCCGCGGCGGGGGAGTACGCCCCGGGCGAGGCCGTCACGGTGGGCGTCTGTCGCGGCACGGGATTGCGGGCCGTGGCGATGGCTTATGTCGGGGCCCTTGCCGTGCTGCTGGCGGTGTTGGTCGTCGCGCTGGCGGTGCTGAAATGGAGTGAAGGAGTGAGCGCCCTCGCCGCGATTGCCGGTGTGGGCGTTTATTATGCCGTGCTGTGGATCTTTCGCCGTAAAATCGAACACACAATTCAATTTACAATAACTAAAATCTGATGCAAGTATTACTGTTCACGATCCTGACGCTGTGTGCGTTGGGAATCCTCTCCGCGGTGATTCTCTACTTCGTGGCCCGGAAGTTCCGGGTCGAGGAGGATCCGCGGATCGACGAAGTGGAGAAGATGTTGCCCGGAGCCAATTGCGGCGGTTGCGGATTCGCCGGATGCCGGGGCATGGCCGATGCCCTGGTCAAACGCGACGACATCTCGGATCTCTTCTGCCCGGTGGGAGGCGGCGACTGCATGAAGGCCATCGCCTCGTACCTCGGGAAGGCGGCTGCCGAGAAGCAGCCCGAGGTGGCGACGGTGCGTTGCGGCGGGACGTGCGCCAAGCGTCCCCGGACCAATGCCTACAACGGCGCCAAGTCGTGTGCCGTGGCGGCGTCGCTCTATGTGGGTGAGACGGGCTGCGCCTACGGCTGCCTGGGCTACGGCGACTGCGTGGCGGCCTGCGCTTTCGACGCCATCCGCATGAATCCCGAAACGGGCCTCCCGGAGGTCGATCCCGACAAGTGTACGGCCTGCGGCGCGTGCGTCAAGGCGTGCCCGAAGAAGGTCATCGAGCTGCGCAAGAAGTGGCCCAAGAACCGTGCGGTGTATGTATCGTGCGTGTCGAAGGACAAGGGCGCCGTGGTGATGAAGGCCTGCAAGGCCGGATGTATCGGCTGCGGCAAGTGTGTGAAGGTCTGCGCCTTCGGTGCCATCACGGTGGAGAACAACCTCGCCTACATCGACCCGCAGAAGTGCAAGTTGTGCCGCAAGTGCGTGAACGAGTGCCCGACGGGTGC
Source organism: Candidatus Alistipes faecavium (assembly GCA_019118605.1). GTDB lineage: Bacteria > Bacteroidota > Bacteroidia > Bacteroidales > Rikenellaceae > Alistipes > Alistipes faecavium. Next base: position 37,867 of record DWYP01000044.1, on the reverse strand, counting down.
CATCCGGCTGGTGGGCATGGATCCGCTGCCGAAGGAGCCCAAGGCTCCGGCCGCCCCTGCCGCTCCGAAGACAGCCCCGGCTGCCCCGAAGGCGGCTCCTGCTGCCGAGAAACCTGCCGCCGAGAAGAAGGAGGCCCCGAAAGCTGCCGAGAAACCCGCAGCTCCGAAGGCCCCGAAGGCGGCTCCTGCTGCCGAGAAGCCCGCGGCCGAGAAGAAGGAGGCCCCGAAGGCGGCTCCTGCTGTCGAGAAACCCGCCGCCGAGAAGAAGGAGGCCCCGAAGGCCGCCGCGAAACCCGCAGCTCCGAAGGCCCCGAAGGCGAAGGCTACCCCGGCCGCAGAAAAGCCGGCTGCCGAAAAGCCGGCTGCCGAAAAGCCGACCGCCGAAAAGCCGGCCGTCGAAAAGCCTGCTGCCGCGAAGCCCAGTAAAGAATCGTAAAAATTGCAACCACAGATATGAAGACATTTCCAATAGGCGGAGTCCATCCGTCGGAAAACAAGTTGAGCCGCGCGAAGGCGATCGAGGTGCTTCCGCTGCCCGAGGTGGTGAACATTCCCCTCTCGCAGCATATCGGGGCCCCGGCCGTTGCGAAGGTCGCCAAGGGCGACAAGGTGCTCACGGGACAGCTTCTGGCCGAAGCGGGCAGCTTCATGTCGGCCAACATCCACTCCCCGGTTTCGGGAACGGTTACGGCCGTCGACCTGGTTCCCAACGGCCAGGGCCTTCGTCAGATGATGATCACCATCAAGCGCGAGGGCGACGAGTGGGCCGAGGGCATAGACCGCTCCGAGACGCTCGTGCGGGAGTGCACGCTCACGTCGCAGGAGATTATCGAGCGCATCCGGCAGGCCGGCATCGTCGGCATGGGCGGTGCGACCTTCCCCACGCACGTGAAGCTCTCGATCCCCGCGGGCAAGAAGGCCGAGTGCGTGATTATCAACGGCGTGGAGTGCGAGCCGTACCTCACGTCCGACCACCGCATGATGCTCGAGCACGGGGAGGAGATCCTCGTGGGCGTCACGATCCTGATGAAGGCCGTCGGGGCGGGAAAAGCCTATGTCGGCATCGAGAACAACAAGCCCGACGCCATTGCACACCTCACGCAGCTTGCCGCGAACTACCCGGGTGTGGAGGTCGTACCCCTGAAGGTGCGCTATCCGCAGGGCGGCGAGAAACAGCTGATCGCCGCCGTGACGGGCCGTCAGGTGCCGCCTCCCCCGGCCCTTCCGATCGACGTCGGGGCCGTGGTCTGCAACGCCTCGACGACCTATGCCGTCTACCGCGCCGTGCAGAAGGGCATGCCGCTCATCGAGCGCGTGGTGACCGTGACGGGCCGGGAGATGAAGGAGCCGCGCAACCTGCTCACCCGCATGGGTACTCCCGTTGCGACGCTGCTCGAGGCCGCCGGGGGTCTTCCCGACGCCTCGTGCAAGGTGATCAACGGCGGTCCGATGATGGGCCGTGCGATGGTCGACCTCGCGTCGCCCGTGACGAAGGGCTGCTCGGGAATCACCGTCATGACGGGACGCGACGCCGAGCGCCGCGAGGCCTCGCAGTGCATCAAGTGCGCGAAGTGCGTGGCGGCCTGCCCGATGGGTCTCGAGCCCTACTACCTCTCGAAGATGTCGCAGAAAAAGAAGTGGGACGAACTCGAGGCTGCGATGATTACCTCGTGCATCGAGTGCGGCTGCTGCCAGTCGTCGTGCCCGGCCTACCTGCCGCTGCTCGACTGGGTGCGCCTGGGCAAGCAGACGGTCATGGGCATCATCCGCTCGCGCGCAGCCGCCGCAGCACCTAAAAAGTAATTGAAAAACGATTCGAATATGGCAAACAAACTCATTGTGTCTCCCGCACCCCACGTGCAGACGGCGCAGTCGACTGCCCGGATCATGCGCGACGTGGTGATCGCCCTGATTCCCGCGTTCATCGTGTCGATCATCGTGTTCGGTGCCGACGTGCTGCGCGTGACGGCCATCTCGGTTGCGGCGTGCGTGGCGTTCGAGTACCTGATTCAGAAATTCATGTTCCGCGGCCCGTTGACGATCTCGAACTGGTCGGCCGTGGTGACCGGCGTACTGCTGGCCTTCAACCTCCCGGCGTCGATTCCCTGGTGGATCGTCGTCATCGGCGCCTTCGTGGCCATTGCCGTGGCCAAGATGACCTTCGGGGGGCTGGGCAAAAACCCCTTCAACCCGGCACTCGTGGGCCGCGTCTTCCTGCTGATCGCCTATCCGGTACAGATGACCACGTGGCCCCTTCCCGTGACGAACGGCGCGTTCGACGCCCTCTCGGGCGCCACGCCGCTGGCCGCCGTGAAGATGGGCGCGGCGGGCCCCGACGTGCTCGGCGTGCAGCACCTGCTGCTGGGCAACATGCCCGGATCGCTGGGCGAGGTCGCCGCACTGGCGCTGCTCGTGGGCTTCGCCTATCTGCTCTGGCGCCGCGTGATCACGTGGCATATCCCCGTGACGATCCTCGTGACGATGGCCGTCTTTGCCTTCGTCGTGGCGCTCTGCTCGGGGGAGCCCGGGGCTGCGTTGTGGCAGCTGCCGCTGTTCCATATCCTCGCCGGAGGTGCGATGCTCGGCGCGATCTTCATGGCCACCGACTACTCGACCTCGCCGATGACCGTCAAGGGCGGGGTGATCTTCGCCGTGGGCATCGGCTTCATCACGATGTGCATCCGCCTGTGGGGCTCCTACCCCGAGGGCATGTCGTTTGCGATCCTCATGATGAACGCCTGCGTGCCGCTGATCAACAAATATGTCAAACCCAAGCGCTTCGGCGTGAAATAAGGAGGATGGAACCATGAAAAGCACACTTGTAAACATGACCGCCGTCCTCTTCGGCATTACGCTCGTGGCATCGGCGGGCGTCGGCGTGGTGAACATGATCACCGAGGAGCCGATCGCCCTGGCCAAGGAGGCCGCGACGAAAGAGGCGCTGACGCAGGTGCTCCCGGAGTTCGATGCAACGGCTATCGAGGAGCTTACGATCGACGAACTGCCCATCACGGTCTATACGGCCACGAAGGGCGACGCGGTGACGGGTTATGCCGTGCAGACGATGACCAAGCAGGGCTTCAACGGCGTGGTGCGGCTGATGGTCGGCTTCACGCCCGAGGGCGAGGTGGTGAACGTCAACGTTCTGGAGCAGGCCGAAACCCCGGGTCTGGGAACGAAGATGGCCGACGAGGGGAACCCGCTGCTGGGCAGCATCCAGGGTCAGAAACTCGAGGAGAAGAAACTCGTCGACGGCAAGCTTGCCGTGACGAAGGACGGGGGCGACGTCGACGCCCTGACGGCTGCGACGATTTCGTCGCGGGCCTATGTCGACGCGGTGAACCGCGCGTGGATGGCCTACAAGAGCGTGGCGACGGGCGTGACGCCGGCCGATGTGGCGACGGGCGCGACGGCTGCGGCGCAAACCAACGAGCCCGAGGCTCAGAAAGGAGGTACCAATGAATAAGCTTCGAATTATCCTGAGCGGCATCATCCGCAACAACCCGACCTTCGTGCTGGTGCTGGGCATGTGCCCGACGCTGGGTACGACGACCTCGGCCGAGAACGGCATGGGCATGGGTCTTGCGACGACCGCCGTGCTGATCATGTCGAATCTCGTGATCTCGCTCATCAAGAACCTCATTCCCGACAAGGTGCGCATCCCGGCGTTCATCGTCGTGATCGCGTCGTTCGTCACGATCATCCAGATGCTGATGCAGGCCTTCGTTCCGGCGCTCTACGCCGCGCTGGGCGTCTTCATCCCGCTGATCGTCGTGAACTGCATCATCCTGGGGCGTGCCGAGGCCTTCGCCTCGAAGAACTCGCCCCTCGATTCGATCTTGGACGGCGTGGGCATCGGCCTGGGCTTCACCCTTTCGCTGACGGTCATCGGCGCGGTGCGCGAGATCCTGGGCAGCGGCGCCATCTTCGGCGTCAGCCTCGGAATCGCCGACTACACGCCGCTGATCTTCGTGCTGGCTCCCGGGGCCTTCCTGGTGCTGGGCTACCTGATGGTTCTGTTTAACAAATTAGCCAAGAAATAACCGTTATGGAGATCTCCTATTTCGCAATCATTCTCGGCGCCATCTTCGTCAACAACGTCGTACTGGCGCAGTTCCTCGGCATCTGTCCCTTCCTGGGCGTTTCGTCGAAGGTCGAAACCTCGTTGGGCATGGGAGCCGCCGTAACGTTCGTCATGGCACTGACGGCTCTTGTGGCGTGGCCGATCCAGACCTACATCCTCGAGCCGCTGCACATCGAGTACATGCAGACGATCGTCTTCATCCTGGTGATCGCCGCGCTGGTGCAGATGGTCGAAATCATCCTCAAGAAGGTTTCGCCGTCGCTCTACCAGGCGCTGGGCATCTTCCTGCCGCTGATCACCACGAACTGCGCCGTGCTGGGCGTAGCGATCCTGATGATCCAGAAGGAGTTCACGCTGCTGCAGAGCGTCGTCTACTCCGTCTCGACGGCCCTGGGCTTCGCCGTGGCGCTGGTGTTGTTCGCGGGCATCCGCGAGCGCCTCGACTTCGAGGACGTGCCCGCCGCGCTGAAGGGCGTGCCCATCGCGCTCGTCACGGCCGGCATCCTGGCCATGGCGTTCATGGGCTTCTCGGGGCTCGTATAGCACCCCGCATGGAAGGCTGCGGGCCCGGACTCCCGATGGGGAGCCCGGGCCTTCGCGTCATGTCGGGGAGGGCCGCACGGGTACCCGAAAAAATCCGATTATTTTTCCTCGCGGGGCTCGCATAGTTCGCGGCAAATCGCTATTTTTGCAGAATCATACCAAACCGTCACGCAAATGAAGGATATCATACAACTTCACGACCGGAAGTTCCGGGTGATGATTCCGGCCGAGGAGATCGACCGGGCCGTTACGGCCGTGGCCGAGCGTCTGAACGCGGATTACGCCGACAAGCCGACGCCGCTGTTTCTGGGCATTCTCAACGGCTCGTTCATGTTCATGAGCGACCTGATCAAGAAGATCGAGTTCCAGAACGAGCTGTCGTTCGTGAAGCTCTCCTCGTATGAGGGCACCTCTTCGACGGGCGTGGTGAAGAACCTGATCGGCCTGAACAGCTCGATCGAGGGCCGCCACGTGATTATCGTCGAGGATATCGTCGACACGGGCGAGTCGATCGAGCACATGGTGCGCGACCTGCAGGCGCGCAAGCCTGCGTCGATCGAGGTGTGCACGCTCTTCTTCAAGCCCGCGTCGTACAGCAAGAACTTCCCGATCCGCTACCGGGCCATGGAGATCGGCAACGAATTCATCGTGGGATACGGACTCGACTACGACCAGCTGGGGCGCAGCCTGAAGGACGTCTATGTCGTAACGGAATGAGCGGACTGAAGAGCGATCCCGCGCTGCTCGACGGGGGGCGGCTGCTGCCGCTGGTCGAGGATTTCTATACGATTCAGGGCGAGGGTTTCCATGCCGGAAAACCGGCCTACTTCATCCGCCTGGGGGGCTGCGACGTGGGGTGCCGCTGGTGCGACGCCAAATATACGTGGAATCCGAAGCTCTACCCTCCGGTCGACGTGCAGACGGTCATCGACCGTGCGACGGCGTGCCCTGCGCAGGCAATCGTCATCACCGGGGGCGAGCCGCTGCTCTATCCGCTGGGGGTGCTGACCTCGGCGCTGCGTGACAAGGGGCTGGAGATCTTTCTCGAAACCTCCGGATCGCACCCCTTCAGCGGGGTGTTCGACTGGGTGTGCCTCTCGCCGAAGCGGCAGCAGCCGCCTCTGGAAGAGGCCTTTGCGCGGGCCGACGAGCTGAAGGTGATCGTCGAGTCGGAGGAGGACTTCGCCTGGGCCGAGGAGAATGCCGCGCGGGTGCGCCCTGCGTGCCGGCTCTACCTGCAGCCCGAATGGAGCGTCTCGGAGCGCGTGATGCCCGTGCTGGTGGAGTATGCCAAGGCGCACCCGCGCTGGAACATCTCGATCCAGACGCACAAATACATGCGGATCCCCTGATATGGGGATATGAAGGCTCCGCCGCGGGGTCAAAAACACTATGCCGGAATGAAAATTCAGCTGGGACGCAAATTCTGGATCGCCGCCACGGCGCTCATCATTCTCTTCACGGTTTTCATCGTGGGGCGCAACGCGCTGCATGCCCTGAAGATCAAGCGGCAGATCAAGGTGCTGACGCGCGAGAGCGAATACTATCGCGCCGAGATCGAGCGCGACAGCCTGCTGCTCGAACGCCTGCGTTACGACGACTATCTGGAGGAGTACGCCCGGGAACACTACCGCATGCAGCGGCGCGACGAACACGTCTACATCATGGAGGATTAGCTTGCGGCGACCCGACCGCAAAATAAACCCCGCCCCTGCGAAGGCGGGGCTTTTTTTATGCCCAGCGAAGGCGGGACTTTTATGCCCCTCCGGATGTGCGGCGCTTTCAGGAATGGCGGGACGTCGGATGCGGAGAGCGGAATGCGGGGCGTCGGATGCAAATTCCGGGGTGTTGAATGCGGATCGCAGGAATGGCGGGGCGTTCAGAAGTGCTCGAATCCGCGCCAGTCGAGCTTTTGGGGCTCGCCGTCGCGCAGCCACGTGAGCTCCTTCCCGGCGACAATGCGCCCGATGGGGTAGAGCGGCCTTCCGAAACGTGTGCGGAAGGCATCGGCCAGGGCGTCGGCCGCCTCGGGCGCCGCGGTGAGCAGCAGCTTGTAGTCCTCGCCTCCGCAGAGGGCGGTGCGCAGGTCGGAACCCGCAGCCACGGGAATTGCCCCGAGGTCGACCTCGGCTCCCGCGGCGGAACGTTCGAGGATGTGCCTCAGATCGGAGGCCAGCCCATCCGAGAGATCCATCATGGCGTGCACCGACGGCTGCTCCCCGAACCAGATGCCCTCGGCGACCTGCGGCTCGGGACAGCGGTGCACGGCAGCCAGCGGCGTGCCGGTGCGCCCGGAGAGGATATCCCGCAGTCCGGCTCCCGAGGCCCCGAGCTCCCCGGCCACGAAGATCCGGTCGCCCTCGCGGGCATCTGCGCGGCGTTTGATCCGAGCCGCCCCGATGCGCCCGATGGCCGTGACATTGACCGTAATGCGGCATTCGGAGGCTGTCGTGTCGCCCCCGACAAGGGCCGCGCCGTAACGCTCCGACATCGTGCGGTATCCCTCCATGAAGGCCTCGGCCCACGCCCCGGTCGCGTCGCGGGGCAGGGCGATCGAGAGCAGCGTCGCCACGGGCTGCGCGCCCATCGCCGCCACGTCGCTCAGGTTCACGGCAAGGGCCTTGGCCCCGAGCTCACGGGCCGAAGTGGCCGTGCGCAGGAAGTGCACCCCCTCGGTCAGCAGGTCGGCGGTGAAGACCAGCGCCTCGCCTCCGGTGAGGGGCAGCACGGCGCAGTCGTCGCCGATACCCTCAAATCCGTTCGTCGGAAGGTCGGCGAAACGCCGGCGGATGAAGTCTATGAATCCGAATTCGCTCATGGCGGCAGCTTTGCGGACAAAGTTATCAAAAAAATCCCGAATCTCCGCTGCGGGGAATGTGTTCCATTCGTGTGAAACGCCGGAGCGCGGGAGAAATAAATTTGGCATTGCGGCCTTCGTGCACTATCTTTGCGCTGGAGAATACGTCGTACGGAAGAAATTACCGGATTATGAAAATACTGATTCTGAACGGCCCGAATCTCAACCTGCAGGGCCGCCGCGATACGGGCATCTACGGATCGCAGAGTTTCGAGAGCTATTTCAGTCAGCTGAAGGCGCGCTACGCCGAGGTGACGTTCGACTATTTCCAGTCGAACATCGAGGGCGAGCTCATCGACGCCGTGCAGCAGGCCGACGGACGTTTCGACGGCGTGGTGCTCAACGCCGGGGGCTACACCCATACCTCCGTGGCGCTGCGCGATGCCGTGTCGGCCGTGTCGGTGCCGGTCGTCGAGGTGCACATCTCCTCGATCCTCGCGCGCGAGGAGTTCCGCCACACGTCGCTGCTGGCTCCCGTGGCCCGCGGCTCGATCATGGGCTTCGGGCTGGATTCCTACCGCCTGGGCGTCGAGGCGCTGCTGGAGATCGCCGCGCGGTAGCTTCTCCCTTCGGGGAGGCGGCCCTCCTGCCGGGGCCTTCTCCTGCGGGCTGCCGCCGTGCGTGCGGCGTCCTTCGGTGCGGGATCGCCTCCCGCGGATCCGCGATATATCCCTTTCCGGCAGGTATTTTACGAACTTAGCACATTGTTTCCTATGTACAGAATGAAAAAAACAAAGATCGTCGCCACGATGTCGGACTTCCGCTGCACGGACGAATTCGTTGCGAAGCTTTTCGATGCCGGAATGGATGTCGTGCGGATCAATTCGGCACACGTCACCGAGCAGGGCGCTTCGCAGATCGTCGAGACGGTGCACCGGGTGAATCCCGCCATCCCGATCATGATCGACACGAAGGGCCCCGAGATCCGCGTCACGACGATCGCCGAGGAGTACGGCAACAGCATCCATTTCGCCGCGGGCGACCGGGTGACGGTGCGCGGATCCGACGGTTCGGATCCCACGACGCGCAAGGTGGTCTACATGAACGTTCCGACGATCGTGCGCGACATTCCCGTGGGGGCTCGGATGCTCATCGCCGACGGCGAGCTGGAGATCCGTGTCGTGGGGAAGAACGATACCGAACTGGAGTGCGAATTCACCGTCGGGGGCACCATGCGCTCGCGCAAGAGCGTCAACGTCCCCGGGGTGTCGATCTCCCTTCCGTCGGTCACCGAGAAAGACCGGCGCTTCATCGAATGGGCCGTGTGCCACGACGTGGATTTCATCGCCCACTCGTTCGTCCGCTCGGTGCGCGACATTGAGGCCGTGCAGGAGATCCTCGACGCCCACGGCAGCAAGATCAAGATCATCTCGAAGATCGAGAACCAGGAGGGCCTCGACAACATCGACGAGATCATCGAGGCGTCGTACGGCATCATGGTTGCGCGCGGCGACCTGGGCGTGGAGCTTCCGGCCGAGGCGATTCCCAATACGCAGCGGCGGATCGTCGAGAAGTGCATCTGCGCCAAGCGCCCGGTAATCATCGCCACGCAGATGCTCTATTCGATGGTGCACTCGCCGCGCCCGACGCGTGCCGAGGTGAGCGACGTGGCCAGCGCGATCTACGAACGCGTCGACGCCGTGATGCTGAGCGACGAGACCGCGATGGGCGACTTTCCTGTGGAGTCTGTCGAGACGATGGCGCGCATTGCGCGTGAGATCGAGCGCGACGAGAAGCATTTCAAGCCGATGATCGACATGGACATGGTTTCGGTGAACCACGAGATTACGGCCCAGCTGGCGCGTTCGGCCGTGCGGGCGTCGACGAACCTGCCGATCAAGTACGTGGTGCTCGACACGAAGACGGGCCGTACGGGGCGTTACCTTGCGGCGTTCCGCGGCCGGAAAACCGTGATGGCCGTCTGCTACTCGCTGCATGCGCAGCGCATTCTGGCCCTTTCGTACGGCGTGGTGCCGATCCTCCGCAACCAGGAGCTGCGCGACCGCTACCATTTCCTGGTCGACGCCCTGGAGTTCATCGACCAGTACCGCAAGCTCGACGACGAGGACCTGCTGGCGATCGTGGGCGGGAGCTTCGGCCCCGACGGGGGCGCTTCGTATGTCGAGATCGCCGATGTGCGCAGCATCCGCCGGCGCAACGCGGAGATCGCCTCCCGGCGGAGCGACCTCTGAACCCGAAAAACCAACCCGACGACACCGTGGCGGAGACGCAGCTCAAGGAAAAGGTTACGCAGGGCGTGGCGTGGAGCATGGCCGAGAAGGTCGGCACGATGCTCCTCTCGATGGCCGTGCGCCTGGTGATCCTGCGCCTGCTCACGCGCGAGATCCTGGGCTATATGGCCATCCCCACGGCGATCGTCTCGGTATTGCTGGTGCTCGTCGACGGGGGCTTCTCGCAGAGCCTCATCCGCCGCAAGAACCCCTCGCGCACCGATTATAAGTCGGTCTTCCTCTTCAACATGACCGTCTCGGTGGTCTGCTATCTGGCGGTGGTGGCGCTCTCGCCCCTCGCGGCCCGGTGGTACGACATGCCCGCCATGGCCGAGATCGCCCCGGTCTTCTACCTGCTGCTGCCCCTGTCGGCCCTGAGCGCCGTGCAGAACACGATCTTCATCCGGCAGTTCCGCTTCGCCCTGCTCTCGAAGGTTACCTTCTTCGCCTCGCTCGTCGGCGGGTTGTCGGCCATCGGCTGCGCGCTGGCCGGGTGGGGGATCTGGAGCCTCGTGGTCGAGCGGGTCGTGTGCGTGGGGCTGCGTACGGCGGCCCTCTGGTGGTTGAGTGACTGGCGCCCCCGCGGACGCTCCTCGGCGCGCCCGCTGCGCGAAATGTCGGAGTTCGGATGCAGCCTGATGGCCACCGACCTGATTTCGAACTTCTACAACAAGATCCCTCAGTTCTTTCTCGGCTCGATGTACCCGGCTTCGACGCTCGGGTCGTTCGACCAGGCCGTGAAGATCAAGGATATGCCCGCCGTCACGGGCATGCAGGCCGTGCAGAGCGTCACCTTCCCGGCCTTTTCGAAGATCCGCGACGACCGTCCGAAGCTGAGCGAAAGCTACCGGCAGGTGGTGATGATCGTGGCCTACGTCATGTTCCCCGTGATGCTGGGGCTGTCGGCCGTGGCGCACGACATGTTCGCCGTGCTGTTGTCCGAGGAGTGGATGCCTACGGTGCCCTATTTCGAGGTGGTCTGCCTGGCGGGGCTCTTCTATCCCGTGTCGGTCATCTCGATGAACATCCTCAAGGTCCGGAGCGCCGGGCCGCTGATCGTGCGGCTCGAGGTAATCAAGAAGATCGTCATGACGGTGATCTTCGCGGTGACGATTCCCCGGAGTGTAATGGCCGTGGTGTGGGGTCTGGTGGCGATCTCCTTCTGCGAAATGGCGATCAATTTCCATGCGGGCCGGCGGTTCACCGATCTGACGCTTCTGCGTTTCGTGCGCACGCTGCTGCCCGTGGCGGCGGTCTCCGCGGCGATGTACTTCGCCGTGCGGGGCGTTGCCGCGACGATGCCCGGCGGGGGGCTCCTGCGCCTGATGGCCGAAATCGCGGCCGGGATCGTCTCGTACCTTCTGCTCTCGGCCCTCTTCCGGCTCGAGGCCTACCGCGAGGTGGTCGATCTGTTGCGTCACCAGCTGCGAAAAAGGGGCTGAACCTCCTTCGTCCGTGACCCTTCCCTTGCTCCCGGATATGAAAAAGGCAGGCGCATGTGCACCTGCCTTTTTGCGTCGCCGTCCGGATTCCCTGTTGCCGTCCGGATTCCCTGTTGCTGTCCGAGATTCCCTGTTGCCGTCCGGACTTCCGGACCGGTCCGCGTCGTTTATTCGTAAACTTTCGGGACGACCTCCCCCCGCAGGACAGCCAGCGCATTCCGCATCAGCGCTTCGAGCTCGTTCTCCCCGGGATAGACCGTCACCGGGGCGATGAATCCGCAGTGGCGGCGGATGTACTCCACGACCGGCTCGTTGTAGGCGATGCCTCCGGTGAGCAGGATGCCCTGCACGTCGCCCTCGAGCGTCGCGGCCATGGCCCCGATCTGCTTCGCGATGTTGTAACACATGGCTTCAAGCACCTTCCGGGCCCGCTGGTCACCCCTGTCGATGCGTTCCATGACCTGAATGACCGAGTTGGTTCCCAGGTATGCGACCAGTCCTCCCTTGCTGGAGACGAATTTCAGCAGTTCCTCCCGGGTGTATTTCCCCGAGAAGCAGGCCTTGATCAGTTCGCTTGCCGGGATGCTTCCCGCGCGGTCCGGGGCGAAGGGCCCGTCCCCGTCGAGGGCGTTGTTCACGTCGACGATCCGTCCCCGGCGGTGTGCGGCGACCGATATGCCGCCGCCCATGTGTGCAACGATCAGGTTGGTCTGTTCGTAGGTGAGCCCCGTGCGCGAACAGTGCAGGCGCGCCGTCGCCTTCTGGTTCAGGGCGTGGAAGATCGACTTGCGCCGGCACATCGGCATGCCGGTGATGCGCGCCGCGTCGTCCATTTCGTCGACCACCGGAGGGTCGGCGATGTATGCCTTCACCTTGGCCATGTGGGCGATCTGTGCGGCGAGGAGCCCCCCGAGGTTGCAGGCGTGTTTCATCCGCGCGTTGCGCAGGTCGTAGCGCATCCGGGAGTTGACCTCGTAGACGCCCGCGGGAATGGGGCGTATGAGCCCTCCGCGGCCGATGACGGCCGAAAGGTGCTGGAGTTTGAACTCCTTTTCGCGGAGCGCCGAGAGGATCAGCCCGCGGCGCCAGTCGAGCTGGTCGAGGACGTTCGGGTATTCGGCGAGTTCTTCGGTGGAGTGCCGCAGCGTCAAATCCAGCAAAGGCCGCTCCTCATCGTAGAGAGCGACCTTTGTGGATGTCGAGCCGGGATTTATTGCCAGGATCTTGTAACCCATAAATTTCTCGGTTCTTTTGGCGTAACGGTCTGGATTCGGCCTTCCGGGCTATTTGACGGCCAGGCAGGCCAGGGCGATCGAGTATAGTTTGGTTTTGCTCGTGTCGCCGCGGGATGTGAGCACGCAGGGGACTTTCGTACCCATGACCATGGCGGCCAGCTCGCCTCCGCAGAGGTGCGTCGTACTCTTGAAGAAGACGTTCGCCGATTCGAGGTTCGGGAAGAGCAGGCAGTCGGGGTCTCCGGCCACCGAGGAACCCTTTACCTTCTTGTGTTCGGCAACCTCCTTGTAGAGTGCGACGTCGAGCGACAGGGGGCCGTCGATGATGACGTTGCCCAACTGTCCGCGGTCACCCATCTTGGCAAGCAGGGCCCCTTCGGTCGACGAGGGCACATTGGGAAGCACCTGCTCCGAGGGTGCGATGCAGGCGATCTTGGGCGTGGCGATGCCCAGCAGGTTGGCCGTGCTTGCGAGGTATCCGATCTGCACCATCTTCTGCTTGAAGTCCGGGAGGGGGATCACCGCGACGTCGGAGATCGTGAGCAGTTTGTGGTAGCAGGGCATCTCGACGATCGAGACGTGGCTCAGCACACCCTTCGGGGGGAAGAGCCCGGCCTCCTTGTTGAGGATTCCGCGCATGTACTTGTCGGTCGACACGAGTCCCTTCATCAGGACGTCGGCATTTCCGGCGACCACGGCGGCCACGGCCTGCTGCACGCACTTCACGTCATTGGGTTCGTTGACGATGTTGAAGGCCTTGATGTCGATTCCGTTCTCCTCGCAGACCTGCTGGATGATCTCCTTGTCTCCGTAGAGGGTCGGCTCCACGAGATTCTCCTTGTATGCTTCGTAGACGGCCTGCAGCGTGTGCGAGTCCTGCCCGTATGCTACGGCCAGGCGTTTTTTACCCCGTTTTCTCGCCTCTTCGACGATTTCGGTAAGATGCTGAATCATATTGTTTTTCGATTTTATGACTGTGTTCGTGTATGACGGGTCTCCGGACTCCTACTTGACCAGGTTGTAGGTGTCGGTGGCGATCATTAGCTCCTCGTCGGTGGCGATGATGGCGACCTTGACCTTCGAGTCGGGAGCCGAGAGGATCTTGTTTACGCCCCGGGTGCCCTTGTTGGCTGCGGAGTCGAACTTCACGCCCATGAACTCCAGTCCGGAGCATACCCATTCGCGCAGGTCGGCGGAGTTCTCGCCCACGCCTCCGGTGAAGACGATCAGGTCGACGCCTCCCATTTCGGCGGCATATTCTCCGACGAACTTCTTGACGCGGTTGTAGTACATGTCGCGTGCGAGGATCGCACGTTCGTTGCCCTCCTCATAGGCGCGGTCGATGTCGCGCATGTCGCTCGAGATGCCCGTAAGGCCCATCACGCCCGAGCGTTTGTTCATCATGGCGTCCAGGTCGGCGTACGACATGCCCTCCTTTTCGCCGATGAAGGTGATGGCGCTGGCGTCGACCTGTCCGCAGCGGGTTCCCATAACCAGTCCGTCGAGCGGCGAGAAACCCATCGAGGTGTCGAACGACTTGCCGTTGAGCACGGCCGTGACCGACCCGCCGTTTCCGATGTGGCAGGTGATGATCTTCGAGTGCCCGAAGTCCAGCCCGGCGAGTTCGGCGCCGACGCGTGCGACGTACTTGTGGCTCGTTCCGTGGAACCCGTACTTGCGCACGCGGTATTTTTCGTAATACTCGTAGGGGAGAGCGAACATGTAGTTCACGGCGGGGATGGTCTGGTGGAACGAGGTATCGAAGACCGTCACCTGGGGGACGCCCGGGAGGACCTTCTCCACGGCGTTGATGCCCTCGAGGCTTGCGGGGTTGTGCAGCGGGGCGATCTGGCACAGCGAGCGGATCTTCTCCTTGACGTCGTTGTCTACGAGGCAGCTTACGGGGAAGAACTCTCCGCCGTGTGCCACGCGGTGTCCGACGGCCTTCACCTCGTCGAGCGAGGCGATCACGCCGTGCGAGGCGTCGGTCAGGGCGTCGAGTACCAGGCGGATACCGGTCGTGTGGTCGGGAATGGGCTGGTGGAGTTCGAAGGGCTCCTTGCCTACGGGTTTGTGGGTGAGGATGCCGTCGGCCAGGCCGATGCGTTCAACGAGACCTTTTGCGAGCAGCTTGCTCGAGGCGTCCGTCATGTCGATCACCTGATACTTGATCGACGAGGAGCCGCAGTTCAGTACGAGAATAACCATGGTATATAGCGTTTTTTGATGTTTGCGTGTTTCAAGTCTCCTGCCCGTGGCACCGCTTTGGAAGCGGATGCGGGTGAAAATGGAAAATTATAAATAAAAGTATGCAAAATTTTACGAATATGCAAATTTAAGGATTATTTGCTTGCAATCCGTATGTTTTTTTGCTCTTCAGCGCTTTTTTTTACCTTTTTTCGCCTCAGGGTTGTCGGATTTGCCCGTCTCCGCAGACGACATACTTGTAGGTCGTCAGCTCCGGGAGCCCCATCGGGCCGCGTGCGTGGAGCTTCTGGGTCGAAATCCCCACCTCGGCGCCGAATCCGAACTGCCCTCCGTCGGTGAAGGCCGTCGAGACGTTGACATAGACGCACGCCGCATCGACGCACTGCGTGAAGCGCTGCGCCGCGGCGGGATCCTCTGTGACGATCGCCTCGCTGTGGCGCGAGGAGTAGCGTGCGATGTGCGCGAGCGCCTCGTCGAGCGATCCGACGGTGCGCAGGGCCATCCTGTAGTCGAGGAACTCCGTGCCGAAATGCTCCTCTGCGGCGTGGCGCAGCAGGCAGGCGGGGTAGCGCCCCTCGAGCGCCGCGAAGGCCTCCTCGTCGGCGAAGATCTCCACGCGGTGCGCGGCCAGGGGGTCGCACAGCGCCGCGAGGTCGCCCAGACGCCCGCGGTGGACGATGAGGCAGTCCAGGGCGTTGCAGACGCTGACGCGGCGCGTCTTGGCGTTGCACACCACCGCACGGCCCTTTCCGAGGTCTCCCGCGAGGTCGAAATAGGTGTGCACGATCCCGGCGCCGGTTTCGATGACCGGGATGCGGGCATGCTCCCTCACGAAACGGATCAGCCCGGCCCCGCCGCGGGGGATCACCACGTCGACCAGCCCCACGGCCCCGAGCAGCGCCGCGACGGCCTCGTGCTCCGAGGGCAGCAGGGTGAAGGCCGCCTCGTCGAGCCCTTCGGTGCGGAGCGCTTCGTGGAGCTGCGCGGCGATCGTCTCGTTCGAGTGGCGGGCGTCGCTGCCGCCCTTCAGCACGCAGGCGTTGCCCGTTTTCATGCAGAGCGAGAAGATGTCGGCCGTGACGTTGGGCCGCGCCTCGCAGACCATGCCCACGACGCCGAACGGCACACGCACCTTGCGGATCGTCATGCCGTTGGGTCGCTCCCAGGCGTCGATCGTCCCGCCCTGCGGCGAGGGCAGCGCGGCCACCGACTCCATGTCGGCGGCGATGGCGTCGATGCGCTCGGCGGTGAGCAGCAGCCGGTCGCGGAGCGGCGAGTCGGCCGCCATGGCCTCCAGGTCGCGGGCGTTGGCTGCAAGCAGCTGCGGGGTGTGTTCGCGCAGCCGCTGCGCGGCGGTGCGCACGGCGCGGCCCAGACGCTCCGGGTCGGTCGTTCCCAGGGCGGCCCCGGCGCGGCGTGCCGCCGCAAAGAGTTGTTCGTAGTTGGCTTCCATGAGTCAGAAAAAATGCGTTCCGGCGTCGCGCGGACGTTATTCGGTCGCAGGTTGTTCGATATAGAGATAGTCGCAGTGTACCAGGGGTTTGAGCCCCTTCTTTCCGAGGTCGCGGCGGGCCGCGGCGCTGTCGCATGCGGCCTTTCCGACCCCCAGCGGCGATCCGTCGGGCGCGAGGATCCGCACCAGGTCGTCGCGCTCGAAGTCCCCCTCGACCTGCGTGACGCCCACCGGGAGGATGCTCGCGGCCTTGCTCCGCGTGACGGCCTCGGCCGCCCCGGCGTCGAGGTGCAGGGCGCCCTTGGCGAATCCTTCGCTGCTGGCGATCCAGCGCTTGACGCCCGACGCCGCCCGTGGCGCCGGTTCGAAGCGGGTGCATACCGCGTCGCGGCCCTCGAGGAGCAGGTCTGTGAGGATTCCGTCGCGGCGTCCGTTGGCGATCACCACCTCGATGCCCTCGCCGGCCGCGCGCGCCGAGATGCGGCGCTTGGAGACCATACCCCCGCGGCCGCGCGACGAACGTGTCGGGTCGATGTAGGGCGAGAGGTCGCGCCCCGGCTCCACGCGGCGGATCACCTGCGATGCGGGGTCGGCGGGCGAACCGTCGTAGATGCCGTCGATGTTGCTCAGGATGACGAGCGCCTCGGCATCCATCATCGCCGCGACGAGCCCCGAGAGTTCGTCGTTGTCGGTGAACATCAGCTCGGAGACCGAGATCGTGTCGTTCTCGTTGACGATCGGCACCACCCCGGCCGCGAGCATTGCCTCCATGCAGTTCCGCTGGTTGAGGTACTGGCGGCGCGTCGAGAGGCTCTCCTTGGTGGTGAGCACCTGCCCGCAGGCGATGCCGTAGTCGTTGAACAGGTCGTAATAGCGGTTCAGGAGCTTCACCTGCCCGACGGCCGAGAAGAGCTGCCGGGCCGAAACGGTGTCGATACGCCCGACGCGCGCGCCGAGGAGGCTGCGCCCCGAGGCGACGGCCCCCGACGACACGAGAATCACTTCGATGCCCGCCCTGTAGAGCCGTGCGATCTGGTCCACGAGCGCCGAGATGCGCGTGGTGTCGGGATGCCCGTCCTCGCGCGTGAGGACGTTGCTGCCGATCTTGATGACGATGCGGCGGTATTTTTTCGGTGCTGTCATATTCGCAGGTGTGTTTTTTGCCGGGGCCTTCCGCGCGATGCGCTCAGGGTTCGTACTTGTATCCCACGCCCTTGACCGTGACGATGCGTCCCTCGCCGATCTTCTGCCGCAGCTTGCGGATGTGCACGTCGATCGTGCGGTCTCCGACGACGACCTCCGAGCCCCAGATCGTGGCGTAGATCTCCTCGCGGGAGATGAGTTTCCCGGGCGATGCGCAGAGCAGTGCGAGCAGTTCGAACTCCTTGCGGGGCAGCGTGAGGGCCTTTCCGTCGATGGTCGCCATGTAGCGCTCGCGGTCGATGGTGATGCCCGGAGCCGTATCGGCGGGGCCTTCTCCGTCGGCGTCTATGCGCTTGAGAATGGCCTGCACGCGGCTTACGAGCAGTTTCATCTTGATGGGCTTGGTCAGGTAGTCGTCGGCCCCGACGCCGAATCCCGCGAGTTGCTGCTCCTCCTCGCCCAGAGCCGAGAGGAACACGACCATCGTGTCGCGCAGCAGGGGGTGTTCGCGGATGGCGCGGCAGGTCTGCGCACCGTCCATCACCGGCATCATCATGTCGAGCAGGATCAGGTGCGGGCGGCACTCGAGGGCGACCTTGAGCGCTTCGGCGCCGTTTTCGGCCGTAAAGACCTCGTAGCCTTCGCGGACGAGGTTGTATCGCACGAATTCGAGGATGTCGATCTCGTCGTCGACCAGTAGGATGCGGTGGCTCATGGTGTCGGTTCTTCCTCGGCTCCGCCGTGCCGGATCGTTCCGGCGCCGGGAAGCGCATATCACCTGCGAATATACGAAAATCCCGCGAAAAAAACAATTCGCGGCGGGCGTTTCGGCCTGCGGCGGGCGGTGCGGCGGGTGTTTTCGGGCGCTTTGCGGCGCAAAACGGACGGATCGTGTGACCGCAGCGGCGGTACGGTTGTATGTTTTGGCGAAAACTTTTCCTCGTTCCGTATAAAATCCGTATATTTGCGAGATTCATGTACCCCCGTGTTTGCGGGGTTAAAAACGCGTACTGTGATGGCTACTGAAAAACCTGCACTTTCTGCTCCCGAGGAGCACGTCAGCCCCGTGGCTGAGGATGCACAGGCAACTCCTGTCGAGATTGCCGAAGTCCCCGAACCCGAAACGTCCGCCGATGCGGAGAACGCCCAAACGCCCGGAAACGCCGGAACGGCGTCGGCTCCTGCCGAATCTTCTGCGGAGAGCCCTGCCGAATCCCCGGCTGGGATTCCCGAGGCGGCGGCGACTGCTGAAGACCCCGGGGCCGTTGAGGCCTCCGCAACATCCGAGGCCGCTGCGGATTCGCAGGAGGAGGCTGCGCCGCGGCCCCGGAGGGCGCGCATCAGCCCGGCGGTCGAGTCTGTTGCCGTCGAGGACGACGAACCGGCGCCTGCCGATGTCGAGGTCGACTTCGCCGATGAGGACGCCGCCCTGGCTGCCCGCGACGCCGGACTGGAAATCGAGGGCGAGACGGCCGAGGAGGAGGCTGCCGGGCAGCTCGCGGAGGAGACTCCCGATTCTGCCGAGGACAAGTTCGCCGGCAAGGGAAAGGAGGAACTGGTGGCCCTGTTCGCCCGCATGCTCGAGGAGCAGCCCGTGCAGTCGTTGCGCCGCGACGTCGAGGCGCTGAAGATCGCCTTCTACCGCATCCGCCGTGCCGAGGTGGAGGCCGCACACCGCCATTTCATCGCCGAGGGGGGCGCCGAAGAGGATTTCACCCCGGCGGTCGACGGTCCGGAGATCCAGTTCAAGGAGCTCTTCAAGGAGTACCGCCGGCGCCGGGACGAGTTCATTGCCAACCTCGAGGCCGAAAAGGAGGCGAACCTCAAGATCAAGCAGGGCATCATCGAGGAGCTCAAGGAGCTGGTCAACTCCGACGAGACGCTCAATCATACCTTCACGAAGTTCCGCGAGCTGCAGCAGCGCTGGAAGGAGACGGGCCTGGTCCCGCAGCAATATGTCAAAGACCTGTGGGAGACCTACAACCTGCATGTCGAGAACTTCTATAACTTCATCAAGATCAACAAGGAGCTGCGCGACCTCGACCTGAAGAAGAACTACGAGCAGAAGGTCGCGCTCTGCGAGCAGGCCGAGGCACTGGTGCTGGAGCCTTCGGTCGTGGAGGCGTTCCACAAGCTGCAGAAGCTTCACGACGAGTGGCGTGAGACGGGCCCCGTGGCCAACGAATACAAGGAGGCGCTCTGGGAGCGCTTCAAGGCCGCCTCGAGCCGGATCAACAAGCAGCATCAGGAGCACTTCGAGGCCCTGAAGGCCGAGCAGGTGCGGAACCTCGAGCTCAAGAGCGGGCTGTGCGCGGCGACCGAGGAACTTGCCTCGCAGCCCCTGACCACGCGCAAGGAGTGGAACCGCGCGAGCGACCGCCTGCTGGAGATCCAGAAGACCTGGAAGACCATCGGTTTCGCTCCGAAGAAGGACAACAACCGCATCTACGAGCGCTTCCGCATGGCCTGCGACCGCTTCTTCGAGGCCAAGCGGCAGTTCTACGCCGGGCTGAAGGCCGAGATGGAGCATAACTACCAGCTGAAGGTCGAGATCTGCGAGGCCGCCGAGTCGCTCGCCGGAAGCGAGGAGTGGAAGAAGACCACCGACGAACTGATCGCCCTGCAGGCGCGCTGGAAACAGATCGGCGCCGTGTCGCGCCGCCATTCTGACGCCGTGTGGAAACGCTTCCGTGCGGCCTGCGACCGCTTCTTCGAGCGCAAGGCCGCGCATTTCGCCTCGGTGGACGGCGAGCACGAGGAGAACCTCCGCAGGAAGCTCGCGCTGCTCGACGAGATGGCCGCCGCCGACGTGAAGGCGGGCGGCTACGAGGTGATCCGCGACTTCCAGCGGCGCTGGGGCGAGATCGGCTTCGTGCCCATCAGGCAGAAGGATGCCGTCCAGAAACGCTACAAGGCCGCCGTGGACGAGCTTTTCGCCACGCTGCGCGGCACGGAGCGCGACCGTTCGATGGGCCGCTTCCGCGAGAAGGTATCCACGCTTCGGGCCTCGGGCGACCGGCGCCTGCGTTCGGAGCGCGAGCGTCTCTACAACAAGGTGCGGCAGCTGGAGCAGGAGATCGCCCTGCTGGAGAACAACATCGGCTTCTTCGCGAAGTCGAAGAACGCCGAGGCGCTCATCGCCGACGTGCGTGCGAAGATCGACCGCGCCCGCGAGGAGATGTCCGCGACGATCGAGAAGGTGCGGATGATCGACGCCCAGGAACAGGAGGAGAATCAATCGGACAACAAATAATTCAGAAAAAATCACTCAGAAACGAACGGAAATGAAACTTACGAAACCCAAGTACATATTCGTGACGGGCGGTGTCGCCTCGTCGCTCGGCAAGGGAATCATTTCGGCGTCGATCGCCCGGCTGTTGCAGGCCCGGGGTTATTCGGTGACCATCCAGAAGCTGGATCCCTACATCAACGTCGATCCGGGGACGCTCAATCCCTATGAGCACGGCGAATGCTACGTCACGGAGGACGGTGCCGAGACGGACCTCGACCTGGGGCACTACGAGCGGTTCATGAACCGCCCCACGTCGAAGGCCAACAACGTCACGACGGGCAAGATCTACAAGAGTGTGATCGAGAAGGAGCGCAAGGGCGAGTACCTGGGCAAGACCGTGCAGGTCATTCCCCATATCACCGACGAGATCAAGCGGCGCATCCAGCTGCTGGGTCAGACCAAGCAGTACGACGTGGTGATCACCGAGATCGGCGGCACGGTGGGCGACATCGAGTCGCTGCCGTTCATCGAGTCGGTGCGCCAGCTGCGCTATTCGCTCGGATACAAGAATACGGCCCTCGTGCACCTGACGCTGATTCCCTACCTGGCGGCCTCGGGCGAGCTGAAGACCAAACCCACGCAGCACTCCGTGAAGGCGTTGCTCGAGAACGGGCTTCAGCCCGACATCCTCGTTCTGCGCACGGAGCACCCGCTGTCGCAGAACCTGCGGCGCAAGGTGGCGCTGTTCTGCAACGTCGACGCCAACGCCGTGATGGAGTCGATCGACGTGCCGACGATCTACGAGGTGCCGATGAAGATGCACGAACAGCACCTCGACGAGGTGGTGCTCGACAAACTGAACCTTCCGGCCGACAAGGAGCCCGACATGGCGGCGTGGATCGCGTTGGTCGACCGCATCAAGCACCCTTCGAAGAAGATCGAGATCGCCCTCGTGGGCAAATATACCGAGCTGCCCGATGCCTACAAGTCGATCTGCGAGTCGTTCATCCACGCCGGGGCGGTCAACGACTGCAAGGTGAAGCTCCGTTACGTGAATTCGGAGAAAATCACCCCGGAGAATGTCGCCTCGCTGCTGGGCAAGATGTCCGGCATTCTGGTCGCCCCGGGCTTCGGGAACCGCGGCATCGAGGGCAAGATCGAGGCCGTGCGCTATGCGCGTGAGAACGGTATCCCGTTCCTGGGCATCTGTCTGGGCATGCAGTGTGCGGTGATCGAGTTCGCGCGCCACGTGCTGGGTCTCGCCGACGCCAATTCGAGCGAGATGGAGCTGACGGCCCATCCGGTCATCGACCTCATGGAGGAGCAGAAGGGCGTGACGGCCAAGGGCGGGACGATGCGTCTGGGCGCCTACCCGTGTGCGCTGCGCAAGGGCTCGAAGGCCGCCGCGGCATACGGGAAGCTCGATATTTCGGAGCGCCACCGCCACCGCTACGAGTTCAACAACGACTACCTCGAGGCGTTCGAGGCCGCGGGCATGAAGGCCGTGGGCGTCAACCCCGACACGGGACTGGTCGAGGTCATCGAACTCGAGAACCATCCGTGGTTCATCGGCACGCAGTACCACCCCGAATACAAGAGCACGCTGCTGAGCCCCTCGCCGCTGTTCGTCGATTTCGTGAAGGCCGCGTTGAACCACAGCGCAGAAAAGAAGTAACAATCGCAAAAATTTAGGAATCTCTCTCTGAATGGATAAAAGATCAATTGTCGGCATTGCCGTTGTGGCGCTTCTCTTCCTGGGATTCGCCTTCTTCAATGCCCGTGAGCAGAAAAAACTCCAGGAACAGAAGGCCATCTGGGAAGCCTATCAAGATTCGCTGGCTGCCGTGCAGCGCGCTGCGCAGCCCGAGGCCGATTCGCTGGCGCTCGAGCCGGGCGTGCAGGACTCCGCGACGCTGGCGGCGCATGCCGCGGCAGCGCGGGAGCGTCAGGTCGAGACCCTCGGCGCGACGCTGACGGCGGCCCGGGAGGCCGAACCCGCGAGCTTTACGGTCGAGAACGACGTGATGACGGTGAGCTTCTCGACCCTCGGAGGTCAGATCACCGACGTGACGCTGAAGGACTACACCAAATACGGGCCGCGCGGGGAGCGGCACGAGCCGATCCGCCTGATGGATCCCTCGACGGCGCGTTTTGCGCTGTCGTTCTACGTGAAGAACGGCCTGCGCAACATCCCCGTCAACACGATGGACTACGTTTTCGAGGCGGGCTCCGTGGAGACGACCCCCGAGGGAGCGCAGCGCGTGACGATGCGCCTTCCGGTATCGGACGCGGCATCGCTCGAGTATGTCTACCTTATTTATAATACGCAGAGCCCCGAGCGCGACTACCTTGTCGACTTCGACGTGCGGCTGAACGGCATGTCGCGCGAGATGGCCAACCAGACGCAGATCCAGATCGACTGGTCGAACACCTCGTACCAGAACGAGAAGGGCTTCAAGAACGAGAACATGTACACCACGCTGGCCTACCGCTTCCCGGGCGAGAGCTCGATCGAGGAGCTGGGCATGAGCGAGGAGTCGAAGTCGAAGGAGGTCTCCACGCAGGTCAACTGGGTGGCCTTCAAGCAGCAGTTCTTCTCGTCGGTCTTCATCGCCCCGCAGAACGTCTCCTACGCGAACATGTCGTTCGATACGGCGGCTCCGGAATCGACGCTTCTCAAGTCCTTCTCGGCGCAGATGGGCGTGCCCTACACGCCGCAGACCGAGGCCTATGACTTCGCCTTCTACTTCGGGCCCAACAAGTACTCGATCCTGCGCAAGGTCGAATTCCCCGAGGGCGACAAGATCCACCTCGAGCGCCTCGTGCCGCTGGGGTGGGGCATCTTCGGATGGGTCAACCGCTGGTGCGTGATCCCGGTCTTCGACTTCCTGCGCAACTACATCTCCAACTTCGGCATCATCATCCTGATCCTGGTGATCCTGGTCAAACTGGTGATCTCGCCGCTGACGTACAAGAGCTACGTTTCGATGGCCAAGATGCGGCTCATTAAGCCGCAGGTCGACGAGCTGGCGAAGAAATACCCCAGGCAGGAGGATGCCATGAAGCGCCAGCAGGCGACGATGGAACTCTACAAGAAGGCGGGCATCAACCCCATGGGCGGCTGCATCCCGATGCTGATCCAGCTGCCGATCCTCTATGCGATGTTCCGCTTCTTCCCGGCGTCGATCGAGCTGCGCGGCGAGCCGTTCCTGTGGGCCGACGACCTTTCGTCGTACGACAGCGTGCTGAACCTTCCCTTCTCGATCCCCTTCTACGGCGACCACGTCTCGCTCTTCGCCCTGCTGATGGCCCTGTCGCTGTTCGGCTACTCGTGGTTCAACTACCAGCAGACGGCCTCCACGCAGACGCAGATGCCCGGCATGAAGTTCATGATGGTCTACCTGATGCCGCTGATGATGCTCTTCTGGTTCAACGACTACGCCAGCGGACTGTGCTACTACTACCTGCTTTCGACGCTCTTCACCGTGATACAGACGCTGGTGATCCGCAAGTTTGTCGACGACGAGAAGATCCACGCCATCATGCAGGCCAACGCGGCGAAGAAATCGAAGGGCAAGAAATCGAAATTCCAGCTGCGCTACGAGGAGCTTCTGCGCCAACAGGAGGCCCAGCAGCGCGCCCGACGGAAGTAAGCGGCGCCTCCGCGATGAAAAAAACTCCTTCCGCATCATGCGGAAGGAGTTTTTTCGTGTCCGGGAGATTTTGCCGCTCCGCTGTCGCGGGGCTATTTGCCGAATCCGTTCGTCACGAATGTCAGCACGTCGGGCAGCACGGTCTGCCAGTATCGCCACGTGTGTCCTCCGTCGCGCATGCGGTACTGCAGCGGGATGTTGCGCTCGCGCATCAGGGTGTAGAAGTCGACGTTGCAGCGCCAGAGGAAGTCGTCGTCGCCGCAGTCGACCCACCAGCGGACTGTGCGCAGGGGTTTGATCTGTTCGTCGGACATTCCGCGGAGCATCCTCACCGGAGAGTTGTCGCGCACGGAGCGGTGGAAGGTGTCGGCGGGATCATTCGATCCGGAGATGTCGTCCAGCAGCGCGCTCATCGGGCAGGCGGAGCTGAAGAGCTCGGGGTGGTGGAAGGCATAGGCCGCCGTGCCGCCTCCGCCCATCGAAAGTCCCGAGATGGCGCGGTGCTGCTTGTCCGCGAGGATGCGGTAGCGGTTTTCGATGCCGGGCATGAACTCCTCGAAGAAGAAGCGTTCGTACTCCCAGCCGGGGACGTCGAAATACCCCATGTGCAGTCCGGTGTGGTTCGGCCCTTCGCCCGAAGCATCGGGCATCACGACGATCATCGCCCGGGCGGTGCCTGCGGCGAAAGCCTCGTCGGCGATCTGCCGCATGTTCCCCTTCTCGACCCACGCGGTGTGGGTGTCGCTGGCTCCGTGCAGCAGGTAGAGCACCGGATAGTCCTGCTCCGAGCGGTCGTATCCGTCGGGGAGGTAGACCGTGCAGGTCTTGTCGGCGTTGAGGATTTCGCTGTGGAGCGTGAAGGTCTCGATGCGGCTCTGCGCGGCGGCTGTTGCGGCGGTCGCGAGTGCGAGCAGGGTAGTGGTCAGCAGTCGTTTCATGGTTTTTCGGGTTTTATTCGACGTAGAGTACCAGTCCCTTGAGGTATTCGCCCTCGGGGTGGTAGATGTTGATCGGGTGGTCGGCGGGCTGCGAAAGCTGGTGCAGGATGCGGACTTTGCGCCCGGCGATTGCTGCGGCGGAGAATACCGTCGTGCGGAAGAGCTCCCGCGATACGGCCTGCGAGCAGGAGAAGGTGAAGAGGATGCCGCCGGGGCGGATCTGCGACAGCGCCCGGGCATTCAGCCTCTTGTATCCCTGCATGGCGTTCCCGAGGACTTTGTGGTGCTTGGCGAAGGCCGGGGGGTCGAGGATGATCAGGTCGTAGCGGTCGCCGATCTCGCGCAGGTACTCCACGGCGTCGGCCACGACCTCCGTGTGAGCGTCCGTGTCGGGGAAGTTGAGCCGCATGTTCTCCGAGGCCAGGGCCACGGCACGCTCCGAGGAGTCTACCGAGCAGACCTCCCGGGCCCCGCCTGCAAGGGCGTAGACCGAAAACCCTCCGGTGTAGCAGAAGGTGTTGAGCACCGTGCGGCCCGCGGCATAGCGCTTCACGAGCTCGCGGTTTTCGCGCTGGTCGAGGAAGAACCCGGTCTTCTGCCCCTCCTCCCAGTTTACCAGGAAGCGTTCGCCGTTTTCGAGCACCTCCTGCGCGGGGTTTTCGGCATGCCCCCGCAGATACCCGTCCACGGCCCCGACATGGGCCTTGTAGGGGAGCGTCTGCGACGACTTGTCGTAGATGGACGTCAGGCGGTCTCCGTACACTTCGTGCAGTGCCTGTGCGATCTCCATCCGTGCGCGGTACATGCCCACCGAGTGGCACTGCACGACGGCCGTCGATCCGTAGATGTCGACCACCAGCCCGGGCAGGGCGTCGCCTTCGCCGTGCACGAGGCGGTAGCAGGTTGTCCGGGGGTTGTCCGTGAGTCGGAGCGTGCGGCGGATGTCGTATGCCACGGCGATGCGGCGGTTCCACCACGCCTGGTCGATCGGCCCGCGCTCGAACGAAAGCACGCGCACGGCGATCGATCCGGCCTGATAGTGCCCCTGGGCGATGAACTCGCCCTGATGGGTGTAGACCTCGACCAGGGCACCTTCGGCGAAGTCCTCCTCCTCTTCGGCGCGGATGTGGTCGATGGCTCCGGAGAAGATCCACGGATGGCGGCGCAGGAGCGACTCCTCCTTTCCTTTGCGCAGAACGATTTGCGGTATCATGGGCGTTTCTTTTTTTTCGGCGTGTGCAGCAGTTTGTCGTAGATGCGGATGCAGACCCAGGCGTCGGTTGCGGCGTAGATGCGCTGCTTGTCGGTGAGCGTCGCGGCTTCCCAGTTGCTCAGGCGCTGGGCCTTGGAGACCCTTTGTCCGAGGACGATGGCCGAGAGTTTGCGCAGGCTCTTCTCCTCGATGCCCCATTGCGGGGCGATGGCCTGCAGGTCGACGAACCCCTCGTCGCGGAAGTGGCGGATCTGGCGCAGCGAGCGCAGGTCGCCGGCGACGTCGGCGCCGATCTTCAGCACCCGGGCGTTTTCGAGCAGCTGCAGGATGGGCTTCGCAAGAGGAATCTTGTTGAGCCGGAAGAGGTAGCAGACCTCCGGTGTGGAGAGCTGGAGCAGCGAGACGCGGAACGTCACGCCCGGGCGGAACGAGGGGCGTGTCTCGGTGTCGAACCCGATGACGGGCTCCTCGGCGAGACGCTTGCAGGCCGCGGCGATGTCGCGCTCGTTGTCGACGATGCGGATTTCGCCCCGGAATTCGATGGCCGGGAGCTGAGCGGTCTGCTCGTTGCTGATTTTGTCTATGAATGAATTGGTGGTCGTCATCCGGGGATGTTGTTCCCGCAAAATTACGCAAAAAGTTTCAGAATCCCCCGCCGCAGTCCGACTATTTTGCACCCGGGGCCGCTGAATCCGTGCGTTCGATACGGCCGTCGGGCCGTGTGCGGAGGGTGCCTTCGTCGAGCAGACGGCGCAGCAGGGCGGCGATCCGCTCGGGGGATCCCGCGGTGTCGAGGGCCAGATCGCGCGGTTCGAGGGGCCCGTCGGCAAGCCTTTGCAGCAACTCCCTGCGCAGCGGATCCCCGTCGCCGGGAGCCGCGGGAGCCGCGGCGGCTCCGGCTTTCGCCGCGCGCCTGCGGGCCAGGCAGACGTCGCAGATCCCGCACGGGACGGGCTCCTCCTCGCCGAAGTAGCGCTGCAGCGCGGCGCTGCGGCACTGCGAAGCGTTGGCGGCATAGGCGATCATCTGCTCGAAGCGCTCGTGCATGAGCTCCTTGCGGCGGCGGTAGGTCTCCGGGGCGATGTAGAGATCCTCCCGGGGCAGACGCTCCTCGTTCAGGTAGAGGATCGGCGAGCGGTTCGAGGGGATGTAGCGGATCACGCGCAGCTGCCACAGCCTCTTGAGCAGCTCCTTGACCTTCTCGACCGTATAGCCGCTCCATGTGGCGAGCTCCCCCTCGTCGATGGGCCGGAAGTCGGTGAAGACGCCGTTGTAGAGGCGCAGCAGCGTGCGGATGAAGGGGTCGAGTTCGTCGCGCTTGAGCCGCAGGCGGTAGAGGTCGTCGCGGCTGACGCAGAACATCACCCGCGCGGGGTTGTCCTGGGCGTCGGTGAGCGTGAGGTATCCGTTCTGCTGCAGGAGCTTCAGGGCGCTCTGCACCGTCCCGGAGTAGAGTTTGAAGCGGGCGCAGAAGTCGTGGATGTTGAACAGGAACGAGGCTCCTCCGCCGTCGCCGATTCCGACCTGCAGGTAGGAGCATACCGATTCGTAGATCTCCTTGACCTTCTCCAGGGGCGGGAACTCCTGGTCGAAGCGGCGGCGGATGCGGTCGCTGTCGTCGGAGGCGACCAGCAGCAGGGCATAGGCGCGCAGGCCGTCGCGCCCTGCACGCCCGGCCTCCTGATAGTAGCTCTCCAGCGAGTCGCACAGGGCGTAATGCACGACGAAGCGCACGTCGGCCTTGTCGATGCCCATGCCGAATGCGTTCGTGGCCACCATCACGCGCGTTTTTCCCGCGAGCCACTCTTCCTGTCGCAGCGACCGTTCGGCATGCCCGAGCCCGCCGTGGTAGGCTGCGGCCGTAATGCCCTCCCGCTGGAGGAAGTCTGCGACCTGCTCCGTGCCCTCGCGCGTGCGCATGTAGACGATTCCCGAGCCGGGGACGTTGCGCACCAGACGCAGCAGCTGCCCGTTCTTGTCGTCGGTGCGGCGGACGCTGTACGAGAGGTTGGGGCGTGCGAAGCTGCTGCGGATGATATGGGGTTCGGCGAAGTGCAGGTGGTACATGATGTCCTGGGCGACCTTCGGCGTGGCCGAGGCGGTGAGCGCCAGCACCGGGACATCGGGGATGTGTTCGCGCAGTTCGGCGATGCGCAGGTACGAGGGCCGGAAGTCGTATCCCCACTGCGAGATGCAGTGGGCCTCGTCGACGGCCAGCAGCGAGACGTTCATCCTGCGGACGCGCAGGCGGAAGACCTCCGTAGCGAGCCGCTCGGGGGCCACGTAGAGGAATTTCACGTCGCCGTATACGCAATTGTCGAGGGCGATGTCGATCTGCCGCGGGGAGAGCCCCGAATGGATTGCCACGGCGCGGATGCCGCGGGCGCGGAGCCTGTCGACCTGATCCTTCATCAGGGCGATGAGGGGTGTGACGACCAGACAGATTCCCTCGCGCACGAGCCCGGGGATCTGGTAGGTGAGCGACTTCCCGCCGCCGGTGGGCATCAGGGCCAGGGTGTCGCGTCCGTCGAGCACCGCACGGATGATCCGCTCCTGTGCCGGGCGGAAGGCGTTGAATCCCCAGTATCGGCGGAGGGTTTCGAAAATCTTGTCCTGTGCGGTTTCCATATTCACAAAGGTAGAAAAAATTGGGCGGATTGGAGAATTTTTCATATATTTGCGTCCGGCGGGCGGGGCGCCCGCCATGCCATATGCGGAACCCCCGGGGCGACATCGGCCCGCGGCAGCATCCGGCGGCTCCGAAGCAGAGATGAAAACCCGACGATTCGTCATATCGCTGCTGCTGCTTGCAGCATACCTTTTCGCCACGGTGGCACCCGCCGTGGCCTCCGTGACGTGCAAATGCGTGGCGATGCGGGCCCGCACCGAGCAGCAGCACCTCTGCTGCCGGCACTGCCAGCTCCCGTCCCATACGCAGCCTGCCGACAGCGACCTGCGCGCCCCGTGCTGCAGCTTCCACCATTCGACCGAAATCGTACTCTACACCTCGTCGCACTCCGACGACAGCGAGAAATACGTCCGTTGCGCCGTATACCTTCTTCCGCCCTCGATGGCGGCCGAATGCCCGTGTCCGGCCCATGTCCCGGCCCTGCGCCGCTCTCCCGCCCCGCGGCGCGACCCCGTTCCGCTGGAAGGCGTCCGCGAGGCCGTGGGACTCCGCGCCCCTCCCGTCCTGGTATAAAACCCGCTTCGAGACCGCAGCCATGCGCCGCGGTCTGCAATCAGTTTTATACCAAATGACGGAATACCAATGAAAATTCTGAAACTCTTCATGTTATCCTCCGCACTCGTGGGGTGCGGAGCGCTTCGTGCACAGGACCTGCGCGGTGTGGTGCGCGACGCCGACAACCAGCCGCTCGTCGGGGCTTCGGTCTACTGGGCCGGTACGACCATCGGTGCCAGCACCGATGCCGAGGGCGCATTCCTCGTACACCGCGTCAAGGGCTACGACCTCCTCGTGGCCTCCTACCTGGGCTATGTCAACGACACGCTCCGCGTGGAGAGCGGCGCCGCGCGCGCCGAATTCGCCCTGCGCGCCGAAGGGGTTGCGCTCGAGGATGTCGTCGTCGAGGGCGCCATGAGCGGCAACTTCGTCAAGCGCGACGGCATCGTCAAGGGCGAGATGATCTCCTTCGCGGGACTCTGCAAAATGGCCTGCTGCAACCTCGCCGAATCGTTCGAGAACTCCGCGTCGGTAACCGTGGGCTACAGCGACGCCATCTCCGGGGCACGTCAGATCAAGATGCTGGGACTTGCCGGCACCTACACGCAGATCCTCGACGAGAACCGCCCGATCATGCGGGGCCTGAGCTCCCCCTACGGACTGAGCTATACGCCGGGCATGTGGCTCAACTCGATCCAGGTGTCGAAGGGCGTGGCGTCGGTTACCGCCGGACACGAGGCCATCACCGGACAGATCAACCTCGAGCACCGCAAGCCTACCGACGACGAGCGGCTCTTCCTGAACCTCTACCTCGACGACGAGCTCCGCCCCGAGGTGAACCTCTCGTCGGCCTTCCCGGTGAGCCGTGACAAGAAGCTCTCGAGCGTCATCCTGCTCCACGGTTCGATGGACACCGACGTGCGCAAGATGGACCACAACGACGACGGCTTCCGCGACCTTCCGCTCTCGGATCAGATCAACGTGGCCAACAAATGGCTCTATGCCGCCGACAACGGCACGCAGATCCGCTGGGGCTGGAAGTTCGTGCAGGAGAACCGCCTGGGCGGCATGCTCGACTACAAGAATACCGCGGCCATGCGCGAGGCGATGACGCGCGACTGGGACTGGGAGCAGACCGGGGAGACGATGCCCCTCTACGGCTCGCACATCCGCAACCGCAACGCCAACGGCTACTTCAAGATCGGCATGCCCGTGGGTCCGGCCGTCTACGATGCCGACGAGCAGGACGAGATGCGTTCGAACCTGGCGTTCGTCGCCGACTTCGACCACTTCAGCGAGGAGGCCTACTTCGGGCTCAACGACTACGACGGGAACCAGAACTCCCTGGCGTTGAATCTGATGTACAACCACTACTTCACCTACCGTTCGTCGCTGATCGTCGGTCTGCAGGCCCACCTGGACTCCTACCGCGAGGGGCTTCTCAACCGCACGCCGTGGATCGAGGCCTTCGCTGCCGCCGACTACGACCTCGACCGCGACGAGCAGGAGGCCGGGGCATACGCCGAATACACCTATTCGATCAAGGACAAGTTCTCGGTCGTTGCGGGCCTGCGCGGCGACTACAACCGCTATTTCGACCGCTTTTTCGTCACGCCCCGCGGGCACTTGAAGTGGAACATCACCCCCTCGACGACGCTCCGTGCCTCGGCGGGCCTGGGCTACCGCTCGACGAACCTGCTGACCGACAACATCGGCGTGCTGGCCACCGGGCGTGCGATCCAGCCCGTGGCGTTCCGCGACGGGCAGCTGACGGTCGTGGATTTCAGCGACATCGACCGCATGGAGAAGGCCCTCACGGTGGGCGGGAGCCTCACGCAGACCTTCGGTCTCGTGGAGCCCGACGACGCGACGCTGAGTTTCGACTACTTCCGCACGCAGTTCTACAACTCGGTGGTCACCGACCAGGAGATGTTCGCCGACCGCATCGTCTTCTACGACACCGACGGACGCTCGTTCACCGACACCTACCAGGTCGACTTCTCGTGGTCGCCCGTTGAGCGGCTGGACATCTTCGCCACGTTCCGCTATACGGACAGCGAGATGACCATCCGCCGTGCCGACGGATCGTCGGCGCGTGTCGAGCGGCCGCTGGTGAGCGAGTACAAGACGCTTCTCAACATCCAGTATGCCACGAAGTTCCGCCGCTGGGTCTTCGACGCCACGGCGCAGCTCAACGGCCGTGCGCGTATTCCTTCGCAGACGGGCAACCTCGAGGACAGCTACTATTCGCCGCGTTACCCGATGTTCTACGCGCAGGTGAGCCGCAAGGTCGGGAAGTTCGACATCTACGTGGGCTGCGAGAACATCGCCGACTACATGCAGAAGGACCCGATCCTGAATGCGCAGAATCCCTACGACTACCATTTCAACTCGATGAATGTCTGGGGACCGCTGATGGGTCGCAAGTTTTATATCGGCATGCGGCTCAATATTTATTAGCCGCCTGCCGATATAAAACCCTGATGCAGACAATCCCTCCAAACCTCCCTTTGAAAAGGGAGGCTTGCGGGAAACCGGCATGCGGCTGAATATTTATTGGCCGCCTGCCGATATAAACCGGGAGCAGACAATCCCTCCAAACCTCCCTTTGAAAAGGGAGGCTTGCGGGAAACCGACATGCGACTCAATATCTATTAGCCGCCTGCCGATATAAAACCATCCATTTGAAAAACCGAAAAACCTGAAATAAAAAAACCGCTATGAAAAAGATCCTGATTCTGTGCCTGGCCCTTGTGATGGGCGCCGGCATCACCGTGGCTGCGGAGAAACCCGCGACGAAGAAGAACGTGACGACGGTCTTCGTGACCGACATCGACTGCGAGCACTGCGTGCAGAAGATCATGAACAACGTGCCGTCGCTCGGAAAGGGCATCAAGGACGTGCAGGTCGACCTCGCGAAGAAGGAGGTGACGGTCGTCTACGACGCCTCGAAGAACAGCGACGAGAACATCGTCAAGGGCTTTGCCACGCTCAAGGTAAAGGCCGAGCCGAAGGCCGCCGCCGGGGAAAAGAGCGAGGCGAAGAAGTAATCCCGCCCGGGTGGCCGAATGCCAGCGGGGAGCGTTCCGATGCCGGAACGCTCCCCGTATTTTTGTGCGGTGCCTGCCTGTTTGTGCGGCGCTTCTCTCCCCTCCATGCCCCTCCTGCCCGCCGCGCTATTTGCGCAGGGAGGCGATCCGGCGGCGGATGAGCAGGTCGGCGGCCAGCAGTATGAGCCCCGCGGCAGCCAACAGCGCCCAGACCTTCCACAGCGCCGCGTCCTCCGCCGGGAACGCCGGAAGGGAGATGTCGATCCGGAGCCGGTTCCAGACACTCTCCCCGGGTGGGGTGAACGTCCCGGCCGCCTCCGCACCCCGTGCAAAGGCCCAGCGGGCCACGGCGGCGAGGCCCGCCACGCATGCCGCGGTACATGTTCCGGCGAGCAGCGCCTCGATGCGTCGGCGGCGCCGCTCGGCACGCTGCAGGCGTACCATGATCCGTGCCGTAAGGTCGGCGGGCGGTTCGGAGACCGGGAGTTGCCCGACGGCCCGGCGGATGGCTTCACTACGTTTCATCTCTCTGTGCGGTTACCATTACATACAGTTTTTTCCGGATGCGGTGCAGGCGAACCTTGACGTTGCTCTCCGAGAGGGCGGTGATCGCTGCGCATTCGGCCACGGAACGCTCCTCGTAATAGAAGAGGGTGACCAGCACGCGCTCTTCGGGGTCGAGGCGTCCGATGGCGCGCGTCAGGGCGTCGAGCCGCTCCTGGCGCTCCGTCCACTCCTCCAGCCGGTCCGCCTCCTCGTCGGGCAGCACGGCGAGGCGCCGTTCGTCGATCTCCATGCTCCGGGGCTGCGTGCGCCGGACGTGCGAGACGGCCGTGTTGCAGGCGATGCGGTAGAGCCACGTCTGGAAACTGCTCCTCCCGGCGAAGTTCCCGAGCTGCCGGAAGGCCTTCAGGAAGACGTCCTGCGTCACCTCCTCGGCCTCCTCGCGGCGCCCGACGATCCGCACGACGAGTGCGAAGATCATCCGTCCGTAGCGGTCGGCCAGCTGCGCGAAGAGGTCGGTCTCTCCGTGGAGGATGCGTCGGATCAGTTCCTGTTCTTCGGTCTGCATGGCACTTCGTTAGACGCCTTCGGCCGGGAAAGGTTACACCGGGCGGGGAAAATCGCCGTTTTCTGTAACCATTTTGCGCCTCCGGCGTCTAAAGGGCAAAGATCGCAAATAACGAACGTATAAAATAATTTGTAACCATTAAAAACGAATCGGATCATGTTGGATTTTATTGTGGTTCCGCTGGTGGTCGGGATGATCACGCTGGGTATTTACAAATTCTTCGAACTGATTATCTGCCGCCGCGAGCGGCTCAACATCATCGAGAAACTCGATCCGGGGGAGCTGATCGACTACCTGAAGAACGTGCCGCTGGGGCTGCGCCTTGGCCGTGGCGGCGCGGCGGACAGCCCGCAGGGTTTTTCGTCGGTGGCGCTGCGCCTGGGGTGTCTGCTGCTGGGCCTCGGTGCCGGATTGCTTTTCGGCTACTGGTACGTGGGCGACTGCGCGGGAAACTATTATGCCCAGGGGACGGTTTATGGCGGTTCGGTGCTCGGTTTCGGCGGCCTGGGACTGATCGTGGCCTTCGTGGTGGAGCGCCTGGTCGAACGCGGGAAGCGCGCATAGCTCCCTTGCGCGGGTAACGCTCCGGAACGGAAAACACCCCGGTCTCCTTGCAGAGACCGGGGTGTCGTTGTATGTAGGTCTCTCGAAGAGGCCGGAGTGTCGTTGTATGTGGGCCTCTCGAAGAGGCCGGGCCCTGCCGTCGCGCACCCTTGTTTTCCCGCTCGGGCGGAATCTTATTCTTTCGGATGGGATCCTATTTTCTCGGATGGGATCCTATTTCCCGGGCGGAATCTTGTCCCTTGGAAAAATCCTTTTCTCCCGGGCGGAATCCTATTCCATCGGGCGGACGCGGACTTCGGTTACGCCCTCCAGTTCGCGCACCAGGCGGTCGATGTCGGTCTTCTCCTCGACCTCTCCGTAGTGGTAGGGGTAGAAGATCGCCGGGCGGATCGTCTTCACGGCCTCGACGGCCTGGTCGACGGTCATCGTGTAGGGCTGGTTCACGGGCAGGAAGGCGATGTCGATATCCTTGAGCAGTTTCATGTCGGGCGTCGGCTCGGTGTCTCCGGCGATGTAGATGCGCGTGCCTCCGATGGTGAGGATGTATCCGCAGTCCTCGCGCGTCTTGGGGTGGAACTGCAGGTGTCCCTGCGAGGTGTTGTATGCGGGCGTGGCCTCGACCTTCACGTAGTCGCGGGGCGTGGCGACGCTTCCCGGGCGCATCGTGTAGCAGTTCATCTCGAAGGCCTCGGCCGAGGTGCGGTCGCAGAGGATCTCCGTCGAAGGGGTGAGGATCTTCTCCACGGCGGCGATGTCCAGATGGTCGTAATGCGAATGGGTCACGAGCACGATATCGGCCTTCGGCAGCGCGGCGTAGTCGGCGTTGGCGCTCACGGGGTCGACATAGATGTATTTGTCGCCCACGGCGATCGACAGCGAGGCGTGCTTGAAGAATGTCAGGGTGAATTCGGTTCCGTTGCGTGCGGTGATCGTATCGGACGGATATTCGGGGGCTTTCGTGCGGCCGCAGCCGAAGAGTGAGAGTATGGACATAAGCAAGAGAGCTGTTAATGAGTGTCTGTTCATGTTGAGGTCCGTTGTAACCTGGAATAAAGATACGAAATTGCGGCGAAAAGTCCAAATCGTTGCCCGGGGACGAAAAAAGTTTTACCTTTGCGGCGGCATGTCTTCCGGTCCGACGGCGCTCAGTTTCTCCGTGTTGCGGCGGTGGAACGGGCCCGAAAAAAATTTTTTTCCGTTGCGCACGCAGTAAAAGCCCCTGCGGAACGTTTATAGGGAGCGTTTGTACGTATTGACGAATAATTAACCTATATTTTTGTGAATATGAAGAAGTTTTTGACTTTTGCGCTGGTTGCCGCGACGGCCCTCTCCTCCGTGAGCTGCATCAAGGGCAACGACTCCTGGAGCGAAATGCAGTCCGTCATGCCGGGCGTGACCATCTATCAGATGGCCATGAACCAGAATGTCATCTCCCTGCTTCCGGCCAATGCCGGCATGCGTGTGGCGATGCTGGTTTCCGAAGCCCTGTCGCAGGATCCCGACTACGACCTTGCGAACCTCAGTCAGGTGACCTCCTCGAACCGCAAGGTGCTCTCCGCGCTGTTCAACAGCATGACCAGGGTCGACCCGGTCGATGGCGTCGGCTACCGCATCACCTTCAGCGACGGAGCCGAGCAGGCTTTCGGCCTGATTCTTTCGGGTTCCATGCTCGTGCGCACCAACGGTGTCGTGTCGCTTGCCGACGGCGGCATGTGGACTGTCGAGATGGAGAATGTCACGGTGTCGACCTCCTCTTCCTCCTCGACCTCCTCGTCGACGACGAAACTTGTTCTCGACGGCGGGACGACGAGCCTCACGTGCGACGGAAACGGCTCCTTCTCGGTGGAGGCCCGCAATTTCCGCACCCACTTCGAAGGGGCGTCGATCTATTCGAACTGGTCGGGCAGCTTCCTCGTGAAGGCTCCCGATGCGTCGCTGACCTACAACGGCTGCGCAGGCGAAACGTTCGATGTGACGGGCAGCGCCTCGGGCCCCACGATGTACACGGCCGACGAGATCTTCAACACGCCGCTCACGATCAGCTATACGCTTGAGGGCGGGGTCTACAGCGGGATGCAGATCGTCGAGGGAACGCAGACGTGCCAGCTCACGAACAGCTCCGAGTACAGCCCGACGATCTTCCCCTCTTCGACGGTCGTCTACGAGTGGACGCTCAGCGGCAACACCTATTCCTATAAGATCTCCTACAACGGGGCGGTCTACCCGAACTGATCCGGGAAGGGTCTCCGAATGGCAAGGCGGGGAAGGATCGAGATCCTTCCCCGCCTTGCCGTTTTGTTGTTTTGTCGTTCGGCCGCCCGGACGGGACGCTATGTCTGCGGCTTCTGCGCGTCGATGCGCATGACCGAGGGGATACAGCAGGCCGCGATGCCGAGCAGGCAGATGATTGCTCCGGCCAGGATGAAGGTGGTGGTGAGCCCCACGCGCTGGGCGAGGAATCCCGTGCTCAACAGTCCGATGACCGAGGGCAGGAGCCCGAAGCTGCGGTAGAGCGACAGGACGCGCCCGAGCAGTCCGGCTTCAATGCGGGTCTGGAGCACGGAGATGAATGAGGCGTTGAAGACGCTGCTCGAGACTCCGGCTGCGGCGGTGAGTGCTGCGAACCAGTAGAAGGCCGAGGGGGGCAGGAGCCCCGAGAGGAGGAACGACAGCCCGACGACCAGATACATCAGGTTGATCAGCACGATGCGGTTGACGCGGTAGGTGCGGGCGCCCATGATGGCGCCTCCGGCCAGGGCGCCGCCTCCCCAGATGATCTCCACGAGGCTCATTTCATAGGTTCCGCCTCCGAAGTGGTTGAGCGACATCAGGGGGAAGAGCACCCCGACGGGCATGATGAAGAACCATACGGCGATGGCGATGGCGAAGAACCAGCCGAGTCCCGGACGGGCGTGCATGGCGGCGAACCCTTCGCGGAATTCGCACCAGAGCCCCGGGTGCTTCGTAACCGGTTCGGGCCGGGGGATGCGTACGAAGAGCAGGGTCGTGCAGGCGACGATGGCTCCGAGGACGTCCAGCAGGAGGATGTTTCCGATGGAGGTGATTCCGAGCAGCAGGGCGCCCAGGGCAGGCCCTGCGATCTCCGAGACCGAGGAGATGATCTGGTTGACCCCGGCGATGCGTGTGAGTTGCGAGGCGGGGGCCAGGAGCGGCACCGAGGCCTGCATGGCCGGGACGTGGAATGCCGAGCCCACGGAGCGGCATGCCAGGAGCAGGTAGACGTGCCAGAGTTCCGCCACGCCGAGCCAGAAGAGCGCGGCGAGGAGCAACGTGCAGAGTGCGATGAACGAGTCGGCGAGGATCATCGTGCGCTTGCGGTCCCAGCGGTCGACGTAGACTCCGACGAAGAGGCCCAGGAGCGCCTGGGGGAGCATTCCCGAGATAGCCGAGAGTGCGAGCACTTCGGGGGAGCGGGTTTCGAGGCTCATCCAGAAGACGATCGCATAGGCGACGACCGAACTGCTGAGTATCGAGACCAGCTGTCCGCTCCAGATGATTGCGAAAGTCTGTTTCCAGCTCTTCATGGGGCGATATCGGGTTTGTGCCGGTGTGGCGGGGGGGGGAAGAAAAAACGGCGGATCCCGAAGGGTATCCGCCGTGCCAACCCTCTTTCGGAAGGTTATTTAACTGCGTTAACTATTGCCTCGAATGCCTTCGGCTCGTTCATTGCCAGGTCGGCCAGCACCTTGCGGTTGAGGACGATGCCCTTGGCGTTGAGTTTGCCGATGAATTGCGAATAGGTCA
>DWYP01000043.1 GCA_019118605.1 Candidatus Alistipes faecavium | reverse complement strand
TCGTCGAACGGGTAGGTGCAGTCGACCCGCTTGGGGTCCAGAACGGCTACGGCACGGGGAATCTCCTCGGCCGGGAGGTGGTGGTCGCAGATGATGAAATCCACGCCTTTCGACGTTGCATAGACAACCTTTTCCGTGGCCTTGATTCCGCAGTCGAGTGCGATGATCAGGCTCACGCCCTTGCGGGCCGCGAAATCGATCCCTTTGACCGAGATGCCGTATCCTTCGGTATAGCGGTCGGGGATGTAGAAGATCAGGTTTTTGTGCCCGATCTGGCGCAGGAACTTGTAGACCAGCGCAACGGCCGTGCAGCCGTCGACGTCGTAGTCGCCGTAAACCATGATCTTCTCACGGTTCGCGACGGCCCGCTCGACCCGTTCGACCGCCTTGTCCATATCCTTCATCAGGAAGGGATCGTGCAGGTCGGCGAGGCTGGGCTTAAAGAACTTCTCCGCCTTCTCTACAGTGTCTATGCCTCTCTGTACAAGCAGGTTGCTCAGCACGGGCGAGATCCGCAGAGCGGCAGCCAACATGGCTGCCGTCGCGGGGTCGCCCTGTGGCTTCACGACCCAGCGTTTTTCTATAGGCATACGTTTGGTTATTTATATATTTCAACATTCAATTCCACACTTAAAAATTTCACGACTTGCTTTTTCACGTCGTCCATAGGCACTTCGCGCCCGGTTTCGGAGGCGATCGACGCCACGCCGCGGTCGGTGAACCCGCAGGGATTGATGCGCGAGAACCACCCGAGGTCGGTCGAGACGTTGAGCGCCAGTCCGTGCATGGTTACATAACGTGAAGATCGCACTCCTATTGCGCAGATCTTCCGCGGACGGCGTCCTGCGGGGTCGATCCAGACTCCCGAGGCTCCGGCGATGCGGCCTGCGGCGATGCCGTATTCGGCGACCGTGCGGATGACGGCCTCCTCCAGGGCGTCGATGTAGTCGCGCAGCCCGATTCCGAGGCGTTCGAGGTCGAGGATCGGATAGACGACCAGCTGCCCGGGGCCGTGGAAGGTGATGTCGCCTCCGCGGTCGATGTGGAAGAACTGCGCTCCGGCGGCCTCGAGGGCTTCGCGGCTTACGAGCAGGTTCTCGGCGTGTCCGCTCTTTCCGAGCGTGTAGACCGGCGGGTGCTCGACCAGCAGCACCGTCCCGGCGTCCGTGTCGGCGCAGGCCTTTTCGGCGCTCTTCGTCTCCGGCTGTGCGGGACGCGTGCGCTTCTTCTCCACGAGGGCGTCGAACAGCTTTTGCTGCAACTCCCAGCAGGAGCGGTACTCCATCAGGCCGAGGTCTCGGCAATGGGCTCTCATCGCTGCAAACTCTTCACGCTTTGCAGGGCTTCTTCGGCCATGTACGACGAGCGTACCAGCGGGGCGCTCGCGCAATAGCTGAAACCCATCTCCAGCGCCTGGAGCCTGTACCAATCGAATTTTTCGGGAGAGATGTACGCCGCAACGGGGTAATGCTCCAGAGTAGGCCGAAGGTACTGTCCAAGCGTTACGATCCGCACGCCCGCGTCACGCAGGTCGTGCAGGGTCTGTAAAACTTCCGCATCGTCTTCGCCGAGTCCGACCATCAGGCCGCTTTTCGTTACGGCGCCCCGGCTATTGAGGTAGCGCAGGGTCTCCAGGCTGGTCCGGTACTTTGCCCGGGAGCGCACCAGAGGGGTCAGTCGTTCGACGGTTTCGATGTTGTGCCCGATGATGTCGGGCTTCGACGCCACGACCGTGTCGATCAGTTCGTGCCGTGCGTCGAAATCGGGAATAAGGAGCTCAATTGCGGCGTCGGGATTTTCCGTACGGATCGCCTTCACGGTTGCGGCCCAGTGTGCGGCGCCGCCGTCCGGAAGGTCGTCGCGCGTAAC
Source organism: Candidatus Alistipes faecavium (assembly GCA_019118605.1). Classification (GTDB taxonomy): domain Bacteria; phylum Bacteroidota; class Bacteroidia; order Bacteroidales; family Rikenellaceae; genus Alistipes; species Alistipes faecavium. Next base: position 8,534 of record DWYP01000043.1, on the reverse strand, counting down.
GGAAGTGACGACGACATACCTCAGTTTCATCAGCGCGACGCTTTCGGCGATGTGCTGCGGTTCCGTGGCATCGGGGGCTTCGGGATGCCCCGTGCGCGTGGCACAGAAGCGGCAGCCCCGGGTGCAGATGTCTCCCAGAATCATGAAGGTTGCGGTTCTCCGGCTCCAGCATTCGGCCCTGTTGGGACACTTCCCGCTGCTGCAAATCGTGTGCAGGTGGTGTTTTTCGATGATTTGCTGCGTTTCGGCCCATTCGGGAGTCCGGTGGAGGCGGATCTTCAGCCATCCGGGTTTTTTCGATACATCTACCTTGTCATGAAACTTCGGCATTTAAGTTCATTATTTTCCAATTGATGCAAAAATAGAAAAAATAATTGAGATTTCCCAATGATTGTGCTGGGGTGCGGGGCGAATGTTGGGTGCGGAAAGCGTCCGGATTTTTTGGAAGGAGCGGAAATTTGACCTATCTTTGCTGTGCAGACCCGCATCCCGTTTCCGGGTCACGCATAATTCCGTTTCTGCGGCATGTGATTCATTTCAAGCAAATTTCATAGCGACACATGAACCTTTCCCGGTCGTCCGGCGACCGTTTCCGGGGGATTTTCCGCCTCCGGGGACAGCGGCCTGCGTCCGGGGAAATTCACTCATGTCGTTTTTTTGAAATTTTGTGCCCATGAAACAATCTCCACCCTGCCCGCGGTCGGGACGCCTGGTCGCCCGCCTGCGGGGGAAGAGCCTCTTCCTCGCTCCCGATCTGCGTCGTGAAATCCTCCGGGAGGCCTCCGCACGCGCGGAGGCGCCCGACCCGCTCCCCGGCGTCCCGGCTGCCGGGGCCGACGGACGGGCTTTCCTGCGCAGCCTGGCGCTGGAGCGCCTCGCAGACCTTTACCTTCTTCTGGGATCCTCCGCCGGGGCCTGCCGGGCGCTGCGCGACGCAGCCCTCGCGGCCCTCGACGGCGAGGAGTACGGTTACGACTGCAAACCGCTTCCCGCGCGGTTCCTGCGGGTCCGTTTCTATCATCTGCTCGGGCGGCTCGCGGCCTGCAGCGCTGCGGATCCGCGTTTGCGGGATTTTGCGGCTGACCCGCAGCTTGCGGCGCAGGCCCGGCGGCTCGGGGGCCGCTATCTCTGATTCAGGGTTTCCGCCCCGGGGAAAGCCCGGGGCCTTCCCTGTTACTTTCCCTGTTACTTTCCCTGTTGCCTTCCTCCGCCCGCTCCCTTCCGTTTCATACAAGAGAAGAGGCCTGATACCGTCACGGTATCGGGCCTCTCTGGTTAGGTTAGTTAGGTTAATGAGAGCGGGAAATCCCACATTTGTAGTACAAAGTTAGTTTTAATTTTATGAAAAACCAAATTCTTTATATCATTTCTTTGTTTTGCGGGCGGAATTCTCGACGATTTGTAATTAAATTTTTTTAAAATGCCCCGAAATAGTAAGTATTTCGTTATATCGCCTGCTCGACGGCCGGGATCGCTACCGCGGCTTTCCCCTCCGCGGCGGCCGCATCCTGTCCCGAGGCCAGATGGCGGTGGCGGTATGTGGCCGGGGTCATCTGATACTCTTTCTTGAAGAGCTTGATGAAGTGCGACGTGTTGGGGAAGGCGCATTCGTTTCCGATCTCGGAGATGGATTTCGAGGTCGAAATCAGCAGCAGGCGCGAATGCATCAGCCGCTGGCGGATGAACCATTTGTGCGGCGGGATCTGGAAGTGGCGTCGGAACTCCTTCTTGAACGAAGTGAGCGAGCGGTTTGTCAGTTTCGCGAGCTCCTCGATCGGTATATCCTTGAAAATGTGTGCGAAGATCGTCTGCTCGAAGTTCTTTTTCGCCGTATCGATGTTGCTCACCAGCTTGCTCTTGATGCAGTTGTCCTCGTGCGAGGCGATCAGATAGATCAGTTCGGTCATCTTGATGTCCTCGGCAGCCCCGTCGTGGCGGAACTCCTCGTCGCGCAGCACGTCGTTCGTGCTGGCAAAAAAGTTGCGCAGGGAGTTCCAGGCGGGCAGGGCCACGTGGGTTGCGTTGCGGCACTTTTCGCACGAGTGATTGTTCGAAATGTCCAGCCCGTAGGCGATATTCAGGTGCATCAGGATGCGCTGCAGGTCGGCGGGCGTGTAATAGAAGAGGATCTGCTCGAAGGGCTGGTTGTTGTCGGGACAGTTCTCGATATAGTGGTGGCCGATGCCCAGGTAGAAGACCGTGCCGCGCGTAAGCACCTGGCGCTGATCTCCGTCGTAGATGTATTTCGTGCCCTGGAGTATGTATCCTACGGCGTAGCGCGAAAGGACTTGGGATTGGATTCCGTTGTGAAGCGTTTCGGTGTACTTCACGATCATCGGTTGTTGCGTCGATGAATCCATAAAATTCTTCATGATGAATAGTGATTAAGGTTTTTCAAACAAAGGGCCTTTTCCCTTTATTCAGGCTCAAATATATAATTAAAAATTGTAATTATACAAGTAAAAATAGTATAATTAGGGTGAACAATCAAAATAGACCCGTTTTTTGCGTGTTGCGAACTGATTGTCCTATTGAACGGGGGTTATTGGAGGAACACGCCGAGCGTTGCGGAGAGCAACAGCAGCAGATAGAAAAGGAGGGAGACCGAAGGATGGGTTCGTACCATCATGAACGGCAACAGGATGGCGGAGGGTACGGCCAGCATGGCCAGGGATCCCCGGTCGGCTGCGGGGCCGCACAGTGTGGCGGCCGACAGAATCAGGATACTGATATTAAAGATAAGGATGAGCCGGGCCTTGGTGCCTACGGCATAGATGTCGGAAAGGAAGAAGAGCACGCTCAGCAGGTCGAGGACGAGCATGCCGCCCAGGACGGCGAGCTGCTGGAGCGTCAGGGTGGAGAAGAGTGCCAGCATGCGGCCTTCGGCGAAGGCTTTTGCCGTGGTGACGATCGGGGCCAGGAACTCCCCTCCGGCTCCCCAGTTGAGGTAGGCGACGAGGAGTCCCGGAAGCAGGAGCCCGGCGACGGCGACTGTTGCCTCGCGCAGCGTGCGGCGGAAGAGGACGATGGCCAGGGGCAGCACGAGGAGCATCGGCAGCGACGCGAGGTTGACCAGCGGCAGCAGTCCCAGGTAGAGCGAAGCCCGGAAGATGGCATCGAACCCGAATCCGTTGCAGAATGCCCGGCAGAAGTTCCGGAAGGCAAGGGTCAGCAGTGCGGCGGCCAGTGCGGCGGTGAGGAACCGGTTCCCGGCGACGAAATTGCTCACCAGGCATCCGAAAAGGGGGATGGTCAGGCACGTGGAGACCGAGTAGAGGTTGTAGCGGATGCCCGTTCTTCCGAGAAGCGTTCCTGCGAAGAGCAGCAGCATGCCGGCGACCCACTTCGACCATTCGGGGTGCGCAGCCTGGAATTGCAGGAGCCAGTTCTCGGGAAGGGTGATGGCGAGCGCTCCGTCGGAGGACGGGAGGGTTATCGGGAGCGGGAGTCCGTTCGGGGCGTCCGCGTTCCACATCGCCGCGGCAGCGAGTGCTGCGAGAGTCAGAAAGGCCGGAATCAGCGGTTGCCGGGCGATGTCGATTTTCATGTAATGGTTGTTTCCTGGGCAAATGTAATCAAAAAGCCGAAATAATAACTATTTTTACAGAATGTTATTGAAAAATCAGTATCAAACGGCCCTTTTGGAGGCGGGATGCGACGAAGCGGGACGCGGATGCCTTGCCGGGCCCGTCTTTGCGGCGGCCGTCATCCTTCCTGCGGATTTCCACGACCCGCTGCTCAACGACTCGAAACAGATGACCGCGCGGCAGCGCGAACGGCTGCGCGGGATCATCGAGCGCGAGGCGGTGGCGTGGGCCGTGGAGGCGGTTTCGGCGGCACGGATCGACGAGATCAACATCCTCAATGCCTCCTTCGAGGGGATGTCGGCGGCCGCGGCGCGCCTCGACCCGGCCCCGGGGTTCCTGGCCATCGACGGAAACCGCTTCCGCACGACGCTCGGGATTCCCTACCGCTGCATCGTCAAGGGCGACGCGACGTATGCCGACATCGCGGCGGCCTCGGTGCTTGCCAAGACCCACCGTGACGAATACATGGAGCGCCTCAGCGAGGAGTTCCCCGAATACGGGTGGGCGAAGAACAAGGGCTACCCGACGCGTGACCATCGCCTTGCGATCCGCGAATACGGCCTGACGCCCCACCACCGGGTGACGTTCAACCACGAGATCGGCCAGATGTCGCTGCCCTTCTGACGGCGCCGGCGGAGACAAAAGGATGTCGGGCCCCTCGGAAAAGGGGCCCGACATCCTTTGTGTTCCGGAGGCTGCGGATCAGTACTCGACCTTGTCGCTCTTCTGCTCCCACATCTCGAAGGCGCGGAACGCCTCGTCGGGCAGCAGCTCCTGCATGCGCAGGCGCCGCTCGGAGGGGTCGCGGGCGAGCTCCTCGTAGATGAAGGCGTCGTCGAATCCGATTTTCGCGGCGTCGTGCTTGTCGTTTCCGTAGTACATGCGGTCGAGGTGCGCCCAGTAGATGGCCCCGAGGCACATCGGGCAGGGTTCGCACGAGGTGTATATTTCGCATCCGCTCAGGTCGAAGGTCCCGAGTTTCCGGGCGGCGGCGCGTATGGCGCTCACCTCGGCGTGGGCCGTCGGGTCGCAGTCGGGGGTCACGCGGTTCGTTCCCGTCGCCACGACCTCGCCGTTGCGGGCGATGACGGCTCCGAAGGGGCCTCCTCCCTGTTTCACATTCTCTTCCGAAAGGCGGATCGCCAGCTGCATGAGTTCTTGGGGTGTCATGTTTTTCGTCTCTTTGTCAGGCTCCTGTGCCCCGGCTGCGGTAAAGGCCGTCAGGGCCAAGAGCAGGATTCCGATCTTTTTCATCTTGGTGTTCAATTGTCGTACAAAAGTACACAAATCTCCCGATATAATCGCTTCGGGAAGAAATTTTGTTGTCCGGCAGGCGGTTTCCCGGGGCTGCGCAACACGCGACCGCCGGAACAAGGGGCTATTCCGGCGGTCGAGGTGCGCTTTGCCGCCCCTATCGGGCCTCGAGCAGGAAGACCCCGCTGTCGTAGAGCCTCGAGAGCTGGGGGTTGATCCCCGCCTCGCGGAGCAGTTCGCCGCGGAACGTTTTCCCGTCGAACCAGAAGCGGGGCTTGTCGACATTCAGCTCCCGGATGCAGTACTCCGTTTCAGGGTCGAGCCCCTGCAGGCGGAACTTCGGGATCTGCGTACGCCCCTGGTATCGCAGGCAGTAGGTGAAGAGCACGGCGCGCCGGCGGTCTTTGGCGACGTACATCAGTCCGTAGCATCCGCTCTCGTCGTAGGGCGATCCGAGGCGGTAGAGGTCTCCGTGCATCACCAGGTCGCGGTACTCCTTGTAGTTGGCGATGGCCTGGCGTGCGAAGTCCTTCTCCTGGTCGGTCATCTGCTTGGGCTGGAGCTCCATGCCGAGGCGTCCGGCGCAGGCCATGTCGAAGCGGAACTTGATCGGCGTGATGTTGCCCGACTGGTGGTTGGGGACGATAGAGACGTGCGAACCCATCACCGAGGCGGGATAGAAGAGGCTCGTGCCGTACTGGATGCGGGCCCGCGAGAGGGCCTCGGTGTTGTCGCTCGTCCACACCTCGTTGAAGTAGCGCAGGGCGCCGTACTCCACGCGCCCGCCCCCCGAGGCACAGGCCTGGATCAGCACGTCGGGATATTTCGCCCGGATGCGCTCCATCACCTTGTAGAATCCCTGGGCATAGTCGATCCAGAAGTGCGACTGTTCGTCGGCCGGGAGCCATGCCGAGCCGACGTTGTTGGCGTTGCGGTTGGCGTCCCACTTGATATAGTCGATCTTGTCGGAGAGCTGCATCGTGCGGTCGAAGACCCCGAAGACGAAATCCTGCACGGCGGGGTTCGAGAGGTCGAGCAGCCATTGGGTGCGCGTCTGCGGGGCGTCGCGCTTGGGCGTGCGCACGACCCAGTCGGGATGCTTGTGCGCCAGTTCGCTGTTGGGGTTGACCATTTCGGGCTCGATCCATATTCCGAACTTCAACCCCTTTTCGTGGGCGTAGGAGGCGATGTAGTCGATCCCCTCGGGCAGCTTCGCACGGTTGACCTCCCAGTCTCCGAGACCCGCCCGGGAGTCGTTGCGGGGGTACTTGTTCCCGAACCACCCGTCGTCGAGCACGAACATCTCGAGCCCCATTGCCGCGGCGTCGTCGATCATCGCCGTCAGCGTCCGGGCGTCGAAGTCGAAATAGGCGCCCTCCCAGCTGTTGAGCAGCGTCGGGGCGTAGGTGTCGCCGTGCCAGATGCCGTAGTTGCGGGCCCAGTCGTGGAGGTTGCGGCTTGCGCCCCCGGCTCCGCGATACGAGTGGGTGTAGATCATTTCGGGGGTGGTGAACGACTCTCCTTTTGCCAGCCGGTATTCCGATCCGAAGGGGTTGGCGCCTGCCAGGATGTTCAGCACGTCGGAGTCGTCGATCTCGAAGTTGAGGCGGAAGTTGCCGCTCCAGGCCAGCGCTCCGGCCACGACCTCGCCGTACTCTTCGCTGAAGGTCCGGCTCCCGAGCGTGAGCAGGAAGGCGGGGTTCTCGGTGTGCGTCGTGCGCACCTCGCGTGTCGACTGGATGCTCTTCGTTCCGTGTGTGAGCAGCGTATGGTCGACCTGCGCCTCCCGCGTCCAGGCGCCGTAGAGGTGCGTGAGCAGGTAGCTCTCGGCCTCGAGGGGCAGAGCCGACGAATAGAAGCTGTGCAGCATAACGGGCCCCTTTTCACGGTTGCGGATCACGGCGTGCGTGGAGATGACGTTCTCCCGGGCGTAGGCCGTGAAGCGAAGCTCGACGTCGAGCGCCTGCACACAGTCGCTCATCCGCACGACAGTCTGCGTGACGTTGGCGTCCGCGAGCGTGCGGCTCTCGTGCGAGACGTAGCGCAGTTCGGTGTTCAGGTCCCCGTCGGCGTGGGTGACGCGCAGGGCGGGTTCGCGGAAGTTGCGCTCGCCCATCGTCGGATAGATGAGGTTTTCGGTGCCGTAGTCGGGCCAGCGGCCGCTGCGGTATTCCTTCAGGGGCGCGGGGTCCGTGATGCGGCCTCCGAAGTGGAGCACCGAGACCGCCTGGTCGGGCGCCGCCGCGAGCAGCAGCGAGACGTCGTCGGTGTGGATGTCGATGATCTCGACGGGCTCGGCCGCCGCAAGGGGCCCTGCGCAGAGCAGCGCGGCGCACAGCAGGCCGGGGAAGAGCAGTTTTTTCATGTTCGGAAGTTTAGTGGTTTCGGGTCGGAAACGGAGCGGGCGGCCCGGGTGGAGCCGCCCGCCCTGAAAAGGATCTCGTGCTATTTGCGGGTGATGCGGAGGGCGAAACCGCCTCCAGGAGCCGCCTTAACGATCATTTTCCGGTCGGCGGGCACCTCCACGACCTCGCGCTTGTAGTCGCAGGCGGCGCGGTCGGCGTTGATTCCGTCACGGAACACCTCGGCCGAGAAGTTCCCCTCGGGGAGGAATCCGAGGTCGAGCGTGAAGTCGCGCGCCGACCAGTCGGTCATGCCGCCGACGTACCATACGTCGCCCTTGCGGCGTGCGATGGAGATATACTCCCCGACGCGTCCGTCGAGGGCCACGGTCTCGTCCCAGGTGGTCGGCACGGCGGCGATGAAGCGCGTGCACTCCTCCTCGCGCAGGTAGTTCGTCGGCGAGTCGCAGAGCATGTTGAACGGCGACTCGAAGACGACGTATTCGGCCAGCTGGCGGCAGCGCGTGCCCTGGCTCATGCCCTCGGAGTTCACGGCGCGGTAGTTGCCGCGCGTGGCGTTGCGCATGGCCCCCTGGGTGTAGTCCATGGGCCCTGCGAGCATGCGGATGAAGGGGATCGTGACGTCGTAGGTCACCATGTCGACCTGGGTGCTCCACTTGAGCTGCTCGAGTCCGAAGACGCCCTCGAAGTTGAGCACGTTGGGATAGGTGCGCTGCAGTCCGTCGGGTTTGTGGAATCCGTGCAGGTCGATGAACAGATGGTAGCGCGCGGCGGTCTCGGCCAGGCGGTAGACGAAGTCGGCGATCTTCTGGTCGTCACGATCCATGAAGTCGACCTTGAAGCCCTTGACGCCCATCTCGGAGAAGTGCTTGCAGACGCGCTCCATGTCGCGCTCCACGGCATAGTATCCCGCCCAGAGGACGATGCCCACGTTGCGCTCGCGTCCGTATGCCACCAGCTCCTCGAGGTCGATCTCGGGGATCACCTGGAACAGGTCGGCCTGCTTGTTCACGGCCCACCCCTCGTCGAGGATCACGTATTCGATGCCGTGCTTGGCGGCGAAGTCGATGTAGTACTTGTAGGTCTGGTTGTTGATTCCCGCGCGGAAATCCACTCCGTAGATGTTCCAGTCGTTCCACCAGTCCCAGGCCACCTTGCCCGGGCGGATCCACGAGGTGTCCTCCACGCGCGAGGGGGCCGCCAGGCGGTATACCATGTCGTTGTCGGCCAGTTCGATGTCATTCTCGGCGATGACGAAGATACGCCACGGGAAGGCGCGTGTGCCCTTGGTGCGGGCAATAAACTCTTCACGCTCGGTGACGATCAGCTG
>DWYP01000042.1 GCA_019118605.1 Candidatus Alistipes faecavium | reverse complement strand
GTGGGCTCCTTGCCGGCGCCCAGTTCGGCATACTGCTCCACCAGCTCGGCCATGGCCGATGCTCCGGCGCCGCTGGCCGACTGATAGGTCGAAACGTGCACGCGGCGGATGTGCGAGAGGTTCTCGATGGCTTGCAACGCCACGACCATCTGGATCGTCGTACAGTTGGGGTTGGCGATGATCCGCCGCGGGGCCCTCTTCGCATCGGCGGCGTTGACCTCCGGGACTACCAGGGGCACGTCGGCGTCCATACGGAAGGCACTCGAGTTGTCGATCATCACGGCTCCGTGTTTGGTAATCGTCTCGGCAAACTCACGCGACGTGCCGGCCCCGGCCGACGTGAGAGCAAAATCCACACCCTTGAAGTCGTCGTTATGCTGCAACAGCTTGACCGTAATCTCCTCACCACGGAAGCGGTACTTTCGTCCGGCGCTCCGTGCGGAGCCGAACAACAGCAATTCGTCGATCTTCAGATCGCGCTCTTCCAGAATTTTCAGGAACTCCTGACCCACGGCGCCGCTGGCGCCCACGATGGCAATTTTCATTCTCAGTATCGTTTTAACCTAACTTGACCTAAAAAACTTACGGTTCGGACAAAAATAGTGATTTTCCCCGGAAAAACAACCCTTCGGAGGCTGAAAAGCCCCGGAAAAGGGCCTTCCCCCAGCATCTCGGAGCGCGAGTACCGTCCGTCCGGTCAGGACGTCAGTCGAAGAAGTCGTCGTCTTCGGCAATTCCCGGTTCGGACGTACGCTCCGAAGGTTCGGCCTCCTCGTCGCAGTCGTAATGCGGCACCTGCGGCGGACGCACGAAACGATCCGTACGGCTGACGCCCAGACGCCCGTCGTCGTAGACCTTCTTGAGGAACTCACCCACGATCGGCAGCGCCGCCACGCTGCCCTCACCGGCCCGCAGCAGGTGCACCGACTGATCCTCGCCGCCGACCCACGCCCCGGCCACCAGCTTCGGAGCCACGCACATGAACCAGGCGTCGCGGTTCTTGTTCGAGGTCCCCGTCTTGCCGCCGATCTCCATGTCGTTCAGGCCGAACTGCCACTTCAGACGGCCCGCCGTACCGGCGTTGACCACCCGCTGCAACATCGTCAGCATGGTATAGGCCGTGCCTTCGCTGATAGCGTCCTGCGACTGGGGGATAAAACTCGAGATCAGGTTGCCCTGACGGTCCTCGATGCGCGTGACAAAGATCGGATCGGTATGCACCCCTTCGTTGGCAAAGGTCGAGAAGGCGCTGACCAGTTCGTAGACGTTCGACTCCGAGGAGCCCACGCACAGGGCCGGCACCGGGTCGATGAAGCTGCGGATGCCCATGTTGTGGATGAAGTCGGCAACGGCGGCCGGCTGCTTGGCCTGCTTCATAATCCAGGCCGAGTAGTTGTTGCGGCTGCGCGCCAGGCCCCACCACAACGGGTGCAGCACGCCGTCGTACTCGACCTTGCCGGCCTCTTTCGGCGACCAGGCCGTACCGTTGGCCGTCTCGATGGTCGTCGGAAGGTTCGGGACCATCGTGCAGGGCGTCATGCCCAGGTGGTCGATGGCAAAGGTATAGACGAAGGGTTTGATCGTTGAACCGATCTGGCGTTTGCCCTGCTTGGCCATGTCGTATTTGAAGTAGCGGAAGTTCGGCCCGCCGACATACGCCTTGACGTAGCCCGTGCGGGGGTCCATCGCCACCATCGAGGCGCGCATGATGCGCTTGTGGTGGAGGATCGAGTCGCGCGGCGTCATCAGCGTATCACGTTCGCCTTTGTAGGTAAATACCCGCATCGAACACGGTTTGTCGAACGACGCCGTGATCTCCTTCTCGCTGAACCCCGCGTTCTTCATCTCGCGGTAGCGGTCCGAGTAACGGATGGCATGGCGCATGATACGGTCGCGCTCCTCACGCGAGGCATCCACGAACAGCACCTTCGTCGCCCGGTACTGCGCATCCATTGCCGGCTGGATGACCCGCTCCATCTGCTTCTGCAACGCCTCCTCGGCGTAACGCTGCATCGTCGAGTTGATCGTCGTGTAGATCTTCAACCCGTCACGGTAGATGTTGTAGGGCGTACCGTCGGCCTTGGTATTTTTGTGGCACCAGCCGTAGATCGGGTTCTCCTCGTACTCCTTGATCGCCTGTTCATAATCCCACTCGTTATAGAACTGGTTGCGACGGGGCTTCTCGGCGCTCATGACCAAACGCAGCATTTCGCGGAAATAGGTCGCCGTACCTTCATTGTGCGACACCGGCTTGTAGTTGAGCACGATCGGCAGCGCCGCAATCGAGTCGTACTCGTGGCGCGTCAGCGCCCCGGCCTTCTCCATGCGCGACAGCACGAGGTTGCGGCGCGCCAGGGCGTTGTCGGGGTTCCGCACCGGCGAATAGCGCGTCGGGGCGTTCACCACGCCGACCAGCACGGCCGCCTCCTGCACGTTGAGTTCATGGGGCTCCTTGTTGAAGAAGGTCTGCGCCGCCGACTTGATGCCGTAGGCGTTCGAGCCGTACTCCACCGTATTGAGGTACATCGCGGCGATCTCCTCCTTGGTATAGTTGTATTCGAGCTTGATGGCCGTGATCCACTCCTTGAATTTCGACACCACGAGTTTCGTCGTCCGCGCCACGCGCCCGCGGTTGCGCGCCGTGTCGCGCGGGAAGAGGTTCTTGGCCAGCTGCTGCGTAATGGTCGAGCCCCCGCCCTGCGAGGTGTTCTGCAGCAGCAGCGTCTTGAAGGCCACGCGCGCCAGCGAGGGAATGTCCACGCCCGAGTGGCTGCGGAAACGCACGTCCTCGGTGGCGATCAGCGCCGCGACGATCGGCGGCACCTCATGCCCGTCGAGCCGGATATGGAGCGTCGAGTCGTCGGGAAACAGATCCGCATACTGCACGTAGGAGCGGTTCTGCACGAAAAACGATCCGATGACCTTGCCGTCCTCGGAATAGATCTCCGTGGCGAGGTTGCTGCGCGGATTCTCCAGCTCCTCGAACGACGGCATGCGCCCGAAGACCCCGAGCGCCGTCAGCAGCAGCATCACGGCCACCAATGCAAAGGGGGCGAAGACAATGCCCCAGATCCATTTGATCGTGCGCGGGTCGATGCCCGGTTTCCTATGTTGTTTCTGCGGTTGCTGTGCCATACTCCGGAGTTTTTACGGTGCGAAGATACGAAATATATTGCAAATACGTCAAAACGGCAGTCCCAGCGACGCGCCGATCCATACCCCGCCGTCGGATGGCCGGTAGCAGGAGAGCTTGAGCGTCGCCGTGGCCGAGGCCGGCTGGCGGAAAAGGTTGAAGTCCAGGATCACGTCGCCGCCCGCCGACCAGAGGCGCTGCCACGACAGATCCGCGCGCCCCGGACCGTAGAACTGTGCGTAGTCGCCTCCGACGTTGAGCCGCAGCCGCTTGATGTAGAGCACCGAGCCGATGCCGCCCTCGGGATACCACGCCGGGAACTGGTAGTTCACCGAGGCGGCGGTATAATCGTTCGAGACGATCTCCGCGGAGGTGAAGCCCCGGGGGATGAGGCTCGCGGACTTGTAGCTCAGGGGCGCATATCCCGAAGGGAACTTATAGCCCCCGACCGAGGTCTGGTAAGTCGCCGCCACCGACAGCGAATGGTGCGGGGCGATGCCCGGGAGGTAGCCGTGCCCGTAGAGGGCGATCAGGTCGCTGAAGTTGGTATTCGCGGGATTGAACGTGTAGGAAGCCGAGAGGGTGTAGCCCCAGCGGGGCGCGAGGTCGCGGTGCGCCATGCGCACCTGATCCGAGAAGCCCGCGCCGAACGAGACCTTGTGAAGCCCCTTGCGGAAGCCGATGCGCTGGATGTTGTGGATGCTGCCGTTCTCCCACTCGATCTTCCCCAGATCGGCGACCATGCCGTTCGAATAGTTCCACCCGCCCCAGAGCGAGAGCTGCCGCGTGTGATATCCCCGCTGGAAATAGAGCGGCAGTGTCGCGGTCAGCCCCAGCGAATAGTATTTGTCGGGGGCCGGCATGGGCTGATAGACCGGCTCCTGCGTCTCGGGATCGTACGAGACCAGCGAATAGAAGAGCTGGCTGCCCCCGTAGGAGGCGTCCAGGTCGAAGCGCACGCCCAGCCCGTAGTAGCGCACCCCGAGGTTCAGAAGCGACCCTTCGTGGCGGTTCCATCCGTAGGAGGCGTATGCCTCGGTGTTCGAGAGGAGGTTCTGCGAAATGAGCGTGAAGCCCATGTTGAGATCGATGACCTGCTCGTCGGTCAGCGAGAAGGGATTGAACGCCAGGGGCATCCAGCTGTGGACGTTGATCAGCCGCGGCAGCTTGCGGTAGCGTTTCGAGGGATACTCCGCAGCCAGCGCCGCGGAATCCGGGGTCGTGAAGCGCACCGTGTCGAGGTTCACCACATCCCACCGCTTGCACGGAGGGTTCACGCGGTTCACGGGAAGCCGCGAGGGGGTCACCTCCGCCGCCGTGCCGGACGCGGGGTCGAACGCCTGCGCCGCCACGCGGTATCCGAGGCGGTCGTAGGTCGTCAGCAGCACGTCGGCGCCCGCCGGCGCGGGGTCGAACGACCCGTAGGCCGAGGTCGTGACGCGGTACTCGCGCCGCGCGAGGAGGTCGTAGCAGTGCACCTCGTCGAGGCCCGAGGAGATCGAGCCGTAGTAGAGCCTGCCCGCCCCGGCCCGCAGATCCGAGAGGGTGATGTAGGCCCCCTGCGTGAGCGGATGCACCCCCTCGGAGTCGATGCGCCCGAGCCACATGCCGCTGTCGTCCGTCACCAGGACGTACCACGCCCGCGTGAGGTCGTCCCACGCCAGGCCGTGGATCTCCGAGCGGAAGGGGGTCGGCAGGCGCTGCTCCCCGCCGCCGCGCGGACGCACGACGACCGTATAGCGGCCGTCGGGGGCGTATTCGACCCAAGCCGTGGCGTCGTCCGCGGCCGTGGGATAGAGCGCGCGCCGCACGCCCGCGAAGGTTCGGGGGCGGCAGTCGGCGAGATCCATGTAGCAGAGCTGCGAGTTGACCCGCTGCTCGAAGAGCGCCGAGCGGCGGTATTCGGTCCACCAGAGGCGTCCGCCCGAGAGCGTCGGGCGCGTGGAGATCTGTCCGGTATGTGCGAGCGTCCGCTCCTCTCCCGTGCGGCGGTCGAGCGCCACGAAGCGCGACGTGCGCGCAAGGTCGCTCTTCAGCGCCACGACGGCCGTGTCGCCCAGCGGCAGCGGCCACTGGTAGGTCGTATGGTTGTCCGACGGGAGCTCCACGAGGGTTGTGGCGCTGTCCTCCTGCGGGGGCAGCGACGCCCAGAAGCGCTCCAGCGAGTCGAACGTGGCATGGAACAGTTCGGTGGCGTTGGTCTTGTA
>DWYP01000041.1 GCA_019118605.1 Candidatus Alistipes faecavium | reverse complement strand
GTGGGCTCCTTGCCGGCGCCCAGTTCGGCATACTGCTCCACCAGCTCGGCCATGGCCGATGCTCCGGCGCCGCTGGCCGACTGATAGGTCGAAACGTGCACGCGGCGGATGTGCGAGAGGTTCTCGATGGCCTGCAACGCCACGACCATCTGGATCGTCGTGCAGTTGGGGTTGGCGATGATCCGCCGCGGGGCGTTCTTCGCGTCGGCGGCGTTGACCTCCGGAACAACCAGGGGCACATCGGCGTCCATGCGGAAGGCGCTCGAGTTGTCGATCATCACGGCGCCGTGTTTGGTGATCGTTGCGGCATATTCGCGCGAGGTTCCGGCCCCGGCCGAGGTGAGGGCGAAATCCACCCCCTTGAAATCGTCGTTGTGCTGCAGGAGCTTGACCTCGATCTCCTTCCCGCGGAAGCGGTACGTACGTCCCGCGCTCCGCGAGGAGCCGAACAACAGCAGTTCGTCGATCTTCAGATCGCGCTCTTCCAGAATCTTCAGGAATTCCTGACCCACGGCGCCGCTGGCGCCCACGATGGCAATTTTCATGCTCAAAAATGTATGTGTTTAACCTGACTAAACCTTCGCAACCATGCGGTTCGGGCAAAAATACGGATTTTCGGCGGAAAAACAACCCTTCGGGGCCCGAAGCCGCGAAATTCGCCCCGCGATAAGGCTCCGAAGGCCGTGCAGCCCGCCGCCGGAGAGGTGCGGGACGTCCTCCGGCTGTCCGACATGCCTCCGGGCGTCAGTCGAAGAAGTCGTCGTCCTCGGCGATCCCCGGCTCCGAAGCCCGGTCGCCGCTGTCGGAAACCTCGTCGCAGTCGTAACGCGGCATCTGCGGAGGGCGCACGAACTGATCCGTGCGGCTCACGCCCAGGCGCCCGTCGTCGTAGACCTTCTTGAGGAACTCCCCGACGATCGGAAGCGCCGCAACGCTGCCCTCTCCCGCCCGCAGCAGGTGCACCGACTGATCCTCGCCGCCGACCCACGCCCCGGCAACCAGCCGCGGAGTGACGCACATGAACCAGGCGTCGCGGTTCTTGTTCGAGGTGCCCGTCTTGCCGCCGACCTCCACGTCATTGAGCCCGAACTGCCACTTCAGGCGTCCGGCCGTCCCGGCGTTCACGACGTTCTGAAGCATCGTCACCATGGTGTAGGCCGTACGTTCGCTGATGGCGTCCTGCGACTGCGGAATGAAGCTCGAAATCAGGTTGCCCTGACGATCCTCGATGCGCGTGACGAAGATCGGATCGGTATGCACGCCCTCGTTGGCAAAGGTCGAGAAGGCGCTGACCAGCTCATAGACGTTCGACTCGGAGGAGCCCACGCACAACGCCGGAACAGGGTCGATGTAGCTCCGGATGCCCATGTTGTGGATGAAGTCGGCGACGGCCGCAGGCTGCTTGGCCTGCTTCATGATCCACGCCGAATAGTTGTTGCGGCTGCGCGCAAGCCCCCACATGAGCGGGTGCGGCACCCCGTCGTACTCCACCTTCCCGGCCTCCTTCGGCGACCAGGCCGTGCCGTTGGCCGTCTCGATGGTCGTCGGGAGGTTCGGAACCATCGTACAGGGCGTCATGCCCAGGTGGTCGATGGCGAACGTATAGACGAAGGGCTTGATCGTCGAGCCGATCTGCCGCTTGCCCTGCTTGGCCATGTCGTACTTGAAGTAGCGGAAATTCGGGCCCCCGACATACGCCCGGACGTAGCCCGTGCGGGGATCCATCGCCACCATCGAGGCGCGCATGATGCGCTTGTGGTGGAGGATCGAGTCGCGGGGGGTCATCAGCGTGTCGCGCTCGCCCTTGTAGGTGAAGACCCGCATCTCGCACGGCTTGTCGAACGAGGCGTTGATCTCCTTCTCGCTGAAGCCCGCCTGCTTCATCTCCCGGTAGCGGTCCGAATAGCGCACGGCGTGGCGCATGATGCGCTCGCGCTCCTCGCGGTCGGCGTCCACGAAAAGCACCTTCGTCGCCCGGTACTGCGCGTCCATCGCCGGCTGGATCACCCGCTCCATCTGCTTCTGCACCGCCTGCTCGGCGTAGGCCTGCATCGTCGAGTTGATCGTCGTGTAGATCTTCAGTCCGTCGCGGTAGATGTTATAGGGCGTGCCGTCGGCCTTGAGGTTCTTGTGGCACCAGCCGTAGATCGGGTTCTCCTCGTACTCCTTGACCGCCTGGTCGTAGTCCCATTCGGTATAGAACTGGTTGCGCCGCGGCTTCTCGGCATTCATCACCAGGCGCAGCATCTCCCGGAAGTAGGTCGCCGTGCCCTCGTTGTGCGACACCGGCTTGTAGTTGAGCACGATCGGAAGGGCCGCAATCGAATCGTATTCGTCGCGCGTCAGCGCCCCGGCCTTCCGCATGCGCGACAGCACGAGGTTGCGCCGCGCAAGGGCGTTGTCGGGATTCCGCACCGGGGAGTAGCGCGTCGGGGCGTTCACCACGCCCACAAGCACCGCGGCCTCCTGCACGTTGAGCTCGTGCGGCTCCTTGTTGAAGAAGGTCTGCGCCGCAGACTTGATGCCGTAGGCGTTCGAGCCGTACTCCACCGTATTGAGGTACATGGCGGCGATCTCCTCCTTCGTGTAGTTGTATTCGAGTTTGAGGGCTGTGATCCACTCTTTGAGCTTCGCCGTGACGAGCTTGGCCATCCGTCCCAGGCGTCCCCGGTTGCCCGTGTCGCGCGGGAAGAGGTTCTTGGCCAGCTGCTGCGTGATGGTCGAGCCGCCGCCCTGCGAGGTGTTCTGCAGCAGCAGCGTCTTGAAGGCAACGCGCGCCAGCGAGGGAATGTCGATGCCCGAGTGGCTGCGGAACCGCACGTCCTCGGTGGCGATCAACGCCGCAACGACGGGCGGCACCTCATGGCCGCCGAGCTGGATGTGAAGCGTCGAATCGGCCGGGAAAAGATCCTCGTACTGCACGTAGGAGCGGTTCTGCACGAAAAACGACCCGATGACCTTCCCGTCCTCGGAGTAGACCTCCGTGGCGAGGTTGCTGCGCGGGTTCTCCAGCTCCTCGAACGACGGCATGCGACCAAAGGCGCCCAATGCCGTGAACAGCAGCATCAACGCCACCAGAACGAACGGGGCGAAGACGATGCCCCAAATCCAGCGGATCGTTTTCGGGTCAATGTTCCGTTTCTTATCATGCGTTTTCGGAGATTGCTGTGCCATATTCGGGAGTTTTAACAGTGCGAAGATACGAAATTATATTGCAAAATCGGTCAAAAGGGCAATCCGACCGATGCGCCGAACCACATGCCGCCGTCCGAGGGGCGGTAGCACGACAGTTTGAGCGTCGCGGTGGCCGAGGCCGGCTGACGGAAGACATTGAGGTCGACGATCACGTCGCCGCCCGCCGACCAGATGCGCCGCCACTCCATGCCGCTGGCCGCCGGCCAGCGAAACTGCGCATAGCCGCCGCCGAGATTCACACGCACGCGCTTGAAGTAGAGGATCGAACCGATACCGCCCTCGGGATACCACACCGGCAGCTGGTAGTTCACCTCGGCGGCCGTGTAGTCGTTCGAGACGATCTCCGCGGAGGAGAAACCCTGCGGGATGAGGCTCGTGGACTTGTAGCTCAGGGGCGCATAGCCCGACGGGAACTTGTAACCGCCGACCGAGGTCTGGAACGTCGCGGCCACCGAGAGCGAATGGTGCGCGGCGACGCCCGGCAGGTAGCCGTGCCCGTAAACGGCGACCAGGTCGCTGAAATTGGTGTTCGTCGGGTTGAACGTGTAGGAGGCCGTCAGCGCATATCCCCAGCGGGGGGCCAGGTCGCGGTGCGACATGCGGACCTGGTCGGAAAATCCGGCCCCGAACGAGACCTTGTGCAGCCCCTTCTTGAAGCCGATACGCTGGATGTTGTGGATGCTGCCGTTCTGCCACTCGATCTTGCCCAGGTCGGCGACCATGCCGTTGGAGTAGTTCCACCCGCCCCACAGCGAGAGCTGGCGCGTGTGGTAACCGCGCTGGAAATAGAGCGGCAAGGTGGCCGTCAGCCCCAGCGAATAGTATTTGTCGGGAGCCGGCATGGGCTGGTAGACCGGCGTCTGCGTCTCGGGGTCGAAGGAGGCCAGCGCATAGAAGAGCTGGTTGCCGCCGTAGGAGGCGTCGAGGTCGAAACGCACGCCCAGGCCGAAGTAGCGCACGCCGAGGTTGAAGAGCGAGCCCTCGTGACGGTTCCAGCCGTAGGAGGCGTAGGCCTCGGTATTCGACAGGAGGTTCTGCGACAGCAGCGTGAAGCCCAGGTTGAAGTCGATGACCTGCTCTTCGGTGAAGGAGAAGGGGTTGAACGCCACGGGCATCCAGCTATGGACATTGACCAGCCGTGGCAACTTGCGGTAACGTTTCGCCGGGAACTGTTCGGCAAGGGACACGGAGTCGGCCTCCGTATAGCGCACCGTATCGAGGTTCACCACCTCCCACCGCTGGCGGGGCGGGTTGACCCGGTCGGCGGGAAGCCGCGAAGGCGTTACTGGCATCGCCGTTGCGCTCCCGGGGTCGAATGCCTGCGCCGTGAGACGATATCCCCGGCGGTCGTAGGTCGTCAACAGCACCGTATCGCCGGCCGGCGAAGGGTCGAACGACCCGTAGGCAGAGGTCGTGATGCGGTATTCACGCCGGGAGAGCAGGTCGTAGCAGTGTGCCTCGTCGAGCCCCGAGGCGATCGAACCGTAATAGAGCCGGCCATCCCCGGCGCGCAGGTCCGACAGCGTGATGTAGGCCCCGCGGGTCAGCGGATGCACCCCTTCGGCGTCGATGCGCCCGAGCCACATGCCGCTGTCGTCGGTGACCAGGACATACCACGCCCGCGTACGGTCGTCCCATGCCAGGCCGTGGATTTCCGACCGGTCGGGGGTGGCCAGACGTTGTTCGCCGCCCTCACGGGGATGCACGACCACCGAATAACGGCCGTCCGGCGCATACTCGACCCACGCCACGGCCTCTTCAGTCGCCGTGGCATAGAGGGCCTTCCGTTCATGGGCGAACGTCCGGGGACGCCCGTCGGCAAGGTCCATATAGCAGAGTTGCGAGTTGACCCGCTGTTCGAAGAGCGTCGAGCGGCGGTATTCGGTCCACCAGACCCGGCCACCCCACAGCGACGGGCGGGTGGAGATCAGCCCGGTGTGGCATACGACACGCTCCCGGCCCGTGCGGCGGTCGAACACCACGAACCGCGAGACGCGGGCCAGGTCGCTCTTCACGGCCAGCACCGCCGTGTCACCCAGCGGCAGCGGCCACTGATAGGTCGTATGGTTGTCCGACGGGAGCTCCACGAGGGTTGTGGCGCTGTCCTCCTGCGGGGGCAGCGACGCCCAGAAGCGCTCCAGCGAGTCGAACGTGGCATGGAACAGTTCGGTGGCGTTGGTCTTGTA
>DWYP01000040.1 GCA_019118605.1 Candidatus Alistipes faecavium | reverse complement strand
GTGTCGAGGTATATGCGAGTCTCTCACCCCATGCAACTCGGAAGAAACGGCATTGAAGTACATTTTTTGCCGCGAAGCAAATCGGTTTGCCAGACACTTATCATCCTTGATGGACTCCATCTTCTGTTTGTACAACTGACGCCAAAGCTCGATGGTCGCTTCAACATTCTTTTCACCACATTTTTCGTTGTCTTTAAAATAATATCTCGCCTTAGTTCGGATACGATCAGATTTATTTCTAAACTCTTCGATAGCAGACGTATCAATATTCCGCCAATAGAATATGCGAGAGTCATAATCGCAAGCTATAAAAAGGACAAGTTCGCCTCTATGCCGTTCCGCATATGCATAGATCGACATGGGAATATCATAATACACTTTCCCTTTTTTCTCCGGATATGTAAGATGCTTGACTTGAACCGAAATTTTTTCTCGTGCTCTTCCGTCGGGGCAAAGGACATCAAGATAACCGTCAATATTCGGCAAGGTGCCACCTTCTTGAAGTTGACGACAATCAACAAGACTATCAGGAAGGAATGTCTTTAGGAACAATATTGACCGACTATCCAGCTTAGTGGATTTTACGACATTAATATTCGGTAGTAGTTCCAAAACACTCATGATTATGTAATTTCTTTAAATGAGTTCAGATCTTATTTTATAATTATCTCTTATTACTAACCCGCTCTCGTACCCTATCAAACATTGTATCCGCCTCTTGCTCATTCAACCCAGCCTTTGCTACCACTGCCAAAAGATCGTCTTTCGTCGGTTCGATACTGTCATTGATTGAGGTCGTGCGAAAACCGTTAATGCCATCGCTGGGCAACAAGTCATAGGCCGGAGCAAAACGCCAATCGCCATCCCGATGAATAAAGGCGAAGTTCTTAGCGTGGTCATCCTTGTTGCCGATGAGATAATTGAACACCATCAGTCGATAGACTTTCCACAATTCGGCTACGCTATGCGTCAGCACGGCGCACACCTGAAAAATATGCTTGTAGTCGATACTGGGCAACCGATAATCAGCACCGATAAGACCAGCCACGCTAACAACATGCAACTTGCCTTGAGGCGTTCGGTCAAAACGCTCCACGCCGAAGTACTTGCCTTCGAAAAGCCGCGTATCAGGCATTTCGATTCCGCACTCTTTAGCAAGCAACGAATAGCGGTATTCATCCACACCAATACTCTGCGGATCTCTCTTGGCTCGAAACTTTACCAGCCACTCTTTGCCTTCATAACGGGCGAAGATCTTGGGACGTGCGCCACCCGGAGAGCCACCACGATCTTGAAACTCCTCGATGCCTTCCCCCTTATATTCGTCGCTGTCCAATATCCGCTCTGCTTCCAATGCCAGCTTCTCGAAATCGGCATAATCCTGTCGCGTCACGACACTATGATCCGGACGAAACTCCAGGGCCCCACGTCCCGATGACCCAACCAATGCGAGGCGATCCAGCAGAGTAAGCGCGCGAGGATTGATTCCCTTTTGCTGCAAGTAGCGATCCAGGATAAGGAGGCCCCATCCATCGGGCAGGCAATCATCGAAGACACCGAATCCTCCCTCAAACGGACGCGGTTTGGCAATAAAAACACCGCTTCGCAAAGGCAACTCAAAGGGAGAAATGGAGAAACCCGAACCGAGCCAATCGGGAGCATATTCAAATGCACACAACCCCTCCTTGGTCAGAGCCAGACGACCCACCAACCGATCCGCAAGAAGAACTTCGATTTGTTTGATGCTATTCATTTTTCCGGCCTCGTTTACGCGTGACACTTTGCTCGTTCAAGACTTCATCGAGCGATTGATATTGCCTCTGCGCAAAAAGAGCGTCGAACTCCGAAAGAGCATTCAAGGCAAAGCCTATCTGGAGCAGCCCCTTCAATGAGATCTCTCCCGTCTGCTCAAATTTGCGATAGGTTGCGAACTTGATTCCTGCTCTCACAGCCAAACCCTCCTGCGTCAAATCCAGCTCCAATCTCCGAGCTTTGACTCTCGCCGCAATCCGCATGGCCACCTCACCTGGATTTAAGACATCAAACGCTATCATATTATTCATAAATGCTATTTATACCACAAAACAAATAAAATAGTATTCCTTACAAATATAATCAATATCTTCCATTTAAGCAATATTCACCATGAAACACTGCAACCGGCCAGAAGGTATCAAACAAAAAAGTCGGGTCCCGAAAATCGGGACCCGACTACCCTATCCACAGTGTGTGACGGTTACTTCTTCTTGCGATACCCGCACTTCGGACATACACCCTCCTCGTTGAGTGCAACGCCGCACAGCGGGCAACGGTCGATGTCGTTCTTGGTCACGAACTCCGCCGAGGCCGCATTCACACCGCTCGTGAAGGTGATCTTGGCAATGTTGAGCTTATCCTTCAGCAGGTCGTAGACAATCTTGATCATCCCCTCAACCGTCAGCGTCTCCTTCGTGACTACCAGACGGCAATCGGGATAGGCCGTGGCCAGTTCCGTCTTGAAGGCCGGGCCCTTCATCTTGTTCTGCGGGTGTCCGTTGCGGATGCCCTGCTTCTCGTAGACGTCCAAAACGGCCGGCAGCAGCGGGTCATCCTCGCGCAGAACCAGCGCATGGTCGAAATTCCGGAGCACGTCCCACGCTACCTTCTGAATCTCGTTGCAGGGGTAAACCATGTTCACGCCCGCCTCGATGCTATCCTCCACCTCGATGGTCAACTGTCCCGTGTGGCCGTGGAGATACTGAGCCTCTCCTTGAAAACCGTAGAAACGGTGTGCATACTGCAGATCGAATGTTGTGATACTTCTCATAACAAATTGCGGTTTTAAGTTAGACATTCTTTTTCAGTGTTACCTGTACCTGTACTTTACCGATCGCCTCCGTCGGGATGATAGGTAAACGACAAACAATTTGCCAATCAGAAAAATTGGCATCAATTTTCATAAACAAAGCGAGAATTCGAAATATTTTCCTAACTTTGGATTCAAGAGCAAATAGGCTTCACGATGGCTTTCAAGGTTTTCACGCTGCTGATAAACGGACTGGTCCCTGTTATTCCGGCTTGGTTCATCATGAACTCGCACCCGGAAACAGCGGTTATCAAGCCGTGGCCAATCGTTTGGACATTGCTCGGGATCAACGTGCTTTTAATGCTGATCGCCTGGAAACACCTCGGATATACACGCCGGCAACGAGAAACAGAAGCCTTGATGTTAATCGTCAATGCATTCGTCCCTTTGGCAACGTACAACTGGCTGTTTCCTGCCGAAACGCAGTTTTCGTTTCCCGTGCAAATTCTGCTGTACTGTTCCATGCAGGTTGTATGGATTGTCTCGATTGAAATTGCACCGGATTGGGTCGGACGCATCCGACAACGCAAAGCCGAGGAGCGAGCCTTGTCGGGCAAACAGCACTTTGAATCCAGAGTGGAGGTTCTGAAAAAGCACCAAAACAAGGCTTAAAAAAGATCTCGTTCTTCCCGGATGAATCCCCGGTTCGGAGCGGGAAATGAACCTCCAAAATTCGGACTCCGAACCCGAATTTTACATTTTTCCGAGAATATCAGACACCTGAAATGAAGCGTCAAACAAGGTTTTGCCGCCTCTTTACAGCGTGTCTTTTTATGGTATCGGTTAACGCTATAACTAACAGAAAATTAACGAGTTACAACGCTTTTCTGCGTCGGCAAATGACGGCTTGTAAACAGCCGTAATCAACCATAACTATTTAGAATAAAGTCGCTGTATATCAGCGACTTTTGTTTTTACGTGCTTTCCAGATCGTATGCGGATTCGGGAACGCCGACTTCAGTTGAAGCGGGCGCAGGAATTACTTCAACCGCGACAAGCTGCCGAGGGGCAAAACTTCTTCTCGTTCGCCCAGGCTGCAAAGATCTACTACTCGAAGCTACACTTCGACCTCTCGAAGAGCACCGCGGAGGAGAGCAAGGCCGAATACTACCCCGTCAAGGAGGCGATGGAGCGGTTCAACCTCTCGCGCGACGCGGTGTACGGCGTGCTGCAATTCCACCAGATTCCACGAGAGAAGAACGGGCGCTTCGTCCGCTTCCTAAAAGTGGAGTTCGACCGCGTGATGGGGGTCAAAAACCAGCCTCGATTCCAGTCTGGAGGAAATGATGCAAAATTATTTGTCGCTTTTGTCTTCTTCCATTGAATCCCAATAATCACTGTCCATTTTCATTACCTTAAATGTCATTTCTGTTTGGAGACCCAATCCGAAATCATATATATATTCTGTTAACTGGTGCCCATTGATCAAAATGATAGTTGGCGAACCATTCAAGCTATCAACATAATCTGTTGCTCCTTTTGTAAAATCAGAAGTGGTAATAAAAACGCCCTTTTTAGATGAAGTCCCAGCAACAGCTCCTACAAAACTTTGTACCTCATTACGTCCTACATTATTGCCTAAAGCATATCGCTTGGCTTGAATATAAATATAATTAAAACCAAGAATGTCCTCTTTTATAATGCCATCAATGCCTCCATCATTAGAAAGTTTTGTAATAAATCCAGAGTTTTTTACTTCTCCCCCATATCCCATTGCTTGAAGTAATCTCACGACTAACCGTTCTAATTCTTGTGGTTTTTTGCTAAGTATCGTCGTAAGAATCTCTGATTGGATGGACTGCTTTATATTATCATACGAATTATATAAACGTTCTTGAGGAGTAGGTTCATTCTCTTCGGTCGCATCGGATACTTCTTCTAATTTATTTTTAGAATTTTTCTTTGGAGTCCGTGCGTTAACAGTTGCCTTAATATACTCACTTATCTGTTCATCGGAACATGATTCGAGCATAGCCGACCCTTTATCGCTAATTTTATAGTCGCCTCGCTTGGGTTTTTCAACTAAACCAGCGATAAATAGATAAGACAAAGCCCAAGAAATACGATCTAAAAATATTTCGCCATTACCTGAAGGATACCAAGCATTCATCTCGTCATCTGTCAAATGAAAATGTTCTGCCAAAGGAACTCGAAAATCTTTGGCCCTCATAACAGCCCCTGACTTTAGTATTTTCAACGCTTGTATTCTAATTTGTTCAAATTGAGGTATCATTTTCTATGTTTTTTAGAGCTGGAATTAAATAAAGTTACAACTTTTTCCACATATTACAATAATCCTTTTAAAATACATCTCGCGGCAGAGCACTCCCCAGGAGAACACGTACGTCCCAATGACGGTGCAGGAGGCGTGCGAATACCTCCGGATGCCCCTTTCGACCTTCTACTACAAGGTCAAGAAGGACAACATCCCCGTCATCAAACAGGGCAAGCACCTCTACATCTATCGGGACGAGCTGGACAAGTGGCTGGAGTCTCCCGCAAAACCCCGCCCGCGCAAAGCTTCGAGGAGGCGGCCGTGCGGGCAGCGGACGCCTGCGAGCAGTCGCCCGCCGTGCTCCGGGTGGACGGCTCCGTGATCGGGACGATGGGCAACTTCAGCGCCTCGATCGGAAAGGCCAAGAGCAAGAAGACCTTCAACGTCGCGGCCCTCACCGCGGCGGCCCTGGCGAACGGCACGGTGCTCCACTACCGCGCCTCCTTCCCCGAGGAGAAGCGGGGCATCCTCTACATCGACACCGAGCAGGGACGCCCCCAAGGAGCTGAACTCACAACCGCCCGTTGTCGTTCCACTCGCCATAGAGAATGTCTTTGCGGGTGTTTTCGAGAAATTTGTCGAGGCGTTTCCGAAAAAGTTCGGGTTGGTTCTTTTTGATCTGAATAGTATCAATCCGCACCCGTTTGTAGAGATCCGGCAGACGGCAGAAGTTTTCCCAAAGAACAGGGTCGGACTGCAACTCGTGCAAAATATCGGGATCGATGGAAAATCCGGTTTCGCTCATATCCGGCAAGACGGCCCGTCCCGCATCGGTCATCAGCCCCAGCCGTTCCATGCGGCGGCATCGTTCCTTGTTCAGTTCCGACCAGTTGCTGCGAGGCTTTCGGGGACAAAGTTTCTGGGCTGTCACCTCTTCGGAGATCTTCTTGGTGGTGCTGTCAATCCAGCCGAAACACAGGGCCTCCTCCACGGCATCGACATACCAGAAGGTGTCGTCATCAACGGGGCGTCCCCGCTTGACCACCACCCAGCATTCCGGCTCCTTGTCGTGGTTCTGCCGAAGCCACTCGCGCAACTCCGACCTCGATTTGGCATCTAACAAATTATGGATCTCCATAATCTTCTGCAGCTGTCTGTCCAACATGCAATATTACGCAAAAAATGCGACACGAGCACATGTAGAGGGCTGCAAAAGCGGGGCAAATCCGAGAAGTTCGAACTTACTCTCTTTTCCCATTCATCGAAACATTATATATCCAGGATGGCCGATTTATTAGATTGGCCTTAATTTTGTTTATCGAGAGGCAGGTAGATAAGTAGTGCCTGCATGAGGGTATTGCGGGTATTACTCCCCTATTTGTAGAACGAGACCCGCGAAGCGCTTGTCCGCAGGGGTTATTCCGCAGCCGAAAGGCGCGACAGCAAAGAGGTGCTCCGGGGCTGCCCGCTCCGCAAGGGAGAGACCACAAACAAGGCTTCGGAGCTGGGCGTAGCCCGCAACCTGACGGTCTCGAAACTTCCCCGCACCTGGCAAAAGCTCCGCTACCGCGAGGCGCTTGCCGCACAGGCAAACACCACTCAAAACCGTCGGCCGGAACACGGCGGAAGTGGACTGCAGCACTCCTACAATGCTGAATGCCAGCATACTGTCGTCGCATCCGGAAAAGACACGACACCACTCGGCCGGGACAAATAGAAATTCGGATAAAGGGAGAAAAACAAATGGGCAGGGACAAAACAAGGCCTCCGGAGTTTGAAACTCCGGAAGCCTTGTTAAATGGTAGCGCCAAAAATCGAATCGCGGCAAAAAATCGAGCGGTACAACCCGAAAATTGCAGCCGTTGAATCCGACTTTACCGATCAGTTGCCTGTTAGCCGGCGATTTACGACTATGCATGCGACGCCCTCGGGGTCAAGACCGGAATCACACAGTAATCGAGAGAGGAGCAGAGTACGCTTCAAAGATTTGTGGAAGTAGTTTTACAGCAACCTTCTGACCCGGGATTTGAACCGTTTCCTGTTTTCGAAGAGCAGCCGATACCAAACACCCTTGAGTTGCAGCGAATCACGTTCGGCGCGGACAATCAGGGCATAACTTTCCAAAATGGCGAGGTAGATCGTCAGCGGGCATGAAAGTCTCCGCAGGTTGTGCATGCGCATCTGCATGGAGAGATGCTGTCGGAACTCCATCCGGTTCGTATCAATGAGTTGAAAGGAAAACCTCCCGGGAAGACTTTCCGCACAAAGGATATTGCCGATATTCAGATCGCGGTGGAGGATGCCTGCCCAGTGGATATGATAAATGAAATTGGCCAGCTGGTCAAACAGGCACATCTGGACATCTGCATCCGGAGCTGTTTCCTCAATCACCTCCATGACCGGACGATAATCCGAATAGAGCGAGATGAAATAGCTTGCCCGCAGGATCCCGTAGCGCCGCTCCTCGACAAAGGCCACCTCTTCGGGCGTATCGATCCCCAGATTGCGCAATCTCGCGGCATGCAGATAGGCCCGTTCGGCCTTGCTGCAACGCAGGAGGCCATAGACGACCCTGTTCAACGGAGAGATATGCCCATACCGTTTGACGGCAAGCGACGCTCCGTCGCAATCGAAGCGTTTGATCGTATTGCGTCCGTCGTGGAGCGTCTCCCCGCTGCGGGCAAACCGGAATGGATGAACCAATTGCGTGATTGCTTCACGCAGGTGTTCGTATTTTGGATTAAGGACAATGCGTATCATGGTTTGCGGTGTATGGAGAGGGGCGAGTTGGACATGAGGAGTGCAATACGACTATGATATTTATGGCGTAATGGCAACGTATTTGCCGGTCTCTTTCAAGTAATAATTCCTCGCAATACGATTCGATCATGCCTGTTTCTTATAGGTTACGGCGGCAAGCGTGTTGAACAGAGTGGCGAAAATACCCAATGCAAGATAGTTGTTCCATAATTCGGCGAGGGTCGCGCCTTTCAGATAGACCGACCGCAGGATTTCGACGAAGTAGCGGGGCGGCAGGACAACCGTGATTTTCCGGGCCCACGCAGGCATTGAATCGATCGGGGTCAGCAGACCGCTCATCAGCATGAAGATCATGATGAAGAAAAACATCACAAACATCGTCTGCTGCATGGTCTCGGAAAAATTGGCGACGGTCAGGCTGAACCCCGATATGGTTAGAATGAACAGGATGGCTCCCAGATAAATGGAGCCGACCGTCCCCTCCGGCGTGAGACCATATACGGCCCATGCCAAACACATTGCCACAGTCAGCACAAACAGACCGATCAACCAATACGGCAGCAATTTGGCAAGGGTGAAGGTAAACCGGCTGACGGGAGTGACATTGATCTGCTCGATGGTTCCGCTCTCCTTTTCGCCCACGATACTGAGTGCCGGAAGGAATCCGCAGATGAGAATAAAAAGCATAATCATCAATGCGGGAATCATATAATGACGATAGTTCAACGTGGGGTTGAAGCGGTTCTGCACCGTAATCAGCTCCGCGGCTCCGACGGGACTCTTTTCGGCTTTCAACTCCGAGAGTGTGCGCGAGATCGTTTGCACGAGATACTGCATTCCCATCGAACCTTTGGTCGCATTGACGGCATTGGCGGTGATGCTTATGCGTTCGGGCAGGGCGGCGGCCATGTCCCGCTCGAAGGCGGATGGAATCTCCACGATGGCATCTGCCGTCCCCTTTTCCAGATGTTTCATGGCAAGCTGGAAGTCGGAGGCCGCCACCGTAAACGAGAGATATTCCGAGGCTCTGATATGCGAAGCGATGCGGCGTGAAGTGGCGGAACGGTCAAGATCCACGACGGCGACATTGACGTTGCGGACATCCATCGTCATAATCAGCGGCATAATCAGCATAATGAGAACCGGGAACGCGACAATCAACCGCGGAAGGAATGAATTGCGGCGGATCTGCAGGAACTCTTTGCGTAATAAAACCTTGAATGTTCTCATGGACTATTCCAGTTTGTCGTTGAATTTTTTGAGCGAGACGCCGAGCACCAAGGCGGTCATGCAGAACAGGATGACACAATCCTGCCAGACCTCGACGACCGATGCTCCCTGGATCATCATCTTGCGTACGGCGTCGATATACCAGCGAGCCGGAATGAGGAGCGACACCGCCTGAAAGAATTTCGGCAGATTTTCGATAGGGAACAGCATGCCCGAAAGCATCAAGATGGGCATCATCATCACCATGGCCGAGATGAGCAGCGCCGCAACCTGCGTGCGGGCAATGGTCGATACGAGCAGCCCGAGCGACAGCGAGAGGACCAGGTATAGGAGCGACAGCGAGAAAATACCGGCCACACCGCCGCTCATAGGCACCTCCAACAGGTAGCGTGCAAGCAGGAGGATCAGGATCAATACGCAGCATGAGATGGCAAAATAGGGAATCATCTTGGCGAAGATGATTTTGAACGGACGGACAGGCGACACGAGCAATACCTCCATCGTGCCCACCTCCTTTTCACGGACGATCGACACGGAGGTCATCATGGCGCATACGAGGATGAATATCAGGCCCATGATTCCCGGAACGAAGTTGAATGCGCTCTTCATTTGCGGATTGAACAGCATGCGGGTTTCGAACAGCGACTGCTGCGACTCCGCACCCAGCAACACCCCCTGCAGATAGGCCGTCGCAGCGCCTGCCGTATTGACGTTTGAGGCATCAAGAATCAGCTGAATGGCCGGGGGCGACGGCAGGCCCGATGCCGCCGACTGCATGCGGCGGTCAAAGTCCGCGGCGAATACCACGACGGCATCGGCCTTGCCCGAGCGAAGCAGCGCATCGATGGATCTGTTGTCCGTATAACCGCAGAAGGTGAAATAATCGTTCCGGGCCAGTCGTTCGACGGCATCCCGCACGCCATCCGTCCGGTCGGGGGCAACCGCCGCAACCTTGATATCGTTTACCTCCGTCGATATGGCGAAGCCGAACAGCACCATGAGCACGACGGGGATCAACACCACGATGAGCATCGTCCGCCTGTCGCGCAGGATGTGCAACGACTCTTTTTTTACGAATGAAAGGAAATTATTTTTCATAACAGGTCACTCTCCACGTCGGGCGCCCCGGGCCAGGATGCGGAAGACCTCATCCATCGATCCGGCGGCGAATTGTTGTTTCAGCCGGGCGGGCGTATCCAACGCCCGCACCTCGCCGTCGACCATGATCGACACGCGCGAGCAGTACTCCGCCTCATCCATATAGTGGGTCGTCACGAATATCGTCGTACCCGCGTCTGCGGCCTCGTAGATCATCTCCCAGAACTGGCGGCGCGTCACGGGATCGACGCCGCCGGTAGGTTCATCCAGAAAAACCACCTCGGGGCGGTGGATGGTGGCGATAGCGAACGACAGCTTCTGCTTCCAGCCCAGCGGCAATGCCCCCACAAGGGTGTCGCGCTCCGAGACGAAATCCAGTTTCTCGAGCAGTTCTGCGGCGCGTTCGGCCGTCTCCTTTTTCGACAGCCCGTAGATTCCGGCAAAAAGATCCATGTTTTCCCAAACGCTCAGGTCGTTGTACAGCGAAAAACGCTGGCTCATATACCCGATATGGCGTTTGATCCGCTCGCCTTCGCATCGCACATCGCAACCGGCAACCGACCCCTCGCCCGAGGTGGGGAAACTCAATCCGCAAAGCATCCGCATGGCGGTGGTCTTCCCCGCACCGTTTGCTCCGAGGAAGCCGAAAATCTCCCCTCGGTACACATCGAACGAGATATGGTCGACGGCTACGAAGTCGCCGAAACATTTCGTCAGATTACGCACGGATATGACTATGTCGTTCATCGTTTCATCCATTTTATGAATATGTCCTCGATGGTCGGTGCGACCGGTTCGATGGAGAGGCCGTCCAGTTCGTTCAGCTGCCCCAGGAACCGACTGGGGTCGAAACCCCGGTCTGTCACCAGATGATGCACCTCCCCGAAGGGGTAGCACTCCGCAACGCCTTCGATCCTCCGGGCCGCCGAGAGCAGTGCGTACATGTTCGAGGCCCGTACCGCATAGAGCGGCGCATCGAACCGGCGGACAATGTCGTTTGGCGTGTCGATCCCCAGAATATGGCCTTCGTTGCAGAGCGCAATGCGGTCGCAACGCGACGCCTCATCCATGTACGGGGTCGAGACGAGGATGGTAATGCCTTTCTGCTGCAAAGAGGCGAGCATATCCCAGAACTCGCCGCGCGACACGGCATCGACACCCGTTGTAGGCTCGTCGAGAAAAAGCACGCTCGGGCGGTGTACCAATGCGCACGAAAGCGCAAGTTTCTGCTTCATTCCGCCCGAAAGTTTCCCGGCGCGGCGCGTGCGGAACGGTTCGATCTGCTTGTAAATCGGAGCGACAAGGTCGTACGATTCCCGGGCCCTAACACCGAACAGGGCGGCGAAGAAATCGAGATTCTCCTCGACCGTCAGGTCCGGATAAAGCGAAAAACGGCCTGGCATGTAGCCCACACGCGATCGGATTGAAAGATAGTCGTTTACGATGTCGAACCCATCGACCGAGGCCGTGCCGCTGTCGGGGGTGAGCAGCGTGGTGAGCAGGCGGAACAGCGTTGTTTTGCCCGCACCGTCGGGGCCGATCAGTCCGAACAGCTCGCCTTTCCCGACGGAAAACGACACCGCATCGAGTGCCTGCACCCGACCGAAACGCTTTGAGAGGCTCCGTATGTCTATGGCGTTCATAACAGGACATCTCCCGCAAGACCGATTTTCAGCCGGCCGTCGTTTTCAACCGCAATTTTCACCGCATAAACCAGATTGGCCCGGGAATCTTTCGTCTGGATGGTTTTCGGGGTAAATTCGCTCTCGGATGAAATCCACATGATACGCCCCTCGTAGTCGTAACGTTCGTCGCCGCCGAAGTCTGCCACCACGCGCACCTCGTCTCCGAGGCCGAAGCGCCCGAGCTGGTCGGAGGTGAAGTAGGCCCGCAGATAGATGTGGTCCAGATCGGCGATTTTCATCAGAGGCTTGCCGACGGATGCGAGCTCGCCGGTTTCGGCATATTTCACCAGCACCGTACCGGCAACGGGCGACTGGATGCGGCATTTGGCGATGCGGTCGTCGAGTGCGGCGATCTGCGCCTCCAGGGCCGCCGCATTGTCGTTGATGGAGGCCGTATTCTTGCCGAGGGTCGAAAGCGTCGCCGTGAGCTGGCTCTCCAACAGACGAATCTGCGCTTCGATGTCATCGAGCTGTTTCTGCGTCGCCGCCCCATCGCGCAGCAGGTTCTTAACCCGGCGGCATTCGGTCTGCTGCTTGGCGATTTGTTCGCGCAGCGACGCTGCCTGCGCCTGGATGTCGGGACGGCTGCCGATGAGGGCCGAGAGCTGCGCCGAAAGTTGCTTGCGCTGCAAATGGAGCTGTATGCTGTCGATCGCACCGACCACAGCTCCCTCGGTTACGGGCATACCCTCCTCGACATTGAAATAGAGAATGCGCCCCGTCGCTTCTGAGGAAACGACCACTTCGGTTGCCTCGAAGGTGCCCTGGGCATCGTATGGGGTACTGGAGCCGCACGATACGGCAAGCATCGCCAGGGCGATATATGAAATCTGTTTCATGGCATCTATTGATTTAATGTGTGTTTCAATCTGTACACGGCCTGCAGCAGTTCTATTTCGTGGGTGCTGCGGTTCAGTATGGCGGAAGTTTCGTCGGTAATCTTTTGGAGCAGGTCCGTTGCGTCGATAACTCCGTTTTCGAGTTTTGATTCCGCGGCCATGCGTACCGAGCGCCGCAGCTCCACGATCCGGGTATCTTCCGTCACGGCCTTGCGCAAACGGGCAATCTCCCCGTCGTCCTGTGCCGTCTGTACCTGTGTGTTGAAGAGGAATATGTCGCGTTGCACGTCAATCTGCCGCTGCGCGGCGTCGATCTTCCCGAGATTGTTCCGCTTGGTGTAGAATGCTCCGATATTCCATGACATCCTCACTCCGACAATGGCATTTAACTGCCAATCCGCCGACACCATGCTTTTGAACATGTCCAATCCCGGGTAGCCGTAAAAGCCCTGTGCAAAGGCGCTGAATCGGGGTGTCAGCGAGCTCCTGACCGCATCGCGCTGGGCCTCCAGCTTTTCATGTTGGGCATCGTACCATGCGAGCTGGGGGTGTGCGGAAAGATGGCTTTTCGCTTCGCGCAGGACAGGTCTTTCCAGTGCATCGTCTCTCAATCGACATCCTATGAACAGTTCCAGCATGCGGCGATAACTCGCACGTGAGGCCTCTATCTGGCCGAGGGACTGACGCGACGCAAGCAACTCCGCCTCGACGGCATCCACGTCGGCCTGCATGGCGACTCCATTTTTGCGGTACACCTGCATCCGGGACAAGTTGCTCTCCAGCAACCCGATCTTCGCCTCGACCTGTGCAACCTGTTCGTCCAAAAGCAGAATCCCGAAATAGAGACCGTCCACTCTCGCCTGCAAATCGTACAGGCTTACATCCAGACGACTGCGTTGTTCGGCGGCATCCGCTTCGGCAATCGTCCGGTTGGCTTTGGATTGCCCGCCGTCCCAGATAGTTTGGGAAACATCCAGCGCCACCTTGTATTGATCCTTGCGC
The DNA here is from genome assembly GCA_019118605.1 of Candidatus Alistipes faecavium. Classification (GTDB taxonomy): domain Bacteria; phylum Bacteroidota; class Bacteroidia; order Bacteroidales; family Rikenellaceae; genus Alistipes; species Alistipes faecavium. The sequence continues at coordinate 93,946 of DWYP01000040.1, read as the reverse complement.
ATGCCCGGAATGTGCAGGCCTTGCTGTGCCAGCATCTCGGAAAAGGCTTCGGGGAAATTTACGGCAACATTCTGCCACATCGCTTGTCCCGAGAGGACAATTTGCGGAATCCAGGCCTTTGCGGCATTCGAGAGATCATACTGCTCGGTTTGTGCAATCAGGTCGTACTGCCGAATTTCGGGATAGTGCTCCCGCGCCAAACGCCGACACTCGTCAAGCGACTGGGCGGCGAGCCTTGTCATCGGAATGGCGAGCAGCAAACAGAAGACAAATCGTTTCATAGTCTATTGTTTTTTGATTCTTCGCAGGATCATTTCGATGTTCTCCGCCTTGCGCATGGCAAGATATTTCTCCCGGTCGGCCATCATGCCGTCCAGCAGTTCACCCGATACTGGTTCGATGAATGAATAGACGATGAACGGAAATATGTTGAGCGACAAGAGGCTGATGAAGAGCATCCGTATGTCCACATGCTCGATTTCTCCGCGTCCGGACGCTTCGTCCACATCTTTCTGCAGGCTCGCGAAGAGGTTTTCACTCACCTCTTTTATTATCCGTTCATACAGGATGTGGTAATGTTCGGGGCGCGACAGTACCTCGTTGAGAAAGAACCGGGGTAACTGCGGATTGGCGGCAATGAGATCGAAGTGCGCGGCGACACCCGATTTCAGCCGTTCCACAATCGGCAAATCGGAATTACCTACAGCCGCGGTAATCGTCTGCGCAAGGAGCGAGATGTTTTTTGCGACTATGCGCTCGAACAGATATTCCTTTTTACGGAAATAGTAGTGCAGCATGGCATGCGTTACACCCGCTTTCTCGGCGATCACAGCCGTGCGCGCGCCACCGAATCCCTTGGTGAAAAATTCCTGCTCGGCAGCCTCCAGAATCAGCTGTTCCGTGTTGTTTTTTTCTTGTTCATGCATTTCAGATTCTGTATTAACAATATTATCTAACAAAATTGTTAATGCAAAGATGTGTAATTTTTTTTTATTGGCAAAACAAAATCAAGATTTTTTTGAGTTCCACATCCGAGATGCCGTTTCTATTTTCATTCGGTCATATCATTATGGAGACATTTTTAACGGAATATCCTCGACAATGGCGACCTTGATTAAGGATATAATACCAGCCAAAGTCGTTTTGGTTCAGGCTTGCCCGTCCGCCACAAAAATTCTTTCGGGGTAGCATAATATCTCTTTTAACAGGCACCTCGCAGACAAGAAGAGGGGGGCAGGGTGCAACGGTTTCCGAATTCTTCAGCGGGACGTATACGGCAGGCGGCAATGTTTCGGCTGGCAGCGACAGCCGAACTCATCATACAGCCACATATCGCCCCGACAAGCGGCGGCGGTTCCGGCAGCAGCGGCAATGACTGCAGCTGGAACGGCGAAGACAAGGAGAAGAAACAGAACTATACAGACGGAGGGGACAACGATGACAAACAGAAGTATTTCTTACGGCAGACTTGTTGGGTTCTCCTTGCCTGACGGCTGGCAGCCATTTTGATTTCTCCCGGGCTTTTATCGGATTTATCCGTGCAATACTTGATTCTTTTCTTTCATAATCTTCTTCATTTGGTAAATGTATAAATAAAAAAATACGGAACCCTATTTGAATCCCGTATTTTCCATTTACACAAAATATTTTATAATGCCACGGCAAATTGCTGCCGTGCGGGCGGTCGTCGCTTCAGAAACGGCGCCCGGGATTATTTATCGGCATCCATCAGCCATTTCCCGTCCCGCTTGACCATCTTCTGGGTGTCTTCGCTGTCCGTGCCGTCGCCGAACTGCAGTTTGAAGGTCACCACGGCGCTGTTCCCGTCCTCGGCAATCTCCTCGGAGACGATCTCGAAGCCTTTGAGGCCGCCTTTCTTTTCATACTCCTGGGAGGCCTTCTCCCCTACGAGACTCGCCAGCATGGCCTTCTGCTGCTGCGCCTGCTCGGCAGGAATACCCTCCTCGAGCGCAAAGCCCTCCACGAAGTTCTCGTAGTTGCCGGACTTCAGCTCATCCACATATTTGCCCAACGCCTTGCCCGGCGTACTGCCCGAGCCCGAAGAGCAGGAGGCCATCACAACCATGGCCGCAATCCACAAGGTGAAACTGAGAATTCTTTTCATAAGCATTAGTATTTAAGGGTGATGGAATGTCCCTGTCAAAATTCGTATATCACTCGGAGCCCTTCGTTCTGCGCGATGTCGTGCGGCAGCAGGTACTCCCCGTCGAAAAGGGGGATGTCGACCCTGCTCCGCCGACCCTCCGACAAATCAATGCCTTCCCTTTTATATACGTGTTCCACCAGTTCGGTGCAATACATCCGCACGGTGTCGGACAGATCATACTCGTGGTCGAAGAGCACTCCTGCCTGATACAGTGCCAGGGCCCTTTGGGCAGCCCGGCAGGCCTGCTCCTGGGCGGCCTCCACCCGCATCACGGCGCCGCTGGCCGCCCGGCTGCGGGCAAAAAAAACGTCAAGGGCATCGACCTTCACCCGCTCTTCGCCGCTCCGGGTATCGGACTCCCCGGGAACGGCATGGATCACGCACCACGTCCCGTCGAGCTGTTTGAGGATGCCCACGTGCGAATAAGCCCCGCGCCTGTCGGCCGCCAGCACGGCGCGGCTCGTCAGCCCCATGCCGCGCCTGAAGGCAAGATCCCCGTCGCGGAACTCTTCCACGGGCAGAGGCTCCGGCGACTGTTTGCCGCCTTTGCCGCAGCCGGTCGGGGCAAACAGGCAACAAAATGCCGCCACCGCGAATATAATCACCTTTCCGCCCGTGTCCCCCGACAGCGGAATCCGCTGCAAAAGCCTGTTCCCAACCATTTTACGTCATATACTACAAATATAAATAAAAAATACGGAATTCCAAGTCGCGCCGTCGAAAATAAAACATAAAGCGGCCCGGGCACTCCTTTTTCGCACAAAAACACTATCTTTGCAACACGAAAAAACCTCCAAGCACAATGAACGCTATCACACGCACCGATTTCGCCTTCGAAGGGCAGAAAAGCAAGTATACCGGCAAAGTCCGCGACGTGTACGACATCAACGGCGAGTACCTGGTCATGGTAGTGACCGACCGGATCTCGGCTTTCGACGTGGTACTCCCGGAGGGCATCCCCTACAAAGGACAGGTTCTCAACCAGATTGCCGCCAAGTTCCTCGATGCGACAGCCGACATCCTCCCCAACTGGAAGATCGCCATGCCGGATCCGATGGTCACCGTGGGCCGCAAATGCGAACCCTTCAAGGTGGAGATGGTCATCCGCGGCTACCTCTCGGGACACGCATGGAGAGAGTACAAGGCCGGGAAGCGTACCATCTGCGGCGTGGAGATGCCCGAAGGGATGGTCGAGAACCAGAAGTTCCCCGAGCCGATCATCACCCCGACATCGAAGGCCGCCGAAGGACACGACGAGGACATTTCGAAGGAGGAGATCATCGCCTCGGGGCTCGTGAGCCGCGAGGAGTACGAGCAGCTGGAGAAATACACCCGGGAAATATTCCGCCGCGGAAGCGAGATTGCCGCAAAAATGGGGCTTATCCTCGTGGACACGAAGTATGAGTTCGGCAAGAAGGACGGCGTCATCTACCTCATGGACGAGATCCATACGCCCGATTCGTCGCGCTATTTCTACGCCGAGGGGTATGCCGAGCGACTGGCCCGCGGCGAGCGGCAGAAGCAGCTCTCGAAGGAGTTTGTCCGCGAGTGGCTCATGGCAAACGGATTCCAGGGACAGCAGGGGCAGCAGGTGCCCGAGATGACCTCGGAGATCGTGGCAGGGATCACCGACCGCTATGTCGAACTCTACGAGAAGATCACCGGAGAGGCGTTCGTGAAGGCCCCCGAAGCCTCCGACACGCAGACCATTCTCCGAAGAATCGAGAAGAACGTCTCCGAGTGCCTGAAAGGCCTCGAATAGGCCCGGTACGCCATACGCCGCCGCACGGCGCGCATCCCGGCCGAAAGAACTCGCCGGAAGAAAAGAAGAAGCGTCGGGTTCCGTCCTCCCTGCGACGGAACCCGACGCTCTTTTTTTGAACACCGCGGCCGGGAAACGTCCGCCCCGAAGCCGGGACGCGGGCTTTTGCCGACAAGCCAAAAGTCTGAACCTTTTGAAGATTTCAGAGGAAAAATGGTGGAATTTTAATATAAATTTCTATATATTTGCGAAAATGCTTTATCCCGAACGATTTTCAAAATAAGACCTAAATACGCCAAAATTACGCCAAAACACTGTATTCCAAGGCCCGAAAATATCTTCACGCCCATCCGAACACCCGCTGATACGAACCAAAAACCGCTCGTATGAACAAACTCTACCTCGCCGTTCTCGCCCTGTGTATTCTTCTGCTGTCGTCCGGCAGCGTGCGCGCGCAGGAGCAGGAAAAACCCGCCAAACAAAGATATGAAATCTCCGGAACCGTGACCGACAACCACGGGCAACCTCTTCCGGGCGCCACCGTGCGGATCAAAGGCACCATGCAGGGAACCGTCACCGATACCGAAGGGCATTACACGCTGCGCGGAGAGTGGGCAATGGGAGACATCGTCCTCTTCACCTTCATCGGAATGAAGGAGGTATCCATGAAATACGACGGGCAAAAGACCCTGGATGCCGCCATGCAGCAGGATGCCACCAACGTGAGCGAAGTGGTCGTCGTCGCACGCCGCAACATCAATGAAATAGATATCCGCGCAAAATCGGGCGTCGTGCAGCGCGTGGACATGGAACGGCTGAACGACAAGCCGATGATCGACATGTCGCTCGCACTGCAGGGTTCCGTCCCGGGACTGATCGTGACCAACACCGGAGACCTGGGATCCAAGCCCCAGATCCGGCTGCGCGGAAACTCCTCGTTCCGGGCCGGCGATACAGCCAACGAACCGCTCTACGTCATGGACGGACAGGTCATCTCCTCGGAGGCCTTCCTGACGCTCAACCCCGCCGACATCGAGGAGATCAAGGTTCTCAAGGATGCCGTGGCTTGCGCCCTTTACGGTGTGAAGGCCGCCAACGGCGTCATCGAGATCACCTCCCAGCGCGGAAACCCCGACGGAGTGCTCAAGGTGAACTACGACTTCAGCATCGGAGTCACGCTCCGCGGCCGCCGCGGCGTGGAGATGATGCAAAGCGCCGAGAAACTCGAACTCGAACGCCTGCTGCAGAACTCCTCCACCCCCGGATACCGCTACAGCGCCGACTACTACCGCAAGTATTATTCGAACGACCCCGGGCTGGAGGAGATGATCGCCCGGGGCGCGGAGGTACTCGACTCCCTGCGGGGAATCAACACCGACTGGTTCCGCGAGCTCATCCGCCCGAACATCTACCAGAAGCACAACCTCAGCATCCGAGGAGGCGACGAGAACACATCCTACTTTATCTCGGCGAACTACTCCCAGCAGGGAGGACGCGTCCCCGGGAACGACGTGCAGCGCATCTCCACGCGCATGAGCCTCGATCAGCGACTGGGCCGCTGGGGCTACCTCTCGCTGGCCAGCGACGCCGGATATTCGGTGACGAACACCCCCAACGGAAGCGCCTTCTCCCCGACGGACCTCGTCTACCAGCTCAACCCCTACGAAACGAAAACCGGAACCCTGGTATCCTTCTCCAACGAATCCTCCGAGTACACCTACAACGACCTGCTGAGCCAGTACCGGAGCAAATCGACCGACAAGCACGCCGGAGTGAGCGGATCGCTCAACCTCCACCCGCTGGAGGGGCTCGATGTCGATGCCGTGGCCGGTGTGGACTTCGTGCTGGACGAGGGGCTCTCGCTGCTCCCCTCGACCTCAATCGAGGAGCGCAAGTCGGGAGCGGCCATCAACGAACGGGGCCGCCTGACCAAGAACAAAAACGTCACGACCAACGTCTCGTCGAACATCCGACTCACCTACAACCGCGTCTTCGCCGAACGGCACGATCTGACCATCGGCGGGAACATGGACTACTATCTCACCGATCAGGACAATGTCTCGATCACGGGATACGGCGTCGGCACGCAGATGTCGCCTGCGGCGATCAACCAGTCGATTACCGGGAACCGCAAGCCCTCGGTCGGATCGCTCAAGGAGAAGAGCGCACAGCTGGGATTCGGCCTGGTCTTCGGATACTCGTTCGACGCGACATACGACCTCTTCGCCACCTACAAGGCCGACGCATCGTCGATCCTCCCGGCCGACAAGCGCTGGAACAGCGCCTGGGCCGTCGGCGTGGGATGGACTCCGAGCCGCTACGGGTTCCTGCGCGACAGCCGCGTCATCACCTCGCTCAACCTCAAGGGATCGTTCGGGAAAATGGCAAACCTTTCGGGCGTGTCGTCGGCCTCGGCCATCGGCACCTTCTCCTACTCGACGGACTTCTACGGAGACGCCCGTCTGCTGGAACTCCAGGCCTTCTACAACACGGGGCTCAAGCCCGAGCAGACGGCGTCGATCGACGCAGGGCTCTTGCTCGAACTCTTCAAGCGCGTGACCCTCGGCGTGAACTTCTACCGCCGCGAAACGAGCGATGCCCTGCTTGCGGTACCCATTCCCCTCTCGAACGGTTTCTCGACCATGCTGCGCAACATCGGCGTGCTGCGCAACGAGGGATATGAACTCTCCGCATCGGTGAAGGCCGTCGACCGGGAGCCGTGGCGCCTCTGGCTGCGCGGATCGCTGGCCTACAACCGCAACAAGGTCGTGGATCTCTATTACGCAGACCGGATCTACGCCAGCGCCGAATCGATCATCCCGGACTATGAGATCGGAAAGGCTTACGACATGCTCTACGGGCTCGAATCCCTGGGCATAGACCCCATTTCGGGACTCCCGGTCTTCAAGGGTGCGGACGGACGCGAAATACCCGCTACGGAGACGCCCGTCAAGGAGAACATCGTGGCTCTGGGACACAGCACCCCGCCCTACAGCGGTTCGCTCAACGTCAGCCTCTCATACCGCAGTTTCGACCTCGACATGGACTTCTACTACGTCTTCGGAGGCGTCCGGCCCTACAATTACAGCTACGTCCGCACCGTGGACGACGCCAACAAGAACGCCATCCGGGGGCAGGTCGGCGACATGTGGTTCGCGCGAGGCGACGAAAACAAGGTCTACCATTCGCCCTTCTTCAGCTCGTCGGCCATCGCCTCGCTCAACTACCCCAACACGATGACCGTCGGCAAGAGCGACTACTTCAAGATGTCGATGCTCTCGCTCCGCTACAGGATCTCCTCCGCGTGGCTCGAGCGCAACTGCGGAGGCTTCATCAAGTATGCCAGCATGGCATTCCAGGCCTCGAACCTCTTCATGATCACCCCCTACAAGGAGTCGGATCCCGAAACAGGCTCGCTGGCCGGCACGATGCAGCCCGTGCTGACCTTCAATATCAGTCTCACCTTCTGACATTCCGACGACCATGCGCAAAATACTCCGATACGGCCTTTCGGGCATGATTGCGGCGTTCGGCGCTGCAGCGTGCAACCTGGACATTCCCTACGAGAACCAGCTCTCCGACCCCTCGGCCATCACCTCCGTAACGACCGCCCGCGAGCTGCTGGCATCGGCATACGACCGCCTGCCCAATCCCGAATTCGATCTCTCGGTCCTGGGCGACGATTTCGAGACCACGTCGCTGATCTCCCGCAACAGCGACCTCGGGAACCTCTACAAATGGCAGACGCAGCCGCTCACCAATCTGGCCCTCTCGCTCTGGCAGAGCTACTACGAGACGATCGCCATTGCCAACGCCACGCTCGAACGCACGGCAAAGATCCATCCGCAGGTCGAGAGCGAACAGGTTCAGCTCGAAGCCGTCAATGCCGAGGCAAAGGCCCTGAAGGCCTACTGTTACTTCGACCTGCTGCGGCTCTTCGCCCCGGACATCTCCGAAGGCGCGGACCGCGACGGCATCATCCTCAAGGAGGAGTTCGAGCTCGGGTTCCTCAAACGCTCGAGCATCGCCGACTGCATCTCCCGCATCCGGACGCTCCTGACCGAGGCCGTCGGCACGGAGAACGCACCCGAAACGGCCTACTGGATCTCGCAGCAGGGCGTGCGCTGCCTGCTTGCCGAAGTGGAGCTCTACGCCGGGCAATACGAGAAGGCGGCGGAATGGGCCCGGCTCGTGCTCTCCACGGCCGGAGGCTACGGCGTATTCTCCGAGGCAAACTACCTCCAGTTGTGGAACGGCGGGGCCGGGCCCGAGAGTCTCTTCTCGCGGCATACGACCGTACCCTTCTACCTCGACATCCGCTACGACACCGAGAAAGGCGATTTCCTGGAGGTCGCAAAGAGCCTTGCGGATCTCTACACCCCGGAAGACATACGCGGAGGACAAAGCGTCTATCCGAAAGAGTTCCCCGGGGAGACCGTGGGAGAGACCATCACGATGCGCTGCATGGGCAAGTACAACCGCATGAACTGGGAGACGACGGAAATCACCTGCATCCACAAGCTCCGCACGGCGACGGCCTGCTTCGTGCTCGCCGAGGCCTGCTGCCGGATGGGCGGACATGACGGAGAGGCCCGCACGGCAATCGACGAATTCCTTGCACGGCGCGGCGCCCCGCAGCTCGACGAATCGCTCTCGGGCGACGACCTGCTGCGCGCCGTACTCGAAGAGAAACGCAAGGAGTTCGTGGGCGAAGGGGAGCGTTATTTCGACCTGAAGCGCTACCGCAGCGGCGTGCTCGCCGACTGGAACCAGGGCAACAGCAACAAGCGCTTCGACGCCAAGGACTACCGCTGGACGCTGCCCATCCCGCAGGAGGAGTACTTCTACAACGAGAACGTTACCCAGAACGACGGATGGCCCAAGATCGAGAACTGACCTCCGGGACGCCGGAACAAAATGGCAATAAAAATCTAACCATCATACAAATTCAAAACACGAAGAAAATGAAAAAAGCATTTATCACCGCGCTGGGCATACTGTTGACGGCGTTTGCCACGACCTCCTGCAACGAGAAGAAGGAGACCGGATACTCCGGAACGAACAAGATTTACCTCACGGCCGAGAACAACAACGCCGTCATGACCGAGTCCGACACGACGCCGCTGACGGTGGAGGTGACCCTCACCTCGTCGGTTCAGAAGGCCACGACGCTCACGTTCCGTTTCGAGGACGACAAGCAGGAGGTCATCCACATGGAGGGCAACCCCGTCACGATTGCCGCCGGAGAGAAAACCGCATCGTTCCAGGTTGTCTCCAACGCCATGAACATTCTCTCGGAAAGCGTATATATCGCCATCGGGGCCGACCCCGCACAGTTGCCCGAAGGCATGGAACTTGCCGAGGCACTGCAGATCCGCGTCAATCCGAATCCGGCGATCCCCACGCTGACCGAGGAGCAGAAGGCGCTCATCGAAGGCTACAAGACGAAGTTCGGAATAGACCTCAATGAGTTCCTCGGAATCATGAAGTGCTCGACGACGCTCCAGATCCCCGGAGAGGGCACGACCCAGGATTTTGCCACGCCCGAGACCCGGCAGATCGACGGACAGACGATCATTACGCTCAGCGAGGAGTCCACGGCCGAGCAACCCGTGCTGAAGATGGTCGACAACCCCATGGGACTGACCGAATATCTCTACTGGGTATTCCGCCAGAACACGATCGACGATGACGAATACTGGACCCAGCAGGGCGAAGAGAGCGCCAACCAGCGCCTGATGGATCGCATCGGCTGGAACTCCAAGAGCGAAGAGACCTTCAACGCCTCGCTCGACGGAATCAAGTGCACGAACCTCTCCGCTTCGGGTGCCGACCTCGAGATCCTCGGCGAGCAGCAGGATTCCTACGGCGACACGTACGTCATCGTGCCGTTCGAATACTCCTTCTCGGCCTGGGACCGTCAGAAGGAGCTCCTCGACAAGGGCGATGCCGACATGCAGGAGATCTACGACCAGGGAGGCTTCGCCAACCCGACATTCTACCTCTTCTACTACGGGGCCGACATGGACAACTACGAATACGGCAACTGGGTCGAGAGCAAGGGACACATCGACGTCGAGAAGGGTATAATGACCTTCCAGTTCGTCATGGACCACGCCTACGCCAGCGACTACACCGTCGTAAAGGTCACCTACACCAAATAACCGCGTTTTACCCGAAACACCATGGGCGGACGTATTCAGAAAATCATCCGGAACTCAGCTGCCGGTCTCCTGGCAGCCCTGTTTCCGTGTATTTTGGCGGCTCAGACCGACACGCTGCGCCTGGCGCCGGGAACCTGCGAAGGAGTGCTCCCCAACGGACTGCACTACATCCTGCGCAAGAATCCCCTCCCGGCCTCGCGCATCGAATTCCGGCTTGTATTGAAAGCCGGGTCGGTTCAGGAGCTCGACAGAGAGAAGGGTTGTGCGCATTTTCTTGAACACGTCGCTTTCGGCGGATCGCGTCACTTCCCGGGGAAATCCCTCCAGCAATACCTCGAATCGCTGGGCATGAAGTACGGAGTGGACATCAACGCCCTCACGGGCCAGGACCGGACAATCTACCTCTTCGCCGTGCCGACGGATTCCCGGCGCCAGGGGGTCGTGGACAGCGCCCTGCTCATCCTGCGCGACTGGATGGACGGGCTGGCCATCGAACCCGAACGCATCGAGACCGAACGGGGCATCATCCTCGAGGAGCTGCGGGGATACGACGTCGGGGACGAGTTCTACGACCTGAAGATCGGCGAGGGAATCTATGCCCGCCGCATGCCCCTCGGAACGATCGAGGACATCCGGAGCATCACCCCCGCGGCGCTCGAGGGATATTACCGCAAATGGTATGTCCCGTCGCTGGCGACGATCGTGGCCGTCGGGGACTTCGAACCCGCGGAGATGGAGCGCAGGATCCGCGAACGCTTTGCATCCCTTGCGCCCCGCAAGGCCCGCAATTTCAAAGTATTCCCCCTCGAATACGCCCCGGGGACCCGGGTGGCCGAAGTGCGCGATTCGCTCTTCGACCGCACGCAGATCGAGGTGATGATACCCCACCCGGGCATCACCGTCCGCACGCTGGGCGACGCCGTGGCCAAGGTCCGCGAGGAGCTGATGGTGGAAGCCGTGTCGGCCCGGCTGCGCGGGCGCGGCATCCGCTCATCGGTTTCGGATACATGGTACCTGAGCGACAAGAACCATTTCACGGTGACGGCCTCGGGAGAGTCCCGGGAAGCGCTGCTCGAATCCCTCGCGACGCTCTCCTCGGCCCTGCACGACCTTGTTTCGCAAGGGTGGGACGAGGCGGAGCTCGACGACATCCGCACACGCCGCTGCAAGCGCCTGGCACACGTCGAAATCGACGCCCCGCAAAGTTCCGCAGCCTGGTGCGACGACTTCACGGACTATGTGCTGGCCGGCGACCGTACGATCCGCGACACGGTCCTCTACCGCCGGATTATCGACTCCGTGGCGGCGACGCCCGGGTCGCTGCTGCAGGAGATGCTCCGCGAACGTCTTGACCTTTACGACACGGCCGTGCGGGTTGCCTGCCACAGCCATCCGGGACTCGGAGAGACCCTGCGCCCGGAGGAGGTCGACGAGGCTTGGCATCGGGGTGCGGAGACGCCCTGCGAGCCCTACGTATACACCCCCCGGGAGCGGCCCGAAAAGGCGCTACCGGTCGAAACGCCCGCCTGCCTGGCCGTGCGGCCGCCGTTCGACGCATCGATGATCGCCACGGCCCGGGAATACCCGGGACTCGGAGCCCGCGAAGTGCTGCTGCGGAACGGCATGCGCCTGATCATGCGCCCGACGCCCGGCGGCGGCAAGGTGCTCTTCACGCTCCTCGCGCCTTACGGCACCTCGTCGATCCCCGATGAACAATACCCGCTGCTCGAAGGAACGGCCGGATACATGGAGATGGGAGGCATCGCCAAGGCCGATCCGAAACAACTCTCGGAATACCTCTACCGCAACGACATCGCCCTGTCCATGACGCTGGAGAACCACTGGCACGGATTCATGGGCATGACTCCGGCCGAATCCGCCCCGGAATTCTTCAATCTCGTCCGGGAGAAGATCTTCGACCCGGAACTCCGCTACGACGAATTCGAGGAACTTCGCAGCGAAATGCTCGAAGACCAGGAGGAGTCGATCCTGAGCCGTATGCTGCAGCGGGCTTCGGACCGCCGGCTCTCGGCACGCATGGACGAACTCACGGGGGCCACCGTTCCGCGCAAGGAGCCGTCGCGCTCCCGCGAGGAGATCGTCCGGGCCCTCGACCTCGATTCGATCGCGGACTTCTACCGCAGGCTCTATACCCCGACGGAGGGATACTGTGCGGTGGTGACCGGAGATTTCGACCCCGATTCGCTGTCGCGGCAGTTCGCGGCGGCCTTCGCGCCGATCCCCTTCCGCGCCCACGGCCCGGAATTCGGGTACCGGACACGTACGATGCCCGGACACCGGATGGTCGAAGGTTTCGACAACGACAACCAGACCCAGACACTCTTCGACTACCTTTATCTGGGGCACTACGAGCCCTCGCTGCGCGGCAGTCTGAAACTGAAGCTCATGCGGGACATCCTCCGCAACCGCCTGATCTCCATCCTCCGCGAGCGGGAGTCGCTGGTCTACTCACCCTATATCGCCCTGTTTTACGAAGGGATTCCCGGCCGGAACTTCTGTTTCGACATCAATGCCTCGGCCGACAACCGCAACATGGAGACCATCGACACGCTCCTGCGCACGATCGTCTCCGATCTGCGGACAAAGGAGATCTCCCCGCAGGAACTCGAGAACCTCAAGCGTTCGTTCCTGATCGCGAAACGCGAAACATTGACCGACGACGCCGCAACGGGGTGGCGCAACACCCTGGTCGGAGTGATCCGCAATGGGGAGTCGCTCGCCGACTTCGAGGACTACGACGGCATCCTCGAATCCATCACCCCCGAAGAGCTGCGGAAGGACTTCGAGCTGATGCTCGACCCGGAATATTACGTATTGTTGTATCTGAGCAAGGAAAAACTGAAAGATGACACATCCGATCGTTAGGCTGCTGCTCTGCACGGCCCTGCTGGCGCCGATGTCTTCGGCCATCGGCACCCCGCTCCGCCCCGGTACGGGAAGCGACCGCAAACCTGCAAGCGAATCCGCTCCTGCCGAGAACGCCGCACCCGAACATCGCCCGGGAGAATTGAGAGCCTATGCGCTGTTCGACAACGAAGGGCGCGAGATCTCCTTCGGGGAGCTGATCGACCGCCTGGCGCCGAGCGACGCCGTTTTCGTGGGCGAGGTGCACAACTGCCCGATCACCCACTGGCTGGAGCTGGAGATCACCCGGGCGCTCTACGCCCGTCACGGCGAACGGCTGACCATGGGCGCCGAGATGCTCGAAAGCGACACGCAGCTGATTCTCGACGAATACATGCAGCGGCTGATCTCTCCGGACCGCTTCGGCGCCGAAGCGCGGCTGTGGGACAACTACGAAACGGACTACCACCCGATCGTCTTCTTCGCCAAGGAGCACGGCATTCCGTTCGTGGCGACGAACGTCCCCCGACGCTACGCCAACAGCGTCAGGAAAAACGGGCTGGGAATTCTCGACTCCCTCTCCGAAGAGGCAAAACGCTACATCGCGCCGCTGCCGATTCCCTTCACCTACGACGAGGAGCAGAGCGAGGCCGCCTTCGGGATGATGGCCATGCTCGGGCAGGGATCCGATACGCGGCGGCTGGCCGAGGCGCAGGCCGTGAAGGATGCAACCATGGCGTGGTTCATCGCCCGCAACCTGAAGGAGAACGGGAAATTCCTCCATTTCAACGGGAACTACCACTCGGATTTCATGGGCGGCATCATTCCCTATCTGGAGCGTTACCGCCCGGGAACCCGCGTGGCGACGATCGCCTCGGTCAGGCAGGAACAGATCGACGCGCTTTCCGAGGAGCAGTTCGGGCGTGCGGATTTCTATATCTGCGTACCCGAAGAGATGACCAACACCTACTGATCCGCGGGGGCCCGGGGAGTTGCGGCGGCTCCGTCTTCGGATCGGATCCCGCGGGCGCAGCCGACCCGCAGTCGAACCGCAGCCGGGCATAACCGACGCAATCGAACCGCGGCCGGGCGCAATCGAACCGCAATCGAACCGCGGCCGAACCGCGGCCGGACGCAGAAATGCTGAAATGCTGAAACGGCACGTCCTCCGGACGGTTCCGGCAAGTTTCAAAGGCATCTCCAGGAACAAGCTCCGGAGCCCCAAAACAGCAAGAGAAGGCTTCTTCCGTATGGGAAGAGGCCTTCTCTTGCTGGCTCCTTGTGTGTAGGCCCCTGCGGACGCCCGGAATCAGATCCGGGCCCGCAACGCTAATAGATCGTCCAGTTCTCCCAGCCGGAGTCGATGTTCTGGCCGTTGAGAAGTTCCGGGGTCTGCTCCGAATTGTTGATCCAGATGGAGTTCTTCACCACCTCCTTCTTCACCGAATCGTAAAGACTGCCCACGGAGATGTTTCCGTTGTTGTCCCGGATCGTCTTGAGCAGGTAGTAGGTGAAGAGTCCGTGCTTCTTCTCCTGGTAGGGCATCGAACGCTGCGTCGACGACGTAGCCGTGAAGACCACGATGTTGCCGCTGATCGGCGCCTCCTTGGGCTTGATGACGATACCGCGCCCTACCCCGCTGTAGCAGGCATCCATGAACACCATGCTCCGCTTGGCCTTACTCTCCCCGAGGTCGGCATAGAGCTTTTCGAGCTTGATGCCCGCCGTCGGCGACGAGATGCTCACGTCCACGGGAATCAGATAGGTCTCCTTGCTGTCCACGTCATGCTGTCCGTGCCCGGCGTAGAAGATGTACAGCTTGACGTTCCCGGGGTTCGTCTTGCTCATCATCATCAGCTTGTTGATGTTGAAATTCATCTGCGCGTAGGTGGCGTTCTTCAGCAGGATCACGTTGCTCTCCGGGACGCCCATGTAGTCCTTGGCGTACTCGGCGAAGGCCGTGGCATCCTTGGCGGCGTAATCCACATTGACCTCGTAGCTCGTGGTCTGCTTGAAGGAGTTGTAATCCTCGTTGCCGATGACAAGGGCGAATTTGTTCGGATCGGGGGTGTTGACACGCGAGATGCCGTCAAGCAGCTCCGAATCCAGCGCCTTCTCCTTGCCCACGTCCTGCGTCACCTCGTCGACGGTCACAACCTGTGGGGTCGTCGGAACAGCCACGTTCTGGGCGAAATACTGCGGCTCGTACTGGTACATCATCGGGCCGCCGCCTTCGAGGTTCACCTCGGCATTCATGCGCCCCGTATAGAACGACAGATACTTGACATCCCGGTGCTGCCGGGTGTACTCCGAAAGTTTGGCCACCACCGTGAGTCCGTCCGCATAGAGCGAATCGACCACGAAGTGCGCCGTGAGCTCCTTCGTCTCGCCCGGGCGGATCAACGGAACCGAAAGGCTCCCCTGCGGAGAGGAGATGCCGACAGGCCACTGGAGGTCGACCTGAACGTTCTTGGCCATGTCCTTTCCGTCGTTCTTGATGGCGATCATGAGGTTGACCTCGTCGCCCAGACCGATCTGCGTGTGGTTGTCCTTGTAGACCCAATAGCGGGTAATCACCGGACGGCAGGCGTTGATACCCAGGGCCTCGAACTCGAAATCGCTCTCCACGGGATCGAACGTATTGCTTGCCAGACCGCGGAACTTCATCTTGATATCCGAGGAGATCAGCGACAGGTTGGCCGTTCCGGTGAAGGTAATCACCGTATCGGCGTTGGCGCGCAGCTCCGGGATCTGAACCATCTGGTTGTCGAACTGGAACCAGTCGGCGACATCCTGCTGCGAAGCGAACTGGAACGTCACGTCCTGAAGTCTCTCGCTCGTGGGATTGCTCAGCGCCACATTGATGCTGAACTTCTCCTCGGCCTCGACCTTCCCGTTGTTGTTGGCGTCGTGGATGTTGATCCCGTTGATCTGAAGCTGCGGGATCACCTCCCCGGGATTCAGTTTCTTGATGCTGCCGAAGCGTCCGTTCGCCGAGACGAAGGCGATACCCTCCGAAAAGTCGCTCGCCGACGTGAAAAGGGTGTCGATCGCCAGCTCGCCGCGGGTGTTGATGTATCCGTACTTGCCGTTCTTCGAAACCCAGGCCAGGCCGTTGTAGAAGTTGCCCACACGGTCCCAGTCGGTCTTCAGCACGGGTTTTCCGTAACCGTTGATATAGATCACCGATTTGTCCTCCATGAGCATCACGGCCGTGCCCTCCTTGTTGAAGTCCGTGGCCTCCTTGCCGTAAATCGGGAGCACCTTGAACTCCTTGTCGATGAACCCGACGCCCGAAGCGACATTGATCTTCGCATAGCCGTTCACGTACTTCAGCGGCTGCATGATCGACAGATCCACATTCTTGCGACCGCCCTTGCGGTTGATATAGTAGTACTTGCCGCTCTTCTTGACCAGCGCGGTGTTGTTGCTGAAGTTGTATACGGTATCGTATTTGGGTTCGATGACGATGATGCCGTTGGAGTTGATGAAGCCCCACTTGTTCTTCTTCTTGCTCATCAACGGGGCCATGCCCTCGGTGAAGTTGCCGTAGATGTAGTCGTCGGAGAGCACCTGCATCGAGCCGCTCTCCTTGACGAAATAGAGCTTCTTCCCGGCGCTCGCATAGGCCAGGCCGTCCGAAAAGTCGTTCACGGCATCGAAGATGAAACCCGAGGAGCAGTTGCCCTTCTTGTCGATGACGCCCCATTTGCCCTTCAGCTTGGCGATCGTCACCCCGTTCTTGAAGTCGCGGCACTCGTCGTACACGGGCTCGATGACCACATTGCCCTCGGTATCGATGTAGCCCCACTTCTTGTTCTGCATGAAGGCACTCATCCCGTCGCTGTAGGGCCGGATCTGCTCGTAACGGATTTCCTTGATCCATTTGAAATTATCCGCATGCGCGCCGTATGTCGCCGCGCAGAAGATCATGATGATCAGACAAAGAAACCGCTTCATGTTATTTGATTAAAGTCATATGGTAATACAATGTTCTTTGGTCGGCCGGAAGATTGAAGATCCAGCTCAGGATGGAGAGGTAGTCCTTCTCGCCGATATACGGATAGTCCTTCTTGGTCGCCACGACGATCACGTTCACCTTCTCGACCTCGGCCTTCGCATCGGCTTTCGACATCACCATCTCGACCGCATCCGTCAGCGGAAAGTCATACGTCTTACCGGCCTTGAAGAGTTGGTTCCCTTCGTACTCGTTCGGATAGATCATGTCGGCGCCCGAGTCCCCGAACCAGAAAAACTTCACGTAGGAATCGGCCCCGTGCACCTTGAGCGAACAGCGGAACAGGTCGGACTCCTTGTAGACGGGTTCGATGCCGTTTACCTCCAGCACATAGCTCCGATCCTCGCGGATGTCGCTCTTGGTCACCGTGGCGTCGATGGTGACGACCTTGAAGAATTTGCGCGCCACAGGATCCCAAAGATCCTCGACCTCCTTGCTGGTGACATTCACAAGGCCGTTCATCGCCAGGATGCTCACCGACGAATAGGCCTCGGCGAATTCCGTTCCGTTGTCGGACGTAACCTGTCCGAAGACCGACCAGACGTTTTCCATGACTCCGGCCTTGCTCAACGCGTCCTTTTTCGCCTCGTTGAGCGCCCTCTCTTCCGCTTCGGCCATGGAAAGGTCTCCGCTGACCTCCCATCTCCCGACCGCTTTCCGAACCTTGACGGTCGTCTCGCCGGCATGAAGGGCCCACACTGTCAGCAGACAAAAGGTCAGCAGAAAGATCCTTTTCATAAGCCTCGGACTATTTCTCCAACAGGAGGTTCAGCTCGTCCATCAGCTTGTCGGCATCGGCATCGAGCGTCTTCTGCATGGCCTTGATCGCCTCCTTCATGGCGAGGTCGGTGTTGTAACCGAGGGTTACCATCACCTCGTTGTTGCCGTTGTCGAGCACGCGGTAGATCTCCACGAGCTTCAGCACACGGCCCAGCGAATTCGAGATCACGCTCTTGCTGGCGCTCACGAACGAGTTGATCGACACGGCATCCTCCTTGCTGATCTCGTTGTTGGCGATCTTCGCCTCGATGAGCTGGTTGACCTGCGTCTGGATCTGTCCGGCGATATCGAGCTTCGCGGTATTCACGGCCTGCATCTGCGTGGCGGTGTAGTTGCTGCCGACGGTCGAGGCCGTGGCGGTGAAGTAGTACGGATAGCCGTCGCCGTCGATCTCATACTGCGCCTGCCACGAGTTCTCCAGCTGCTTGGCCAGCGGAATCTGGCCCACGGGAACCTTGTAGCCCTGCTTCTCGAGGCGCTTGGCCTCCTTGCGGGCCTGCTTGATGGCCTTCTCCTTGATCTGCTTGTTCAGGAATTTCTCGTGTTTTTGGACCTGCTTGACCTCCTTCTTGGTGGCAACCTGGGCCTCAACCTCGCCGGCGGCAAGGAGCATCGAAATGGCGAAAAGAGCCGAAAGAATTACTTTTGCTTTCATCTTTTTGTTGGGTTAATTTGGGTTATAATGTTTTATCTCAGATTTTCGTAGTTGACCGTCACGGTAATTTTCGACTCCACGGACGTAATGTTGCGTATATACGCCCGGCGGACTCCGAAGACGGTGTAGAACTCCGCGTAAAGCCCCGAGCCGCTGCCGCTCGGGATCAGCGCATGCAGGTCCGTGGACAGATACTCCACACCTCCCTCGGTCTCCGGCTGCAGCTCGTCCAGCGAGAAGTTCAGGCCGACGGCGTCGCTCAACGTAAGGTAAAGGTCTTTGATGACGTCCTTCGGATCGGAGGGAAAATTGATGAACTGGAAGCGCAGGTGAATGTCGTAATGCTGCTGATTGAGCGACGCGCTGATGGTCTGAACCCCTTCGGAAGAGGTGTCGTACCACTGCGAGTAGGAACTGTAGAGTTCAATCTCTTCACGGTTCATCCACCAGATATCGAATATCACATTCCCGGAACTGGTTTTCCATCCGAGCCAGTCGGGCTTGATCACGAAACACAGGCGCGTGTTGGTGCTTTTGGGGATAATGAAGGAGTAGACGCCGTTGTTGATCTCGGTCTGCTTGGCAGGGTATCCCTCCACGAGCGTATTGTTGACAAAGGCGTAACAGTAGATGTCCGTCTCTCCGAGCACCGCCCGCGACGCAGGTTCCACGTCGATGTCGAGTTCCTCGGGAATGAAATGGATGGTCGTCGTCTCCAGCGCCGTTCCCTCATCCCCGACAACCGTCTTCTGGCACGAAACCCCCAGCAGCAGGATCAAACCGCAGAACAAGCCGCATCTCATATTGTTCGTATTGATTTTCATGGCTTTAACGTTTTATTTCTCCTCCTTCAGTTGAGATCCACCGTCAGCTCCTCGTTCACGATCTCGTCGATGACGAACTGCGAGCCCGTCTCGACACGTTTCATGCTGAGCCTGAGTTTGTAGTGCTTGTTGGCCTCGAAGACATAGTCGAGCGTCCTGCTGAGCGTCGACTCCGCGCCCTCCTGGTTGACAAGCGTCAGTTCGATCGTCTCGGGCCATCCGGGAGCGGTCGGGAAGATGGAAATATCCGAACAGATCGGATACAGATAGGTACCCGGAGTTGTCTGAAGGCCCGGGGTCAACGGATAGGGAATCGGGGTTTCCGAGAGTTTCACCTCCCCATGAACGTTGATGGAAGTACTCTTGGCCTGGCTGTAAACCTGCACCGAAGCATACTGCATGTAATCGTGGCAGTCCAGGATGGTCCCGTCCGTGGCCTTCATCTCCAGTTCGAGGTCCAGTTTCGCGGTCAGACGCCGGAGGTTCACCCCGTACGAGGAACTTCCCTGCGTGACAGCTACGGTCCCGGCCACAAGATCCTTCGTGTTAATGCTCGTGTAGATGAAGACCAGGCTGTCGCCCTCGGAAACGACGTTCAT
Organism: Candidatus Alistipes faecavium; assembly: GCA_019118605.1. Classification (GTDB taxonomy): domain Bacteria; phylum Bacteroidota; class Bacteroidia; order Bacteroidales; family Rikenellaceae; genus Alistipes; species Alistipes faecavium. The sequence continues at coordinate 74,112 of DWYP01000040.1, read as the reverse complement.
CGTATCGTCGCTCATCCGGTTGCTGAAGATCAGCGTCGCGGCATCCGTGGGGATCATGTAGGTGTATGACCCGTTGCTGATCGACGAAGGTTTGATGGCCAGCCCGTCGCTCTGACCCTCGGAGTTGAAGGCGTAGGCATAGATCGGATCCTGCAGGACATCGACCGTCGTCCCGTTGCCCAGCAGCGACGTCTCGGGAGTGACGCTCACGGCATGCCGCGCAGGTTCCGGAGCAGGGGCTGGATCCGTCCCGCGCTCCTTCTCGCATGCGGCGATCGTCATCGCCAGCGCAGATAATATGACAGGATAAAATAGTCTTTTCATGGCCGGTCTTATAAGGTTGTATCAATATACCAGTTCTTGTTCGCAACGATGCTCGTATCGTAGCCCTCCACGCCGGGGTTCCCGTACAGATAAACGACACCCGTTGCCGTATTCGACGACCGGTCGGGAAGGGTCCGGAGCATGTTGTTCACGCCGTCGACATCGAAATTGTTGTTCTTCACGTTCACGGCGCTCAGAAGCGTGCTCGAGCTGAGATCCAGCGACGTCAGCGCCGCATTGGAGAACGAGAACTTCGTAAGGGACGAGCAGCCCGAGAGGTTGATCGACGTCACCGACCGGTTGTAACCGTTCTCGTAGTCCGGGTTCACTTCGGCGAGCGAGCTGCAGCTGCCCAGGTCGATCGACGTCAGGGAGCTGTTGTTGTAGAAGTTGCATTTCACGAGCGCCGTGCAGCCCGAAAGGTCCACCGTCTGCAGGGAAGTGCCCACAATGCGGAAGTCCTTCAGGTTGGCATAGCCGGCAAGCGACAGCGTTTCGAGACCCGAGTAATCGAGCGAGAAGCTCTGCAGGCTCTGCGGAAGCGCCAGGGAGGTGAGGTCGCGCGTGGAACTGCTGCACGAGAACGTCTCGAGGGACTCGCACGCCGAAAGATCCAGCGACGCCACATTCCGCAGCGAGGAGAGCGACAGGGACTTGAGGGACTTGAGCCCGCTCAGGTCCGCGGCGACATTCAGGTCGCTGACGGTCAGCGATTCGATCTGCGAGAGGCCCGAGAGGTCCAGGATGACCGGATCGCTCGTATTGACCGAGAAGGAGAGATTCCGCAGCGAGGAGCAGCCGCTGACGTTCAGGTCCTTGACGCTGTAGATCCGGCTGTCGATCATGTCCATCGAGGTGCAGCCGCTCGCATTGAACGTCGAGCAGGTGAAGTTCCCTTCGATGGTCTTGAGCGAGGTCATGCCCGAGACATCGAGTTTCGAGACGGTGACCGAGGTGATCATGTCGATCTTCTCGAGCGGCGTGCCCGCAAGATTGAGCTCGCCCAGCGATACGGACTGAAGCCGCAGCAGCTGCATCGAAGCGCAGTCGCTCAGGTTGACGTAGGCCGCCGAACAGCCGTAAAGGTAGAACTCGTAGAGCGAGCTGCAGCCCGAAAGATTGATCGTTCCCATGTTGCGGCAGCTGTTGAACGACACTTCCCGCAGCCGGGTATAGTTCAGCAGGCTCATGCCCAGCAGGCTGTTGCAACTCTCGAAGTTCACCTTCTCGAGGGGCTTCTCGCCGCTGAAATCGCTCGGATAGATCGTCAGCGAGGAGAATTTGTCGCACGAGGAAACGGTCAGGTTCCGCAGCGAGGCCGAGATATTGGTCAGATCGAGGCTTTCGATGTTGTGGCAGGATGAAATGCTGAGATTCGATACGGGCTGGCCCTCGGCAAAGGTCATCGACGTCAAGGCGGAGGAATTGATTTTGAGATTCGTCAGTGCCGGAAGGGAGGAGACATCCAGCGTCGCATCCGAGCTGCTAATCTCGAGCGACTGCAATGCTACGCAGTTTTCGAACGCGAAACTGTCGGAAAGCGTATTGAGAAAACCTGCTCTCGCTATCAGCGAGTAGAGTTCGTCTCCGCTGATGGTGAGCACCTCGCCGAGAGGCAGGTCGTCATTGCTGATCGAGACATTCGTATTGTTGCGGCCTTCGTAGCTCATATTGACATTCCCGCCCGTGATCGTCACGTTGGTCCCGTCGACATACAAATCGAGTGAGGAGCTGTGTGCCTTCGTCAGACGGATGGTCTGACGCGTGACGTTGGACTGGCTCACAGTCACATCCATATATTCGTCGGCATTGGAGGAGGTGAGACGGATCACACCCACGCGCGCCTCGCTCTCGTTGTCGGAAAGGGCCTTGACGGTCAGCATGTTGCCGATACGTACCACACTGAAGTATTCGCTGCCCGAACGCAGTTCATAGTCCCAGGTGTAGTTCAGACGAGGGGTGATGTACAGATTGGTGGAGTCCCCGGCCTGCTTCCCGACCGAAGGATTCCCGGAGATCGAGAACATGTCGACATCGTCCATGCCGGCGGTCGTCGAATAGGTCGAGACCGACACGTCCTCAAAGGTGAAGCTGACATTCCCGTTGACCTGCCGCAGGCGGAACGTCACCATATAGTTGCGGTTCGCTTCGAGGGGCTGGTCCAGCTCCTTGGTGTAGGTCTTCACCGTGCCGCTCTTGTCGGTGATCGTCAGGCGGCACCGCGGGCGCTCCCGGCCCGGGATGATGTCGTAGGTCGGAGTCGTGAAGGACGACGCATCCGCAGAGAACGTGCTCTCGAGCGTCGTATAGCCGCACCCTTCCGTGGTGAAATCGTCGTGGATGCGCACGAAGGTGCCCAGGCTGTCGATCGCCACCGAAGCCGCCAGAAGCTGCTCGGCCGTATCCTCCAGCGGCGTGCCGTTGGCATCCGTCAGCACGAGCCTGGCCGTGATCTTCGACGACAGACGCCGGATCGAGACGTCGTAGGGAGTCGCATTGCCCGCCAGAATGCCCGAAAGGCCCCCGAGAAGGATCTCCTGCGAGAGTTCCGCACGGGTGCTGTCCCGGAGCACGACCATCAGGCCGCCGGTCTCCTCGAGTCCGAAGCGGACATTCTCCTCCGCGGTGCTGGCGAGGTTCGTGAACAGCACCGACGTGGCGGTCTCCGGAAGGTTGTAGTAGTAGACGTTCTCGCGGATCATCGAGGAGGCGATGGGCTGCACCCGCGCATTCTTCAGCGAATCGGGGATGTAGGCAATGAGCGCATTCTCCGCGTTGCGGGTCTGCACGTCGAGCTGCTGCAGCCGCGGCCGGATCTTCAACAGCCCGTCCGACGCCGCGCCGGGAAGGACCGCCTCGTCCTCCACGTTGCAGGAGACTGCCGCCAGGGCGGCGGCGATACCGATCAATATGTTTTTCACTTTCATGGTTCGTCCCGTTTAAAATTCGATTACGTCCTCCACGACCTCGATCTCCTCGACCGTGAAACTGCCGGTCGTACGGTTGTATGCGATCGCGATGTTTATGTTGTACTGGTTGTTCGCGGAGATATGTTCGGGAAGTTTCGTCTGGATCATGTTCCGGCTTCCGTCCGAAAGGGTGAGGACTACCTCCGCGCTGCTGGTTCCCGAGCTGATGTTCGGGAAGACATAGGCGCCCGGAACCAGCGTCTGGATCGTGGATCCGGAGGTCGTGACTGCCGAGAAGGAACACGTCGAAGTGCCGCTGTAGGTCCCGCTCTGGCCGCTTCCGAAGGTGTATTTGCCGTACATGTTGTCCATGGTCATCTGGATCGACGTGACGGCCGCCACGGTCTCAAGGTTCTCGAATTCGGCGGTGATCGCCACCTGCGCCACGGGACGGATGAAGTCGATGTCCTTCACGACGTCCGTCTCGAGCACCTCCGAGGTGGCTGCAACCACGATGTCGGTGCCCAGGCCCTGGCCGCCCGCGGCATTCTCGCTGCTGATGGCCCACAGCGCGCCCGTATCGCCGTAGGAGTATTCGATCTGCACCGTATTCGAGCCCGTGCCCAGCCCGTAGAGCATCAGGTCGCACTGCCCCTCGTTCGTGGAGAACGAATAGCTGCTGCCCATGCCGGCCACGGGATTGACGTTCTCGGTCATCAGCGTGGAGTTGTTGTTGTACAGGCGCAGACCCCGGATGGAACCGATCGTGCCGCTCTGCGCGGTGTTGTCGTAGGAGGGGATATTCGCCGTAAAGGTGTATTTGTAGATGATCTCGGTGTTCGTCGTGAAGGACGCACGGTCGGAGAGGTAGATCCGTCCGTTGCCGTCGATCGTGTAAAGCCAGGCCGTATAGGTCGTACCGGACTCAAGACCCGGAACATCGAGGGTGAACTGTCCGTTCGTATAGATCGACTCCACGAGCTGACGCGCCGAGAAGTCGAACTCGGTGCCCTTCACCAGCACGACCCCGGCCTCAAAGCCGCTGTACATGCCCGAGATGCTCACCGAGAGCTGCGCCCGGTCGGAATCGAGCACCGTCGGCGAGAGCGACAGCGACACGTTGTCGCTGGTCGGGTTGGAGGCCTTCACGACCGTACCGGGCAGCGACTCGCTCACGTAGTTCGCCTGATAGCGGGAGATCGGGAGAGAGGAGATGTCGAGCGACTTCAGCCACTTCATGTCGGCCAGTTCGTTGATGTTGCCGATGTTGTTCCCGCTCAGGTCGAGGGTCTCGAGCCCCGACAGCATGGCGATGCCGTCGATTCTCTCGAAGGCGTTTTCCGAGAGGTCGAGGAGCGCCAGATGCGAAAGCGGCGCCAGCTGGGAGATATCCCCGGAGCAGGAGTTCCGGACGAAGTGCAGCTCCTGGAGCTCCGAAGCGCTGCCGATGCCGTAGAGGTCCGACACGAAGTTGTTCTGCATGTAGAGCTTCTTCACCCCGTGGATCGCGTTCAGGAATTCCAGGGAGTAGAACTGGCTGCACTCCGAGATGTAGAGCTCGTCGGTCACGCACTCGAACGAATACAGCAGGTTGGGATTGCAGCCGACGAACTCGACCAGCGGGAACGTCAGTCCCTGCGGGAAGTCCCACATCGCGTCGAGGTAGCTCAGGCCGCCGGCAACGAAGCCGCCTTCGACACGCTGGATGAATTCAAGCCCTGCAAGGCTCTGGATGTCGTTGTCGGTGAAGAAGAGGCGGTTGTCGCTGAGCGCCCTCCAGTAATAGGACGAAGAGTTCGTCTGCCCGAGGATCAGGCGCCCTTCGATGTCGGTATAGATGCAGTTGTCGGCATCGGACTGGCTGGAGATATAGAGGTCTCCGTCGTGAACGTTCGTCACGCCGTTCATCTCGAAAGCGTTCTGCCGTACGTAGACCTCGAGCCCGGTGGGCTGATTGTCGGCCAGGATGTTGACGATCGCGGCGCGCGAGGAGCGAAGCGTGTTGGGGCTCAGCTGGACATAAACGGACGTCTCGTTGCCCATGCTTTCGATACGGACTTCGTTGACCCAGTTCCCGTCGAATTCGAGGTAGGAGACCGAGGCCGAGAGATCCATGTTGGTATGGATAAGGATTGTTCCCGTGAGACTCGATTCGCTTCCCTGGGCGTCGAACACCAGCTCGCTGGACGACATGAGCTCGATGAACGGGAACGAACCGGACATCCCCTCTTCATACGAATGGGTACACCGTACGGTTGTCAACACGACGGCTGCTAATATGAGGAATCTTTTCATGATCGTGATCTTGCCTGGTTTGGGTTATTTGAATACCGACTTCCTGCTTGTATAGAATCTGAATCCGAGGCTGACCTGCAGGGACTGCGCCTTGCTCGGATCGACCATCATCACATAGCTGTTCTGCAGGGCATGGACATAGCGGATGTTCAGGAACACCACCTTGCCCATGTTGATGACCATGCCACCGACAAGACTGCCGTAATCGAGGATTCCGGCATCCGGACGCACCGTATCGCCGTCGTCGATACGTCCCGACATGGCAATAGCCTGCTCGTAGCCGAACTCGAAGGCGAAGTTCCGGCCGCACCAGAGCTGGAGGCATACGGGGATATGGACGTATTGTTTTGTCGTCTTGTAGGTCGAGGAGCGATACCCGTTGTCGTAGTCGAAGCTCGCCATCTGGTAAGAGTACAGGGCTTCGGCCTGAATGCCCAGGGTCTTTCCGACGAGCATTCCGGCAAAAGCGCCGCCGCCACCTCCGAACTGCACCTTGGTCGTAGGCTCAAGCTCGGTATTAGGCATGGTGGCGATACCCATGCCCTTGATTCCCACGGTAGCCTTTACTGTCTGGGCTTGCGATCCAAACAGGCAAAAGACAACGAAGCATGCCGAGACGAGTAGTTTTTTTACCATATGTTAATATTTTAGTTCCACGATACAATCCGTACTTGCACGGAATATGCTATTCCAAAGAGCAAGTATTCACCAATATATGTCCGTTTTTGATAAGAAAAACCTTTACAAATATAATAATTAAAATTTATTATGACAGTCAAATATCAAATTATTGTTCATGAAATAGGATATCGCACACATAAAATAGGATCTCGCACGCATACGGGCCTATTTTCCTCATTTGCAAGGAACCTGCGCGCCTTCCGGGGAAGGGGCGGATGCATTGTCCGCGCCCGTTTCCCGCCGAAGGAAGGGGCCGAAGTCTTTGCCTGTCCCCTTTCCCTGCAGCAGCTCCCTCCCGCACACGCCTGCGCGTTCGGCCGCGGCATCCCGCAGGCGGTAGGTCCCGGCCGGGAAGAGGAGCGTCGTCTCGGGGTGCGTGCGGCAATACTCCGCGGCGCGGCGCAGGGCGCGCGTATCGTCCTTCCCGTCGTCGGGAACGGCGCCGAAATCGGCAACCGACACCGTCGTTTCAGAGGTCCGGGGTTCCGGCTTCGCCCCCGGGGCTGCCGCCGCCGCAACGACACAGGCTGTCGCCGCCGCGAACAGGATCCATTTCGCAGAGATCATGTTTTTCATCATTATAGGCAAAATCAGAGTAAATCGCAACCACATCATTCGGCGCCTCGGATCGACAGACACAACCCGCAGACGGCAATCAGGACATCTTTTTTATAAAATCGACAAGGATACTGTTATTTCCTACATTCCCGCCGACGATGAAGAAAGACTTCATTTGATTTTCTCCCATGGCGCATTGGCAGTGTATAACCCCGGGTATATACTGACCGCAATAATAGAATGATTTGATATTCAATCCCTTGGTAAGCGTATATAACGCCGTATCGCTACCCTTGAAAAGAAACCAGCGATTCTCCATGATCTGCACGTTGCTCGCAATCCTGGCAAACAGGGACAGCACCTTGTCACGCTTGTCCAAGGTCGGGTATTCATTGTCGTTTCGTTTCCAAAACTCCGTTGTCAGAATGACATTGTCGCCCCGACGATTCTTCTCCATGATCTTCTTGGTCTTCTTGTCGATGATGTGCTGGAGATCCGCATGATCGATCTCTTCTTCGGAGATCAGCACAATCGACATCTGAGGTTCGTCGCGAAGGTCCGCAATCTGAAGTTTCGTCTTGGTCGAAAGAGAGCCGGCTATGAACATGCCCCTGTCTTCGGGGCGGATTCCCGACACGGGGATAACCCCGGGAGACGAAAGAAGCGACGCATATTGGGCTGCAATCCGATTGATCATACTGGGACCAAACTTGTAAAAGATCCGCTCCTCCCGGGTTTCGAGCAGAAAGAGAATCTGCAGGATCTTCGAAAGGTCATAACTGTCCTGGCTGTCGAAAACCATCATCTTCACCTGTGGCGGACGGTTCGCTATGCGCGTTGCGATCTCCTCTGCGCTGTGGCTGCGCAAAAGGTCTATATCGACAAGCCCGACGTTCTTCCGCGACCCCAGGTGACGGCATTTCCTTTCCGCCCACAGAGCAAGATTCGAATTCCGGAATTCCAAGCCTTTGAATGAGGAAAATTCCGATTCGTGGATCGGAACGAGTTGCTCGTCCTGACGGATGTATTGCTCCCCATGTACGGTCACACGCCCCTGTTCGACATAAGAAGGAATCAGCACTTCAAGCGAAAAGTCCCCGAATCCACTCTTTATTCCGTTGTACTCGGGCTCATAATTGGAACGAAGACACGAGTCAATTTTGCTGACAATACGGAATCCGGAAGGGATCCTTTGCGAAAAAGCCTTGAGGGCTTGTCCGATCCGATCGTTGAGGATCCGGGATTTCTCCTCGTCAAGCCGCCGGCTCGGAGTCGCCACGAAAAAAAGTTTCCGATGAAGGATTTCCGATTCAAGAGCCTGCATCTCGGAGAGAAGTTCCGAATGACTCGAATTCTCGGTAACAGCCATAACGGGAAACATGCATCCGAGATTGTCGATAAACCCAACAGGATCATCCTCGATGATCACCGTAATGCAATCAATAAATTTTGCATCGAAAATACGGTCTTCCATAAACTGACTATCAAAATTGGGACTGACGTATTTGCTCTCATACAGGGGACGATGAAACAGAACAGGAAACAACTGTCTCCATCCTGTCGATCGCCAGTTTAACAGATCAGGACGGAAAGAGGCATTCCATGGGATCCTCATCAAGATGACAACCATGATTGCGAGCCACAAGGCGAGGACAGAGATGAGACTGACAAGGATATATCGACCCGGGATATTCAATATCCACTCAACAACCGTAACAAAGGCGAGAATGAGAGAAACAATCGTATCCAGATTTGCCAATCGCTCCTTCATGATAGCTTATATTTAAATGGGTCAGTAGCATGCCCTGCTGTTCCGAAAAGCGGCATCACACGACAAAAAAATCTGAGAGGTCTGGTTACTCCGAAATGATCACAAACTCCCGGATTACAAAACCACAGATCCCCTCACACCGAATATGAAGCAAGTTATGAAAAAAAGCGTGAAATGCCAAAAGGTCGGTAACAAAAGATGCATCGTAGCGACAAATCATACAAAAAAACGCATCCGACAGGTTGTCTGTCGGATGCGTCGTTCCGAAAGCCCGGGCACAGAGCCGCAAGGCGGCCTATCGGCCCGAATACCTCAGCACTTCGGGAGATACGCACATCAGGATCGTCCCCGGCGCAAAGGCGGGCGGAATATACGCCTCCGTGACGCCCGTTCCGTACTGGGCGGCCTTGCCCGGCTCAACGATCCGCAGGTCGATCGTCGGAGCAACGTCCAGGTCATCGGGAATGTTCAGCACGCCGTCGGCCGAGCCGTCGACATCCGGGTTGCCGCCCCACGGGTTGCGCATGGTGAACAACGCCGACTTGTCGGCCGAGTGCATCAGCGTATAGGCGTGTCCCGAAACGGTCTTGGAGCCGTCGACGGGAATATCCCCGGGATGGAAACCTCCGACGATAATCTTCCCCTGCCACAGGCTGACGCGCACGGCGCGTGCCAGGTCCTCGTTCTCGAGCACCCCGCGGTCGAAGGCGAAACTGCTTCCGTTGCCCGTAAACAGGGGAGCCACGACTTCCGTGCCGATGCCGTTGATGTCGGGGTTCACCTTGTAGATGGCGTTCCACTTCATGATGGCCTTCTCGAGCACCGTCGACCAGCAGGCCACGGCGTTCTTGCCCGCCGCAGCCTGGATCGTGCCGTTGGCATCGGCAAGGAACACCGAACTTACCGTCACGTCCACCGGTTTGCCCTGCGGGTCGAACATCGCCACGGTAAAGGTATTGTCGCCGTTGTCGGTGATGATCGCCTTGATGAACTCCGGATAGATGTAGGCAAACGATGCGAGCACCGCCACGGCGCAGCAGTCGCTGATGCCCCGCTGGTTCACGTCGGCAGGACTCGGAATGCCGGCCGTCGGATAGAGCAGCACGGGAAACTCCTTCCACGAAAGGTTCGGACGGTTCGTGGCCGGCACCTCGGGCTCGTTCGACGCATCGGCAAGCCATGCTCGGTCGGCATCCGTCGTCTCGTGCTTGTTGGCGTAGTGGGAGCCCATCGGGGTGCTTGCGCTCTCGGTGAAGCTGTAGGCGTACTGCATCAGATCGTCGATGTTCAGCACGATCTCGATGATGCTCAACTCGGCGATCTGCGTGGCATCGCCGCCGTTGTTTGTCTCGATCTCAAGCTTGAGGTAACGGTACGGCCGCGTGTTGGAGAAGGTGAACTCCAGTTTCTGCTTGCGCGCCGTGAACGTCTGGTTTTCGCGGCGGTCGAGCTGCACCCACGAAACGTTGTCCGCCGAGCCGTACAGCGCCCACGTCTTCGGATCGCACTCGGGACGGTCGTCGGCCGAGGTCAGCGAGTAGCTGTTGACCGAAACCGCCTCGTTGCCGCTCCAGAAGATCGGAAACGACGTATGCGAGGTAACGAACTTCGTGCTGTTGTTGTTGTCGACGATCTGCGCGATGCCGCAGCCTGCGGGCGAGTCGGCGAACTCCGTCGAAAGCGTGCCGCCCGAAGGCATGCGCGTGGTGGTCGACGACACACGTACGGAATTGGGTTCCGGCTCAGGATCGCCTTCCCCTTCCGAATCCTCGGAGCAGGCCGTCAGAAAGCTCATCGGGACAAACAGGGCGAGACACAACAGCCACTTCACAAGACCGGGCCCGAACCCGGGCTGAAAGGTTTTTCTCATCTGCATTATTTTTTCACGTTCTGTTTTACTCGGTTGTTATCATACGGCCCGCAGGGCCCCGGCTCCGGAAAACCGGAGCCGGAGAGCTGCTAATAGACCGAAAATTCGTAAATCCGCACGGTGTTGCCCTCGCTCTGGTCGGGCTTCGTGACGAGCAGCCGCACGTAACGCGCCTGCACAGGCTCCTGCAGCAGACGCTCGGTTTCCAGCGCCGTGTTGTCGGAAACCCGGTCGACGGTCTTCCACTCCTCGTCGGGCGTCATGCGCACCTGCAGGCTGTACTCCTTGGTGATGTAGTCGAGCGACTCCAGTCCGGCGTGCATCACCGTCCAGCCGTGGAGCGTCTGCTCCGCGCCGAGGTCGACGTCGAGGTACTTCGGTCGCGCACCGCTCACGTCGCACCATTTCGTCTCGGTGTTGTCGTCCAGGGCCATTTCGGCGCGCTCCGAACGGTTCACCTCACCCGAACGGGCGATCACGGGCCTGCCGAAGACGAGGTTCTGGGCATATACCCCGCCCTCCTCGGCTCCCGTCGAGGGAAGCGACACGCGCAGCAGGTCGCACGCCGGGGCGATCGTATTGATGTGATCCTCGGCGGCCGTAACGGCGAACACCACGATCCGCTGGTCGTCGGGAAGGATCAGTTCGCGCGAGCCGGCCGGAATGTCGAGGGCCGTGCAGAACATGTAGGTGAACTCGTAGGGCACGTCCTCGTTGGCGATCATGTCGTGCGTGTGCGTGCCGCAGAAGATCACGTCGGGGCTCTTCAGGTAGCCTTCGGTGTGGCCCGTATGGCCCCACTGGCCGATGAAGCCTCCGTAGTAGGGAACCAGCACGGGATACTCCTTGCCGTCGACCGTGAAGACGGCCTCGTTGTCGTGGCGCGTCGAGGCGGCGACGATGTAGAGCTTGTTGTAGTTGCCCGCGGGCAGCGCGATCGTGTCGCGGCGGCACTTCACGCCGTTCTCGGTCTCCGGAGCTCCGAACTCGAAGCGCACGCCCTTGAATTCGAGCGTCTCGGGGAAGAGTTCGGCGGCATACGACTTGCCCTTGCCGTCGAAGTTGGCGTCCGAACGGTAGGGGTTGTACGACGCGGTCTTCAGGTTGTAGGGCAGTGCCACGGGCTCGCAGGATACCGGAGCGACCGTAGCGGCCGGCGCGGCGAGCTGCACCTTGAAGGTCTTCATCGCATAGGGCTGGATCGTGAAGGTGAGCTTGTTGCCCGAGAACGACGCGTCGCCGATCTCATCCTCCACACCGTTGAGCTCCTTGGCCGAAACGATCTCCCCGGCGAAGGCCACAACAGCCTCCTGAGCCTCCTGGCCTGCGGTCTCGTAGAACCGCACGACATAACCGTCGCCATCCTCGGCATGCTTCAGCGCTCGCATGGCCACCTTGTCGTTTTCGGAGGCCGCGAACGAGAAGCTGCGGCCCAGCGCACCCTTGTTCTTCGCGGCAACGAAGGCCGTGAGCGGCTGGTTCAGCACCTCGGCCTTGGCCACCGTGCCGCCCTGGCGGAAATCACCCTCGTGTCCGACGATCGAATAGGTAAAGGTATGGTACCCGAAGTCCTGGCGGTTCTGATACGAATAGCCGCCGCGGGTCTTCGGCGTATGGAGCAGCGTCAGACGGATCGTATGGTCGTCGGGTTTGTCCCACCCGTACTTGCTGTCGTTGAGCACCGAAACGCCGTACGAACCGTCGGCATCGGTCAGGTCGGCCCACTGCTGGGCGTACACCTCGTATGCCGTCTCGGTGTTGTTGCCGCGGGCCACGGAGCCCACGCCCAGGTCATAGGTTGCCTTCGGATTCGAAACGCTCAGCGGGAACTCGGCCTTCAGCAGCGTGTTGGTCGAAGCCCAGTCCACCTCGTTGCGGATGTCGATGCGGTCGTCCTGACCTCCCTCTGTCAGGGTGATGTACTGGCGGAAGGTCGACTCGCCGTAGGTGCGCTCCACGCATACCGAGGCGCGTACCGGGCCCTGCTCCACAACCGAGATCTTCACGTCCCCGGTAACCGATACCGGCTCGGAGTCGATGGTCTTCTTCGTGATCTCCCAGGCGGGCCAGCTGAACGACTCGTTTTCGGTGAAGAGCGCCAGGCGCACGGCCTTGCCCTCCTGCACCAGTTCGCGTCCGTTGCGCTTGTCGACGATCGAGCAAATGTCGCCGTTGGCGTCGAGCGAAACCTTGTAGATGCCGTTCTCGAGCGACGTCTCGCTCGCCTTCAGGGCCGAGGTGGCCTTCCGGCTGCCGCCCTGACGCACCTCGTAGACGGCATATCCCGCAGCCGGGACCTTGGCGCTGAAGAGCACGTGCAGCATGCCGTCCTCGAAGCCCAGCACCTGATGCGCCACGCGGGCGCCCTTGTCGTCGTAGATGCCGACGCGCTCGCTGCGGGCCGGCACCGTCGCCTCAACGAGTTCCGTGACGGGGAAGCCGGCGGCGTTGTAGATCACCAGCGGCGTACCCTTGACATCGGTGTTCAGCGCACGCGATACGGCGCCGACCGACGTGGTCAGGACATTCGAGAACTGCTTGAGCGAAAGCAGCTCGTCGTTCCACGAGAACTCGTAGGCACGGGGAATGCTCGTGCCGGTCAGGTCGTCGTGGAACTGGTGCCAGATGAAGCGCTTCCACGCCTCGGTGAGCGTCTGCTGCGGGTAGGCTACCCCACCGAGCCAGTCGGCGGCCACGGCACTGCGCTCGGCGGCGTCGGCCAGCAGTTCGTTGCGGCGGTTGTAGTACTTCATCGCAGCCTGCGACGTATAGCAGCCCGTGGCGTGTACGTCCATGAGCAGCTCTCCGTCCCAAACCGGCAGTTCGGGATGCTTGTCGAAGGGAAGGTAATCCTTGAAGAGCTGGTCGCTCGTGGCGCTGATGATCTCGATCGGGCCGTCTCCGTGCACGCCGGCCTCCACGGCACGCACCGACTCGATCGTCGGAGCGCCGCCCATGTCGCCCGTACCGTAATAGTGGTAGATGGTCTTGATCGGGCTCTCGGAAACCATGCGCGTGAGCTGCCGGCTCTTGCTCAGATCCTCATAGCGCCATTTGGTCGTATAGTTGTGGGCGTCCATCACGGCCATGATGCGCGAGCCGTCGACACCCTCCCACAGGCCGATCTCGAACGGGATCTTGCTGTTGCCGTAGAACGGCCGGTGGCGCCACATGAGCTTCTGCGTCGAGAAGCCGATCAGTCCGCAGTGCGAGGCGATCGTCGGGAGCGTCCATCCGAATCCGAAGCAGTCCGGGAGGAAGATGTCCGTACCCTGGACGCCGAACTCGTCGCGGTAGAAGTGCTGCCCGTAGAGGATGTTGCGCGTGAAGGACTCCGTGGAGGGGATGTTCGGGTCGGTGGCGTCCCACGTGCTGCCGGTCACATGCCAGCGGCCCTCGCGGATGTACTGCTTCATCAGCTCATACTGATGGGGGAAGTACTCCTTCATCCACTGGTACTTGATACCGCCCTCGAAGTTGAACAGGTAGTCGGGGTACTTCGACAGCAGGAGCAGGTTCTGATCCAGCGTCTTGGGAATGTACTTCGAAATCGAGCGTTGAACGTCCCAGTTCCACTGCGAGTCGAAGTGGGCGTTCGAGACCATGTAAACCTTGTAAGGTTTCTGGGCCACGGCCGACCCGCCGAATACGAGGAGGGCCAGACCCAACAGGATGGTGCTTTTTTTCATCATTCTTCAGTTTATGTTTAGGTTTGAAGTTGCATGCCTTCGCGACGCGTCACCTCCGTTCGCGGTAGACGCCCAGCTCCGCGACGAGGGGCGTGTCGGAAGCCTTGAGGATCGTCAGACGCACGGCGTCGCCCCATACCGTGTCGAAGCGGTGGATCTTCACACGCCCCGCCTTCGGCGCGGTGTCGATGGGGTGCCATTCGCCGCAGAGACGGTATTCGAGGCGGTACTCCTCGATGCGCGGGTCGCCGCCCTCGGTGATGACGACGGCGTTCAGCGGCTGCTCGCGCCCGAGCAGGATCTCCAGCCACGGCGTCTCCACCTCGGGGTTCGAGACCCACGACGAGTGGAAATCGTCGTCGTTGGCAAAGTCCATGATCGCCGTATCGTAGCTCCAGCTGCCCTCCGCGGGGCGTCCCTTGGCCAGGTTCGAGGCGATGACGGGCGCCTCCGACTCCGGAAGGTCCGCCACGTGTCCGGGGTTCTTCCACCGACGCCCGATCTCCTTCAGGGCCTCGAGCGCATTGTCGTCGAAGAGCCCGTCACGGTTCGGGGCCACGTTGAGCAGGAACGTGCAGTAGGCATTGCCCATCGGGATGATGTTCTCGTCGACGAGCTGCGCCGGCGACTTGACGGGCGTCGTGGGGAAGCTCGTCTTCCAGAACCAGTTGGCCTGCAGAGGCAGGCACGAAAGCGCCGGAAGGCGGTTGGCCTCCTTCGAGATATGCTGCCCGGCCCCCTGCTCGTAGGACTTGATGTCGGTATAGAACAGCCCCTCGGCGGGGTATTTCGCCGCATTGAGATCCATGACCAGGCACTCGGGCTGCAGCGACTTGATGAGCAGGTAGATGTCCTCGAAGGGAATCTCGTCGTAGGAGATGCGCGACCAGGGGGCATCCCATCCGTCGATGATGATCGCCTGGATCGGCCCGTAGCGGGTCAGCAGCTCCCGCAACTGCGCCTTGACGAGCTGCACGTGCTCGGGAGTGATCCATCCCGGACGCAGCCGGTGGTGCGTGTCGAGGATCGAGTAGTAGAGCGACACCCCGAGCCCCTCGGCACGGAACGCATCGACGTATTCACGGACGACATCCCGCTTGCAGGGGCTGTTCATCACATTGTAGGGTGTGGTTTGCGTGTCCCAGATGCAGAATCCGCTGTGGTGCTTGGTCGTCAGGCAGCCGTAGGTCATCCCCGCCGACCGCGCGGCGCGCGCCCACTGGCGGCAGTCGAGCTTCGAGGGGTTGAACAGCTCCGGGGAGGCGTCCGGATCGGGCCAGTCCTGATCGACGTAGGTCGGCATGTTGAAATGGATGAACATTCCGAAACGCGTATCGACGAAATCCTGCTGCAGATCGTGCAGCGGACGCGACCCGGCAGCCAGGACATCTCCTGCAAAAGCGCACAGGAGGAGGCAAAGGAGGTTTTTCATGGTTGTTTCGGTGTTTTTTCAATCATGTGCGTACAAAGGTACGCACGTTTTATCAAAATCGTTCCCGGAGCGGGAAATTTTCCGTTCCGGGAACGATTTGCCGCATGGTCAGAGCGCGATGTCGCCCACGGCGATCTGATACTCGCGCCACAGCGAGTCGATGTCGTACTCCTCGCCCAGCACGTGCTTCACGGCGCCGTTGAACGACCAGGGCACCACCTCCAGCGTACTGCGGTTGAACTTGCTCAGGAATTTCGGATCCTTGTTGTCGCGCAGCCACACGAAGAAATAGCCCGCCGTGCGGTACCCGTCCATGTAGTTCCCGCCCTTGGGACGCGCATCGGGGCCGAAGCCGCCGTTGGCAACGCGCACGGCGTCGGCCATGCCCTCGATGAAGGCCCAGACCACGCGGCTCGTGCCGTAGGAGCCGATACCCTGGGGTTCGAGCTGATAGGCGTGCGTGAGCTCGTGGAGCAGCACGCCGCGCGTCTCGAAGAGCACCTTGTCGCGGTCCCCGTCGCGGAACGAGTTCTCCACGTGGCGCGTGCTGTAGAAGATGTCGACGTTGCCGCCGCCTCCGCCCTTGGCCGAAATGCCGTCGACATCCTCGAGCGTGTAATGGATGCGCCGCACGGCCGTGATGCTGTCTTCGGGCGAATCGTAGAGCGTGGCAAGCACCGTGCGGGCCTGCTCGGCGATGTACGCCTCGGGATCGGCGATGATGCTATGGTAGATCTCCGAGCCCCGGGTGCCCGCGGCTTTGTCCTCGAAGACGATCTTCCCGACATCGTAGTTCTTCCAAGCCGATTCCACCGACTTGGGCTTCATCGAACAGGCCGTCAGACCCGTCAGAAGACAAATGGAATACAAAAAGGTCTTTTTCATGGAGCAAAATGTTATGTTTGGGTTCGTTTACTTTGTCATCGAGGCGGGTTTGTCGGCCGCAGCCGTGCCGCGGCGCCGGTCGGGCGTCGCGCCCATGCGGAACTCCAGCACCCCGCCCTGCATGAGTTCGTCGTGCGTGAGGTACATCCGCGAGAGCTTCTCGCCGCGGAAGGTCACCCCCCGCACGTAGCGGTTCCGGGCACTTACCCCCGGAGCCTTGATCTCCAGCGTGCGGCCGTTCTCGAGCCGCAGCGTGATGTGCGGGAGGTACGGGGCCCCGAGCACATACTGGTCCGAACCCGGGCACACGGGATAGAAGCCCATCGCGCCGAAGATGTACCACGCCGACATCTGCCCGCAGTCGTCGTTGCCGCACAGCCCGTCGATCGCGTCGACGTACATCCGGTCCATGATCTCGCGCAGCCAGTACTGCGACTTCCACGGCTGCGACGTCCAGGCGTAGAGGTAGGGAATGTGGTGGCTCGGCTCGTTGCCGTGGACGTAGTTGCCGATCAGGCCGTCGCGCGTGATGTCCTCGGTGTTGGCGAAGAAGGCGTCCGGGAGGTGCATCGTGAAGAGCGAATCGAGCCGCTCGACGAAGCGCCGGTCGCCGCCCATGGCGTCGATCAGCCCCCGCACGTCGTGCGGAACATAGAACGAATAGTTCCACGAGTTGCCCTCGATGAATCCCTGGCCGTGGGTCTCCATCAGATCGAACGGCTCCTTCCATGACCCGTCGCGCATGCGCGGGCGCACGAAGCCCAGCGTCGGGTCGAAAAGGTTGCGGTAGCTCATCGCGCGGCGGCGGTAGGCCTCCGCAAGCGAATCGGCCCCGGACTGCTCGGCCGTGCGGGCGATCGTCCAGTCGTCATAGGCGTATTCGAGGGTCATCGAGGCCCCGCTGCCGCTCCGCTCGTAGGGAACGTATCCCAGCGCGCGGTACTCGTCGATGCCGTCGTAGTAGGCGATGTTCGAGGAGCTGACCATCGCCTCGAGGGCCAGCTCACGGTCGAGAGGAAGCCCCTTGGCAAGGGCGTCGGCAAGCGTCGAGACCGAATGGTAGCCGATCATGCACCAGTTCTCGTTGCCCATGTGCGACCACACGGGAAGCGCCCCGTGGACGCTCTGCGTATAGTGTGCCAGCATCGAACGCATCATGTCGGTGTTGCGCTGCCGGTTGATGAGGTTGAACAGCGGATGCAGCGCCCGGTAGGTGTCCCACACCGAGAAGACCGTGTAGTTCACGAAGCCGTCCGCCGTATGGATGTTGTGATCCAGCCCGCGGTAGCGTCCGTCGACGTCCATGTAGACCGACGGGTTGATCATCGTATGGTAGAGCGAGGTATAGAACATCGCCTTCTGTTCGGGCGTGCCCTCGATCGTGAAGATCCCCAGCGCGTCGTTCCACTTCGCGAACGCCTCGCTGCGGATCGTGTCGAACGACTTCCCGGCGGTCTCGGCTGCAAGGTTCCGCAGGGCTCCCTCGGTGCTTACGGCCGAAAGAGCCACGCGCACCTCGAGCGGCTCCTCCGAGGAGTCGAACTCGAACCATGCGACCAGCTTGCGCCCCGCCATCTCGGGGAAATCGTGCTCGACGTCGAACTTGCGCCAGAAGCCCGTGTAGAGGGGTTTCTGACGATCCTTGTAACCGTAACGGGCGATCGGCCGCGAGAACGTCGCCGCAAAGTAGGTGTAGTTCTCGCGCGACCAGCCGTTCGTGAGGCGGTAGCCGGTGATCAGCGTGTCGTTCTCGACGCGGATCCCCGCCCAGAGGGTTTTTCCGTCGTAGTTGTAGATGCCGTGCTCGAGGTCGACGATCATCCTCCGGAGCGAATCCTTCGGGAAGGTGTAGCGGTGCAGTCCCGTGCGTTCGGTGGCCGTCAGCTCGGCCCGCACGCCCGAGTCCTCGAGCAGCACTTCATAGTAGCCCGGAACGGCGTGCTCCGAGGAGGCGTCCTTCCGCGACCGGTATCCCGAACCCGGCTGCCCGGCATCCCCCGGCTCGAGCCGCCGCTCGCCCGTCTGGGGCATGAGCAGGACGTCCCCAAGGTCGGAGTGGCCCGTGCCGCTGAGGTGCGTATGGCTGAAACCTACGATCGTGGGATCGTCCCACTGGTAGCCCGCGCAGTAGCGGTAGACTTCGCCCTGGTAGACGCCGTCGATGTTGTGGGGCACGGTCGAGGTGTCGGGGCTCAGCTGAACGCCCCCGAAGGGTACGCAGGCCCCCGGGAAGGTGTGTCCCATGCGGATGGTGCCGATGAAGGGATCCACCCACGACGCCGGGGTCTCTTGAGCCCGGACGGGGCCGCAGCAGGCGGCACAGAGGGCCGCAAGGGCAAGAAGTTTCGGGTATGACATGTCGGAAATGCGGATTTGGGATCTGTTGTTTTAAAAAAGCAGGGCCGGAATGCCTCTTCCGACCCTGCTCGGCATTATCTTTCAGTTCGGGTTATTCGACTATTTTCCGTATTCGCGCAGGTACCATTTCAGCCAGCCGGTGCCCTTCGACGAGAGCATGTAGTAATAGAATCCGCCCTGCTTCGGAGTCAGCGTGTTGACCGTCTCCTTGACGATGATCACGCCGTCCGTATCGTAGAGGATGTCGGTTACCGGCTTGAGACCCTCCTCGACGGCCTTCACCTGATCGTCCGTCAGGCTGCCTCCGTAAGGATAGGTGTACTCGCCGAAGGTAAAGGTTGCGACATCCTTCGTTACAGGGATGATCGGCTTTCCGGTGTTGTCGGTCTTGTTCTTGAAGAGCAGGTAGGTACTCGGATGGGTGATGAAACCGCCGTTGTCGCCGTTGAACTCCGTGCAGTTGCCGGCTACGTCGTGAATGCTTTGGGGAACCGAGGGATGATATTCACCGCGGTGCAGCTCCGAAACGCGGCTGATACCGCCGAAATCGCTCTTCACGAAGATGCTGTAAATCTCGTCCGAGGTCATCGAGGCCTGGAACTGCATGTCAGCGCTTCCGAGGGGATAGAGGTTGAAGGTTGCACCGTCGAGTCCGATACCCGCAAACTCCGTGCTCCCGGACGTTACGGACGTCCACTCCAGTTTCGAATAGTCGTCGTTGAACGCAATCGACCGGGTCACATGCTTGACATCCTGATTGCTCGAAGCGTCGATGTAGGAAACAGCCACCGTGTTGGCATCCAGGTCGAGGCTGTAGTGCATGACGAAATTATTGTTCAGATAAACCGAACCGTAAGTCAGCTGCGAGGCCTCGAGGCGGTCGACGAAGAGCTGGCGCAACTCGGCCTGCGTAAGGGTCTTCACGGAGGTCTGCTCACCATAAACCGTGGTAAGAGGAGCATCCACATCGGTGGCATACGAAACAAAGGGACGCAAATAATAGGTTACGCCCTCGCGCAGATTCGATGCCGTCACCGAAAAATCACCACGGTCAGGATCTCCGCTTTTGATTTCGATCGATGCTTTTCCATTGGCGACCGTCGGATTGGCAGAGGTGCCGTAGGCAATTCCGCACTCCTTGACAATCCAGTAATTGACTCCGCCTGCTACCGTAAATTCAGCCACGATGTAATCCAGCGACGCCGTAGCCGAGGAGATCGCTGCCGTCAGCTCGTCGCAGGTCGTGAACTCGAACTGCGAGCTGTAATAGGGATGCTCCGCATCGCCGTGTGCGATGGCATAGGCCCGTACATAGTAGGTCGTCGAAGGCTCCAGACCGGTGATCTGCGTCGTGAAGGCGCCGGCGCCCGTCCCGGCATCCGTAATCTTGGAATCCGCCGTCGTGGGGTTCTGCTCTTCGGACCAGCAGATGCCGCGCTCGGTGATGCCGTCACCGTACATCTCGGCGGCAAACATGGCCGTGGTCACCTCGACCGAGTAAAGCTCGACTGCCGTCGCATGCACCTCGCCCGAGTGGTCTATTTCGTCCTTACATGCCGTTGCAAGCAGCAGCGCCATGCAGGCTATCATCCATTTTTTCATATCTGTTTTCTTTATTGGCTGTTTGTTAAATTGCTGTCCTGACACGTTGCGGCCCGGGGTTGCGGAGCCCTCCGGCCCCGCAACCGCCGCCGCAGCGATCCGTGCTATACTTCAGCGTTCCAGTCGTAGTTCTGAACCATCAGCGGGTTACGACGCACCTCGGCATCGGGGATAGGCATCAGGTAGTGACGGGGCTCGAACGTACGGGTCTGCATCACAACCTTCTGGAAGAACTGCGGAGGATCCGAACGGTAGTCCAGTCCATGGAGGTCGCCGCCCTCGCCGCCGGTGTGGTAGGTCGGGTATACCCATCCGTCGCCCTGGCCGTTCACATCCGACTCGCCGTTGGCGATCTTCCAGCGGCGCACGTCGAAGAAGCGGGCCGACTCGAAGCAGAGCTCAACCATGCGCTCGCGGCGGATACGGTTGTCGACATCGGTGCGGTTCTTGGGGCACGAGATCTGCCCTGCGCCGTCGCCGTATTCCGCGATACCGGCACGCCTACGCACCTTGTTTACATACTCCAGCGCTCCGTCGAAGTCGTCCGTGGCGCTCAGCGTCTCGGCGTAACCGAGGTACATTTCGGCCAGACGCAGGTTGCACGAGAAGTGGTTGTCGCGGCCGGCCTCCTTGCTCGAACGGGCCGTCTTGCGCATGCCGTAACCCGTGTAGGGGCAGTCGTGGCTGGCTACGGCGTTGCCCGAGTTGCCGTTGTAGTAGAGCTCGGTGGTCACCTCTCCGGCCGTGGTCTCGGTGTTGAGCCACGTCGAGCCGTTGTAGGTCACGCAGACATAGAAGCGCGGCTCACGGTTGGCCCACTGCTTCAGCGTCAGGTTCGTGTTCTTCTTGAAGTAGTTGCGCGTAGGAACGACGGGGTCGTTGTAATCCTCGTCCCAGCCGTAGTATTCGGCCGACGGGGTCGTGTTCAGCCCGTAATCCTTGTAGTCGGGGTCGTCCTCGATACGCCGGCCCTTGTCGGTGAAGAAGAGGTCGACCATCTCCTGGCTCGTACCCAGACCCAGACCGCCGTCGATGCCGTAGCCGTTGCGGTAACCGTTGTGGTAGGGGGTGACGGCGTAGTTCAGCTCGCCGTGCCATACCTCGCGGATGAAGATGTTCTCCTTGCTCGTCAGCTCGCAGCCCGTCGTCACCTGACGGTACGACTCGTAGGGGTCATACTTGCCGCCGGTATACACCTCGTGCAGGGCGTAGTTGGCGCCGTACTCATTGAAGAAGTCCTCGAATGCCGCCTTGGCGGTCTCCCACTTCGAGGCATCCTCCTCCTGCGGGAAGAGGTTCGTGCCGTCGGGATTCTTCACGCTTGCAAGATCCTTGTTGCCGTTGTAGAAGGGGCTCGCGGCGTAGAGCAGGATCTTCGCCTTGTAGGCCTTGCAGGCGCCGGCGTCGATACGTCCGTAGTTCACGCCCGTGTAGCGTGCCGGAAGGTCCTTGGCTGCCGCATCGAGTTCGGTGGTCATGAACTCCACGCACTCGTCCACCGTATTGCGGGGCTTGAGTAGCGAGCTCAGCTCGGCGCCGGTGTCAACGGGCTCCTCGCCCAGGATGACGATCGGGCCGTAGAGGCGGAACAGGTGGAAGTAGTAGAGGGCGCGCATGCCGCGGGCCTGGGCCTTCCAGACTTTCTTTTCGGTCTCGGAGAGCTCCGGGTTGCCGTCGACGCGCTGGATGAAGATCGACGCCTTGTTGATACCCTGATAGAAGTGGTCGTACCAGAAGGTCACGTACTCCGACGACGGGGAGGTCTGGCTCAGGTTCCACTTGTGGGAGTTGTGCCAGTCCCAGCTCCAGTTCGCCTCGATCGAACCGGCCATCCAGATGCCGCCGTAGCGGTCCGCATAGCTCGTATAGAAACGCTCGCCCGTATTGTCGTCGGCAGCGTAGGAATAGATGTTGTTGAGGAACTGCTCGGTCTTGGAGTAGTTCGCGAACGTATCGTCCAGGTCGAGCTGAACACCCGGCATCTCCTCGAAGAAGTCGCACCCGACAAGCCCGAAGCTCAACGTCAGTGCCAATATACTCGATTTAATGATCTTTTTCATTGGTTTACTGTTTTAATGTGTTAGAAGCTGAACCGTACTCCGATCGAATAGCTCGACGTGTTGGGATAGCTCGTACCATTGTTCGTGTTAAGCTCCGGATCCCAGAGTTTGAACTTCGACAGCGTGAAGAGGTTCGTACCCATCAGGTAGATGGAGGCGTCCTTCAGGAAGCACTTGTTCATCCAGCGCTGCGGCAGACGGTAGGAGATGGTGAGCTGCTTCAGGCGCAGGAAGCTCACGTCCTTCTGCCACCACGTACTGGTCTGCGTATTGTTGGTGTTCGACTCTCCGGTGTAGGTCAGACGCGGATAGAAGACATCCTGGTTCGTCGGATCATCGGGACTCCAGCGGTCGTCGATGTTGGCGTAGAGGTTGTCCAGACCGTTCTGGCCCGAGAAGGGATGGATCGAACGGCCCGAGAGGCAGCGGTCGGCCTTGGCGATACCCTGGAACAGGGCGGCGATCGAGAAGTTGTGCACCTGGAGGTCGAAGCCGAAGCCGTAGTAGATCTGCGGAACGTCGCCCTGACCGATGAGCGTCATGTCGTTCTCGTCGATACGTCCGTCCTTGTTCAGGTCCTTGTACTTGATGTCACCCGGATGGAGCGTTCCGAACTGCGTGGCGTGCTCGTCGATCTCCTCCTGGCTCGTGAACAGGCCCTCGGCGATGTATCCCCAACGGCCGTTGACGTTCGTGCCGCGGGTCTCAAGCCACGGATAGGCCGGATTCGGCGAGTCGTCCTCGATGATCTTGTCCTTGTTCCATGCGAAGTTTCCGCGGACGGTCAGGAAGACATGCTGTCCGAAGGGCTGCGTATACTCCAGCTGAGCCTCGATACCCTTGTTCTCGACGATACCCAGGTTGGCGTAGGGGTTCTCCACGAAACCTGCGTACTCGGGAATGACCTGACGGCGCAGGAAGATCTTGTCACGATACTCGTGGAACAGATCGACGGTCAGCGACAGGCGATCCTTGAAGAAGTTGACGTCGATACCGACATCCTGCTTGCGCGAACGCGCCCAGCTTACATCCACACCGTACTTGAGGATGCTCCAGCCGCTGGTCAGTCCGTACGACTCGCCGAAGCGGTTTCCGTAGATACCGTTCGAGCCCATCACGGCCTGATACATGAAACGGCGGTCAGTCGTCGTGTCGCTACCTACCCATCCGATCGTGTAGCGGAGTTTCAGGTAGGAGATCCACGAAGGAGTGCCCCAGAACGACTCGTTCGATACGACCCAACCCAGACCGAATGCCGGGAAGACACCGTAGCGGTTCTCGGGCGAGAAGTTCTCCGAGCCGTTGATACCGAGGTTGGCCTCTACCAGGTAACGGTCGTCGTAGGAGTAGGTCAGACGTGCGGCGTAGCCCTTGTTCTTGTAGGGCAGCGAGCTGGTCATGTCCGAAGCCGTGAGGTTGCGGTAGACCTTCTGGTTGTAGAGAAGAAGTCCGCCCACGCGGTGCTTGCCGAAGGCGCGGTCGTAGTTGAGCGACGCCTCGACGTATGCCGTCTGGTTGGCGCTGGATTTCTGACCGAACTCGAGCTGCTGGTTGCCCTGACGGATACGCGTCATGTTGTAGCTGCCGTCCTCCTCGTTGAAGACCGTGTCCTCAACCCAAAGGCCCGTGTTGGGATCCTTGTCGGCGGCGAAGTAGAACATGTCGTCCCAGCGGTTATAGTTCAGCGTGCGCGAGTTGTAGGCGTCGAACGCCACCAGGGCCGAGATGTTGAATCCCTTGCTCCATTCGGCAAAACCGAGGTCCTGCGTCACGCGGATGTTCGAATTGATCGTATTCTTGAACTCCTGGTAGTAACCGCGCTTGGCAAGGTCCATGTAGGGGTTGCGGAGGTCACCGTTGGCCTGGATACCCGAAAGCGATCCGTCGGGCATGGTCTTCGGAAGGTAGACGGGGTTGATCTCCATCGTCGAGGAGAAGAGCGTCGCGGCGCTCTGCTGCGGATAGTGGCCCGCCGAGAGGTAACCCGAAACGCCGACATCGACCGTGGTGGTGGTCGTAGGCTTCAGGTTCACGTTGGTCGTGAAGTTGTAACGGTCGAAGGTCATCGCGGTGTTGTAGTTCTCCAGCTCGAAGTTCTTCGTCATACCGGTCTCGTTGTAGTAGCTCAACGACACGTAGTAGTTGGCGCTGGGAAGACCTCCGCGGACGTTCACGTTGGCGCGGCGGTTGTGTCCCCACTTGTTGAAGATCTCGCTCATCCAGTCTACGTTCGGGTAGAGGTACTCGTTGTACATGCGCGGGTTGTCGTTGGGAAGCACCCCGTGGGCCTTCTTCGTGGCAACGATGTACTCGGGCGAGTAGAGCGGTTTGGCATCCGGATAGGCGTTGGCATAGGCCTCGTTGGCTACCGCCATATAAGTATAGGCGTCGGCCATCTCGGGAACCTTCGTCATGCGCGTGAAGCTCTCGTAGTAGTCGAAGCTGATCTGGGGTTTGCCGACCTTACCCGGTTTGGTCTTGATGATGATGACACCGTTGGCACCGCGCACACCGTAAACGGCCGTTGCGGATGCATCCTTCAGGACGGTGAAGGATTCGATGTCCTCGGGGTCGATGTTGTTGAAGCTGCGCTCCACACCGTCGACGAGGATCAGCGGCGACGAGCTCTGGCCCGTGAAGGTGGAGATACCGCGGATCCAAATGTCCGAATCGTCGTGTCCGGGCTCACCGCTGCGCTGTACCGAGACAACGCCGGCGATACGGCCCGAGATGGCCGACGAAAGGTTGCCCGTAGGGGTTTTGATGTCGGCGGCGCGCATCGTCGACTGGGCTCCGACGACGGAGACCTTACGCTGACGGCCGTAGCCGACCACTACGAGCTCATCGAGTTCCGAGACATCCTCGGAGAGCACGACGTCGATCACCCGGCGTGCTCCGACCCGCTCCTCCTGCGACTTGTAACCCAGGAAGGAGAACTCGAGAATAGGGTCTTCCGTCTTCAGACGGAGCGTGTACTGACCGTTGAGGTCCGTCACAGCAGCGTTCTGGGTTCCTTTTTCCACGACCGTGGCACCGCCCATCAGTTCACCTTTCTCGTTGGTGACACGTCCGGTAACGGACATGTCCTGAGCGTACACGGCAGGAACTCCGACCTGCAACACAAATATTAAACAGAATGCTTTTGCATAATGTCTAACCTTTTCATACCATTTACTCATATGTTTGATAGTTTAGGTTATATCACAATATTACGGCAAAAAAAACGTTTGGGCGTTCCCAGTCCTGCCAAAATGGCAACCAAATTCAGAACATCCATTCAGGAAACACGGATGTCATTCAGCGCACAACGTTCGATTCTGACAATCAACACAATATGAGTGCATGTGTCCAAACAGGGCACACAATGCGGGGCAAACAGAGCACACTGCGGACGGCGGTGGGGAACGCATTGCGGCAGGCGGGGAGCGGGGAAACGCCCGCGGCGTCGGTGCGGCACGGGCGGATGGAAAGTGACATATGCAGCGTCCGGAGGGAGGATTCCGACGCCCTTCGGAGCGGGCCATCGGGCGGCAGGTGTGACGCGGGCGGGGAATGTCGGGCGGGTGTGACGCGGGCAGGTGTGACGCGGGCAGGAAATGTCGGGCGGGCGTGTGCCGGGACGAAGAGTTATGCCGGGCCGGGCGACAATCGGCCAAAAGGCGGCCGGGCCGAGGGGGCGGGCGGTGCGGTACCGGGATGGAAAATCGGGCCGAAGGGGATGCCGCGAAGCATGGAGATCACTCCGTGCGGCCGTTATGCAGATTCCGGTAGTCGCTGGGAGTCATGCCATACCGCGCCGTGAATTCCCGGTAGAAATAGGAACGGCTGGTGATTCCGATCTCGACGATCACCTCCTTGATAGGCATGTTGCCGAGCAACAGCACGGCAGCCTTCTCCAGACGGTAGTTCTTGATGAATTCGGCCGGCGAATAGTCCGAGACCTCCTTGAACTTGCGGTAGAACTGGCGCGAACTCATTGCCAGGCAGTCGGCGATGAACGAGGAGCCCAGGTTCTCGCGGTCGATGTTCTCCTCGATGATGGCGACCATCTTGCGGATGAATTCCACCTGCTCGCTCGTGGTGCAGGAGATCATTCCTGCCACCTGTTCGCTCAGTCCGTCGACGCGCATCTGCTTGACCCCGGCCCTACCGTACACGGCATGATGGACGATCTCGCGCAGGAAGGCAATGTCGTAGGGCATGACGGCGAAGGCGTCGGCCCGCAGGATCAGCTCCCGGCGCACGAACGAAAAGCCCCGCCACGGGAACATCAGCACGAAGGCGACCTTCGCCAGCAGCGATCCGTTGCTGTTGACGAACTCCATGAAGGCCTCCTCGGACTCGGAATAGATCATCAGGTCGACGAGGAAGACCGCAGGCTGCGAAGTCTCCATGAACTCGACCGCCTGCTGGATGCTCCGAACCTGATAGACGACATATTCGTCGGAAAGGATGTCGTCGAGCAGCCAGTACATCTCGTCATGGTCTTCGAGCAGGAGCACGATCTTCCGGTCGAGGGAGGGCTTCTCGGGGGCGATCTTCGCGGGGAGGAACGAGAGGCTCAGTACCGAATCGATGTCGGAATAGGCCACGACGGGGTTGAGCTGGACCATCATCACGCGCACGAGCCGGTGCAGGAACACCGGCAGGGAATCCTCCGGTTCCCCGTGCTCCGGCGAGGGGGCGAAGTCGTCCGAGAGTTGCTCCTGAAGGCTTTTCAACAGGGTGCGCGACGAGCGGAACGACACGGTCATCATGCCTTCCGACTCGGAGACCGAAACGGTGAAACGCCGGAGCCCGCCGGCAAAGAGATAGATATAATTGAAAAAGAGGCGGAAAGCGTGCTTGTAGACCGGGAAGGTGAACGTCTCGGGAATGTCGACCTCGATGTTCCCCACTTCGGTGCCCTGCCGCACGGAGAGGCGCAGGGCCTCATCCGAAAGTTCCCGGATGCGGACATTCCCGACCACGGAATAGACTCGGGGGGGGGAATTTTTCAACGCTCCGGGATGCAGCTCCCCGGCAGGCAGCAGAAGCGACAGCACCGCCTCCTTGATGGCATCGGCATTCGGAGCCGACGGCATTCCGGCTCCCGCCTGCGGCACCGCGCATGCACGGTAGATAGAGGTCAGTCCGGAAACAACCTCCCGGTTGTCGCACAGCGCCTTCTTGCTCGAAGCGTTTCCGCTCTCGATGCGCAGCAGTTCGTTGATGACCCGTTTGTGGCGGATCGAGCCCCGCAGCAGGTAGACAAAGACGAGAACCGCCGCGATCACCAGCATCACGATGAGCGAGCGCACGAGAGCCGTCTGGTACCACAGCGGCAGGATCCGGAGCGGAACCGAAAGGCTTTTGGCCCGCGAGTCGAAAATATCCTTCCGGTAGCGCACGTGGAAAACATACTCCCCGACGGGGATATCCGAATAGGTGGCTTCGTGCTGCGCCCCGAACGGCGACCACTCCCGGTCGTAGCCTTCGAGCTTCCACGAGTACTCGATATCCGATCCGGAGACATAGTCCGGAACTGCGAACGAGAGCGTAAAGTCCCGCTCGGGAGACTTGAAACGCACCCCCATGGCGGGATTGTAGTAATCGGAGAGGTTCACGTTCCGGGAACCGAAGCGGAGTTTGCGCAGCAGGATGTCGGGATAATAACCCGGAGCTTCCGACCCGCCCTTTTCGAGGTAGAGCAGTCCGTCCATGCCGCCGAAGAAGAGCCGTCCCGTATAGGGGCACTCGTAGTAGGCGTCGTCGCTGAACTCCCCGATCTGCACCCCGCCGCTGTAATAGAACGAGTGCGAGGATCCGTCGCCGGGATTGAACTTGATGAGCCCCTTGTTGGTGCTCAGCCACAGGAACCCGTCCTCATCCTCGAGGATTCCGTGGATCATGTCGTTGATAAGACCCTGCTCACGCCCCGCATAGAAGGTTTCGATCTTCTTTCCGTTGAAGCGCATCCGCACAAGACCGGCGGAAGTGCCGACCAGCAGGTCGCCGTTCCGCGCCCAGCGCATGCAGAGCACGTCGTCGACCGGGCGTCCGGTCAGTTCGCGCAGGGAGTGGATCCAATAGTCGTCGGTGGAGAGGTCGAAGCGCACGAGCCCCCGGTCGCGGCTCCCCAGCCAGAGAATCGAGTCTCCTTCGACGATCATCGAAAAGAAGGTCGACAGCTCCTGCTGTTCGTGGTAGAAACGGAAACGGCGAAGGCTCCGGGCCGAGATGCCGTCGTTGTTCCTCTCCAGGCGCAGCCGATAGAATCCGTCCCGCGTCGCCGCATACAGCGTCGAGTCATCGGCCTCGTAGACCTTATGGACCTCTTCGAGGCAGCTCCCTGCGGGAAGATCCAGATGCCGCAGGCTCGATTCGCCGTGGAGGTAGTAATAGAGCCCGGCGGGTCCGGAACCGACCCAGAAGCCGTCCATGAAACGGCTCTCCTGAAGCGAATAGACCGCAAATTCGGTGTCGTCGCGCGTATAGGTCCGCACGCTCTGCCGTTTGTCGGGGAAAAAGACCTCGGCCTTGTCGGGGCCCATGTCCTCGCCGTAGTTGAGGATGCGCACCAGGCCGTCGCCCTTGGTTCCGAACCACAGCGAGCCGTCCGCATCGGTCAGGATGGAACGCACCTGACGCGTGAAATTCTGCGAAAGGTGTGCCGTGAGCAGGTTCGTCGCGATGGAGTGGCGTTTCATGTACATCATGGCGCCCTTGCCGTCGACCCCGATCCAGAGAACCCCCTGATCGGAGTCCTTGTACAGGCAGAAGATCCGCAGGTTGCGGTCGATGATCTCCTCGCGGTACGACTCGGTGGCCTTCAGGCGCATGAGCCCGTTGGTGCGGAAGGCGATCATCAGGTCGTCGTAGAAGGGGCAGATGCCCACCACCGGGCCGTATTTGCCGAGCAGCGGCGAAAGGTTGCGGATGTAGACCTTGGTCTGCCGCCAGACATCGTAAATGTAGAGGTCCTTGTTGGAGTCGATGAAGCAGAAGGTCTTGTCGTCCTGGCAGAACAACGATTCGACGGCGCGGTGGTGGAAATGAGCCGTCGAGACGCTCACGCCGCCGTCGGGGCTTTCGCGGTCAAAGGAGTCGACCGAGAGACGGAAGGCGTCGCCCGTCTGCGCGGAGTCGGGGAAAAGCCACAATTCGCCCGAACCGGTGATGAACGACTGCGCGCCGGGATCGCTGACCCGGAAACCGAGGTCGGGAACCCCGACGAAACATTGCAGACGGGTGTTGTAGTAGGCCACGCTGTCGGCGCTCACGAGCCACGCGTTGCCGTTGGTATTGGAGCAGAGGTGGAACTCGGAGGCGAAGGCATAGTTGGCCTCCACGCGGCGGTTGTCGCGCGAGAAGCGGTTCACACCGCTCTGCGTGGTGATCCACAGGCAGTTCCCGTCGGCACGGTCGATGCCGAAGATGACGTTGTTGTCGAGGGTCTGCGGTTTGGAAAAGTCGGCGCGGAAGACCTCCATATTCTGGCCGTCGAAGCAGTTCACGCCGTCGTAGGTACCGAACCACATCAATTCGTCGGAATCCTTGTAGATGCAGATCACCGAACTGTGCGAGAGGCTCTGCTGGTGGTCGATTTCGTTGAAGATGTAGGCGTCGCCGCGGTTCTTCGCAGCATGGGCCGCCGATGCGGATCCGCAAAGCAGGCTCCCCAGCCCGCAGAGCACAATATACAAGAGGTGTCGGCCCGCAGGCGAAGGTCCGGAGCCGTCGTACCGAGCCCTGCCGGAATCCGGCCGCACATTGCCCGTACTTCGACCGGCAACCCGGTGCGAATCAACAGGATGGAAGGATCCGAAAGGCACTGTTTCGCGTTTATTTCCCGTTTGCAGTGAGTTCATCAACGATAAAATTACGTTTTTTTTGCCTTCCGACCAATGGTTTTCGCGAGATTTTATCAAAAAGATGTCAAAAGAAAAGCCTTTCCCTGCCACGAATGCGCCTCCGCAAAGCCGGTCCCGCAGTCTGTGTGCAGGGATCCCCTCCCCCGGGAAACCGGCACCCATCCGGAGCGGGAACCCCGGAAAGGTTGCCTTTTTGTGCGTTCCGAAGGCCGGATATCTCAGAATTGTGTTAACTTTGCATAAAATAGCCGAATCTCAAACAACCAAACACACCGAACCTATGAAGAAAATCTTTTTCTGCGGCCTGGCGTCGCTCCTCGTCTGGACGGCCGGCGCGCAGTCGGACGAATGGCAGGATGCCACGGTCAATGCGGTCAACCGACTGCCGATGCACGCCTCCTACTTCGCCTTCGAGAGCCCCGAAGCCGCCCTTGCGGGAGACAAGACCCTTTCGGAGCGCTTCCTGACCCTCAACGGATACTGGAAGTTCGACTGGGTGCGGAACGCCGACCAGCGCCCCACGGACTTCTTCCGCCCGGAGTTCAACGACAAGGGCTGGGGGCGCATGCCCGTGCCGGGAATCTGGGAGCTGAACGGGTACGGCGATCCGATGTACCTCAATGTGGGATACGCCTGGAGAGGCTGGTATAAGAACAACCCGCCCTACGTTCCCGTCGAGCAGAACCACGTCGGTTCCTACCGCCGCACGATCGACATCCCCGCCGCATGGGACGGAAAGCAGATCGTCGCACACTTCGGATCCGTGACCTCGAACATCTACCTCTGGGTCAACGGACACTACGTCGGATACAGCGAGGACAGCAAGCTCGAGGCCGAGTTCGACATCACGCCCTACGTCAAGCCCGGAGCCAACCTGATCGCTTTCCAGGTCTTCCGCTGGTGCGACGGTTCGTACCTCGAGGATCAGGACTTCTTCCGCCTCTCGGGCGTGGGCCGCGACTGCTACCTCTACGCCCGCGACAAGCGGCAGATCGCCGACATCCGCGTCAACGCCGCCCCCGTGGAGAATTTCTCGGCCGGGGAGGTGGCCGTCGAAGCCACCCTCTCGAAGGCCGCACGCGGGTGCACGCTCGACCTGCAGCTCACCGACGCCGCGGGCCGGGAGATCGTCGCGCAGCAGCAGCGCGTGGGCGGCGAGAAGCTCGCCTGCACGCTTCAGGCCGGGAAAGTCAGCCTCTGGAGCGCCGAGACCCCCGTGCTCTACACGCTGAACGCCACGCTCCGCGACGCCCGGGGCGCGGTCATCGAGACCATTCCCCTGAAGGTGGGATTCCGCAGCGTGGAGATCCGCGACGGACAGCTGCTCGTAAACGGCCAGCCCGTGCTGATCAAGGGTGCGAACCGCCACGAGATGGATCCCGACTACGGATACTACATCTCCGAGGAGCGCATGCTGCAGGACATCCGCATCATGAAGGAGTACAACCTCAACGCCGTGCGCACGTGCCACTATCCGGACAACAACCGCTGGTACGAACTCTGCGACCAGTACGGGCTCTATGTCGTGGCCGAGGCCAACATCGAGTCGCACGGAATGGGTTACGGCAAGGAGACCCTGGCCGCAAACCCGCAGTACGCCACCGCCCACATGGAGCGCAACACGCGCAACGTGATGCGCGGTATCAACCACCCCTCGATCATCGCATGGTCGATGGGCAACGAGGCCGGCGACGGCCCGAACTTCGACGCCTGCTACGACTGGATCAAGTCCTACGACCCGACGCGTCCGGTGCACCACGAGCAGGGCATCTACCGCAACAACAGCCGTAACACGGACATCATCTGCCCGATGTACTGGTCCTACGACCAATGCCGCGACTACCTCTCGAAGAACCCCTCGAAGCCGCTGATCCAGTGCGAATACGCCCATGCCATGGGCAACTCCATGGGCGGCTTCCGCGAATACTGGGAGCTGATCCGCCGCGAGCCCCGCTACCAGGGCGGATTCATCTGGGACTTCGTCGACCAGTCGCTCCACAAGAAGGGCCGCGACGGCGTCCTGATCTACGGATACGGCGGGGACTGGAATCCCTACGACCCCTCGGACGTGAACTTCTGCGACAACGGCCTGATCGGCCCCGACCGCATTCCGAACCCCCACATGAAGGAGGTGGGATACTTCTACCAGTCGATCTGGACGACGTGGGCCGACGCGAAGGCCGGCAACACGGTCGACATCCGCAACGAGAACTTCTTCCGCGACCTGTCGAACTACGACCTCCACTGGGAGGTGCTCTGCAACGGGAAGTCCCTCTGCCAGGGAACCGTGAACGACCTGCAGGCCGCCCCCCAGCAGAGCGTGCGCATCGCCCTGCCGTACGACCCCGCGGCGCTGCCCTCCGAGGGTGAGCTGCTGCTCAACGTCGCATACCGCCTCAAGGCCGCCGAGGGGATCCTCCCCGCAGGCCACACCGCCGCACGCGCCCAGCTGCCGATCCGCGACTACGCCTTTGCGGCCCCGGTCAGCAGCCCCGCAGCCGAGGGCGAGGCCATCACGCTGGCCGACAACCACAACGACTTCCTGATCATCGAGGGCAACGGCCTGCGCATCGACTTCGACCGCCGCACGGGCTTCATCTCCCGCTACGAGTACCGCGGCATGGAGTTCCTGGCCGACGGATCGTCCATCCGACCGAACTTCTGGCGCGCGCCGACCGACAACGACTTCGGAGCCGGGCTGCAGAACCGCTTCGCCGTCTGGAAGCGTCCGCAGCTGAAGCTCGAGAAGCTGACCCATGCCGAAGCCGACGGCGTGGTGAACGTGAAAGCCGAATACGACATGCCGCAGGTCAAGGGGCGGCTGACGGTCGACTACGCCATCGACAACACCGGAGCCGTCGTCATCGAACAGTCCTTCCGCGCCTCGGAGGGTGTCGAGATGCCCGACATGTTCCGCTTCGGCATGCGCTTCGAGATGCCCGCGGGCTACGAGCGGCTGCAGTACTACGGACGCGGCCCGGGCGAGAACTACGCCGACCGCAAGGCTTCGGAGTTCATCGGACACTACCGCCAGAGCGTCGACGAGCAGTTCTACGCCTACATCCGCCCGCAGGAGACCGGCACGAAGAGCGACCTGCGCTGGTGGCACGTCGGCGACCTCGGAGGCCGCGGCCTGACGGTAACCTCCGAAGCGCCCTTCTCGGCCTCGGCCCTCCACTACACGATCGAGGCCCTCGACGAGGGGCCCGTGAAGCGGCAGGGGCACTCGCCCGAGGTGGAGCGCACGGACGACGTGGCCGTCTGCATCGACAAACTGCAGTACGGCATGGGATGCGTCAACTCATGGGGCGCCCTTCCGCTGCCCGAGTACTGCATTCCGTACGCCGACTACACCTTCCGGGTGAAGATCGCCCCGCAGCGGATGCTCTGAGCGGCCCGCTTCCCCCTCCGGAACACAAAAAGGGAATCCGCCGACAGCGGATTCCCTTTTTTCGATGCGCCGGGGGACGAAAAAAAACGTATCTTTGTCCGCACGGCCCGCCCGCATACCGCAGACTTCGGGCCGTCCATGGAAGCATGATAGAAACGATCACCCAATTCTGCATCGACTGGGGCTATCTGGGCCTCTTTCTCTCGGCATTCGTCGCCGGGAGCATCCTGCCGTTCAGCTCCGAGGCGGTGATGGTCATCCTCGTGCGCATGGGCCTCGACCCCGTGGGGTGCGTGGCCGCCGCATCGCTCGGAAACACCCTCGGAGGCATGACCTGCTACTGGATCGGCACGTTCGGACGCACGGAGTGGATCACGCGGCTGGGCGTCTCGACGCGCCAGCTGGCCCGGGCGCGGAAGTTCCTCTCCGGGCGCGGGGCGCTGATGGCCTTTTTCGCCTTCCTGCCCACGATCGGCGAGGCGATCGCCATCGTCCTGGGGCTCATGCGCAGCAACGTCTGGCTGACATGCGCCGCGATGCTCGCGGGCAAGACCCTCCGGTATATCGTCATCCTGGCCTCGGTCGAGGGCGTCCTGTCGCTCTTCTGAGCCGCATCCTTTTGAATCACATCATGGAAATCCGTCCGACCAATACCCCTTCGCACGAACTGCTCCTGCTGGCCGACGAATCGGAAGCCTCCGTAGCCGATTACGTCGGGCGGAGCCGCTGTTTTGCGGCCTTCGAAGAGGGGCGGATCATCGGGCAATACCTGCTGCTGCACACGCGTCCCTTCACGGCCGAAGTCGTGAACATCGCCGTACGGCCCGACCGCCAGCGGCGCGGAATAGGGACGGAACTGCTCCGCCATGCCATCGACACGGCCCGCGCCGAAGGGTTCCGCCTCCTGGAAATCGGCACCGGAGACTCCGGCACGGGACAGATCGCCCTGTACGAGCGCTGCGGATTCATCCGCTGCGGCATCGACCGCGACTATTTCCGCAAGCACTACCCCGCCCCGATCTTCGAAAACGGCGCCGAATGCCGCCACATGGTGCGCCTGCGCATGGAGCTCTTCGAAGAACGCCCGGCGGAGTGACCCTGCAAAAAAGGCGATCCGCCCTCCGCAGCGGAGGGCCGGATCGTTCGCTTTCGCCGCCGGGCGCCTACTCGGCCGACGAGGCCAGCGGAGCCGCCTGCGTGTAGGTGCGTGCCGCCAGCTCCTTGTCGAGCATGTAGAGCCCGAACTTGTTGCCGTCGACCGCCTCGCACGCGGTAATCATCTCGCGTGCCGACTCCTCCTCTTCGACCTGCTCGTCGACGAACCATACGAGCATGTTCGAAGAGGCGTAATCCTTGTCCTCGGCGGCAATGGCCGCCAGGTTGTTGATCATCGCCGTCACCTTCTTCTCGTGTCCCAGCGTATCCTGGAACATCTCCAGCGGCGAGGCCCACGACGTGCGCACCTCGGCGATCGGAAGCAGCTTGACCTCCGCATCGCGCGAAAGGATGTAGTTCATCAGGATGCGGGCATGGTCCTGCTCCTCGCGGAACTGTACGTAGAACCAGTTGGCTACGCCCTTCAGCCCCTTGGCCTCGGCATCCATCGACATCGAAAGGTAGAGATAGGCCGACCACATCTCGGCATTGATCTGCGCATTGAGCGCTTCGTGCAGTTTTTTGCTCAGCATAATCAAATATTTTTAAAATTTGTTGTTTCTCGTGTTACAAATATATACCCTTTTCCGGGATTCCGCACAAAAATCCGATCGTATTATTTTATAGGCCGATAGGCAGCCTTTATAGCATACGGCACGGCCCCGGAGGCGGATTCCGGGGCCGTGTCGGAAGGCTGCAGAGGGTCAGCGGGCCGGGGTCAGCGGGCCAAGGGTCAACGGGCCAGGGTCAACGGGCCGGGGTCAACGGGCCGGGGTCAACGGGCCGGGCTGCGATCAGTCGTCGATGTCGATGATGCGGAACGTCGAGCGGTCGAAGGTCACCTCCAGGCGGTTCGAAAGTTTCACCTCGTATTCGCGGCGGTCACGCTCGATGCCGACCACCACATAGTCGCCGTAAAGATCCGCAAGCGCCGCCTGAATCTGCTGCGGGACGATCGACAGCGGTACACGGCCGTATTTGCATTCGACCTGCTTCCATTCGCCCTTGCGGTCGAACTCCACCTTCGAGCCGTCGACGAAGACCACCTTGTACTCGCGGTCGAACCAGTCGTCGTCGACCGTCGCATAGGCGATTTTATGCTCCTTGTTGTCGCTGGGGAAACAGCTACGCAGGAACTGCTGCGCAGCCGCGGGAAGCTCCTGCACGGTAAGCGGACGGTCGTCGCCCGCAAAAACCGGGGCGGAGAGCAGCGTGGCAGCAAGAACGGCCAGAAGGGCCGGGATTCTTTTCATGTTTCTGAAGGGTTTCATCGTTGTGTGTGTATTTGTGTCCGTACTGGTTTCGGGGCCCCGCGGATCGGTTCCGGGGGTTTCCCGATGCAAAGATGGGGCCCGAATCTGAAACGAATCTGAAAAGGCCTCCCCGAGGGGAAATTTTTATGCCTGGGGCGGAAACTGCACCGTGAAACGGTGGCGCCCCGCGACGTAATCATAGCTCACGCGAAGCCCGTAGAGACGGCAGACGGCCTCGACAAGGGCAAGGCCCAGCCCCGAGGATCCCTCCTTCTCCGTGGCACGGTAGAAGCGGTCGAAGATGCGCGCGCCGTCGAGCGGTCCCGCGGCGCCGTCGTTCGTCACCTCCAGGCTGCGGCCCGCCACCCGCACATCGACCGTCCCGTTGGCGTCGCCGTGCACGAAGGCGTTCTTCAGCAGGTTCGCAACAAGGCTCTCGGCCAGCGAGGGGTTCATCCGCACGATGAGCGTCGTCTCTTCCGCAAGGCGCAGGGTGACGCCCCGGTAGGCATAGATGTCGCCGAGCTCCTCCGCCGTCGTACGCACCTGCGCCCCGACATCGACCTCGGAGCTCTCGGGAAATTGTCCGTTATCGATCTTCGTGAGCAGCAGCAGCGTGCGGTTCAGCCGCACGAGGCGTCCCAGCGTGCGCTGCACGGAGGCAATCTCCGCAAGCTGTTCGGGGGTCAGCGTCCGGGCGTCGTCGACGAGCATCTCCAGGCGGTTGCGGCACACGGCCAACGGCGTCTGCATCTCGTGCGAGGCGTTGCCGATGAACTGCTTCTGGCGTTCGAACGACGCTTCGGCCCGATCGACGAAGCGTCCGACAGCCTCGTTCAGGCGCCGGAACTCCACCACCGACGTCGTGGTCTCCAGCGCGGGGTTTTCGCCCCCGACGCGGTAGGCGTCGAGCCAGCGCAGCAGCGCGTAGAGCGGCCGCATCATGCGATAGAGCAGCCACACCGTAACGAGCAGGATCGACAGCAGCAACAGCAGGTAAAGCCACACGCACCAGCTGAGAATCGCCTCCTGCAGATCCTCCTTCTCGATGGTCGGCGTCATCACCGTGAGCTCGTACCACCGTCCCTCGCGGTCGCGGAAAAGCTGCCGCAGCACCCGGGCGGGCACCTCGTCGTCCCGTTCGGGGACATAGCGTTCCTCGTCGCTGTAACGCTCGTGCGCATGCGCGACGGCATAGTCTTCCGGCACCTCGACGAGCAGGCTCTCCCCCGCACCGTCCATGCCGCCCGGGAGCTCGCCCGTGGCAAGGACGCGCTTGACGATCGCTTCGGCCCGGTTCTCGAGCATGTCGTCCGTCTCGTCGTTGATCTCGTCGGTCAGCGTGACATAGAACAGCACCGACCACGCCCCGAGCAGCACGGCGAGCACCCACGACAGGTGAAGCAGGATTTTCCACGAAAGTTTCACGGCTGCACGAGTTTGTATCCGAAACCGTAGACCGCGCGGATCTCGATGTCGGCACCCGCCTCGGAGAGTTTGCGCCGCAGGTTCTTCATCTGCGCATAGACGAAATCGAAATTGTCGGCCTGGTCGATGTGGTCGCCCCACACCCCCTCGGCCAGCGCCGCCTTGTCGATCGTGTGGTTCGGGCGGCACATGAAGTAGTGGAGGATGTCGTACTCCTTGCGCAGCAGCTCCACGCCCTTGCCGGCGACCTCCACCCGCCGGCTGTCGGGCCACAGGCGCACGTTCCCCGCCGCAAGGAACTCCCCGCCGTCGCGCTGGTGGCGCCGCATCACGCTGCGGATCCGCGCGCTCAGTTCGGCAAGGTGGAACGGCTTGGGAAGGTAGTCGTCGGCCCCGAGTTCGAGCCCCTCGACCTTGTCGTCGAGCGAGTCGCGGGCCGAGACGATGATCACCCCGGCACGGCTGCGGCGCTCCTTCAGTTCGCGCAGCAACTGCAGACCGCTTCCGCCCGGGAGCATGATGTCCAGCAGGATGCAGTCGTAATCGTAGGCGGCGAGCTTGTCCGACGCCGCAGCGTAGTCGGCCGCCTGCTCCACGACATACTGTTCGCGCTCGAGCGTCCGGCACATGATCTCCCGCAGGGAGGGTTCGTCTTCGACAATAAGTATCTTCATAACGCGTTACATTGACTTTCAAGGAGGGCCCGGACGTCGTGCCCGCGGCTCCGGCCGGGATTCCGCACAAAGATAGCGCCCGAATCCGAAAGGAACCTGAAACGCCGCATCAAAAAGGGCGGAAACTCCCGTCTCCGCCCCTGTGCAACCGACTCTCTGGGAACCGCTTACGCCTTCGAGCCGTCGTAGGCCCATTTCACATACATCGCACCCCAGGTGTAGCCGCCGCCGAAAGCCGCGAGAATCAGGTTGTCGCCCTTGCGCAGCTCCTTCTCGTAGTCGAACAGACACGTCGGGATCGTCGCGGCCGTGGTGTTGCCGTTGCGGTCGATGTTGATCATGCACTTCTCCTGTGTGATGCCCATGCGGCGCGCCGTGGCGTCGATGATGCGCAGATTCGCCTGGTGGGGCACCAGGAAGCGGATGTCCTCACCCGTGAGGTGGTGGCGCTCCATCATCTCGACCGAAACGTCCGACATCTTCGATACGGCGGCCTTGAAGACGGCGTGTCCGTCCCACATGATCGTGTGCCAGTTGTTCTGAATGGTCTCCAGCGATGCCGGATAGCGCGATCCGCCGGCCTTCATGTAGAGCTGCAGCTCACCCGAGCCGTCGGAACGCAGGATCGAGTCGATCACGCCGTATCCCTCGGTATTGGGCTCGAGCAGCACGGCGGCAGCAGCATCTCCGAACAACGGGCAGGTCGAACGGTCGGTATAGTCGACGATCGACGACATCTTGTCGGCGCCGACGACGATGACGCGCTTGCACGAACCCGCCTCGATGAACTTCGCGCCGGTCGTCAAGGCAAAGAGGAATCCGCTGCACGCGGCCGACACGTCGTATGCGAAGGCGTTCTTGCAGCCCGCCTGGTCGGCGATCAGGTTGCCCGTCGAGGGGAAGAACATGTCGGGGGTGACCGTCGCGCAGATCACCGCGTCGATCGACATCGGATCGACACCCGTCTTGTCGAGCAGGTTGATGACGGCACGAGCACCCATGTAGGAGCTGCCGATGCCTTCGCCCTTGAGGATGTGGCGCGTCTTGATACCCGTGTGCGACATGATCCACTCGTCGTTCGTGTCGACCATGTGGCTCAGTTCGTCATTCGTGAGAATATAATCGGGGAGGTACTCGCCTACGCCCGTTATCGCTGCTGTGATTTTTCCCATTCCTTTGTGTTGTTTGTTCGTGATTAGTTTTGAAACGCCCGGCGCAGCTTCTCCGTCAGCCCGGCCTTGATGACCTGCTCCGTCGAGCGGATCATGTTCTTGATGGCCAGCGGCGTGGAGCACCCGTGGCCGATGATCACCGGGGCATTGACGCCCAATACGGGCGTGCCGCCGACGTTTTCATAGTTCATGGCGCTCCAGAAGGGATGCTTCACCTCCAGGGCCCGATTGATCCGATAAAGGCCTTCGGCCATCTTCAGCACCGTGTTGCCCACGAAACCGTCGCAGACGATCACGTCGGCCACCTTGCCCGAGAAGATGTGCGAACCCTCGACGTTGCCGACAAAACGGATCCGCGGCTCGGCCTTGAGCAGTTCGTGCGCCGCCTTGACCTGCGCATTGCCCTTGGCCTCCTCCTCGCCGATGTTGAGCACGGCGACACGGGGATTCTCGATCCCCAGCACCGATTCGGCATAGATCGAACCGATCAGTCCGTACTGGGCCAGCACCTCGGGCCTGCAGTCCACGTTCAGGCCTACGTCGAGCAGCAGCGCCGGACGTCCCGACACCGTGGGTACGGTCGACGAGATCGTCGGGCGAATGACGCCCTCGATCGGCTTGACGGCATACATCGACCCCACCATCATGGCGCCGGTGGAACCGGCGCTGGCGAAGCCGTCGATCGCGCCTTTGGCCAGGTAGCCGAATCCCACCGTAATGCTCGAATCGGCCTTGGACTGGAATGCCTTGGCCGGATGGTCGCCCATTTCGATCACTTCGGTGGTCGCCACGATATCGAATCGCTCGGTCGGGCAGCCCTCCGACTCCAGAATGGTACGGATCTGACGCTCGTCGCCGAACAGGACGATACGGCTCTCCGCGCCGATCGTCTCAAGAGCCATCACTGCGCCCTTGACCGCTGCTTCGGGGGCGAAATCGCCGCCCATCGCATCTATACCAATTTTTATCATCTTGCGGTATGGTTGTTTGCTTCGGCCCCGACCTCCCGACTTGCACAAGACCCTGCCACAGCCCGGTCTTCCGCATGCGGATCGGCACAACGGCCTTTGTTCACTGAAAAAAGAGGGCGTTCCGTCGGAACGGCGCTCTCTTCGGCCCGCCGGAAACTATTCGGCGGCCTTCTTCTCGATGGCGAGCTTTCCGCGATAGTAGCCGCACTCGGGGCATACCCGGTGGTACAGCACGGCTGCGCCGCAGTTCGAGCAGGTTACGACCGTCGGAACAGCGGCCTTGTAGTGGGTTCTGCGCTTATCGCGTCGCGTCGACGAGATTTTGTGTTTAGGATGTGCCATTTTACTGTTGTTGTTATAAGTTTAACGTATCTATTTCTCTTTTTCCTCACTTTTCTGTTTCCGCTCCGCCGGGGCGTCCGGGGCGTCCGGGGCGTCCGGTTCTGCCGTCTCGTGCTCCATGCGTTCGCGCAGCGCGGCGAGCTTCGCCCACTGCTCCCCCGTGTTCTCCGGCTGTTCGCTCTGCCGCTCGAGCGTGGCGAACTCGTCCTGCGAGACGATCCTGAAACGTCCGAGCATGTCGGGATCGCACTCCCCTTCGGGATGCACCCGCTGGTAGGGAAGCGACAGCACGATGCTCTCATAGACGTACTGCGAGAGGTCGATGCTGTTTTCGCCCGGAAGCAGCCACAGCACCTCCCCGTCCCATTCGTGCACCTCGTCCGAGAAACGCACCGGCAACCGGCCTTCGAAGTCGATCGGAATGCTGCAGTCCTCCAGACAGCGGTCGCACGCGACGATCACATGGCCCGTAATGCGGATCTCGAGCTCGAGGTGCGCGTCGCTGCGTTCCAGCGCCACCTCCACGTCGCACTTCCCGTCCTTGATCTCCGTACTCTGAAACTCCTCGAAGAGGCCCTTGCCCACCTCGAAACGGAATTCGTGACGACCGGCCGAAAGACCCTGAAAGACGATCGAATAGCTCTGAGTTCCCACTACTTGAACACGTTTAGTGCGCAAAGTTACTAAAAAATAAAATATTTGCAAAGAAAACGCCGAGATTTAGCGCTCCGGGGCCGGGGCGCCGCAAATAAATTTGGCCGGCTCGCCGCGGTGCATTATCTTTGTGTGAAGGCGCGCGACGCGCGGAGGCCGCGCCGGCGCCCCGAACGCCTGCAACATGGAGAAAGGATTCAAAATCGAGCTCAAATGCCGCTACGAAGCGTGGTGGCGCTACAATGCCGCGCTGATGTGCGGATGTTTCGACGCCGACGACCGCCGCACGGGATTCGTCTCGGCGGCCTCGGAGGTCGCCGAAGTCGGGGCGAACCTCCCGGCAAAACCCGACGGACTGCCCGACCGCAGCTGCGTGGCGCTCGAAACGCCTCCCTGCGACCATATCCTGCTCTACGCATACATCATTCCCCACACCCTTCCCGAAGGCAACGACATCGACGCCACGCGGCCCTTCGACATCGAGATCCGCCTCTTCTGCGCCGGGCGCCTGCTGCGCACCGAGAAGCGGAAGGTCAACCAGTGGTCGGGGGCCTCGATCGAGCTGAAGGCCGCGAAGCAGTCCTCCTCGCAGGAAGATCCGGCCGCAAAGTAGCCCCCGCCGGGAAGTTCCGGCCGCGAACCAGCCCATCTCGGGAAGTTCCGGCCGCAGACACCGCAGACGCGGCCCTCACGGTTCCCACTGCAGACGCGGCCCCCGCGACACCCCACGGCGGACACGGCAGACACGACCCCACGGCGGACACGGCAGACGCAGAGACGCAGAGACGCGGCACCCCGCCACCTCGGCACCCACAACAAAAAAAGGGAACCCCTCGCGGGATTCCCTTTTTTCTTTCGTCGGATGGCTCCGATTACTTGTTGTAGGCCTTCATGACCGAGATGAGGTCGAGCACCTTGTTCGAATAGCCCCACTCGTTGTCATACCATGCAACGACCTTCACGAAGGTGTCGGTCAGTGCGATACCGGCAGCCTTGTCGAAAATCGACGTGCGGGGATCGCCCAGGAAGTCCGACGATACGACAGCCTCCTCGGTGTAGCCCAGAACGCCCTTCAGTTCGCCTTCCGAAGCCTCCTTCATGGCGGCGCAGATCTCATCGTACTTGGCGGGCTTTGCCAGGTTTACGGTCAGGTCGACAACCGATACGTCGAGGGTCGGAACACGCATCGACATACCCGTCAGCTTGCCGTTCAGCGAGGGGATCACCTTGCCTACGGCCTTGGCAGCGCCGGTCGACGAGGGGATGATGTTGCCCGAAGCGGCACGGCCGCCGCGCCAGTCCTTCATCGAGGGACCGTCTACGGTCTTCTGCGTAGCGGTGGTCGAGTGAACCGTCGTCATCAGACCGTCGGTAATGCCGAACTTGTCGTTCAGAACCTTGGCGATCGGGGCGAGGCAGTTCGTGGTGCACGATGCGTTCGAAACGATCTTCTGGCCTGCGTAGGTGTCGGTGTTCACACCGCATACGAACATCGGCGTAGCGTCCTTCGAGGGAGCCGACATCACCACATACTTGGCACCGGCTGCCAGGTGAGCCTGAGCCTTCTCCTCCGTGAGGAACAGACCCGTCGACTCTACGACGTACTCGGCACCCACCTCGTTCCACTTCAGGTTGGCGGGATCCTTCTCGGCCGTTACGCGGATGGCGTGGCCGTTCACGATCAGCTGGCTCTTCTCGACGTTGTAGTCGATCTCGCCCTTGAACTGGCCGTGCATCGTGTCGTACTTCAGCATGTATGCCAGGTAGTCTACCGGGCAGAGGTCGTTGATACCTACGATCTCATACTTGTCAGTCTGCGTGCAGGCAGCACGGAAAACCATACGGCCGATACGACCGAAGCCGTTGATACCGATTTTAATAGTTGCCATAATGTTTTGAGTTATTTGTTAATAAAACGCTTGCGTTATTTTTTTCACAGCGCAAAAGTACATACTTTCTACAACTTACGCAAGTAAAAAAATAAATATTTTTACGATGACCTTTCCGGCCCGGCCTGTTTCTCTTCTGGCCCGGCCTGTTTCTCTTCCGGCTTCGGCCTGCTTCTCTCCCGGCCCCGGTCTGTTTCTCTCCCGGCCCGGCCTGTTTCTCTCCTGGCCCCCGGCTATTCGGTAACCCGCTTGGCCCGCTTGGCCATCGCCGAGGCGAAGACGAAATCGTTCAGCTCCCGGTTCTCGGCGTGGAGGATCTCCTCCTTGGTGCCCTCCCACCACTTGCGCCCCTGGTGGATGTAGACGATCTTCTCGCCGATCTCCATCACGGAGTTCATGTCGTGGGTGTTGATGATCGTCGTCATGCCGTATTCGTGGGTGATCTCGTGGATCAGGTTGTCGATGACGATCGAGGTCTGCGGGTCGAGGCCCGAGTTGGGCTCGTCGCAGAACAGGTAGCGCGGGTTCATCACGATGGCCCGCGCGATGGCCACGCGCTTGATCATGCCGCCCGAGAGCTCCGCAGGATAGAGGTCGTTGGCGTTCTCGAGCCGCACGCGCTGCAGGCAGAAGTTCACCCGCTCCATCTTCTCGCGC
This sequence comes from Candidatus Alistipes faecavium, assembly GCA_019118605.1. GTDB lineage: Bacteria > Bacteroidota > Bacteroidia > Bacteroidales > Rikenellaceae > Alistipes > Alistipes faecavium. The sequence goes on along the minus strand of DWYP01000040.1, from coordinate 30,239 downwards.
TCGCTCTGCGCCGTGAAGAGGTCGAGGGGCAGCTTGACGTTCTCGACGACCGTCGAGGAGTCGAGCAGCGCCCCGCCCTGGAAGATCATGCCGATGTCCTTGCGGATGGTCTTGCGCTCGCGGAACCCCAGGCGCGTGAAGTTCACCTCGTCGTACCACACGTCCCCGGAATCGGGTGTGTGCAGTCCCACAAGGGTCTTCAGCAGCACGGTCTTGCCCGAGCCGCTGCGTCCGATGATGAGGTTCGTCTTCCCGGACTCGAACTCCACCGAGATGTCGTCGAGCACCACCCTTCCGTCGAACGACTTGACGATATGTTCGGCACGTATCATATCAGGAGGATTTGCGTGAGGATCAGGTCGAAGAGCAGCACCACCACGCAGCTTACCACCACGGCGCGCGTCGACGCCGTGCCGACCTCGAGCGAGTTGCCCCGGGCGTAGTACCCGAAGAAGGCCGAGATCGAGGTGATGATGTAGGCGAAGAAGACCATCTTGATGAGCGTGTAGACGATCGAGTAGACCTTGAAGTCCATGTGCAGCCCCTCGACATAGTCGGCCGGGATCATGATGCCCGTCACGGCGGCGATGGCCCAGCCGCCGATCACGCCGATCAGGATCGAGAGGATCGTCAGAAAGGGGAAGAAGAGCATCGAGGCGACGATCTTCGGGAGGATGAGGTACGACGCCGAGTTCACGCCCATGATCTCGAGGGCGTCGATCTGCTCGGTGATGCGCATCGTGCCGATCTCGGAGGCGATGCTCGAGCCGACCTTCCCGGCGAGGATCAGCGCCACGACCGCCGAGGAGAACTCCAGGATCATCGTCTCGCGCGTGGCGTAGCCGATCATCGACTTGGGAATGAAGGGCGAGTCGAGGTTGATCGACATCTGCAGGGTGATCACCGCGCCGATGAACACCGAGATGATGGCCGTCAGTCCGATGGAGTTGACGCCGAGGGACTCCATTTCGTAGATGATCCTCCGGCGGTATATCGCGGCCTTCTCCGGACGGGAAAAGACCTTTCCCATCAGCATGAAGTAGCGCCCTATGAGTCCGAAAATCCGCAGCATGGCCGTCAGTTCTTTTCCTCTTCGAAGTCGATGTAGTCGCCCACGTCCTTCGAGACGCGTTTCTCGGGCTCCCCGGAGGTGCGGTGCACGCGCACCTCACCCTCCCGGCCCCGGGTGTGGTCGGCATAGGGATCCCGGGCCTGCCGGTAGTCTCCCTGCGTACGGCCCGAGGCTCCGAACTGCTCCTCCATCTGCCGGCGGATCTTGTTCATGTGCCAGCGGAGCAGCAGGGCCCCGACCAGAATCAATATCAACAGTCCCATAAAAAAGTACAATATGACAAGTGCGATGCCCTTGAGCAGCGCAGGGGCTCCTATCGCCAGGATGAGGATGACGAGCACGGTCAGCGGATTGCGCTGCACGAAGCCCGCCAGAGCGTCGATAATTGCCATCAGGTATTTCATCTCCTTGTCCGTTCAGTCCCACAAAGGTAGGGAAAATTATGCGTATTTCAATTTATTGTCGTAAATTTGATGCCGGAAAAGCGGCCGGAGGCGCTTCCGCGCCCCGCGGCCGCCGCATCGGGATCCCGCGGCGCCTCTCCCGGAAGGGACTGCCGCAGGACGCTGACCCGCGCGACATACATGCAAATATAAAATATCGAACCCATGTCAACACTTCTGACCCCGCTGACCGCCATCTCGCCCGTCGACGGACGCTACCGTAACAAAACGGAAAAACTCGCCGATTATTTTTCCGAACAGGCACTGATCCGCTACCGCATCCGCGTCGAGGTGGAGTACTTCATCGCGCTGTGCGAGCTGCCCCTCCCGCAGCTCAAGGGCGTCGACCCCTCGAAGTTCGCAGCCCTGCGGGCGCTCTACACCGATTTCTCGGCCTCGGACGCCGAGCGCGTGAAGGAGATCGAGTCGGTCACCAACCACGACGTCAAGGCCGTGGAGTACATCATCAAGGAGAAGATGGACGCCCTGGGGCTCGGGGACTTCAAGGAGTTCGTGCACTTCGGGCTCACCTCGCAGGACATCAACAACACGGCCATCCCCCTCTCGCTGAAGGAGGCCCTCGCCGAGGTCTACTTCCCCGCCGTCGAGGAGGTGCGCGGCAAGCTCGCGGAATTCGCCCGCGAGTGGCGCACGGTGCCGATGCTCGCCCGCACCCACGGACAGCCCGCCTCGCCCACCTCGCTGGGCAAGGAATTCATGGTCTACGTCGAGCGCCTCGACAAGCAGTTGGCCCAGTTGCGCGCCATCGCCGTTCCGGCGAAGTTCGGAGGCGCCACGGGCAACTTCAACGCCCACCACGCCGCCTATCCCGACCGCGACTGGGTGGCCTTCGCCAACCGCTTCGTAGGCGAGACCCTGGGGCTGAGCCGCTCGCAGTACACCACGCAGATCGAGCATTACGACAACCTTGCGGCGATCTTCGACGCCATGAAGCGCATCGACACCATCCTGATCGACCTCTCGCGCGACATGTGGACTTACATCTCGATGGAGTATTTCAAGCAGCGCATCAAGGCCGGGGAGGTCGGTTCGAGCGCCATGCCCCACAAGGTCAACCCCATCGACTTCGAGAACGCCGAGGGCAACTTCGGCATCGCCAATGCCGTCTTCGGGCACCTGTCGTCGAAACTCCCCGTCTCGCGCCTGCAGCGCGACCTCACCGACTCGACCGTGCTGCGCAACGTCGGCGTGCCGATGGCCCACGCGCTGATCGCCCTGCAGTCGCTCATGAAGGGCCTCGGGAAGGTGATCCTCAACGAGGAGGCCCTGGCACGCGACCTGGAGCAGAACTGGGCCGTAGTGGCCGAGGGCATCCAGACGATCCTGCGCCGCGAAGGCTTCCCGAAGCCCTACGAGGCGCTGAAGGCCCTCACGCGCACGAACACCCATATCACCCGCGAGGCGATTGCGGCGTTCATCGAGACGCTCGACGTCCGGGAGTCGGTGAAGGAGGAGCTGCGCGCCCTCTCGCCCTCGACCTACACGGGGGTTTTCCGCTAACGGACTGCGGCCATGACTGTCAAGCTGTGCATCTGCGGAGGATTCTGCCTGCTCTTCGTCGTGATGGGGATCTTCCTGCTCGCGGGACGCGGAGCGTGGTTGATCGCCGGGTACAACACCATGCCGAAAAAGGAGCGCGAGCGGTATGACGAGCGGGCGCTGTGCCGCTTCATGGGCAAGCTGATGCTCTACTGCGCCGCCTGCGTGCTGCTGATGGCGGCCGACGAGGTGTGGCCCGGACGGGGGCTGTGGTTCGCCGGGACGGCCTGGCTGATAATCGGGGCCGTCTTCGCGGTGATCTATGCCAACACCGGCGGGCGGTTTCTGAAAAAGTAGCCCGGGGCGAAACAGCCGCACGCCCGCGGAGGGCCGCAACCCGCAAGGAAGAGAAGAGGCCTGCAACCCGAAACCGGGCGGAGGGCCGCAACCCGCAAGGAAGAGAAGAGGCCCGCAACCCGAAGCCGGGCGGAGGGCCGCAAAGAGAGGCGGAGGGCCGCAAAGAGAGGCGGAGGGCCGCAAAGAGGAGGCGGCAATGAAAAAAAATGCGGGGCTGATGAAGTTTTTTCATCGGCCCCGCATTTTTGGCACGCACTTTGCACTTGATTGAGTCAACTGCGGTGCAGCAACCGCAGTGAGGTTTCTTCATTTATTTAAGTTTGGGTTAGTAGTTTAGGAGGGCCACCTCCGGGGCAGCAGGCAATCGAGAGATTCCCTGCTGTTTTTTTGTGCCCGGGCGCAAAAGCGGGACACAAAAAAGCCCGGGCAAAGGGCCGGAACACAAAAAAAGCCCGGCGCAGAGGCCGGGACACAAAAAATGCCCTACGCAGGGCCGGCATGCAGCGGAATCGGAAAGGCGGGGTCAAAACTCCACCGTGACGCCCAGCGTGGGCAGCAGCGTGCCGCTCACCTGTTCGAGCCGCTTCATGCGGTAGCGCTGCTCCGAAGCCGGGGCGTCGGGGTTCTCCACCTCGCCCGTCGACATCACGACATCCGGCGAGCGGTATTTGCTCACCGTGACGTTCTGCAGGTCGATGTAGAAACCCAGCATGCAGTGCCGGAAATAGAAGGTCTTGTCGAGGCGCACGTCCAGCTGCGCGTAGGCATCGAGCCGCCCGGCGTTGTAGCGTGCATAGTCGTAGTAGGGGCGCCCCTGGGCGTCCCACGCCTCGACCAGCGACGACTTCCCGAGGTCGTAGGGCGTATAGGGCGCGCCGCCTATGGCGCTCAGCTTCGCCCCGAGGCTCCAGTTGCGCGGGAAATCGTACGTTCCGCTGACATTGGCCACGAAGCGGTTGTCCCATGCCGAGGCGATCCACTCCCCTTCCGCGCCGTGGCGGTATTCCGAGCGGTAGAGGGTCACCGAACCCACGACGTTCAGCCGCCCGGGGATCTGCCACCGCGCCATCGTCTCGACGCCGTAGGCGCGGCCCCGGGCCGTGGAGGTCAGCGCCTCGGCGCCCACCGTGCCGTAGTCGTCGCCCTTGCACGAGAGCGGAATACCGTCCCCGACCGAAAGCGGCACTTGACCGTAGGACTTGTAAAACCCTTCCACGGAGACGATCAGCCGCTCGCCGCGGCGCCAGTCCGCCCCGGCGCAGAGCATCCCGACGCGCAGGTAGTCGAGCGAGCGGTTGACCAGCACGCCCTCCTGCTTGAATCCCAGGGCCGTATAGGGCGGGAGCTGGTAGTAGAGGCCCGCGCTGCCGCTCACCGACCACGCATCGCTCAGCGCATAGGAGACCGCGGCGCGCGGCGAGAGTTGCCGCCAAAACTCCGCCAGACGCGACGAATAGTCGCAGCCGTCCATGCGCAGGCCCGCCGAGGCCGTGAGGCGCTTGTCGGCCGAGGCGTATTCGGCCGCGGCGAAGGCCCCCCAGCCGACGATCCCCAGCCGCGTGCGGTAGTCCGAAAGCGCCGAACGGTCGGTATAGAGGCGCTGCTGCGTGCGGTTCGCGTAGTTCGACCACGAAAGTTCCAGCCCCTCGCGGATGCTCCACCGCCCGGCATAGCTCCGGTTCTCGGCACGCAGTGCGCTCTTCTGTTCCACGGAGCGCAGACGCAGGTTGAGGTTCTCCTCCGACGAGGAGTCGTTGTTGCGGTACTTGAGGTTGCGGTTGTTCAGGTAGTTGTGGCTCACGCTCAACGTCTGCACGTGCCGGCCCGCATAATGGCGCCACAGGGCCCCCACGGTGAAGGTCTCCTGGCGGATGCGCGGAAGGTAGCTCAGCAGGTAGGCGGCGTCCTCGCCCTCCTCGTCGACGTTCAGGCGCATGTTGTCGATGCCCGCAAGGGCCAGGAAGGTCACCTCGTCGCGTTCCGAAAGGCGCGTGCGAACCTTCACCTGTCCGTCGATGTAGTTGGGAAGGAACGGAAGGCCCAGGAGTTTGAAGAGCAGCTGCAGGTAGGACTGCCGCAGCGAAAAGAGGTACGTCGTTTTCCCGCCGAGCGGGCCGTTGCCGCTCACCCCCACCTCCGAGGCCCCGAGCGTCGCCTTGAAGGTGTGCTTCCCGGGGTTCCCGTCGCGCAGGCGGAAGTCGAGCACCGAGCTCAGCGCCCCGGCGCGGTCGGCCGGAAAGGCCCCCGTATAGAAGCTGATCTCCTGCACAAGGTCGGCGTTGACGAGGCTCACGGGGCCTCCCGTCGCGCCCTGCGTGGCGAAATGGTTGATGTTCGGGATCTCGATGCCGTCCATGAAGAACTTGTTCTCCGAGGGGCCGCCGCCCCGCACGATCAGGTCGTTGCGGTAGCCCACGGGCGAGAAGGAGACCCCCGGATAGGAGCGCACGATGCGCGAGACGTCGCGGTTCGACCCGGGGCTCTTCTCGATCTCCCGCACGCCGATGACCTGAAGGCCCACGGGGCTCTCGGCCGTCGCACGGAACGGTGCGGGACGCACCGTCACGGCCTCGACCTGCGTGGCGTCCTCCTCCAGCTCAATCTCGAGGAACGGCGTGGCCGCGGAGACCATGTATTCGGGGGTCAGCAGGCTCTTGTAGCCCACCGACGAGACCGCCAGGCGCCGGATGCCCGGGCGCACGCGCTCGAGGCGGAAGCGCCCGAGCGAATCGGTCGAGGTGCCTCTGCGCTCCTCCCCGGCCAGCACCACGGCGGCATAGGCCACAGGCTGGCGGCTCAGGCGGTCGATCACCCGGCCGCTGACCGGATAGGAGGCCTCCTGGGCCCGGGCGGCGGGAGATGCGAGGAGCACGAAGGCCGCGCACAGCAGTCCGATATGGAATTTCAACGCCATAGCGGGAACAAAGGTAACGATTCGGGGAGCTTCCGCCAAGCAATGCGGCCGGCAATCCGGGCCGTCGTGTACGCCGCCGCGTCCCGAATGATCCGACATCCCGGCCCTTCCCTCCGGAGAAAAGGGCCCGCAGAAACCGAAATTTTTTCGTCGGGAAGTTTTTTCCCCGGAATAATCCGTATCTTTATGCGATTTCAACCTTTTAACTTATTAACCTGCTGAAACTACATGAAAAGATCGTTTCTCTCCGCACTGGCCCTTCTGGGCGTTGCGACGCTCTGCGGCCTTGGCGCCCATCCGGCCTCGGCGCAGCCCGCACAGCCCGACATGTCGAAGTACATCCTCACCCCGAAACCCGCCGACACCCCGCGCATCAACGGCGCACGCCTGTTCGGCGTACGACCCGGGTCGGAGTTCCTCTACACGATCGCGGCAACGGGCATCCGTCCGATGGCCTTCGCCGCCGAAGGACTTCCCAAAGGACTGAAGCTCGACCCCGCGACGGGGCGCATCACCGGACGCGTGAAGGCTCCCGGAACATACGTCGTACGCCTGACGGCCTCCAACGCCTTGGGCAGCAACAGCCGCGACCTGCGCATCGTCGTGGGAGACCGCATCTCCCTCACCCCGCCCATGGGCTGGAACAGCTGGAACTGCTGGGGGCAGAGCGTCAGCCAGGAGAGAGTCCTCTCCTCGGCCCGCGCAATGGTCGAAAAGGGGCTCATCGACCACGGATGGAGCTACATCAACATCGACGACGGGTGGCAGTCGCGCCGCGGTGCGAACGGCGCCATCCAGCCCAATGACAAATTCCCCGACATGAAGGCCCTCTCGGAGGAGATCCACGGCATGGGGCTCAAGCTGGGAATCTACTCCTCGCCCTGGGTCGGAACTTACGCCGGGCACATCGGATCCTATGCCGACAACGACGCCGGGACATACGACTGGATCGAGGCCGGAAAATACGACGAACACTACTGCGTGAGCGACCCCGAAGGCAAGGTCTCCGCAGGAACGAACTACCGCCACGGAAGCCGCTCGTTCGTCCGCGAGGACGTGCGCCAGTGGGGCGAATGGGGCGTCGACTACCTGAAGTATGACTGGAACCCCAACAACTACTACCATGTCAGGGAGATGTACGACGCCCTGCGCGAGCTCGACCGCGACGTGGTATTCAGCCTCTCGAACAGCGCGCCTTACGCCGACGCACCTATGTGGATGGAGTACTCGAACTGCTGGCGAACGACCGGAGACATCCGCGACACGTGGGAGAACATGAGCGCCATCGGCTTTTCGCAGGATCGATGGGTGGCATTCAACCGCCCGGGAAGCTGGGCCGATCCCGACATGCTGGTCGTGGGTATGCTCGGCGGGGCCTGGGGCGACCTCCACTACACGAAACTCACCGCCGACGAACAGTATACGCACATCAGCCTCTGGTCGCTGCTCGCCGCCCCGATGCTCATCGGATGCGACATGGCCCGCATGGATGACTTCACGGTCAGCCTGCTGACCAACGACGAGGTGATCGACGTCAACCAGGACCCCCTCGGGCTGCAGGCCTTCCCGATCTGGCAGCAGGGCGACCAGGTGATCTACGTCAAGCACCTCGAGGACGGTGCGATGGCCGTCGGGTTCTTCAACCGCGGGTGGCAGGAGGTCGGAATGGGCATCTCGCTCCGCCAGCTCGGGCTGCGCGGCGAGCAGACCGTGCGCGACCTCTGGCGCCAGAAGGACCTTACGCGCACGTCGGACCGCTTCGACACCCGCGTGGCGCCCCACGGCGTGGTGCTGGTGAAGTTCTACCCCGGCAACAGCCGCGAACAGCACGAATAACGCCGCCCCCCCGCAGAGCGGCGGATGAAAGGCGGAAGACGGATGGCGCTGTCGCCATCCGTCTTTTCATTCGCGGCGTACCGGGCCGCTCCGGCCGCATCACACCCCCTTTCCCGCGGCATTCGACGGGCTCCCACCGGGGAATAGCTCCCCGAAAGTGTGGAATTTTTCCACGGTTTTCCATATCTTTGTCCCCGCTTTCCGGCTCCGGAGCAGACGACAACCGCTTTTATGCCCCCGCCCGAATTGGTCCGGCGTTTGCTCCCCCGCTACAGGATAAGCCCAATCATGTTCGTCAGACTATGGATTTGAAACAAATGAAGCCCGACCTCAAGAGCTTGAATCTCGACAAACTGAAAAAGGAATTCGCCGAAAAGATCCCCCGCGTGTCGATCCCCATGACCCCGAAACGCTGGATCGCCCTGGCCGTCGCACTGCTGGTCATCGCCGCAGGCCTCTGGTGGTGGCTCCGCCCGCGCCCCGTGCCCGAAGTGCTGCCCATCGTGGCCGTCGAGCCGGTCGACGTCGAGGACGTCAGCATCTACGGCGAGTATGTCGGACGCATCCGCGCCCAGCAGTTCGTCGAGATCCGCGCGCGGGTCGAGGGCTACCTCGAAAGAATGCTCTTCGCGGAGGGCACCTATATCAAGAAAGGCCAGACCCTCTTCATCATCGACCCGAAGCTCTACCGCGCACGCGTCGACAAGGCAAAGGCCCAGCTCAACAAGGCCAAGGCGCAGGCCCTCAAGGCCCAGCGCGACCTGGAGCGCATCCGCCCCCTCTACGAACAGAATGCCGCGAGCCAGCTCGACCTCGACAACGCCATCGCCTCGTACGAAAGCGCCGCAGCCGATGTCGCGGTGAGCGAGGCCGACCTCACGCAGGCCGAAATGACCCTGAGCTACACCACCGTGCAGTCGCCCGTCTCGGGATACATCTCCGAGCGCAGCGTCGACATCGGAACGCTCGTCGGCCCGAGCGGGAAGTCGCTCCTGGCCACCGTCGTCAAGAGCGACACCGTGCGCGTGGACTTCAGCATGACCGCCCTCGACTACCTGCGCAGCAAGGCCCGCAACGTCAACCTCGGGCAGAAGGACACCACACGCAAGTGGAACCCCTACATCACCGTGACGCTCGCCGACGGCTCGCAGTACCCCTATCAGGGTCTCGTGGACTTCGCAGACCCCCAGGTCGACCCCAATACCGGAACCTTCTCCGTGCGCGCCGAGATGGCCAATCCCGACTACATCCTCCTCCCCGGGCAGTTCACCAAGGTGAAACTGCTGCTCGACGTGCGAGAAAACGCCGTCGTGGTGCCCAACCAGGCCCTGGTCATCGAAAAGGGCGGAGCCTACATCTATGTGGTGCGCCCCGACAGCATCGTCGAAAAGCGCTTCGTGGAGACCGGGCCCGAGATCGCCGACAACAAGGTCGTCATCGAGCGGGGTCTCTCGCCCGAGGAGCACATCGTCGTCGAGGGATACCACAAGCTTTCGCACGGAATCAAGGTGGATCCCGTGGCCCCGATCCGCGACGACGAGCAGTCCGAACCCCAACCCACGGAGGAGTAGCCCATGAAAACCGACTTCTTCATCGACAGACCCGTCTTCTCGACGGTGCTCTCCATCGTCATCGTCATCGTCGGAGCCATCGGACTCACGCTGCTGCCCATCGACCAGTACCCCGAGATCGTGCCCCCGGTGGTGAAGGTCTCGGCATCGTACCCCGGAGCCGACGCCCAGACCGTCACGCAAGCTGTCGCCACGCCCATCGAGCAGGAGCTGAACGGAACCCCCGGCATGATCTACATGGAGTCCTCGAGCTCCAACTCCGGAGGCTTCTCCGTGACGGTGACCTTCGACATCGCGACGAACCCCGATCTGGCGGCCGTCGACATCCAGAACCGTATCAAGGAGGCCGAGGCGCGTCTCCCGGCCGAGGTCGTGCAGAACGGAATCTCGGTCGAGAAGCAGGCCTCGAGCAAGCTCATGACCATCACCCTGCTGTCGTCCGACCCGAAGTTCGACGAGATCTACCTCTCGAACTACGCCACGCTCAACGTCCTGGACATGTTGCGCCGCATCCCCGGCGTGGGGAAGGTCTCGAACGTCGGAAGCCGCTACTACGCCATGCAGATCTGGGTCAAACCCGACATCCTCGCCGACCTCGGACTCACGGTCAAGGACCTCCAGAACGCCCTCAAGGACCAGAACCGCGAATCGGCCGCCGGAGTACTCGGACAGGCCCCGATGGAGGGCGTCGACGTGACGATCCCCATCACGGCCCAGGGGCGCCTCTCGTCGGTGAGCGAATTCGAGAACATCGTCGTGAGGGCAAACTCCGACGGCTCGATCATCCGCCTGCGCGACGTGGCGGACATCTCCCTCGAGGCCTCGTCGTACAGCACCGAGAGCGGTATCAACGGCGGAAATGCCGCCGTGCTGAACATCAACATGCTCCCGGGAGCGAACGCCATGGAGGTCGCCGAGTCGGTGAAGGCCACCATGAAGGAGATCAGCCGCTCGTTCCCCGAGGGGATCACCTACGAGATCCCCTTCGACATGACCACCTACATCTCCGAGTCGATACACCACGTCTACCGCACGCTCTTCGAGGCCCTGCTGCTCGTGATCCTCGTCGTCTTCCTCTCGCTGCAGAGCTGGCGCGCCACGCTTATCCCCATCGTCGCCGTGCCCATCTCGCTGATCGGAACATTCGGCGTGATGCTCATCTTCGGGTTCTCGCTCAACATGATGACCCTGCTGGGCCTGATCCTCGCCATCGGAATCGTCGTCGACGACGCCATCGTCGTCGTGGAGAACGTCGACCGCATCATGAACGAGGAGCGCCTCTCTCCCTACGAGGCGACCAAGAAGGCCATGCGGAGCCTCAGCAGCGCCCTGATCGCCATGTCGCTGGTGCTCTGCGCCGTATTCGTCCCGGTAAGCTTCCTCTCGGGAATCACCGGGCAGCTCTACCGCCAGTTCACCATCACCATCGCCGTGTCGGTGATCATCTCCACGGTCGTGGCCCTGACGCTCAGCCCCGTGATGTGCTCGCTCTTCCTCCGCCCCGAGGACGGGAAGAAGAAAAACCGCGTGTTTCGCTACATCAACCTCTTCCTCGCTCGCGGGAACATGCTCTACGGACGCACGATCGTCCGCGCGCTGAGCCACTCGCGGCGCGTGTTCGCGGCATTCGGCATCGTGCTCATCGGCATATGGCTCATGAACCGCCTCGTGCCGCAGAGCTTCCTCCCCCAGGAGGACCAGGGATATTTCACCGTCGAGCTGGAGCTCCCCGAGGGCGCGACCATCGAGCGCACGCGCCGCGTGACCGAACGCGCCATGGACTTCCTGATGAAGGACCCCGACGTGCAGTACGTGCTCAACGTCACGGGTTCGAGCCCCCGCGTGGGAACCAACCAGGCCCACAGCCAGCTGACGGTGATCCTCAAGCCGTGGAACGAGCGTAAAACCGAGGATATCAGCGAGGTGATGGAGCGCGTCTACACGGAATTCGAGCGCTACCCCGAGAGCAAGGTCTACATCATGACCCCGGCCGTGGTGCCCGGACTGGGCAATTCGGGAGGTTTCGAAATGGTGCTCGAGGCCCGCGGCGACATGACCTATGCGCAGCTGCAGCAGGCCGTCGACACGCTCATGCACTACGCCCGGCAGGCCCCCGAGCTGACAGGACTCTCCTCGTCGATGCAGAACGACATCCCGCAGCTCTACTTCGACGTCGACCGCGACAAGGCCCAGCTGCTCGGCGTGCCGATGTCGGACATCTTCTCGACGATGAAGGCCTTCACCGGATCGGTCTACATCAACGACTTCAACATGTTCAACCGCATCTACCGCGTCTACATCCAGGCGGATGCCCCCTACCGCGCCAACCGCGACAACCTGAACCTCTTCTTCGTCCGCGGCGCGGACGGCGCGATGATCCCCGTCACGGCACTCGGAACCACGCACTACACCACAGGAGCCGGAACCATCAAGCGCTTCAACATGTTCAACTCCGCGACCATCTCCGGAGAGGCGACGCACGGATACAGCTCCGGACAGGCGATGGACGCCCTGGAGCGCATCGTCCGCGAACGCCTGCCCGAGAATGTCGGCATCGAGTGGAGCGGCCTCTCCTATCAGGAGAAGCACGAGGGCGGACAGACCGGCGTCGTCCTCGCCCTGGCCTTCCTCTTCGTCTTCCTCTTCCTGGCCGCGCAGTACGAAAGCTGGTCGGTACCCGTCGCCGTAATCCTCTCGCTCCCGGTAGCCGGGATCGGCGCATACCTCGGCATCTGGATCTGCGGCCTGGAAAACAACATCTACTTCCAGATCGGTCTGGTGATGCTCGTGGGTCTGGTGGCCAAGAACGCCATCCTGATCGTCGAATTCGCAAAGGAGGAGGTCGAGAAGGGCCGCAACATCATCGACGCGGCAGTCACCGCCGCGCACCTGCGATTCCGACCCATCGTGATGACCTCCCTGGCCTTCATCCTCGGACTGCTGCCCCTGGTTTTCGCCTCGGGGCCCGGATCGGCAAGCCGCCAGGGCATCGGCACCGGAGTATTCTTCGGCATGCTCGTGGCCATCTCCGTGGGCATCGTCTACGTACCCTTCTTCTTCGTATGGATCTACCGCATCAAATCGAAATTCCGAAAACAATGAAACGCCTGACGATCCTTCTCTGCACGGCCTCCGCGGCCCTGCTCCTGGCATCCTGTTCGGCCGTGCGCCACTGCAAGGCGCCCGAGCTGAACCTCCCGGAGACGATCGCCGAAGGGCAGGCCGACTCGACGACCATTGCCGACATGGCGTGGTGGAGCTTCTACGGCGACACGACGCTCTGCCACCTGATCCGCCGCACGCTGGACAGCAACAAGGAGATGCTCGCCGCGGCAGCAAACGTCGAGCGCATGCGCCAGCTCTACCGCATCGACAAGGCCGGGCGCCTGCCCGTCGTGTCGGGGTCGGCATATGCCGAACGCGAGACGAACGACTATTACGACAAGAGCTTCTCGAACGACCCCGAGATCGGCGTGAAGGCCTCCGTGAGCTGGGAGCTCGACCTCTGGGGGAACCTCCGCTGGGCGAAACGCCAGGGAGGCGCCGAATACCTCGCCTCGGTCGAGGAGTGGCGCGCGATGCGCATGACGCTGGTGGCAGAGGTCGCCACGGCCTACTTCGAGCTGATGGCCCTCGACAACGAACTGGCCATCGTGCGCCGCACGCTCGAGACGCGGCGCGAGGACGTGCGCCAGGCCAAGCTGCGCTTCGACGGCGGTCTGACGGCCGAAACGGTCTACCAGCAGGCGCAGGTCGAGTATGCGACCACCGCGGCTCTGATCCCCGACCTCGAACGCAAGATCCAGATCATGGAGAACGGAATCTCGATGCTCATGGGAGGGTATCCCGGCGAGGAGATCCCCCGCCGCAGGCTCGAACTCGACATCACGATGCCCGACAACCTGCCCGTGGGAATCCCCTCGGTGCTCCTGCAGCGTCGTCCCGACGTCCGGGCCTCGGAACAGAAGCTCCGCGCCGCGACGGCAGGGGTCGGAATGGCCTATGCCGACCGTTTCCCGCGACTGGACTTCTCGCTGACGGGAGGCGTCGAGGACGGGTATTTCGCGCATCTGTTCGAAGCGCCCTTCACCTACATGGCCGGGAACCTCAGCGCCCCGCTCTTCGCATTCGGGCGCAGGCAGGCGAAATACCGTGCGGCGCTGGCCGCCTACGACCAGTCGCGCCTGGACTACGAGCAGAAGGTGCTCGAGGCGTTCAAGGAGACCGACGACGCCCTGGTATCCTACCGCAGTGTCCGTGAATCGGCGGCCCTGAAGGTCGCGCTGCGCGACGCGGCGAGCAAGTATGTCGAGCTGGCAAACATCCAGTACCGCGGCGGAAATATCGGATACATCGACGTGCTGGACGCCCAGCGCCGCTACCTCGATGCACAGATCAGCCTGAGCAATGCCGTGCGCGACGAATACCTGGCCCTCGTGCAGCTCTACAAGGTGCTGGGCGGAGGATGGCAGATGGACGAGGAGATTCCACGCCCGGAGTACCCTGCCCGGGAGAAGAAGAAATAACGGGTTGCGCCCCGCACCGCGGCACCCGGCAAGACATACGGCCCGAGGTTCCGGCCGACACGGGATATTCCCCAGGAACCCACGAAACCCAAACCCATGAAAAACCTTTTTGTCACCCTGCTGACCTGCGGCGGATTGCTGGCGGCTCACGCCGAATCCGCAGCTCCCATTACGCCGGTTCCGTTCAATGAGGTCACCCTCACGGACGGTTTCTGGAAACAACGAATACGGACGGAACTCGACGTCACGGTTCCCTTCTCGGTCCGGCAGTGTGCCCCGGCCGTCGAACGGTTCCGCCGGTGCGCGGCCTTTCTCCGCGGTGAAAAGACCGAACTCCCCGAAACGCACCGGTTCATCAGCTCGGACCTCTACAAGGTGATGGAGGGAGTCGCCTATGCCCTGATGGCCCGGCCCTCCGAGGAGCTGGAGGCGTTCATGGACGAGACCATCGACCTGATCGGAGCCTCCCAACAGGAGGACGGATACCTCTATATCTCCCACATCTGCGGCAATCCCAATCCCGCCGAGATGGGCGACCGCCCCTATTCCTGGGTCGTGCACAGCCATAAACTTTACAACGTCGGGCACCTCTACGAGGCGGCCGTGGCCTACTATCAGGCCACCGGGAAACGCAAACTGCTCGACATCGCCATCCGCAACGCCCGGCACGTCAACCGCGTATTCTTCGAGGGAGACCCCCGCTACAACGACGGAAAACCGATCATGCAGGCCCCGGGGCACGAGGAGATCGAACTGGCGCTCTGCAAACTCTACCGGGTTACCGGCGAGAGGCTCTATCTGGAGATGGCCAAGAAGTTCCTGGACATCCGCGGAGTGACATACTGCCCCGAAGGGGACGGAGTCATGGCCCCGACCTATGCGCAGCAGCACTAACCCGTCGCGGAACAGACCGAAGCGGTCGGGCATGCCGTGCGCGCGGCCTACCTCTACACGGCAATGGCGCAGGTCGACGCCCTGACCGGACGCCACGATTACGACCGGGCGCTGAACGCCATATGGAACAACCTCGTATCGACACGCATGCACATCACCGGAGGCCTGGGGGCCGTCGAGGGAATGGAGGGTTTCGGCGCGGAGTTCGACCTGCCCAACAAAACGGCCTACAACGAGACCTGTGCCGCCGTGGGGAATGTCTTCTTCAACCAGGGGATGTTCCTCTCCAGCGGAGATGCCCGATACCTGGACGTCGCCGAGGTCTCGCTCTTCAACAACGCCCTGGCCGGAGTCAATCTGGCCGGAGACCGCTTTTTCTACGTCAATCCGCTGGAGGCCGACGGCGTGCGCCGCTTCAACCACGGACTGGGCGGCCGGGCCGAATGGTTCAGCTGCGCCTGCTGTCCGCCGAACATCTCGCGCATGATCCTGCAGGCCCCGGGATACATGTACGCATACGGCAGGGAGCGGATCTATCTGACCCTTTACGGGAGCAGCCGGGCCTCAATTCCCCTGCCGCAGGGGCCCGTCGCCGTCGAACAGGTCTCGGAATACCCCTTCCAGGGCAGCGTGCGCATCACGCTGACGCCCGAAAAGGCCCTGCGCTTCGGACTCTGTCTGCGCATCCCCACCTGGTACACCGCAGACCGGTTCATGCCCGGAGGGCTCTATCCGTATGAGGGGCACAACGCAGAGCCGGTGACGATCCGCGTGAACGGACGGGAGGCCGACTACACGATGGACAAGGGATTTGCGGTCGTGGAGCGCCGCTGGAAACCGGGCGACTGCGTGGAACTGGAGCTGCCGATGCCCGTTCGCCGCGTCGCTTGCGATGCGCGCGTCAAGGAGAATGTCGGAGCCACGGCGATCACCCGCGGGCCGCTGGTCTTCTGTGCGGAAGAGGCCGACAACGGGGTCGTTCAGCAGCTGGCGCTGGCCGACGGTGCAGCCGAAGTCGGGGCCTTTGCCGAAGGCCCGCTGCAGAGTCTGCCCCGCATCGGGATCCCCGGCGAGCGGATCGCCGCAGACGGCTCCGAGACCCCGGCAAGAATCACCCTCATACCCTATTACGCATGGTGCAACCGCGCGGACAACCAGACCATGATGGTCTGGCTGCACGACAAGGCGCAGGCATCCGGCCGGGAGGTGCCGGCGGAGGCGGCGCCCGGAAGCCGGATCGCCCGCGTAAAGGCCTCGTCGGCCGCGGAGGGCAGCGATCCGGCGCATGTGCACGACGGAAAGGTCGCCGACACGTCCGACGATCCGTCTGCACCCTGCTGGAGATCCCGCGCCGGGGATCAGGAGCCGGAACTCGAAATCGTCTTCGAGGCTCCGGTCGGGATATCGTCCCTCTCGGTCTTCTGGGCCCGGGGCCACGGGGCCGAGGTCCCGGCAGCCTGGGAGGCCGACTGCCGCAGCGAGGGCGTGTGGCGCCCCCTGCAACTCTACGTCACGGACTCCTACCAGACCGCCGGCGACCGTTTCAACGTCGTGCATCCCGCAGCGCCCGTGGTATGCGAAGCCCTGCGGATCCGCATGACGCCGCAGGCCGAAAAGACGGTGGGCATTTCCGAAGTGCGGATCGAATAAGCGAATCCGACCGACCGCCGGGCTGTCGGCGCCCGATAACCCGGCTGTCGGCAGCCCGATGACCCGGCACTCCGTTTTCCGACGGGGTGCCGGTCGTTTTCCGGCAGGAGCCCGCGAAAGGCGGCCCCTCGGGGGAGCAGAAGAGGCCCGGATAAACCGCAGAAAAATGGAAAGGAAGAGGAAGAGAAAAAAGGGAAACAGAGAGGAGAGGAACAGGCAAAAAAAGACCGTCCTTTTTCGGACGGTCTTCGGTGTGGGAGCTGAGGGAGTCGAACCCCCGACCCTCTGCTTGTAAGGCAGACGCTCTGAACCAACTGAGCTAAGCTCCCCTAAAAATGGCTTGGGACAGCGAAAGTTTCTTCGACGCAATGCCGGGAAGCACCTCTTCCCGTATCGGCCGGAACCTTCATGCATTCTCCTCGAAAGAACCTTTACGCAACCCTTGCGCATCTGCGCCTGAACAAGGACTTGAACCTAGGACCCCATGATTAACAGTCATGTGCTCTAACCAACTGAGCTATTCAGGCTTTGCGAACGGCGTTCTTACCGTTTCGGAGTGCAAATATATAGCAATTTTTCATTCCTGCAAAATTCTTATGCTTTTTTTTGAGAAAAAAGTATCTTTGCATCATCCATAGCATTCAACCCCGCAGCGATGAAAAGAATCATACTCCTCATAATCACGGCATTCCTCCATCAGGCACTCGCAGCGCAGGAATCCCTCCGCTTCGAGCCCTCCGAATGGAACTTCGGAACGATCCTCGAAACGGACGGCCGCGTGAGCCACACCTTCACGGGCGAGAACGTCGGCGACACCCCCCTGGTGATCCTCGACGTGGTGACTACCTGCGGGTGCACCGCCCCTACCTTCTCGAAACAGCCCATCCTCCCCGGAGGAAAGACCTCCATCACCGTCACCTACGACCCCGCAAACCGCCCCGGAGCCTTCGACAAGGAGCTCTGGGTCTACTCCTCGGAGCGGAAAAGGGTCGCCACGCTCCGCGTGCGCGGAAACGTCACGCCCCGACCCAAAAGCATCGAGGAGCTATACCCCGTCGATGCGGGCGGCGGCCTGAGGCTTTCGGCCACGCTCTGCACCTTCGCCTACCTCTACCCCGGACGCATGATGCAGAGCGCCCTGGGATTCGTCAACGACTCCCGCCGCACGATACGCCTCGACCTGCAGCCCGTCGCCGAAAGCGGCCTGCTGAAGGTGGAGTATCCCCGGCAGATCGCCCCCGGGGAACGCGGGCAGATCAACCTCGCATACCTCATCCCGGCCGGGAATCCCCGTTACGGAACCCTCCGCGACGCCCTGGAGGTCGAGGTCGACGGCCGCGGCAACGGCACGACCCTCGTCGCACACGGCATCGGCGTAGACCTCCCTCCCGCAGAGACGGTTTCCGCTCTCCCGAAGGCCGAAATCTCGGAAAATTTCATTAAATTTGGCCCCGTACGCCGCACGGGAGCGGTGCAGCGTCGGGAACTCACCCTTTCGAATACGGGATCGGCCGACCTGATCGTCCGCGCCGTCGAGAACGAAGGGCATGTCGCCGTATCGCTCGCCCCCGGGCAGCGGCTCGCTCCGGGCGACTCGGCGCGCATCGAGGTGTCGCTCGACCCCTCGAAACAGGAGTACGGCGTCCTGAGCGAGCATGTGGTGGTCATCACCAACGACCCGGCGCGTCCCATGCGCCGCCTCCGCGTGACGGCCATCATCGAACAATGACACACAAACCATCAGAAATATGTACCCTATTCTTGAAAAAAGAAACCTCGCCGAAGGAATCTGGCTCATGAAAATCCTCGCGCCGCGCGTCGCCCGCGCGGCGCTGCCCGGACAGTTCGTCATCGTGCGGGCCGACGAGCACGGCGAGCGCATTCCGCTCACGATCTCCGACTACGACGCCGAAGAGGGGAGCGTCACGATCGTCACGCAGGCCATCGGCGCCTCGACGCGCAAGATCTGCGCCCGGGAGGCCGGGGAGGCGCTCTCCGACTTCGCAGGGCCCCTCGGACGCCCCTCGGAGTTCGTACACCTGCCCGAGGAGGAGCTCCGCAAGCGCCGCTATCTCTTCGTGGCCGGAGGCGTGGGAACCGCCCCGATCTATCCGCAGGTCAAATGGCTCAAGGCTCACGGCGTGCGCGCCGACGTCATCATCGGAGCCAAAAACAGCCGCATGCTCATCTATACCGACGCCATGCGCGCCGTGGCCGAAAACCTCTACATCGCCACCGACGACGGATCGGAGGGATTCAAGGGCCTCGTCACGGGCGTCGTCGAGGAGCTCGTCGCACGCCGCGGCGAACACTACGACGAATGCGTGGCCATCGGCCCGATGGTGATGATGAAGTTCGTGGCCCTCACGACCCGCAAGTACAACCTCAAGACCACCGTGTCGCTCAACGCCCTGATGGTCGACGGCACGGGCATGTGCGGAGCCTGCCGCGTGACGGTCGGCGGAAAGACGCGCTTCACGTGCGTCGACGGCCCGGAGTTCGACGGCCACGAGGTCGATTTCGACGAGGCGATGCGCCGTCAGGGGATGTACCGCACGCAGGAGCAGCGCGCCGCGGCCATCGAGGCCGAGCGCGAGGCGGGCCACGTCTGCAGAATCGGTCTGGACAAATAACATCAAAAGAAAATCTCGCTATGGCAAACAAGATACCGCGCGTGCCGGTGCGCGAACAGGATCCGGCCATCCGGGCGACCAACTTCGAGGAGGTCTGCTACGGATACAACCTCGAGGAGGCGACGACCGAGGCGTCGCGCTGCCTGCACTGCAAGAATCCCCGCTGCGTGGCCGCCTGCCCCGTGGGGATCCGCATCCCCGACTTCATCGCGGCGCTGCATGCCGGAGCGCTGCAGCAGGCCGCCGACATCATCTCCGAAGACAGCTCCCTGCCCTCGATCTGCGGGCGCGTATGCCCCCAGGAGTCGCAGTGCGAGGGTTCGTGCATCCTCGGCATCAAGGGCGAGCCGGTGGCCATCGGCAAGCTCGAGCGCTTCGTCGGCGACTGGAAGCTCGAACACGGAGCCGCTCCCGCGGCCCCCGCGCCCCGCAACGGGCACCGCGTGGCCGTCATCGGCAGCGGCCCCGCGGGGCTGGCCTGCGCCAGCGACCTCGCACGCATGGGCTACGAGGTGAAGATCTTCGAGGCCCTGCACAAGGTCGGCGGCGTGCTGGTCTACGGCATCCCGGAGTTCCGCCTCCCGAAGGAGCGGATCGTGGCCCGCGAAATCGAGGCCGTGAAGGCGCTGGGCGTGGAGATCGAGACCGACGTCATCGTGGGACGCACCGTGACGATCGACTCGCTGCTCGACGACGAGGGATACGACGCCGTGTTCATCGGCTCGGGCGCGGGGCTTCCGCGCTTCATGGGCATCCCGGGCGAGAACCTCAACGGCGTGGTCTCGGCCAACGAGTTCCTCACGCGCACGAACCTCATGCACGCCTACGACCCGACGTACGACACGCCGATCTATGTCGGGCAGAAAGTGGTGGTCGTCGGCGGCGGCAACGTGGCGATGGACGCCGTGCGCACGGCCAAGCGGCTGGGCGCCGAGGCGACGATCGTCTACCGCCGTTCGGAGAAGGAGCTCCCGGCGCGTGTCGAGGAGGTGCACCACGCCCGCGAGGAGGGCATCGAGTTCCGCATGCTCACGAACCCCACGGAGGTGCTGGGCGACGAGCGCGGATGGGTGCGGGGCGTGCGCTGCGTGGAGATGGAGCTCGGGGAGCCGGACGAGAGCGGGCGCCGCTCGCCGGTGGTGAAGCCCGGCTCGGAGTTCGAGATCGCCTGCGACGTGGTAATCATGGCGCTGGGCACCTCGCCCAACCCGCTGCTGGCGGCCACGACCGGGGGGCTGGAGACCACGCGCCGCGGCTGCCTGGTGGCCGACGAGGGGGGCGCCACGACGCGCGAAGGGGTCTTTGCCGGAGGCGATGCCGTAACGGGCGCCGCGACGGTGATTCTGGCCATGGGGGCCGGGCGCACGGCCGCCCGTTCGATCGACGCCTACATCCGCGGCCGGAAGGCATAAGGAGATCCGAAACGGCCTCCGGGAACCGCCCCGGGGCGGCATGAAACAGCGAGGCTCCGCAACCGTTCGGGTTGCGGAGCCTCGCTGTTTCATGAGAGGGCGTCAGTTCGCAGGCGTCGACTGGGTATCGAAATTGTATCCCGCCTCGACATCCTTGACGCAACGGATATAAAATCCTGTTCGACTCCCGCTGTTATATGAATAGCCGACATCCGAACTGTTACTTCCGGGACAATATATCAACGACGAACGGGCAAACCCATACCGAACTTTCAAATTACTGAATTGTGTACAACATGCCGTGATATAATGATCGCCAGAATTGTTTAGTTCTCCCACCGCATTCATGGCTGAGAGCTCCACCAGATTGGGAACACGCCAACCTGCGCCATATTGATCGTAGCAGGGATTGATCATGGTTCCGTCAAAAGTATGAGTATTTGGTACGGTTCCCTCGTATCCGATAATATCTCCAAGCATATAAGAATCATTCAAATATGAGCCTGACACATAGATCCCGTCATAATATGCGTTGGCATCATCGTCCTCGTTGTGTTTGTCCAAAGCATCATCGACACGCTGGCGGTAGAGCTCGTCCACCACACGTCCCTTGAATTTCAGTACCGTCAAGTCGGAACGATTGTCCTTCCGTTTCTCTACCGTGGAGGCCGCAACCACTCCGGAAACCTTTGTAAGGTCTCCGGTCGGCAATATCCGAATACAACGGATCGGCAAATGGTTGTAAGAGTCGTTATTACCGTAAGCCCCCCGCTCCACAGCCCAGAAAACACGCTTGTCTTTCTTGCTGCTCGTATAGTAAAGAGCTCCGTCACCGATATAACTGTTCGGATATGAGGCATGTGTCATGGCCATTTTATCTCCCATATAGAGTTGCGCGGAGTTGGACAGTACACCGGAGCCGATTCCGATACGGATATATTCGTTGAGCGACGCCAAATACCAGCGCACCTCGTTGTCGTCGATCTTCCCGTTGCCGTTCAGGTCGCGGTTGCGCGACAGACAGGCATAGGCCGCATTGTTCTCGACATACGCATCCGGCAACTTGCGCTTTGCACGCTCCGCGGGAGTGGTCGAAACCCATCCGTTATCGTTCATGGAGATATATTTATTCCAAGACACATTGGATGGAACGGATGTAACGTTATTATTATAATCCAAAAGCAGCCGAACCTGATTCCTGCGGCCGTCCGAGTCATCCAAATACCCATCCGCGACATTCGTCGTAAAGCCCATGGTCAGCGGCGTTTCGTTGTAGGTCTCCAGGCCGAAAGCGTTGATGCCCGCGCTCGGGTTGTAGAAGGTCTGCATCGAGAGCTGCGAAATGTAGGAGTGGATCTGGCTGTAGGAGCTGTTGCCGTCCGCAGAGACATCGGTGCTCATGGCAACGATCATCTCGCGCGCACTCTTGTTGACCAGCGGGCCCCACGACGTCAGGGCGGCTCCCGTCAACGGGTTCTTATAGTAATAGTACTCGTTGACAAAGGCCGTAAAACGGGCGACGTATTTTCCCTGATCCTGCGTAATCGTTATGCCGCTTTCCTCCTCAAGTTCGTCGGTCGAGATCGTATTCGACCCGCCGTTCAGGTAGATTTTCTTCACCACCTTGCCCATCGCCACGATCAGGTCGTAGGCGTCTATCAGGCGATCGGCGTCTCCGGCAGCAGTCGTAACGTCCTTGATATACGCATGGCTCCACGTCGGCGTTCCGGGGTAAGCAGAGATTACCGTAGTATCTTGCGGCCAGAACTCGACCCACTTGTAGTCGAAGTCCTTCACGGCATTCTTTTTTGCCTCCTCGGGTGTCATGCTGACCCGCCCCTCTGCCGCATCGGCATAGGTCTTATAGGGTTCCAGCGAGCCGCGATGGCTTGCCTGAGGCATGAACGGAGACTGCACCTCCAGAAACAGCTTGCTGGAGATGGAATTGTCGATCTCTTCTTCAGTAGGATTCTGGACATTCGCCAGATCGGCAGCGACAGCCCCGGCAATCGCCGAAAGGTCGTACTGCATGTAACCCTGTTCGAAATGGGAGTCCAGCAGGTAGTTGTAGACGCATGTCTGCGCATCGTAGATCGACCCCTCGGCACCGGGCTGGTTTTCATCCCCTTTGGTGGCCTCCACCTTGATATTCTTGACACCCTCCACCGTCATGTTGTAGGTGTAGGAGTAGTTGCGCTCCACGGAGAAATTGCCATACGACCCGGTCGCCCCTTTCCCGGTCGAGAAGTCGCCCAGGTGGACCGTATAGTTCACATTGCCCGTATAGATGGGCGTGGTGCCATTCATCTCCGTATAGACGCCGCTGACCACCACGAAGGTGCTGTGCTTCGGAGCGTTCGTCCACTTTTTATTCTGGGGAAGCGACCCGGGGTCTCCCGTCCACTTCTCACGGTCCACGTACGACATGTTTCCCCCATCGGCATTCTTCGCAACCTCCGCCTGCACGTTCTCGGGCATGTAGAAGGTAAACGTATAGCTACCGCCGCTCACGGCCGGCACATTGGCCGTGGCGCTGGTCAGGAACTCTTCATCCGCCAATGAATCGGGTGTCGTATAGAGGCTCGCACCCGAAGCCCCGGAAACCGGTTTGATCAGCGGAGCTTTTTTCGGGACATTGTAGACCCGGTAGGTCGAAGGAACAAACGTGACGGTATGCCCGGCGCTATTTACCGTCGATACCGACGGGAGCTTGAAGGTGATGCGCGCCATGGCGCGGTCCATCTTCAGCACAATTTTCCTGGCCTGATCGCCATAGGTGCCGCAATTGGCCACGGATCCGTCGGTAGCAAAAACTACCCCTTCGTTCCAGCCCGAAATGAGCATCTGCGAGGAGGCCGTAATCGAGGGCATAATCAGTCCGTCGGCGCCGATCAGTCCGTCACGCAGCGAGATCAGGCTCTGGCGGAGCGCATCAAACGAAAGTGTCCCATCGGCCGCCCGCTTCTTCAGCTCACTGAAACCGCTCCAGAAACCGCTGTTTCCGGTCGCATAGTTGGCCACGCCAAGCAGCTTCTTCTCGCCGGAAGTCGTCTTGAAGGTCAGCTGGTACAACCGCTCCCTATTGGGGAGGCTCGTATCAGTGCCGAGGAGCTTAATGCTTCCGTTCTCGAGCGTGAGCACCTGCTGGCAGGTCGTACCGGCAGCATCGTAGACGAAGAGCGTGTATGTCGACAGCCCGGAATAGGTATTGTCGGCACGCGTTACGGTGATGTCGGAGGTTCTGCCCAGATCGCACTTCAGCGTCACCGTCACGGGACGCCCCTCCACAACGGATGGCGCAAGCCCGTAGTCGTCCTTGACGCAGCCCGCCGCCGCAAAGGCAAGCATCAGCAGGCCCGTCATCCAACAACGTATGTATGTCGCACTTCGCATAAATGTCAGCTTTGAATTTCAAAACAGCTCGCCACCGATCACTGGAACGGCGGAATGTCCATCTCTTTCTCCACCCACGCATTGGTCATCACGTTGAAAGAGAGGCTGTCCACCTCCGCGGAAATGGTTCCCTGCACGTCGATGCTCGCATTGCGCGAGACGGGAGGCAGGTAGACGGTATAGTCCTTCGAAGACCAGCCGCCGCCTCGGTAGGCCCGGTCGATTGTCAAAACCAGCTTGTAGGCCTTGTCCTCGTCCGAGGCAGGAGCCGAGCCGACCTTATCGCCGGAACCGTAGATGTTCGGCGCCAGGAAGGTGCGGGCCAGCTGGGTTTCCCCGTTGGCAGGTTTCTTGTCCAGAATAATTTCCGAGGTGACAAATTCATCGACCAACGCATCACTATTCTTGGTGTAAGTGATCGTATTGCCATCGGAATAGTAGAGCCGGAAGGCATCGGGACGGCGGTAAACGGCCGCATGGGTCAATTTGATCACATAGTCATCTCCGAGGGAGGCGTCCTTGTAAAGGAACAACCGCAGGCGCCCCAGCACATGCTGCACCGTGACGGGAATGATCTGCCGGTCCTCCGTCACATCGACTGGCGTGGCGAAGTTGTTTTCGCATTTGTTCGTAAACTCGCTGCCGTCCTCCCGATACCGGTTGTTCGACATGGGCGAGATGCTCTCCCCGTTGTTTACGGTCCATCCCTTGAAATCCGAGAGGTCGAAAACCAGATTTTGCAGGTCCGACCGGGTCAACAGCGTCCAGTCGGAAACGGCGGTGCCGTTGACCGTAGGATTCGGCCCGAAGTGGTCGTTGGCAATCACGTAGAAGTAGGTCTCCCCGCCCCCGCGGAGCGTGATGGGCAGGTAATTCCTCCCTTGCAGGTTGTCGGACATGGCATAGCCCGTCAATTCGCGGGATTCCTTGTTGAAGGCATAGACCCGAAGCCGCCGGATCTCGTTGTCGGTCGCCTCGCTGCCCACGCTGCGCGTGGCATCGCCGTTCGAGACCACGATCCGCACGCCGACAGGCCCCTCGGGATCCACGGGGCCTCCGCCCGCATCGTCCCGATTGCAGGAGAACATGCCCACAGACAGCAGCAGGGCCGTCAGGCAGGATATGTATCTCGTTTTCATCCGTAGTCGGCAGTCAAGTTTTTCCAGTATCCGAAACTCCGGGGCTACTCCCCTCGATTCAGTTGTCAAATCCGGGCGTCACATCCACACTCTCCCAGTCCTCGACGACCACACCCGTCGCATTCGCACGGATGCGGATCGAAACCATCGCCTCGTGGTAGCCCTCGACCCCGATCTGATGCTGGTCGAGGAAGTCGGCAAGGCCGAATTCATGCAGCACGGCGCGCGTCCCGGAGTGCACCTGCAGCATGATGTCGTTGTCGTCGTTGAAACGCAGCGTATTGAACGCGGCAATATAGCTCGACGGATCCTGCGGGTCGACCGTCAATTCCGGATAGTAGGTCACAGGCTCGTCAGCGGCAGGCACGTTGTCGAAATCGACATACGAGGCGAGGTTGGTCATCGCGAGATGGAAATCGGGCGTCCCGCCGACCCCCGTGCCGGGAGCGACCGAACCCACGAATCCTTCGAGGCGCACCTGCATCTTGACGTGCGAGCTGACAAAGTCGCAGAAACACTCCGTTTCGGCCAGGGTCTCGGGGACCTCCACCTCGAGCGAGCCGTAGTAGAGCCGGTCGTTGGTGGCGATGTCGTCCTGCGTGAAATGCTCGGGAGCGGCCACGCGGTCGCTCTCCCGTGCCCGGCTGTTTTCCAGGATATTGCCCCAGCAAACCACTTCGTAGCGGCCGGGGAAGAGATAGATATCGGCTCCCTGATACTTCGTCAGGGCCGTCTTGTCGTATTCGGAGACGCCGACCAGTGCGTCGTTGTCGGCCGAATAGACATATACGGTCACCTTCTCGATCTTATCGGGAAAGATATCGGTCGTGCCGTCACCGACATACCGGAACCGGAGCATTACCCTGCCCTTACAGTCATCCCTGTCCTCCCGGATGCAGCCATTGAGCCAAGGCATCGCCACGGCCAGGGTAAAATAACATATAAAATAGAACTTTCTCATTTTTTTGACTGTTTACGGTTCTTCCGTATGTTCGGAGAGGCGGTGAACCGGTTTCCGGCCGGGATGCGGCAGCGCCGCATCCCGGCGGAGACCCGTTCGGAAGTTCGACTAATTGAAGCCGGGCGTTACGGCCTCCGATTCGAAGTCGGCAACCGAGACATTGACGATCACGTTGTAGTCGATCACCTCCGTATAGGAGCCCGACACGTTGAAGGGCGACAGCGTAATTTCGGATACCGTATAGATCTTACCGGGCTGGTAGGTGATCTCCGCATCGGACTGGAGCAGCTTCAGGACATTGACATAGGCGATGTTGTCGGCGTTTCCGGGATAGATGAAATCGACGGATACACTCAGCACCTCATCCGGATCCGTCACCTTGTCCGCATCTTTGTACTGGCTTAAATCCTCCCCTTTCGCCGCATCGTAGTTGTAAACCGTGTACTTGTAGGAGGACTTGTCGGCATACTGGAGCTGGAAGTGCCACAGAGGCTTTTTGTCGGCTTCGAACTGTTCGGTGGTGTTTACATCATTATCGTCGGCCGATGTCGCAGTCGCATCAAAGGGCACGAAGAAGTGGAACGGAACGCAGGCAGTTTTAGCTGCAGCGTCTGTATTGTAGGTTCCAAGGTTCTCGAAAAGAGCGTTATACGACGACGTTCCATAATTCGAATAGGCAAGGGTGGCCCCGTTCGGATCTTTTTTCCATGCGCCGTTCACGATGTCATTGTCTTTATCAATGGTCGCAAAGTGGTTGGCTACGATATCATCGTCGGCAAAGATGTTCGAGGTCAGGTACACGTTGCTCTGATAGATACCGGCCAGCGTAGGTTGCCAGCCTTCCCATGCGATGAGGTATTTGGGTTGTGCCGGAGTCTGGTTGTCGTAGATAACCTTATGGCCGCTCTCTTCGATCGTGATCTTGCCCCACTCGATGCGCGAGATCAGCGGACGGATCGTTACGGCAGCCTTATAGGCCTGGTCGCCCTCACCCGGAGCGTTTGAACCGGTATCGTAATTGGGAACTTCCGGCTCATTCGTATCCGCCACAAACGGCGTGATGTCGGCATCGTATCCGACGAAAATCGACGCATTCTGCGCCATATTGGGTTTTTGCTCGTTCAACTCCTTGGTAAAGGATTTGATCGAGTTACCCTTTCCGATCACGTCCGCGCAGTTGGCCACGCAATATACACGGGCCACGTTTTCAAGACCCGTAAAGCGGAGACCGGAGGATTTGATGTCTTCAAGATTCTGGTCCTCAAGAGAATAGGCCTCCTGGATGATACCGTTGTTGTCGGTGAAATAGACGTCGATCTTCGAAATGGTCGTGCCATCCGGAGCATACGGGGTATCGGGCTCGATGTAGGCACGCGTTGTCTGGGGAAGAGCGATCTTCAGCACAATGGACTTTGAACCGTCGGGAACTGCGGGACCCTCGGCACCGTCCTTGGCGCAGGCAAACATTCCGAGGCCTGCAACAGCCAAAAGCAGAAATCTGAGTTTCATAGCGGTAAAAATAAAGAAGTTAATAAAAATTTAATCAACAAGTCTTTTGTTTCCTGTAAATTATCGGGTTATATCCGTTGGGTTGCTACTCCAGGCTTCGGGCAAGCTCCCCGAGGTTATGCTCCGCCTCGGCAAACCCCTTGCCGGCAGCCTCGCTCCACGCCGCACGCGCAGCCTGCGTATCACCCCGCCGGGCGTAGGTCAGACCCAGGGCGTTGAGCACCCGCACATCCGAAATGTCGGACTGCAGGAGCAGCGCCTCGGCGGCATCGTACTCGCCCCGCCCGATCAGCTGCGACGCCCCGTTCACCGCCGCGGCTGGCGTCTCCGGGTAGGTGCGCGCAGCAACCTCCATCACGTGCGCATACTCCGCCGTGCCCTCGCCGTAAATGCCCGCAAGCCGGTACATCTCGCTCAGCGACAACTTCTGCGGATCCGTGTCGAGCAGCACCCGCACCTCCGAAGGCTCGAAGTTCCGCACGTTGTAGACAATGCAGTAGTCGTTGCGGCGCAGCGCCGGGTAGATCTCGTTGTAGAGACGCTGGAAGATCGCAGGCGGAACCAGCTCCTTCAGCCGGCTCTCCCGGGCATCCATCGAAAGCGACGTGTCGTCGATCACGGCCAGCACCTTCTCGCGGTCAAGCAGCAGCTTCAGGGTGTCCGCACCCTTCCGCAGTCCGGCCCAGTCCTCGCCGCGGCCCGTCGCGTGGATCAGCGAACGATCCAGGTCGCTCCGCGCGGCAAGGTAGTCGGCCAACGCATCGGCACGCCGCTGCGACAGCCGCAGGTTGTAGTCCTCGGGCGCCTCGGGAGAAGCCCAACCCTCGATCGTCACCGAGCGGATGGTCAGATCATCGTCCTCCTTCACCCGTTCGAACGACGCCTGAATGCCCGCAAGCTCCGAGGCGTTGTTCCGGTAGTTCTCGAGAATCGCCCAGCGGTCGATCCGGAAATTGATGTAGGCCGAGAACCGCTCCTCTCGAACCTTGACAGGTTCGGGATCCGGCTCGACGAACGACAGCACATACTGCGGCTCGTAGGGAGGAAGCACGTTCCCGAGCGGATCCTCGCCCAGGGCCAGCAGCGTATTGTTGCAGCCGCAGCTCCCCTCACGGATCGTGAGGTCAGAGCCCCGCATCCACCCCTCGAAGGGAAGCGTCACCGCATATTCGATGATCTGCGGGCCCTCCCGCCGCTCGGCGCGCCGCGCCGTACGCTCGGCATAGGCCGGGCTGTCGGTAACGGTCTGCCGGTCGTTGCGCACGTGGTAGAGGTAGGCTCGGCGGCCCATGATCTCCACGGACGGAAGGTCGAGGCTCCGCTCCGACTTGACAAGCACGGGGGTGAAAACCAC
Source organism: Candidatus Alistipes faecavium (assembly GCA_019118605.1). Taxonomy (GTDB): domain Bacteria; phylum Bacteroidota; class Bacteroidia; order Bacteroidales; family Rikenellaceae; genus Alistipes; species Alistipes faecavium. The sequence continues at coordinate 1,075 of DWYP01000040.1, read as the reverse complement.
CGTCTCGTCACCGCCGACGGTGAGGTTCGTCACGTCGACCGACATCTTCACCTTCACCTCCCCGCCGTCACGGGTGACATCGAGCGCCGTCACGGTGGCCTCGCCACCCATGATCGGCTGCTGGGCCCGCGCGCCGAACGACCACACGGAGACCAAAACCGAAAGGATCAGGATACGTATATATATGTATGTTGTTTTCATGACCGTTAGCGTTTAGAACACGAATACCAGAGAGATCGAAGCCTTCGTTATTCCGAAGTAGTGGTGGTCGCCGCTGCCCAGCATCGAGCCGCATCGCGGACAGAGATACGAGTCGTAGTCCGAATAGGCATATCCGAGGCCGATTTCCGCCTCGAGGTTCCAGTGCTCGCCAAGCATCCACGCATAGCCGTAGCCCACACCCGCCCCGACGAACCAGCCTTCATAGCGGTTGTCGGCAAGGGTGGAGAATTTCGTGCCCAGAAAATCGGGCAGCCCGTCGATGTTTCCCACGTTGTAGACCCCGCCCAACAAGTGTCCTGCCAGAAAATGTCCGCCCAGCCGCTTACAGGTCCAGTAACGGACCTCCGGCTGTACGAGCCAGTGCTTCCATTTCTTGTTCTCGGAAAATGTCCAGGGATTCCAGTTCCCCGACAGGTCGACCGACCACTTCTCGGACAGGCCGACCTCCACGCCAAGATTCAGGGTTGTCGTCGCATCATAGAGCAGGTTGCTCTTCACGGCCCATTGCTGTGCGCGAACGGCATCCGTAAAGCAACATGCTCCGCAGACAAACAATAACAGGAGTATCTTTTTCATCTTGTCGGTAAAAATATCCACATCCGCAACTGTTAACCGATCGTCCGGTCGGGGGGGGGTATGCGATGCTTCAGGGACCCGGCGGACAGTCTCCGCAAACACAACTCCGTATAGACAAATAAATCAATCTTCTCCCGACCGATTGACCTACTGACAGCATCCATTTCCGTTTATACCATCTGACCCGGGAACGACACTTTTTTCCTTTCTCAAGGACAAATATACGAAAAAAAATCCCCCCCCCAATATTTATCAAAAAAATTGACTTTCACCCTGC
>DWYP01000039.1 GCA_019118605.1 Candidatus Alistipes faecavium | reverse complement strand
CCCGGAATCTTGACGGCCGGATTCAGTTCCAGTACGAATTCGTTCAGTTCGCTCAACTTGCCGAGCCCGATAGCACTGAAATTTTCGGCTTCGGCGATTTTTTCAATCTGTTTCATCGTTTATCGTGTTTTGAAAGGTTTTCCGTTCGAGCATTCTTCCGGTCTGCGGGCCGGTTATTGAGCCGGATCTTTTCATGGTAGAAGTAGTTGACCACGACGGGACGGCCCTTCTCGGAGCGTCCGTACGGCAGGTTGTTCACCCGGTAAGGCATTCCGTTTGCTGCGGCATAGGCGGCCATCTCGAGTTCGAGCGCCTGCCAGTAATCCGTCCGGCGGCGGTTGTAGATCTCCTCGTACAAAGACACCAACTGGGGGTGCTTCTCGCGGATGTAGGCCAGGATCGTTGCCTTGAACGACCCGCGCAGGTTGAGATTTTCGAGCCATACGAGATCGGCGAAGTCTTTCACCCGTTCGATGATGGCCTTCGGGTCGGTGATGCCCGGAAAGATCGGCGAGACGAAGCAGACGGTGCGGATGCCCGCCTCATAGACCTGCCGCATGGCCTCGAGACGCCGCTCGATGCTCACCGCGCGGTCCATGTCGGCACGGAAAGCCTCGTCCAGCGTGTTGACTGACCACGAAACCGTCACGCGCGGGAATGTGCGCAACAGGTCCAGGTCGCGCAGCACAAGATCCGACTTGGTGCAGATCAGGATCTCGGCCGTCGTGCCGCGCAGCTGTTCGAGCAGCAGGCGGGTTCGTCCGTAATACTCCTCATAGGGATTGTAGCCGTCGGTCACCGAGCCGATGACGATACGCTCTCCGTCGAAACGGTGCGGATCGGCGATGGGCTTCCAGTGCTTGACGTCGAGAAACGTTCCCCAGGGTTCGGTGTGGCCCGTGAAGCGCTTCATGAACGAGGCGTAGCAATATTGGCAGGCGTGAGGACACCCCACATAGGGATTGACCGAATAGCCGCCCACAGGCAGCGACGAACGGGTCATGACGCTCTGCACGTCGATGTCGCGAATCAGTTCCTGTTCCATACTCTTTGTTTGAATGCTTCGGGTAACTCTTGTATCATGCCGCTCTCACCCATGATCGGCAACAGATCCTCCTTCATGAAGACCGCCACGCCCTGCACCCGGGCCTGGGCGACAATGCCCCTCACCCATTCGGGCCGGGCATCGACCTTGCCGCGGCGTCGTCCGGTCTCGGTGCCGACGACGATCCACTCCACGCCCGTCAGGTCGAGCCCTTCGATCGGCCCGAACAGCGGTTCGAAGGTCACGTGGTAGTGACGGGCCCTAGCGTGTTGGCGCAGTGTGGCGATACGTCCCTTCTCCGCCTCGCACGTCACGGTGACACCCATCCAGATGTTGTCGTCGTCGGTCTGCAGGTCGAGCCGTTCGGGTCGTTTGGTCAGAAAGAGGTAGGCGTGCTGCGGATTACGGGCCATGCGATCGAAAACTTCCGTCGTCCACTCGGGCCGCCAGTCCGAGAAGTCGCTCATGCCGGTCATTAGAAAGACCCGCGGGTCGCGGCTTTCGAGAATGCGGAGCTTGCGGGGCATGTACTCCGGGACGGAAAAATCGTCGGTCATGTGGAAGCGTCGGCAGTTGTTGCGGGCATAGCAGTAAGTGCAGCCAACGGTGCAGCCGACTACCAGATTCAGATTGCGGATCAACGATTTGATGCAGACACTCATGGACGGATGTTTTTTCACAGACGAATCCGTATCGGATCCTCCGTCGGCAAAGGTCCGAAGATTTTTCGTGCGGAATTATGCCCAAAAAGGGTGTCATTATGCCATTTTGATAAATGAATGTCGTATCTTTGTCATCGAATAACCCGGATGCGAGCGATGAAAACAGCGACAAATCCCCGACGGCTGGTCACCGTGCCGTTCAGCAAGACGCAGTGCGGCGTCGACTTCTACATCAATACGGGCCGCAGCGAAGAGATCCGCGGCGTACTGACCGAGAATCCGCTCTTCCGGACCGACTTCTTCGAGTTTTTCTTCCTGCACAGGGCCCGGGGCGTGCTGCTGCTCGGCGGACGCCGCATCGAACTGCACGACGGCATGGTCCTGCTCCTCTCGCCCCACCAGCAGCAGCGCTGGCTGGTGGACGAGGCGGAGCTCGACTACACGTTCCTGATCTTCCGCGAGGATTTCATGCGCACGTTCCTCGCTGACAAGTTCTTCGTCTACCGCCTGCTCTACTGCTACCAGACCGACACGCCGCCGTGGTTCGATGCCGCAGCGGAACAGCTGGCGGAATACGACCGGCTGCTCGAAAAGATCAAGGCGGAGCTGCGCGCCCCGACGGCGGACAGCTACAATTTGATCGTCGCGGTGCTCTATTATCTGCTGGTGACGCTCAACCGCGACTATGCCGCCGCCTACGGACTGCCCGTGACGTTGCCGCGCAATAACTGTGCATTCCGCTTCAAGGCGCTGCTCGAGGAGCATATCCGTGAGGTGCAACGCGTCGAGGAGTATGCTTCGATGCTGCGCGTGAGCCGCGTGACCTTGAACCGGGCTGTCATGGATCAGTTCGGCGTCACGGCCGTACACCTGCTGAAACAGCGGCTGCTGGAGGCTGTGAAGAACGACCTACTCTTCGAGAGGCGCAGCGTCAGCCAGCTGGCCGATGCGTACGGCTTCTCGGATCCGAGCCACCTGATGCGCTTCTTCAAGCAGCAGACCGGACGGACCTGCTCGGCCTACCTCGAAGATTATCGGCGCGGCGCGGGCGAATAAGGCCTGTCGGAATCCGCAACCGGTCTGCGACTCCAGTCCCTCCCGGTGATTCGGAGATGCGGTTTGCATGACTTTCGTCCCAAACTACCCTTTTGAGCTTCCGGCTCGACAGCCCGTATCCCGTCTCTGTCCGTGTATTATCATAGGCACGTTTGCCATATGCGCAAATCAGAATGGCTTATAAACCGGCGTTTTCACCGCAGTTTGTCCACCCTCGCGACGCCAACCGACGCCAACCACTGCCACATCACTTTGTGAGCGAAACTTTTGAGGGGCTGCGCGCGTTATCCGAGTGCAAGCTTGCAGGAACAAAGATTCATAAACCGGAAAAAAAGATGAAATGCCGTGCCTTTCGGATCCGGGACCGCTGAATATTCGGCGCCCCCATCCACACAGAGTGCAACCCACAGAGGCGGGTTGCCGGAATGTTGAACCAAACAGAAAAGAAGACCATGGAAAAGATCGTATGTATCGGGGAGCGGAGTTGGCAGCGGCTCCTCGAACGGGTGGAACACCTCTCCGCCCTTGCCCAACGTCTGGAACGTCGTTTGACGCCACCGCAGGACGACGGGTGATTGGACAGCGAAGAGGTGTGCCGGGCGCTGAACATCACCAAACGCACGCTGCAGAGCTACCGGGACCGGGGAGCGATTCCCTGCTCGCGGTTGGGCGGTAAATTCTACTACCGACGCCGGGACCTCGCCGCCTGGCTCTCCCGCAAAACCGTTCAAACGCGATAGCCATGCCGCTGGACTATCTCAACGAAGCGAGCGACGAGATACAGCGCTTGTTCGCCCGGCTGGACGACGTGGAGCGTATGCTTCGGAAGGCCTCCGAGGAGCGTCGCCCGATGATCGGCGAGGAGCGCTACCTGACCGGCGAGGAGGTCTGCACACGCCTGCACCTCTCACCGCGCACCTTGCAGACGCTGCGGGATCGGCGGCAGATCCCCTTTACGGTACTTGGCAACCGCCTGTTGCTCTATCCCGAATCGGGGATCCGGGCGGTGCTTGACCGCAACCTTCGGCCGGCTGCCGAGTAACAGACTACACGAGCTCTCGGATCAGATGATTCGAGGGTTTTTTTCGTGCATATACCTGCCGCCGGACCTTCTGTGCAACTACCAGCAAGATCGCGCAATCGCGCCCCGTGGTGAAACAAAGCGGATGCAGACGCCGTTATCCTCGAAACGACGCAAAAATCACCGACCATGACAACGCCATTCATCCCTTCCACGGCTCCCCACTGAAGATCCGACCACCTTCCATCGGTTGCCCACCGTCCCCGGTTGGACGACGATAAGCCCCGATCCGTTCGGGTTAAAAGCTGCACGCTTCCCATTCTTGCCGCGACATGAACCTCCTGCCGTTTGCCGGTACGGGAGCGCCTCCGCGCTGACGCCTTTGCGATCCCGGGATTCCGCACCGTTCGACTTCAGACGTCGAACGTACTGCCGATTCCCGGGCCCGAAAACCGAAGGGAGCGAGGTTGTGTTCTCGTGGCACAAAA
>DWYP01000002.1 GCA_019118605.1 Candidatus Alistipes faecavium | reverse complement strand
GGCGGTTCGACGCGTATTCCGGCGATCCAGAAGATCGTCGAGGAGTTCTTCGGCAAGACGCCCAACAAGTCGGTGAACCCCGACGAGGTGGTCGCCATCGGCGCCGCTATCCAAGGCGGTGTGCTGACGGGTGAGGTGAAGGATGTGCTGCTGCTGGACGTTACGCCGCTGTCGCTGGGTATCGAGACGCTGGGCGGAGTGATGACCAAACTCATCGACGCCAACACGACGATCCCGACGCGCAAGTCGGAGGTCTTCTCGACGGCTGCCGACAACCAGCCTTCGGTGGAGATCAACGTCTGCCAGGGTGAGCGTCCGCTGGCGCGCGACAACAAGTCGATCGGCCGCTTCCACCTCGACGGCATTCCGGCCGCACCGCGCGGCGTGCCGCAGATCGAGGTGACGTTCGATATCGACGCCAACGGCATCCTGAACGTTTCGGCCAAGGACAAGGGCACGGGCAAGGAGCAGAAGATCCGCATCGAGGCTTCGTCGGGCCTCACGGAGCAGGAGATCCAGCGCATGCGCGACGAGGCGAAGGCCAACGAGGCGAAGGACAAGGCCGAGAAGGAGCGCATCGACAAGATCAACGCCGCCGACTCGAACATCTTCGCCACGGAGAAGCAGCTCAAGGAGTACGGCGACAAGCTCCCGGCCGACAAGAAGGCGGCCATCGAGACGGCGCTCGGCAAGCTGAAGGAGGCGCACAAGAACGCCGACGTGGCAGCCATCGACACGGCGATCTCGGAGCTGAACGCCGCCTGGCAGGCCGCTTCGCAGGACATCTACTCGGCACAGCAGCAGGCCCAGCAGGGCGGAGCCCAGTCGGGCGCCGGGCAGCAGCAGTCGCAGGCCAACGCCGGGGCCCAGCAGGGCAGCGGCGCCAGCCAGCCCGAGGACGTGGAGTTCGAGGAGGTGAAGTAACCGGTGCGGTTCCCGCCGCGGAACCGGCCCCATAACGCGAAGAGCGCGCAACCCGAAAGGGCTGCGCGCTTTTTTTGCGGTCCGGACGGCCGGAAGGGGGCGCGGACGGCGGGAATTTCGTATTTTTGCGCCGGAATCTAAAAACGTTGCCGTACGATGGCGTGGATCTATCTGTTTCTTGCCGGGCTGTTCGAGATGGGATGGCCCCTGGGTTTCAAGCTGGCCGCACTCTGCCCGCGGCATCACTTCCTGTACCTGACCCTGTCCGTGATATCAATGGGCGTGAGCGGACTGCTGCTCTACTGGGCGCAGAAAAGCATCCCGATGGGTACGGCCTACCTGGTCTGGACGGGAATCGGCGGCATCGGCACGGTCCTCCTCGGGATTCTCCTTTTCCACGACGCCGTGACCTTCTGGAGGATGTTCTTCCTGCTGCTTGTGCTGATCGGCATCGTCGGCCTGAAACTGGTGCACTGATCCCTGCGCGCTACACCTTCATCCTGCGCTACTCTTTCACCGTGAGGACGATGATCTGATCGGGCCCTTCGGGACGCTCTCCGATGCGGAGCATTACCCCTTCGTCGTCCTGGCGGAACTCGATCTTCCGGCCGTCGGCGTAGGCTGCCGCGGCGCGTACGCGCAACCCCTTCAGCGGCACGAAGAGCTCCTTGTCGGGCCAGTCGAGGACGTGCACGTAGACGCGGTCGCCGCGCCGCGTCGTCACGCCCCACGTCCGGGGCGTGACGGGGCCGGCCTGCGTGGCGTAGATCGTCTCGCCGTTCATGCGGAGCCAGCGCCCCATCTCCGCGAGCCTTTCGAGGGCCGCTTCGGGCAGCGCCCCGTCGGGTTGCGGACCGATGTTGAGCAGCAGGTTTCCGCCGCGTCCCGCAGCCCCCGCGAGGTAGCGGATCAGCACGTCGGCCGACTTGTAGCGACGGTCGGTGATGCTGTACCCCCACGAATCGCTCATCGTCTGACAGGTCTCGAGGGGCAGGCTGCTGACCTCCTGCCCGGCGGAATATCCTGCGGTGTTCTCCCCCGGGAGGTCGCGCTCGAAAGTCTGGGCGTCCTCGCCCTCGAAGGGTGCGAGGTGGTGGTTGTTGATGACCAGGCACGCGGGCTGAAGTCTGTGAATCAGGGCATAGAGCTCCCCGAGGCGCCAGTCGAACGCGGGATTCCCGCTCTGGTCCCACACGCCGTCGAACCAGATCGCTCCCACGGGCCCGTATTGGGTGAGGAGCTCCGTGAGCTGCGCTTTCATGAATTCGAAATAGGCCCCGACATCCTCCTTTTCGGGGTCGCGCCCCGTGCCGCGTCCCGTGCCGCCGCGCGGGGCGTCCTCCCGCCACCAGTCGATGAGCGAATAGTAGAAATGAATGGCCAGCCCCTGTCGGTGGCACTCTTCGGCAAGTTCCTTCGCGACGTCGCGTCCGAAGGGCGTTGCATCGACGACGTTGTAGGGCGACTGTGCGGTGCGGAACATCGAGAAACCGTCGTGGTGGCGGGCCGTGAAGCAGACGTAGCGGGCCCCGGCCTCACGGAACGCCGTGACCCACTGCTTCGCGTCGAAGCGCGACGGATAGAAACCTCCCGCGAGGTTCGCGTATTCGTTGCGGTCGATGGAGAGGTTGTTCATCACCCATTCACCCTGCCCGAGCATGGCGTAGAGGCCCCAGTGGAGGAATATTCCGAAACGGTTGTCGGAGAACCGCTGCCGTGCGGCGATGTTTTCCGGGGCGGGGGTGTAGCCGGATTGTGCGGCGGAGGCTGAGGCGAGCAGCGCCGCGCAGCAGCCGAGGAGGAATTTTTTCATGATTTTTCCGCGTTTGGGTTCGTTTCCCCAAGATACGAAAAAAATCCGGATTTCGGCACTTTCCGGCGCCGGGAATCACCTTTTGCCCGCGGGGCGTTCGGCGCGCCACATGCCATAGAGGATCATGGCGGCTCCGAGGAGCGCCACGGGGGTGATGCGCTCGTTGATGAACGTCGCGGCGGTGATGATCGTCACCAGGGGGTTGATGTAGATGTAGTTTGTCGTGCGCACGGCGCCGAGCCGACGCATGGCGGCGTTCCAGAGCAGGTAGCAGAGCATCGAGGCCACGACCCCGAGGAAGAGGAGGTTCCCCCAAACGGCGGGCTGCGCGAGGATCTCCCATGTCACGGCGAAGGGCCGGAATGCGAACCAGGGGAGGATGGTGACCAGCCCGTAGAAGAAGACCTTGCGGGTGATGAACAGGGCAGGATATCGTCCTCCGAGCTGTTTGACGAAGAGCGAATAGAGCATCCAGAGCCATGCGGCGCCGAGTGCGAGCAGGTCGCCGCGGGGCGAGAGGCGGAGCACGAAGTGTCCGTTGAGGACCACGAGGACCATCCCTGCGAAGGCGAGCGCCGAACCGAGGATCTGGCGGCGCGACATCCGCTCCCCGGGGTCGAGGATGCTGAGGACGAGGGCGGTCCACACGGGCGCAGTGCAGACGATGAGCGAGACGTTCGACGCCGGGGCGTATTCGAGTGCGATGTTTTCGGTCAGGAAGTAGATCGAACCGCCGCTGATGCCCGCGGCCGCGAGGAGGAGTTCGTCGCGCAGGGTTGCGGCGAAGATCCTTCCGCGTGCGAAGGGGAGGATGCAGAGGTAGGCGAGGGCGAAGCGTATGAGGAATATCTCGGCGGGCGTGAGCGCGTGGGCGATGAGGACTTTCGTGGATACGAAGGTGGCACCCCACACGGCGACGGTGAATAACGCCGCGAGATGGTAGCGGTATGAGGGGGAGTTCTGCATCGCGGGCCAAAAATACGTTTTTTTTCTCAAACGGGGACTCCAGCGTGTTCCGAAGTTCGAAAAGATTCCCCTGCGGAGCGATAATTTAGTCACGGGGGCCATTTTCTGTGGCCGAAAAGGTGTTGTTTCATTCTTTTTTTCTATCTTTGCGTGCTATTATGCGTAACGACGAATACAACAAATAATAACAAATTTCTATCATTCAATGCAAAGCAAAGGTTTCATTAAACTCGTCGCGGTGCTTCTGGCACTGGCGTGTGTTTACCAGCTCTCCTTCACGTTCAAGACGCGAAGCGTAGAGAAGAAGGCGTCCGAGTACGCCGCAGAGTTCCCGCTCGAGAAGCAGGGCGAGGCCGAGCAGCACTATCTCGACTCGGTACAGAACCTCCCGGTCTACAACCTCGGGATCCGCAAGTTCACCTACAAGGAGTGCAAGGAGAAGGAGCTGAACCTGGGTCTGGATCTCAAGGGCGGTATGAACGTGATGCTGGAGGTTCAGGTCGAGGATGTCGTCAAGGCACTTGCCGGCGACAGCCAGAACGATCCGGCTTTCGTGGAGGCCATCGCCGAAGCGAACGAGGCGATGAAGCAGGGCACGTCGTCGGATTATATCGGGGATTTCGTCAAGGCCTACTCTCGTCTTTCGGGCGGACGGCCCATCGCGGAGATCTTCGTGAGCCCCGACCGCAAGGATATCACCCTCGAGAGTTCGGACGCCGACGTGGAGCGTCTTCTCAAGCGCGAGACCGAAGCAGCCATCGGCGCGTCGTTCAACGTGCTTCGCAGCCGTATCGACCACTTCGGTGTGACGCAGCCCAACATTATGCGCCTTCCGAACTCGCACCGCATTCTGGTCGAGCTTCCGGGCGTGAAGGAGCCGCAGCGTGTGCGCGACCTGCTTCAGGGTACCGCGTCGCTGGAGTTCTGGCTGACGTACGATGCCAACGAGGTGCTTCCGGCCATGGTTTCGGCCGACAAGCTGCTCCGCAGCGAACTGGCACAGGCTTCGGCTCAGGAGGCTCCGGCCGCCGAAGAGGTTTCCGACACCCCGGCCGCTGCCGGTGAGACGGCCGCCGAAGGGCTGATCGCCGAGGTGGGCGCCGATTCGACCGACATGGCCTCGGACGTCGTTGCGGACCGCTACGACCGGGCACAGAACCCACTCTTCTCGGTGCTGGATCCGCGCTATGCGGGCGGCGCCTCGGTGGGTGCAGCCTACAAGGCCGACATGGCGCTGGTCAACGAATACCTTTCCCAGCCGGCCGTGCGGGAGCTTTTCCCCGCCGACATCGAGTTCAAGTGGGGTGTCAAGGGCGATGACCACATCGACGGCCGCTACTACCTCTACGCCATCAAGGTGACGACTCCCGACGGCAAGGCCCCGCTCGACGGTTCGGTCGTGACGGACGCCACGGAGCAGTACGCACAGCGCGGCGCCACGGCCGTGGTTTCGATGACGATGAACGCCGAGGGCACGCGCGAATGGGCGCGCCTGACGGGCGAGAACATCGGCAAGTGCATCGCCATCGTGCTCGACGGATACGTCTACTCCGCACCTCGCGTGAACACGAAGATCGACAAGGGTTCGTCGGAGATCACCGGCGACTTCACGATCCAGGAGGCGCAGGACCTCGCCAACGTGCTCAACTCGGGTAAGGTTCCGGCCCCCGCGAAGATCATCCAGGATACGGTCGTAGGACCTTCGCTGGGTCAGGAGTCGATCAACGCCGGATTTCTTTCGTTCGTGATCGCCTTCATCCTGGTGCTGCTCTACATGAGCCTCTTCTACAAGACGGCGGGCTGGATGGCCGACATTGCGCTGCTGGTGAACGTCTTCCTGCTGATGGGCGTTCTGGCGTCGTTCGGCGCCGTGCTGACGCTGCCGGGTATCGCGGGTATCGTGCTGACGATGGGTATGGCCGTCGACGCGAACGTGATCATCTACGAGCGTATCAAGGAGGAGCTCCGCGAGGGCAAGGGCATCTCGCTGGCCATCAAGGACGGTTTCTCAAGGGCCTACTCGGCCATCATCGACGGACAGCTGACGACGATCATCACGGGTATCGTGCTCTTTGTCTTCGGAACAGGTCCGGTGCAGGGCTTCGCCACGACGCTGATCATCGGTATCATCACGTCGATCTTCTGCTCGATCTTCATCACGCGCCTCTTGATCGAGTGGATCGTTGCCAAGTGGGGCTCGATCTCCTTCTCGCACAAGTGGTCGGAGAACTTCCTCTGCAATACGCATGTCGACTTCCTCAGCAAGCGCAAGATCGCCTATGTGATCTCCGCAGTGGCAATCGTCCTGTCGATCGCATCGTTCTTCGTGCGTGGCCTGAACCTCGGAGCCGAGTTTACGGGCGGTCGTGCCTATGTCGTTCGTTTCGACAAGCCCGTGTCGGCCGAGGCGGTCCGTGCGAGCATGGAGGAGACCTTCTCGCAGATCTCGACGGCCGATGCTTCGTCGATCAGTTTCGAGGTGAAGCAGTACGGCAACGAGAACCAGATGCGTATCGTGACGCAGTACCGTTACGACGACATGTCGGATGAGGCTACGGCCGAGGTCGAGCAGGTCATTTATGACGCCCTGAAGTCGCTCTACTCGTATCCGATCACCTTCGACCAGTTCCGCAGCACGCAGACCGACGTGAACGGTATTCTGACGGCCGACAAGATCGGTCCTTCGATCGCCAATGACATGACGTGGAACGCCATCTACTCGGTGCTCTTCTCGCTGATCGCCATCGGACTCTACATCACGTTCCGCTTCAAGCGCTGGCAGTGGGCTACGGGCGCCACGCTGGCTCTGGCCATCAACGCGCTGCTGATCATCGGTATCTTCTCGATGTTCTACGGCATCCTGCCTTTCAACCTGGAGGTGAACCAGGCGTTCATCGCCGCGATCCTGACGATCATCGGTTACGCGATCAACGACACGGTGGTGGTCTTCGACCGTATCCGCGAGTACCTGCACCTCTACCCGAAGCGTGATCTTTCCGAGAACGTGAACAACGCCATCAACTCGACGCTGTCGCGTACGATCAACACCTCGGGTACGACGCTCGTGACGCTGCTGGCGATCTTCTTCTTCGGCGGCGAGACGATCCGCGGCTTCATCTTCGCGCTGATTATCGGAGTGGTTGTCGGTACGATCGCCACGATCTTCATCGCGACGCCCCTAGCCTACGACCTGATGACCAAGCGCGCCAAGGAACTCAAGAAGTAAAACCGGCGGCGGGCTCTTTGCGACCGCGGCACGAAAAAGGACTGCTCCGAAGTTGGAGCAGTCCTTTTTATTTTTTACCTTTGTCGGGACGGAGCGCCGTCGGGGAGGCCCTGCGACCGGGCTTCCGCGGGTCTGTAGCCGGGCCCGTATTCGGGAGTGCCGCAAAGAGTTTGAGTCCGATATGGAAACATTGCTGAAATGGATACACCGCTATGTCTCGCCGGTATTTCTGGTGCTGCTGGCGGCATCTTTCATCCTTTGGTACATCGCCAAGCTGAACTATACCTACACCACGGAGCAGACCGTGCGGATCAGCATTGCCGATCAGCCTCTCGAGGTTCCGTGTGTGGTCGAGGGTACGGGCACGAACCTTTTCGGCTACCAGGTCTACATGAACAAGCGGCTGCGCATTCCGCTCGAGGAGATCAAGACGCAGCGCTCCGCCGAGGAAGGGCACGAGGGGAAGTCTGTCATCGACCCCCAGTCGCTGCAGAAGGCGCTGTCGACGCGTTTCAGCGATATCAAGATCGTATCCCTGGGTGAGATCCCGGAGATCGAAACTCCCGAAGAGCCATGATGAAGGTCGGTATCACGGGGGGCATCGGCAGCGGCAAGAGCACGGTGTGCCGACTTTTCGCCGCGCGGGGCGTTGCGGTGTACGACAGCGACACGGAGGCCCGGCGGCTGATGCAGGAGGACGCCGGACTGCGCGCCCGCATCGCGGATCGTTTCGGCGCGGAAGCCTACCGCCGCGACGGCACCCTCGACCGGAAATACCTTGCCGGACGTGTTTTCGGGGATCCTGCGGCGCTTTCGGCCCTGAACGGACTTGTCCACCCGGCGGTCATCGCCGACTTCGAGGCATGGGCGGCGCGCCAGACGGGCGATTACGTGGTGCTGGAGAGCGCGATCCTCTTCGAGGCGGGCCTCGAGCGGCATGTCGACCGCACGGTGGCCGTGCTGGCCCCGCTCGAGCTGCGCGTGGAGCGCACGTGCCGCCGCGACGGATGCACGCCCGAGGAGGTCCGGCGGCGGATCGCCGCACAGCTCGACGACGACACGCTGTGCGCCCGTGCCGACTGTACCATAGTAAATATCCGTGAATCCGAACTGGCTCCCGCCGTCGAGGAGCTCGACCGCCGTTTCCGCTATGAAGCGCACATGCCCCGCGCCTGACTTTTCGGAGCCGCAGGTGATGGCGATCCTCAATGTCACCCCGGACTCGTTCCATGCCGGCAGCCGCACTCCGGATGCCGCGGCGGTGGAGCGGCGCATCCGCGCGGCCGTGTCCGAGGGTGCGGAGATCCTCGACATTGGGGGATACTCTTCGCGCCCGGGCGCGTCGGAGGTCTCCGAGGCGGAGGAGTGGCGGAGGGTCTCGCTGGGACTTGAGACTGCGCGGCGCGTGGCCCCCGGGATGACCGTCTCGGTCGACACGTTCCGCAGCGGGGTGGCGGCCCGGGCCATCGGGACCTTCGGCCCGGTGATCGTCAACGACATTTCGGCCGGGGCGCTCGATCCCGCGATGTGGGAGACGGTGGCGCACTTCGGCGTTCCCTACGTGGCCATGCACATGCGCGGCACCCCGCAGACCATGCAGACATGCACCGACTACCGGGACGACATCGTCACCGAGGTCGTGCGATACTTTGAGCGGCGCCTCGGGGCGATGACCGCCGCGGGGATCCGCGCGGAGCAGATCCTCCTCGACCCGGGCTTCGGATTTGCCAAGAGCGTCGAACAGAACTACGCGCTGCTTGCGGGCCTTCACCGGCTCTGCGCCCTGGGTTATCCCGTGCTTGCGGGCCTTTCGCGCAAGTCCATGATCTACAAACCGCTGGGTTGCACGCCCGCGGAGTCGCTTGCGGGCACGGTGGCCCTCGGCTGGGAGTGCCTGCGTCAGGGCGCGAAGGTCCTGCGCGTGCACGACGTCCGCGAGGCGGCCGATACCGTCCGACTGTTCAAACTTTTCCGATCATGATACGAGTTTGCGACATACACAAGAGCTTCGGCACGCTCGAAGTGCTGAAGGGCGTTTCGCTCGAGGTCCGGCCGCGCGAGGTGGTTTCGATCGTCGGGGCCAGCGGCGCGGGGAAGACTACGCTGCTGCAGATCATGGGAACGCTTTCGCGTCCCGACGCAGGGCGCGTCGAGATCGACGGGCAGGATGTCTTCGCACTGGGCGACAAGGCGCTTTCGCGCTTCCGCAACGAGCGCATCGGCTTCGTGTTCCAGTTCCACCACCTGCTTGCCGAGTTCACGGCGCTGGAGAACGTCTGCATCCCGGGGCTGATCGGCCGGCGTCCGCGGGCCGAGGTCGAACGCCGCGCCGGGGAGCTGCTCGATCTGATGGGCCTCGGGGCGCGCCGCGACCACAAGCCCGGACAGCTGTCGGGCGGGGAGCAGCAGCGCGTGGCGATTGCCCGAGCGCTGATCAACAGCCCTGCGGTGCTGCTGGCCGACGAACCCTCGGGGAACCTCGACTCGCGCAACCGCGACGAGATCCACCGGCTGTTCTTCGATCTGCGCGACCGCCTGGGGCAGACGACGGTCATCGTGACGCACGACGAACGCCTCGCGGAGATGGCCGACCGGAAGATCACGATGTGCGATGGAACGATTCTCTGAGGAGGAGCTCCGCGCGCTTCTCGAACGGCTCCACGATCGCTACAACCGCCCGGAGTTCATCGACGACGACCCGATCTGCGTCCCGCACCGCTACACGGACGCCGCAGACCGGGAGATCGCGGGCTTTCTCTCGGCGACGATCGCCTGGGGCAACCGGCGCACGATCGTGCGCAACGGCCACCGGATGATGCACTTCCTGGACGACGCCCCTGCGGACTTCGTGCGCCACGCCTCGGATCGGGAGCTGTCGCAGTTCGCGTCCTTCTGCCACCGCACGTTCAAGGGCTGCGATTTGCGGGACTTCGTCCTCTGCCTGCGGGGCGTTGTGAACCGCTGCGGGAGCCTCGGGGCGTTCTTCGAGACGACCTACGAGACTACACAATCGCTACCGGCGACGCTCGCGGTGTTCCGGAGGGCGTTTTTCGAGACGCCGCACGCCGCGCGGAGCGAGAAACACCTCTCCTCGGTCGAACGGGGCGCGGCGTGCAAACGGCTCTGCATGTACCTTCGCTGGATGGTGCGGCGCGACGACCGGGGCGTGGATTTCGGCCTCTGGCCGCGGATCCCGATGTCGGCGCTGCGGCTGCCGCTCGACGTGCATGTCGGCGAGGTGGCGCGCACGCTGGGGCTGCTCACGCGGCGCCAGAACGACTGGCGGGCCGTCGAGGAGCTCACCGCGGCCCTTCGGCGCTTCGACGCCTCCGACCCTGCGCGATACGACTATGCCCTTTTCGGCGCGGGCATCGAACACGCCGAGACGCAATTCTGAATGCCATGTTCCGCTTCAAGCAATTCACCATCCGCCAGGATCGCTGCCCGATGAAGGTCGGCACCGACGGCGTGCTGCTGGGCGCCTGGACCGGGATCCGCCCGACGGATCGCCGCCTGCTCGACGTCGGCACCGGCACGGGGCTGATCGCCCTGATGCTGGCGCAGCGCGCCCCGTGGGCGCGGATCACGGGCGTCGACATCGCCGACACCTCGCAGGCGCGGGAGAATGCCGACGCTTCGCCGTGGGGCGCACGCCTCACGTTCGCGCACTGCGCGGTGCAGGATTTCGACCCCGGGGAGCGTTTCGACCTGATTGTTTCGAACCCTCCTTTTTTCGACGCTTCGCTGGTGTGCCCCGACCCGGGGCGCACGACGGCAAGGCATGGCGTGACGCTACCGTTCGAAGCGCTGTGCGACGCCGTTGTGCGGCTGCTTGGGCCCTCGGGGCGCTTTGCCGTGGTGGTGCCGTGCTCGGAGGTTGCGCGGCTGCTCCGCGCCGCGTGGGGACGCCTTGCCGTCGTGCGCCGCACGGAGGTGCATACCACGCCGCGCCACGCTGCGCGCCGCACGCTGCTGGAGCTTCTTCCGACTGCCGCGGCCGCGGGCATCTCCCCCACGTACGACGAACTTTTCGTCGGCACGGGGCAGCCCGAAAGCTATACCGCGGAATACCAGGCTTTGACGCGTGATTTTTACCTGAAATTTTGAGGTCCCGCGAAAAACAGTTACATTTGCATTCGGCATAAAACTTACGCATTATGAAATACAGACTTCTGGCGTTGGCCCTGCTGATGGCGGGCGGCGCTTCGGCGCAGAATCCGTATATCTCCCTGCAGGGGGCTACTGAAACCGCTTCCGGGGTGCAGGTGTCGGACCCGCGCACGATTCTGGCCGTGGATCTCACGGTGGAGCAGAATGTGGTGTTGAGCGGCCCCTATGCGCGCTATGCGCAGAAATACCTCGGGGTGCGTGCGGCCCTTACCGACAAGACGACGTGGAGCATCAAGAGCGCGCACGTGGCGCTTCTCGACAGCGAGAAGTGTCTGCGCGCCGAGCCGCTGACCCCATCCGCGAGCCGCGTGCAGCAGTACGCCGAT
The DNA here is from genome assembly GCA_019118605.1 of Candidatus Alistipes faecavium. Lineage (GTDB taxonomy): Bacteria > Bacteroidota > Bacteroidia > Bacteroidales > Rikenellaceae > Alistipes > Alistipes faecavium. The sequence goes on along the minus strand of DWYP01000002.1, from coordinate 33,444 downwards.
TCGCGGAGCGAATTTGCGCGCCTGCAGCCCGACAAACTCGACATGACGACTCCGACGCTGGAGGATGCCGCACGAGCCGCTGCCGAGCGCATCTATTCGCTGCGTCGCCACCGTCTGGAGCTCATCACGGGCGAGGCGGGCGAGAATGTCTTCGGCGCGGGCCTCGAGGCCGCCCTTGCGGAGATCGACCGCATGGAGCAGAGCTATCTGGAACTGTTCCTGGGCAAGGAGGTCGTCACGACCTCGTCGCGGCGTTTTGTGGTCTACCCGCACGCGGACAAGAAACAGTATATCGTCTGCCGCTTCAGCCCGGCCGCGGGAATCCTTCCCGACAGCGATCTCTCGGGCGACATCGTGCTGCTGCAGGTCGAGCCTTCGGGCGCTTCGCACAGCGACATCGAGGCCCGGCCGAAGGAGCAGAACGTCGTTACGTGCCGCGTGGCCGATCCGGTGACGTGCACCGTGCTTTCGAACGGCACCGAATACGTGCGCGCCGTGCTTCCGATCTACGAATTCGGACGTACGATCCGCGTGGCGCTTCCCAAGCGCAAATAGTCCGCAGCCGATGGACCATACCTCCCGCATGACGGCGCTGCTCGGGGCCTTTCGCCGCGAGCGTAACGGCGCCGTGGCCGATGCGATGCGTTTCTACGGCAGCCCCTGCGGACTGAACTACGGCGTGAGCCTTCCGACGCTCCGCACGCTGGCGCGGGCCGAGGGTTGCGACCACGCTTTCGCCCGCTACCTCTACCTCCAGCAGGTGCGCGAACTGCGCCTCGCGGCGTTCCACATCGCGGATCCCGCACAGGTCACGGCCGACGAATTTCCCTTCTGGGCCGGGGGGCTTCTCAACTCCGAGATGGCGGAGGAGGGTGCCTTCGCCCTGTTCGGCCGCATGGAACACCTTCCCGCCCTGTTCGCCGCGTGGACATCCCCGGCCTCGGCCCCGCTGACAACCTACGCCGCCCTGATGGCGGCCGCCCGCTCCGCGGAACCTTCCGACGCATGGGCTGCGACGGCCGTTGCGAGCGTCTCGCGCGCCGCTGCGTCCGGACAGCCCGAAGCGCGGCTGCTTGCGCAGGGTGCCGTGGCACTGCTCGCGGCCCTCGGCGCGCGGGGCGCCGCTTCCCGGGAGAAGGTGCTGCAGGCCGTGGCAACGCTCGGGAGACTCCCTGCCGAGGAGTATGTCCGCGAGGAACTTGCCTGGCGCCTCGAAGCGTAACTCAGGCTCTTGCCCGCACGAAAGAAACATCCCTCCCGACAATTGTCGGGAGGGATGTTTCTTTCGTGTTCCGTTCCTTCCGGGCCTTTCGACTTCGATTGCTCCGGGCTTCCGATCGCTCCGATCCTTCCGTACCCCTGCGGAGACAATTCCCCGCTTCGGAGCCCTTCCGCCGGCTACTCGACAAAGAGCGCCCGGGGGAGCTGGTCGACGCTGTTGATCGTCACGATCTCAATCCCCTTGGGCCGCTTGGTGCCCTTTGCGAGATAGCCCGAGACGATGATGCGCCGGAATCCGAGGCGTGCGGCCTCGCTGATGCGCTGCTCGGTGCGCGGTGCCGGCCGCACCTCTCCCGAAAGGCCCACCTCCCCGGCGCAGCAGATGCCTTCGCCCACGGGGCGGTCGTAGTAGGAGGAGATGACCGCCGCGACGACCGCGAGATCCAGCCCGGGGTCTGCGACCTTGAATCCCCCCGCGAAGTTCAGGAAGACATCCTTCTGGAACATCTTCATTCCTACGCGTTTTTCGAGCACGGCCAGGAGCATGTTCATGCGGCGGGCGTCGTATCCGGTCGTCGAACGCTGCGGGGTGCCGTACGCCGCGCCGCTCACCAGGGCCTGCACCTCGATCAGATAGGGGCGTATTCCGTCAGCCGAGGCTCCCACGGCAATTCCCGACAGGGGCTCCTCGTAGTGCGTGAGGAGTATTTCCGAGGGGTTGTCGACGCCGCGCAGCCCGGCGTCGAGCATCTCGAAGACTCCGATTTCGAACGTTGCGCCGAATCGGTTCTTGATTCCGCGCAGGATGCGGTAGATGTGGTTGCTGTCGCCCTCGAACTGGAGCACGACGTCGACGATGTGCTCGAGGATCTTGGGCCCGGCGATGGTACCGTCCTTGGTGATGTGTCCGATGAGGATGATCGAGGTGCCCGTCGACTTGGCGTACCGGAGCAGCGTGGCGGCGCACTCGCGGATCTGCGAGACGCTTCCTGCCGAGGAGTCGAGCAGTTCGGTGTAGATGGTCTGTATGGAGTCGATGACCGCCAGGTCGGGCTTCAGCTCGTTGATCTGCGCGACGATGTTCTCGAGCAGCGTCTCGGGGTAAATGAGGCACTCCTCGTTGCCGATTCCGATGCGCTGTGCGCGCATCTTGATCTGCTCGGCGGACTCCTCGCCCGAGACGTAGAGTACCTTCAGGCCGTTTTCCGCCAGGGCGATCTGCAGCGAGAGGGTTGATTTTCCGATTCCGGGCTCGCCACCGAGCAGGATGAGCGACCCTGGAACCATGCCGCCTCCGAGCACGCGGTTGACCTCGGGCGACCCGAGGTCGATGCGGCGGTGTTCGCTTTCGCGGATTTCGCGGACTCGCTGGGGGCGGGTCGTGGGGAGCGATCCGGCCACGGCGGCCGGAACCGAGCCGCTTTCGCGGGCGATGACCTCTTCGGTGAAGGAGTTCCACTCGCCGCACGAAGGGCATTTGCCCAGCCATTTGGGGGCTTCGAATCCGCAGTTTTTGCAGAAGTATGCCTTTTTGATCTTTGCCATGGGGGGAGGGTGTTTTTATGCGACGGCGGGCGTTCTCCCGCGCCCCGCGTCAATAGGGAGTCGAGGTGTATTCCACGCGCAGGGCCTCGGTGATGCCCGCGTCGGGATAGCGTTCCTGATACTCGGCCGTGAGGTCGACGGTGAAGCGGGTCATGTCGCGGCCCTTTTCGTCCTTGTACGACGAGATGCTGCAGATGTAGTCCTGCTCGAGGAAGTAGAAGCGGATCTTGTCGGCCCCGGGCTCCTTGATGAAGATTCCGACCACCTGCCCGGCGTCGGATGCCGTGTCGATCGGAGCGCGCCCGCGGTTGTACTTCGAGAAGTCGAGGCGGTAGCTGCCTCCGGCCTTTACGGGCGCCTGAGCGACGATCTCTGCGGCAATCTGGTCATAGAGGGGATTTCCGACAGGCTCCTCCGTTCCCGAATCCGTGCCCGTTCCCGTTCCCGTTCCGTCCGATTCCGTTCCGTCCGAACCGGTTTCCGCCCCATTGGTAGTCCCGACGGGAATCGAACCCGTTCCGTTCGTTCCTGTCCCTGTTCCGTTCGTTCCTGTCCCTGTTCCGTCCGTTCCCGTTCCGTCCGTTCCTGTTCCTGTCTCGTCCGTTCCCGTTCCGTCCGACCCTTCGCCGCCGGTCGTATCATCCTCGCCGCCGGTCGTATCGTCTTCACCGGGCGTCTCTGCCTGCGGCCCCTTGACCGAGGCTTCGACGCGCACGACAGGGTAGCTTACCGAGTAGAAAACCTCCGAGTCGTCGCCGCAGGCCGCCGCGAGGAGCGGCAGCAGGGCCCAAAGCAAATAAGCGTATCGTTTCATGCGCGTACCGTTTTTTTTCAAAGCCCCAGCTCCTGATCGACCAGCACCACGAGGATGCGCCCGTCGGGATGGCATCGCAGCATCTCCATGCGGGTGTTGCAGATGCGGTCGGGGGAGTTGCAGTCCATGCAGACGCCGGTCTTGGCACAGGGGGTGCGGAATCCGGGATGGCGCGCGATATTCTGCGGCGCGGCGATGCGTCGGATGCGCTCCTCGGCCTCTTCGCGGTCTGCGACGATCTTGTTGCGCCCGGCCACGAGGATCACCTTCCTCGGCCCGAAGGCCACCGGGGCGATGCGGTTTCCGACCATGTCGAGCCAGTGGAGCGTTCCCTGCTCCGTGACGGCATTCACTCCCGTGATGAAGAGATCCGACATCAGGGCCCGGCGGCGTATTTCGAGCCGTTCGGGGCGGGGCATCGAGGCGTCGAACCCGTCGAGGAGCGTGAGCCCGGGGTTTTCCCGGAGCCACTCGATGATTCCGGTCGCCCGCATCGACATCGAGTCTCCGAACGATACGATTTTCGGCGCGGCGGCCTCCACGGCGGCCCGGATGACGTCAAACGCCTCGGCGGTGTCGCGCACGGTCTCGACATCGAAATGGTGGCGGCGCAGGGCGGCTGCGCAGGCAAGGATCTTTTCAGCGTTCATGGTCGTTGAGTTTGCGTTTTACGACGGCGGGATTTCCTGCCGCGAGCGAGTCGTCGGGGATGTCGTGCACGACGACGCTTCCCGCGGCGATGATGCAGCGGTCTCCGATCGTCACCCCGGGGCATACCGTGACGCCGCCCCCGAGCCAGCAGTCGTCGCCGATGCGGATGGGTTTCCCGGTTTCGACCGGCTTGCGGCGCTCGAGGTAGTCGACGGGGTGGTGGGGCGTGAGGAGCTGGCAGTTGGGCCCTATGAGCGTGTGGTCGCCGATCGAGATGCCTCCTCCGTCGAGGAACGTGCAGTTGTAGTTGATGACCACATGCTCTCCGACCTTCGTGCGGAAGCCGAAGTCGCAGAAAAAGGGCGCGATCACGAAGCTCGAGTCGGGAAACCCGGGGATGAGCTCCCGCAGGGCCTCGCGATAGGCCTCCTGCTGCCGGTAGGGGGTCGAGTTGAGCCGCTCGATGCGCTCGTGGGCGCGGATATTCAGCTCCAGGGCCTCGGGGTCGCTGTAGTCATAGAGCTCTCCGGCCAGCATTTTTTCCACTTCGGTCATCGTGCGTCGTTATTTGATGAAGAACCGGTAAATGTCGTTTCCGTTGGCGTAGAGCAGCAGGAAGAGGATGATGATCAGCCCGACGTACTGTGCTGTCTCGAGGACCTTGTCGCTCACCTTGCGGCGCGTAATCATCTCCCAGAAGGTGAAGATGGCATGCCCGCCGTCGAGCCCCGGGATGGGGAGGATGTTCATCACGGCGAGGATGATCGACAGGAAGGCGGTCTTCATCCAGAAGTCCTGCCAGTCCCACGTCGAGGGGAAGATGCTGCCGATGGCGATGAATCCTCCGAGCTCCTCGTACATCTTGGTCTTGGGCTGCACGATCATCTTCAGCTGCTCCCAGTAGGAGGAGATGACCTCGCCGGTCTTGCGGATGCCCGCGGGGATCGCCTCCCAGAATGAATATTGCCGGGTGCGGAGGGGGTATGCCGCACGGATGACCCCGAGCTTACCCTCTTCGGAGACGGGGACGTCGAGCGACATCCGGCTGCCGCCGCGCAGGACGGCAAGCGTCACGGTGTCTCCGGCATGCAGCTCGAGATAGGCGCGGTAGTCGTTGTAATCCATGTTTTCGCAGCTGTCTCCCGTGCGGCGGCTCGCGATGCCGACGATTTCGTCTCCCTTGTGGAGCGCGGCGGCGCCGGGCGCCGCGACGCTGTCGATGACAAAGGGCTGGGGCAGCGAGATGAAATTCTCGTACCCCTTTTCGCGGCGCATGGCGATCAGCTCCTCGAGGGGCAGGGTGAGTGTCACCTGCCGTCCGTCGCGCTCGACGACCACCGTACGGTCCCCTTCGGTGATAATCAGTGCGTTGAGGATCTCCGAGACATTGTCCACCTCCTCGCCGTCGATCGTCACGAAACGGTCCCCGTCCCGGAACCCGAGCTCATGCGCCGCCTCGTTGAAGTTGTAGCCCCACTTTGCATCCTGGTTCGAGAAGTAGGCGTCGCCCCAGGCGTAGCAGATGCCGATGTAGATGCCCACGGCGAGCAGGACGTTCATCACCACGCCGGCGATCATCACGAGGAATCGTTTCCATGCGGGTTTCGATCGGAACTCCCACGGCTGGGGTTCGCGGTTCTGGTACTCCTTGTCCATCGATTCGTCGATCATTCCGGCGATCTTGCAGTATCCACCCAGCGGGAGCCACCCCAGTCCGTATTCGGTGTGTCCCCGCCGGAACTTGAAGATCGAGAACCAGGGATCGAAGAAGATATAGAACTTCTCGACGCGGATCCTGAAGACCCGGGCCATGAGGAAGTGTCCCAGTTCGTGAATGCCTATGAGAATGGTGAAGCAGAGGAAGAACTGGCAGATTTTGATCAGGATGTCCATTTTTTGAGAGTTGTGTTACAGTTTGAGATACTCTGCGGCCAGACGGCGGGCTTCGGCGTCGGCCCGGGCGAATTCGTCGAGGCCGGGCTGCGGTGCGAAATCCGCATGCTGCAGGGCGTATCGGATGGTTTTTACGATATCGAGCCAGGGGCACCTGCGCGCGAGGAATGCCGCGACGGCGACCTCGTTTGCGCCGTTCATCGTGCAGGCAGCGGTGCCTCCTTGTCGGAGGCAGTCGTAGGCGATGTCGAGCGCGGGGTATTTCACGCGGTCGACCTCCGCGAATGTGAGCTGGGGGTGCTCCGAGAAGCTGAAGCGTTCGGAGGGCCGGTTCGCCCGCTGGGGATACATCAGCGCGAGGCTGATCGGCATGCGCATGTCGGGTGTTCCGAGCTGGGCCTTGATCGCCCCGTCCTCGAACTCGACCATCGAGTGGACGATCGACTGGGGGTGCATGATGACCGATATGCGCTCGGCGGGTGTTCCGAAGAGCCAGTGGGCCTCAATGACCTCGAAACCCTTGTTGACGAGCGTCGAGGAGTCGATGGTGATCTTGGCACCCATCGTCCACTGGGGGTGGTGGAGAGCCTGCTCGACGGTGACCTCTGCGAGGCGTTCTGCGGGGAGGTCGCGGAACGATCCTCCGCTGCATGTGATGATGAGCCTCCGCACGGGGGACTGCTCGCCGACCAGGCACTGGAAGATTGCCGAATGCTCGGAATCGATCGGGAGGATGGGCACGCGGCGCTTCATGGCCAGGGGCATGACATAGGCCCCGCCCACGACGAGCGACTCCTTGTTTGCCAGCGCGAGCTTCTTTCCGGCCTCGATGGCGGCCACCGTGGGAGCGAGCCCCGCATATCCGACCAGCGCATTTACCACCACGTCGATGTCTCCGGCCGCGGCGGCCTGCGCAACGGCCTCTTCTCCGGCGAAGACCTTCGTATCGGTATCCGCGAGGGCGTCGCATAAGGGCCCGAAGAAGCGTTTGTCGGCGATGACGACCGTTGCGGCGTCGTGCTCGCGGGCCTGGTGTGCGAGCTCCTTCCAGTTGCGGTGCGCCGTAAGCAGACGGACTTCGAAACGTTCGGGGTTCTCGCGCGCGATGTCGAGCGTCTGCTGGCCGATGGAGCCTGTCGAACCCAGTATGGCTAATCGCTGTCTCATGGTTGCGGGATCGGGGGACTCAGAAAACGATGTATTCTTCGGGATTGACGGGTTTACCGTTGTTCCAGAGCTGGAATTCGAAGAGTTTCACCTCCCCGTTCACGACTTCGGCGTTGTATCCGATGAGCTCTCCGGATCGGATGGTCTGTCCGGGCGCCACGAGTGCCTGGGAGAGGTTCTTGTAGACCGAGAGCATGTTCGCGGCGTGCTGGATGACGATGATGTATCCCGTTTCGGGCGTCCAGAGGCTCTGGACGACGGTTCCGTTGTCGATGGCGGCGACGGGGTCTGCGGCCGTAGCGGCGAGTTTCACTCCGAGGTTTCCCTGCTTGATGTCGAAACGCTCGGTGATGATCCCTTCGACGGGCTTTGCGAGTTCGATGGCTTCGCGGACTCTTTTTCGCGCCGCTTCAGTGCGGCCCGTCACGGAGTATGGGCCGTCGCCCTCCATCTGTGCGCGGAGCAGGGAGTCCTCCCTCGAGGGTACGACGAGGACCTTGCTGATGCGCGAGGAGTCGGACGAAGCCAGAATGCGGACCACGGGGGTGTTTCCCTCCATGATCTGAGCGATGTTCTCGTTGTATGTGAGCATGTCGTTCATCATGCGCTCCATCGAGTCGAGCCGGATGATGTTCTGGATGAGGCTTTCGCGCGAGCGGTCGGCTTCGGTGCGGTAACCGGGGAGGAACTCGAGCACGGGGGTGTACGCTACGAGCGAGAGTGTGAGGATGAAGAGCAGCAGGAGGAATGCCACGAGTCCGGCGAAGATGCTCGCCGGGGAGATATGCATGTGCCACTCTTCGGAGTTGTCCGTGGCGTTGAGCATGTTGAACCGGCGTTTTCGGAAGAATCCGTGCCACCAGCTTCGCAGGGATTTCAGGAACTTCATCGTATGTACGTGGCGTTTTCAGTCGTTGCGTTCGGACAAAGATAGCCAATTTTGCAGAAAACTTTTGCGGTTCCGGGTTAATTTTTTACCTTTGTGGGAACTTCAGCCAAGCCAGAAAACAATATATTATGGTAAAACCCACATTATTGGTACTCGCCGCGGGCATGGGATCCCGCTACGGGTCGCTCAAGCAGATGGACGGCGTAGGTCCGAACAACGAGGCGATCATCGACTATTCGGTCTATGACGCCATCCGCGCCGGTTTCGGCAAGGTGGTTTTCGTCATCCGCCATTCGTTCGCCAAGGAATTCCGCGAAGTGTTCTCCTCGGAGCGTTTCGGCGGGCGCATCGCCGTGGATTTCGTCTTCCAGGAGCTGGACTACCTTCCCGGGGGGCTGACGGTTCCTGCCGACCGTGTGAAGCCATGGGGCACGAACCATGCCGTGATGATGGCTGCGGAGGCCGTTCACGAGCCCTTTGCGGTGATCAATGCCGACGACTTCTACGGTGCGGAGGCCTACCAGACCATCGGTGCGTACCTTTCGCAGCTCGGGGATTCGAAGAACCGCTACTGCATGGTAGCCTACGACCTGAACAAGACGCTTTCGGAGAACGGCACCGTATCGCGCGGCGTGTGCGGCGTGGATGCGGAGGGGAACCTCACCTCGATGGTCGAGCGCACGCAGATCGAGCGCATGCCCTCGGGTCAGATCGTCTTCCACGACGGCGGGGCCGACGAGCCGCTGGCCGAGGATACCCCGGTTTCGATGAACCTCTTCGGCTTCACTCCCGACTTTTTCGCCTACTCGAAGGAGTACTTCACGACGTGGTTCGAGGCCAACAAGGGCAACATCAAGGCGGAGTTCTACATTCCGACGATGGTCAACAAGCTGATCGGCGATGGTACGGCCTCGCTGCGCGTGCTGCGCTCCGCGGCCCAGTGGCACGGCGTGACCTACAAGGAGGACAAGCCGGCGCTGATGGCCGCCATCGAGCGGATGATCGCCGAGGGCCGCTACCCGCGCGACCTCTGGAAATAAGCACAGACATGCAACGGAAAAGCGGGGCGGGGCCTCGCTTTTTCCGTCTTTGAGACCCGAATATCCGTGTTCCGGGAAGCCGGGAACACCATTCCGCCCCATCCGAAAACAACCCGACAGTGATAAAAATGCTGCATCCGGCCTGGAGCTACCAGGCTGTACTGTATGAGATGAATGTGCGGCAGCTGACCCCCGAGGGGACGCTGCGGGCCGCGACCTCGCGGCTTCCGTTTCTGCGCTCGCTGGGCATCGATGCCGTGTGGCTGATGCCGGTCTATCCGATCGGCGAGGAGGGCCGCAAGGGCACTCTGGGATCGTACTATTCGATCCGGGACTACTGCGCCGTGAACCCCGAACTCGGGACGATGGATGATTTCGACACCTTCGTCTCGGAGGCCCACCGCCTCGGGCTGAAGGTGCTTCTCGACTGGGTGGCCAACCACACGGCGCGCGACGCGCGGTGGATCACCGAGCAGCCGGCGTCGTGGTACGAGCGCGACGCCGAGGGCCGCCCGGCGGTTCCGTGGGACTGGACCGACACGGCGAAACTCAACTATGCGAACCGCGAGGTGTGGGAGGCCCAGATCGAGGCGATGTCCTTCTGGGTCACGCAGCATGCCGTCGACGGATTCCGCTGCGACATGGCGATGCTGGTTCCTATCGGTTTCTGGAACGAGGCGTCGCGCCGCCTGCGGGTGTTGAATCCGGATCTTTTCATGCTTGCCGAGGCCGAGGAGCAGAACCTCTTCACCGAAGGGGCCTTCGATGCCTGCTACGGGTGGGAGCTTTTCCACCTGCTGGAGGACGTGGCGCGCCAGCGGGTGCGCATCACCGCCGTGCGGGACTTCCTCTACGCCGACCGGGAGCGCTATCCCGACACGGCCATGCGCCTGGCCTTCACGTCGAACCACGACGAGAACTCCTGGAGCGGTTCGGAGTTTTCGCGCCTGGGCGAAGCCCGGGAGATCCTGGCGGTCTTCACGTTCGTGACGCCGCGGGGTCTTCCGCTCATCTATACGGGACAGGAGTTCGGCTACGACCATTCGTTCTCGTTTTTCGAGCGCGACCCGATGCCGGTCTTTGCGGACAACGTGACCACGGAGTTCTACCGGCGCCTGACGGCCCTCCGACATGCGAACCCGGCCCTTGCGGCGGGGGAGCGGGGCGGGGGTCTTCTCGAGATCCGCAACAATGCCGAGGACTGCCTGATGATCCTCGTCCGCGAGGCGGGCGACAACCGGGTGATAGCGATCATGAACCTCTCGCCCTATGCGATCCATGCCGACTACTACACGGGCATCTACGCGGGGATGTACACCGACGCGATGAGCGGCGAAGCCTTCGAGTTGCGGGGCCGCGTCGAGGAGGATATGGCCCCGTGGAGCTACCGGATTCTGCAACGGTGAACAACGAGGCGGAATTTTTCGTATTTTTGTCGGCGGTGCGGCGCGCATCCCGGACGGTTCCGGGCGCGGCCGGGCATTTCGGATAACTAACCCAAAAAATATCGACATGAAAAAACTCTGCTTTTTTTTGTGTGTGGCCTTCCTGTTTGCGGTGAGCGGCGTGCAGGCCCAGGAACAGGACGACACTACGCGGCGGCTGGACTCGCTGCAGCAGGTCGTGAACCAGCTGACCTCGAACGTGGAGACGCTCGAGGAGGCGGATCTGAACCAGGCCGTGTGGAAGGATCGCGCGAAGTACTTCAACATCGGCTACGTGAACCAGACCCTTACCGACAAGACCTACGGCGGGAAGATCAAGAGCGATGCGGGCGTGTCGCTGAGCAGCGGCAAGACCTACTACCTTCACAAGAAGCCGCTGCTCGGGATGATCAAGTTCGGCGTCGACTTCACGTGGATGGACGTCAACTATGCGAAATCCACGCTTGAGGGCTACGACGAGGAGCTGCTCGAAACCTATACGTCGGCGATGCACCAGGCCGAGATCGGCATGCAGGTGGGGCCTTCGGTGACCATCAATCCGGTCCACCACCTCAAGGTCGGGGGCTATTTCCGCGTGACTCCCTCCTACTCGATGCTCTATATGAACGAGACGTTCCACCACCATTACGTCACCTTCTGCAATGCGGGCTTCAACGTGGCGTGGAAGGTCGTGTCGCTGGGCGTGGAGTGGCGCTGGGGCACGGCGAAGTACGGCGGGCTGACCTTCGACGAGTCTCTTTTCGACGATGAAAACTCGTTCGGCGACGAGGAGGATCCCTCGTTCGGCGACGTGATGGATCAGTTCAAGGCTCCCGAGCGCAAGTTCCGGACGAACTCGGTGCGCTTCTATATCGGTTTCCGCTTCTGATCGTCCGCATTTCCGGCATGACGGCGGCCGCAGGAGTGCGGGCCGCCGTTTTTTTTGCCTCCGGGCCCCGATCCGCGGCGTTGGGGAGTTGCCGAGGCCGAAAAATTCTTATCTTTGCCCTTGATTTTTGAAAAGATGAAAAAACTGCTTCTGCTTGCGACGCTGCTTGCCGCAACCCTTCTTCCGGGGGTTGCCGCCACCTATCGTGTGGACGATATCCCCAACGTGCAGCGCCTCGACCGGCGGCGCTACGTGTCGAATCCCGACGGCATTCTCTCCGCGGAGACCGTCGCGCGGCTCGACTCGCTGTGCGGGTCGCTGCGTGCGCGGGGCTATGCCCAGGTGGCGGTCGTCGCCGTGGGCGACATCGCGGGGGGCGACGTCTTCGAATTCGCCGTCGAACTGTTCCGCAAGTGGGGCGTGGGCGGTGCCGAAAGCAACAACGGACTCGGGGTGCTGCTGGTCCGGGATCGTCACGAAATCCGCTTCGTGACGGGCTACGGACTCGAAGGGACGCTTCCCGACGCCCTTTGCCGGAGGATCCAGGAGCGTTATATGCTTCCGGCCTTCCGCACGGACGACTACGACACGGGCATGCTCGCCGGGCTGCAGGCTGCGGCCACGGTGCTCGAAGGGGGCGACGTGGATTTGAGCGATACCCGGCGCGGCTACTTCACCTGGAAGGACATCCTGATCGTCTTCCTTGCGATCTTCGTGATCTTTCCCGCAGGCTCCTACCTGATCCGGCGCTACAGCCGCCTGAAATGCCCCTATTGCGGGAAGCGGAAACTCAAGGAGCTTTTCCGCTCGGAGCTGAGCGCCACGCGGGAATACCGGCTCGAGGAGTGCGAATACCTCTGCACGCACTGCGGCAAACGCTTCCGGCGACAGTTCCGCAGCTACCGTGACGACCATTTCGGTGGCCCGGGCGGCGGAGGGCCGATCATCGGCGGCGGCTTCGGGGGCGGTTTCGGCGGGGGGTCGTTCGGCGGTGGCTCGTTCGGGGGCGGCGGGGCCGGCTCGCGATGGTGAGCGTGGCGGCCGCGGAGTTGCTTCCGGCCCGAATCCTCATCCGCCCGGTCCCGCGAAGGGACGGCGGCAGGAGATACAGCACGAAAACGAATCAAACGAACAGATAAAACAAACGGAAAAAAACTGAAGACTATGAAAAAATGGATCTGGATCGGCGTCGTAGCCGTGGTCGCCATCTTCTTTTACGCAACCTACAACGGACTTGTAGGCAAGGAGGAGGGTCTCAACAGTGCGTGGGCCAATGTCGAGACGCAGTACCAGCGCCGTGCGGACCTGATTCCCAACCTGGTCAATACGGTGAAGGGTTACGCTGCGCACGAGTCGCAGACGCTTGAGGCGGTGACCGACGCCCGTGCGCGCGCCACGTCGATCAACCTCACGGCCGAGGATCTTACTCCCGAGCGGCTGATGCAGTACCAGCACGCCCAGGAGCAGGTGCGCACGGCGCTGGGCCGCCTGATTGCGGTGTCGGAGAACTACCCCGACCTGAAGGCGAACCAGAACTTCATCGAGCTTCAGACGCAGCTCGAGGGTACGGAGAACCGCATCGCCGTGGCGCGCCGGGACTTCAACGCGAAGGCGCAGGTGTTCAATACGGCAGTGCGGCGCTTCCCGGCGAATCTGGTGGCGGGAATGTTCGGTTTCTCGACGAAACCCTACTTCGTGGCCGACGAAGGTACGGAGAAGGCCCCGCAGGTTACTTTCTGACGCCTGCGGCCGGATGGCCGCGCCCCGAAAAGGAAAACGCAGCGAACGGATTGAACGTTCGCTGCGTTTTCCTGTGTTTCGGGAGGTTTCCCTCGTGCGAGGTTTCCGTCCCGGAGAGGACGTTGTCTTTTCTCCGCCCGCTCCGCTTTCCCGGGGAGGCTTACTTTTTCTCCATGCGTCCCTTGTCCTCGGCCGAGGCGGCCTCCACGGACTTCCGGTTGAAGGCCTTTCCGCTCTTGAAGTTCCACGTTACGCCGAAGTTGTACTGGATGTTGCTCCATGCCTGCCGGACGTTGACCGTGCGGACGAATCCCTCCCCTGCGGCTCCGACCTTCTGCCCCTGGTCGAGGAGGTTGCGGGCCGAGAAGGAGAGTACGAAGCGGTCTCCGAAGCGCTTCTTGACGCCGGCCTGGAGCATGTGGTTGGGCATGAGCCAGATGTTTCCCAGGTCGATGCGCCCCTGATAGAAGTAGGTGAGGTCGATGTAGAACCTTGCCGGGAGGTTGAAGGTGGTCGAGGCGTTTACGGATGTCCAGTTGAAGAATTGCTGTGCTCCGTGGGGTTCGACCCGCTGTCCGCGGCGCATGTAGATGGCGTTGAGGTTCATCTGCCACCACTTTGTGAACTGGAAGGGGAGGTTCGCCGATACGAAGTAGTTCGACGTGGCGTCGAAGTTCACCCAGTTGATGCAGAGCATGTCGGGATTCCGGGGGTCTGCGACCATCGTCTGCTGGATCTCGCCGTCGACGATCTGCACGCCGCCCGAGAGGGTATACTTGTGCGCGAGGACGATCGTGAGGCTCACGTTGCTCTGGAAGGCGGGGTCGAGCGAGGGGTTTCCGGTCTGATAGGTGTAGTCGGAGATCTGCATGCGCTGGGGGTTGAGGGCCCAGAAATTGGGCCGCTGGATCGTACGGGCGTACTGGAGGATCACCGAGTGCCCCTTCTCCTGCGAAAGGGCATAGGAGAGGTTGACGTTGGGGAAGAGCGAGAAGTAGTCCTGCCGCACATCGCTTCCCTTTCCGCGGGTGAAGGTGTACTCTCCGCGCAACCCTGCGACGGCGCTCCATCGTCCGAGCTGGGCCGAGGCGGTGGCGTATGCCGCGGCGATGTTCTCGGTGTAGTTCACCGTGTAGCTCTGCCGGTCGTTTCGCATCCATTCGTTGTCTTTCAGGTACTCGTAGAGGGCGTCGTTGCGCATGTCGTTGAAGGTGTACTTCGCTCCGGCCTTCAGGATCCAGCGGGGCGAGAGGTGTTTCTCGAGGGCCAGGGTGGCCGTAGCCACGTCGTAGATGCTCAGGGCATTGTCGCGGTATAGCGAGTCGAGGGAGCTTCCCGGGGCGGTGATGCGGCTCTGGTTGTCGTTCCCCGAGTCGGCGTTGCGGCGGGTGTAGTCGGCCAGCACCTTGAGTGTCGACCCGAGGGTGTCGAGCTTGTGGATGTAGTTGAACGTCGCGGTGTAGTTGTTCGTCAGCCCGTGGGTGTCGAACCGGCTCCGGGTATTGGTTTTCATTCCGTCGCTTTCGAGGTCTGTCGAGGTGTCGGTCGATCCCCGGCCGCTGAAACGTCCGTAGGAGAATTCCCCTCCGATGCTGTTCTTCGGGTCGATCTCGAAGACGCTGCCGACATTGATCCCGTAGTTCCGGGGATTGTCCTTGACGCTGGAGTGTGCCGTCAGCCCCTTGTTCGAGAGCTCGTAGACGGTGCTCTCGTCGGAGGCCATGTCGTTGTTGCCCAGATACCCCCATGCCGAGGAGTAGAAGTCCAGCCTTCCGGAGTGGATGTTGATGCCTGCCGAGGGGGTGTATACCCCGATGTAGCGGCTTTGGTTGGTTGCGAGCGTCACGTTGCCGTTCAGGCCGTTCTCGCGGCGTTTGCGGAGGGTGATGCGGATGACGCCTGCCGAGGTGTTGGCGTCGTAGTCGGCACCGGTGACGGGCACGACCTCGATCTTCTGAATCTCCTCGGCGCGCAGCGAGCGCAGGTAGACGAGCAGCTGCTCGTTGTCCATGCGCAGTTCGCGGTCGTTGACGTAGACCTTCGAGCCGCTTTTGCCGTTGATCGAGATCTTCTCGCCGTCGATCCATACGCCGGGGGCGTGTTCGAGCAGTTCGATTCCGTCCTTTCCGATGGCTGCGGGTGCGTTTGCCACGTCGACGACGAAACGGTCGGCCTCACGTCGCACGAGCTGTGCCGAGACCACGACGCCTTCGATCTGCTGGGCGGAGCTTCGCAGGACGATCTCCCCGAGGTCGTTCTGCTCCTCGACGCGGATCTGTTGTTTGACGGGCTCGTAGCCGAGGTATTGGATCTGGAGGGTGTATTCGCCGGGCGCGACCTTCAGTTCGAAGCGTCCGTCGGCGTCGGTGGCCATTCCGGCGACCTGTCTGTCGTCTTTGAGCAGTACGACCGTCGCGTATTCGACGGCTTTTCCCTGTTGGTCGACTACGCGTCCTGTCGAGGGGCAGAGGCGTGCGGCCTGCAGGCCGGACGAGGCGAGGAGGGAGGCCAGGAAGATCAGTAAGAATTTTTTCATAGCACGAATGCCGATTGATGATTTGGGTTGTTTGTCGGTGCAAATATATATAATTTTCTTTGTACTTTGTAATGCAAGGAACTAAATTTTCTTTAAAAATTTTTTATACATATATATAAAGGCGTTCCGTGGACATTTTGTTGAAAAATCGGGCTCGGGCGGGGTAGGAAAGCCGGGAAATAATTTTTAATTTTGCAAATTAGTAAGATGGGGGATTGCGGCCGGGGCCGACATGGAGCGGACCGGGAACGACCTGCGGCCGACCCGGGGAACGATTCCGGAACGGGTGGGAAACGCCCGGAGCCCGGCCCGGAAACGCCCGGAGCCCGGCCCGGAGCCCGGCCCGGAAGCGACCTTGGAAACGACCCGGAGCCCGACCCGGAGTCCGGCCCGGGGAACGATCCCGGAACGGCCCGATCCTCCCGAAAATGACCCGAAAACGACCCGAAAACCGATGCTGAGCGCACTTTATTACATCTTTCTGGTGCTGTTGTGCACCCTGTTCATGATCCTTTCGGCCATCGCCCTGGTGGTGTGCTATCCGTTCGACCCTGCGCGGCGCGTGGTGCACGAACTGTCGCGCATTCTGGTGCGGATCTTCTTCTTCATCCCACTCCGGTGGCGTCAGAAGGTCGAGGGGCGGGAGTACATCGACCGTCACAAGAGCTACGTCATCGTGCTGAACCACAATACGGTGATCGACATTCCGGCGCTGTACTACCTTCCGCTGAATTTCCGCTGGGTGTCGAAGCGCGAG
Organism: Candidatus Alistipes faecavium; assembly: GCA_019118605.1. GTDB lineage: Bacteria > Bacteroidota > Bacteroidia > Bacteroidales > Rikenellaceae > Alistipes > Alistipes faecavium. Next base: position 16,878 of record DWYP01000002.1, on the reverse strand, counting down.
GTCTTCAGGGTGCCGTTTTTCGGGCAGTACCTGGTGCTCCACGGCGACATCTGCATCGACCGGGGCCGTGCTGCCGAGGCGTTGGAGCAGATGCTCCGCGAGGGCCGGAAATGGATCTCGAGGGGGGCCTCTGTGGCCGTGTTCCCCGAGGGCACGCGCTCGAAGGACGGGGAGATCCACCGTTTCAAGGCCGGGGCCTTCACGCTGGCCCGGGAGGCGGGGGTCGGCATTCTCCCCGTGGTGATGGACGGCACGCGGACGCTGATCCGGCGGAACCTGCTCTTCAACTGGGGCAACCGGATCACGATCCGGGTTCTGCCGCCCGTTCCGGCCGAACGCGTGGCGGCGGCCGAGCCCCATGAGCTGATGGAGGAGGTGCGCGGTGCGATGTGCGCGGCGCTTTCGGACATCCGCAAGAACCGATAGGAATATGGCAGACTTACTCAATACATCCCCCAATAACAACAACTACGGCGACGACGCGATCCGCACGCTCACCCCGCGCGAGCATGTGCGCCTGCGCCCGGGCATGTACATCGGCAAACTCGGCGACGGCACGCAGCCCGACGACGGCATCTACGTGCTGATCAAGGAGGTGACCGACAACTCGATCGACGAGTACATGAACGGCTTCGGCCATCAGATCGACATCACGGTGGAGGATAACGTCGTGACGGTGCGCGACTACGGGCGGGGCATTCCGCTCAACTCGCTTTCGGCGGCCGTGAGCGTGATGAACACCGGCGGCAAGTACGATGACGACGAGGAGGGCGCGGCCTTCAAGAAGACCGTGGGCCTGAACGGCGTGGGCGTCAAGGCCGTGAACTACCTTTCGAGCTCCTTTTCTGCGCGCTCGGTGCGCGACGGCGAGGCCCACACGGTCTATTTCGAGCAGGGCCTCGAGCAGAGCGACCGCTGGGAGAGCGGCCTTGCGGAGCGCAACGGCACGGAGATCCGCTTCCGTGTCGACGAGGAGGTCTTCGGCCCCTACGCCTACAACCTGGAGTACGTCGAGCAGCTGGTCCGCAACTACACCTACCTGAACCGGGGCCTGACGATCCGGCTCAACGGGCAGTCCTACACGTCGAAAAACGGCCTTCTGGACCTTTTGAACGAGAACATGACCGAGGACCCGCTCTACCCGCCGATCCATCTCTCGGGCCCCGACATCGAGGTGGTGATCGCCCACGGCACGGGCTACGGCGAGAGCTGCTACTCGTTCGTCAACGGACAGTACACCACGCAGGGCGGTACGCACCAGGCGGCCTTCCGCGAGGCCGTGGCCAAGACGGTCAAGGAGTTCTACCACAAGGATTACGACCCTTCGGACATCCGCACGTCGATGATCGGGGCGATCTCGATCAGGGTGTCGAGCCCGATCTTCGAGTCGCAGACCAAGACGAAGCTCGGGTCGAAGGAGATGTCGAAGAACGGCCCCACGATCCGCAACTTCGTGGCGGATTTCCTGGGCAAGCACCTCGACGACTACCTGCACAAGCATGCCGAGACGGCGCAGATCCTGCAGAAGAAGATCGTCGAGAACGAGAAGGAGCGCAAGGCGATCTCGGGGATCCAGAAGAAGGCGCGGGAGACGGCGAAGAAGGTTTCGCTGAACAACCGCAAGCTGCGCGACTGCAAGATCCACCGCACGGATCGCAGCGAGCTGGCCGAGGAGTCGATGATCTTCATCACGGAGGGCAATTCGGCGTCGGGATCGATCACCAAGAGCCGCGACGTGCGCACGCAGGCGGTCTTTTCGCTGCGTGGCAAGCCGCTGAACTGTTACGGGCTGACGAAGAAGGTGGTCTACGAGAACGAGGAGTTCAACCTGCTGCAGGCGGCGCTGAACATCGAGGAGGACATGGACAACCTTCGCTACAACAAGGTGGTGATCGCTACGGATGCCGATGTCGACGGCATGCACATCCGGCTGCTGATGATGACCTTCTTCCTGCAGTTCTTCCCGGACGTGATCCGCCAGGGGCACCTTTTCGTGCTTCAGACGCCGCTGTTCCGCGTGCGCAACAAGCGGGAGACGCGCTACTGCTACTCGGAGGAGGAGCGGCAGCGTGCGATCGCGGCCCTGGGGGCGAATGCCGAGATCACGCGCTTCAAGGGTCTGGGAGAGATCTCCCCGGAGGAGTTCCGCGAATTCATCGGCGAGAACATGCGGCTCGACAAGGTGCGCATCACGAAGGACGACCCGATCCACGACCTGCTGGAGTTCTACATGGGCAAGAATACCTACGACCGCCAGAACTTCATCATCGACAACCTGCGCATCGAGGAGGATCTCGTGGAACAGGATCTGAAACTTAGCTGACGGACTATGGCAGACAAGAAAGATAAGGAGGCAATCATCTCCGGGGCGATGTTCGACGAGGCGGCCGCGACGCCCGAAACGCTCGACGACGGTGCCGGGGCCCCTGCGGAGGGAGATCCTGCGGGGGCGGCTGCGGAGGCCGCGACGCCCGATGTTGTGGGAACCGCGACGCCCGATGTTGCGGATTCCGACACTCCGGCCAGAGCGGGCCGCTTCGACCGCCTGATGCAGGAGGAGGGGGGCGTGCGCAAACTCACGGGAATGTATAAGAACTGGTTCCTGGACTACGCGTCGTACGTGATCCTGGAGCGCGCCGTGCCGCATGTCGAGGACGGACTGAAACCCGTGCAGCGGCGCATTCTCCACGCCATGAAGGTGGTGGACGACGGACGCTACAACAAGGTCGCGAACCTCGTGGGCCAGACCATGCAGTACCACCCGCACGGCGACGCGTCGATCAAGGACGCGCTGGTGCAGCTGGGGCAGAAGGATCTTCTGATCGACTGCCAGGGCAACTGGGGCAACATCCTCACGGGCGACGAGGCCGCCGCGGGCCGTTATATCGAGGCGCGCCTGTCGAAGTTCGCCCTCGAGGTGGTCTTCAACCGCAAGACGACGGAGTGGATGCTCTCGTACGACGGCCGCAAGGAGGAGCCTGTGACGCTTCCGATCAAGTTCCCGCTGCTGCTGGCACAGGGCTCCGACGGCATCGCCGTGGGCCTTGCATCGAAGATCCTCCCGCATAACTTCAACGAGCTGATCAACGCTGCGATCGCCCACCTGCAGGGGCGGGAGTTCCAGCTCTACCCCGACTTCCCGACGGGGGGCCTTGCCGACGTGAGCCGCTACAACGACGGACTGCGTGGCGGCACGGTGAAGGTCCGTGCGCGGATCTCGAAGATCGACAAGCGCACGCTGGCGATTACCGAAATTCCCTACACGACGACCACCGAGTCGCTCAAGGAGTCGATCATCAAGGCCAACGAGAAGGGCAAGATCAAGATCCGGCGCGTGGACGACAACACGGCCGACAAGGCGGAGATCGTCATCCAGGTGGCCCCCGACGAGTCGTCGGATCGCACGATCGACGCGCTGTACGCCTTTACGGACTGCGAGGTGTCGATCGCTCCGAACGCGTGCGTGATCTGGAACGACAAGCCGCACTTCCTGGGCGTGTCGGAGATCCTGCGGCGCTCGGCCGAACATACGAAATACCTCCTCGGACGGGAGCTTGAGATCCGCCTCGGGGAGCTGAATGCGGCGTGGCATGCGGCGTCGCTCGAGAAGATCTTCATCGAGCACAAGCTCTACCAGCTGCTCGAGGGGTGCAGGACGCGCGAGGAGGCCTATGCCGCCGTCGACAAGGGCCTGGAACCCTACAAGAAACTGCTGCGGCATGAAGTGACGCTTGAGGACGTGCAGCGCCTGACGGAGCTGAAGTTCATCCGCATCACGCGCTACGATTCGGAGCGCGCCGACAACGAGATCCGCCAGATCGAGCAGGACATCGAGACGACGAAATACGACCTCGCGCACCTGACCGAGTACGCCGTGGCCTACTACGAGCGCATCCGCGACAAGTACGGCAAGGGGCGCGAGCGGCGCACGGAGCTGCGCGAATTCGACTCGATCGAGGCGACGAAGGTCGCCGTGACGAACGCCAAGCTCTACGTCGACCGTGCCGAAGGGTTCTTCGGCATCGGCAAGTCGATGAAGGATGCGGAGTTCGTGTGCGACTGCTCGGACATCGACGACGTGATCGTCTTCACGAAGGACGGTCGGTACGTCATCACGAAGGTGAGCGACAAGGCCTTCTTCGACAAGGGCATCTACTACATCGGGGTCTTCAAGCGCAACGACGAGCGCACGATCTACAACGTGCTGTACCGCGACGGCAAGAACGGCCCGATCATGATGAAGCGCTGCGCGATCAAGGGCATCACGCGCGACAAGGAGTACGACATCACGAAGAGCACTCCGAAGAGCGAGATTCTCTACATGTCTGTGAATCCGAACGGTGAGGCCGAGGTGCTGAAGATTTACTTCAAGCCGCGTCCGCGCCTGAAGAAGGTTATCGTAGACCTCGACTTCTCGACGCTTGCCATCAAGGGACGCCAGAGCCAGGGCAACCTTTTCTCGCGCTACGGCATCCACAAGATCGTGCTGAAGGAGCGCGGGGCCTCGACCCTCGGGGGGCAGAACATCTGGTTCGACGAGGATGTCCGGAGGCTGAACGCCGACGGCCGGGGGCGGCTGCTCGGGGAGTTCGAGGGCGACGACCGGCTGATCGTCTGGACTTCGAAGAACCGGTATTACATTACGAACTACGACCTCGGGCAGCACTTCCCCGACGAAACGGTGCTCGTGGAGCGCTACGAGCCCGACCGGGTCTACAGCCTCTGCTACTACGACCGGGGTCAGAAATACTTCTACCTGAAGCGCTTCACGGCCGAGATGTCGGAGAAGATGCAGGATTTCCTCGACGAGGATGCCGATTTCGTCTGCATTACCGGAAGTGCGGGTGCGCAGCTGGAGATCACCTACAGGGGGGCGCATGCGACGCGTCCGGCCGACCGGGTGGAGATCGACGACTTCGTGGGGGTGAAGAGCCACCGGGCGAAGGGCAAGCGGCTGACGACCTACGAGGTCGACACGGTGCGGGTCATCGAGCCCGAGCTGCCTCCCGAGGCCGAAGAACCCGATCCCGAAGCGGGGGAGGAGCCGGCGGTGGAGCCGGCGGAGACCCGGATGGAGGGGACGGACGGGCAGTCGCAGCAACCGCAGCAACCGCAGCAACCGCAGCAACAACCGCAATCGCAACCGCAACAACAACTGCAGCCGCAGCCGGGGCCGTCCAAACAGTCCAAGCTGCCCAAACAGCCCAAACGTCCCGAGCAGCCTGAATTGTCGGGCGTGGTGACCGGGGAGGTGGAGTTCGAGGTGGAGCGTCCGAAGGGCGACACGGAGCTTGTGGCCGATCCCGAGCAGTTGAACCTTTTCTGACGGATAGGCCACGTAAAATATTTATTATTAGGAAGTAAAAGTCCGGTGGAATGCCGGGCGCAAACGAAGAAGATGCTGTTTCTGATCGGATACATGGGGTGCGGGAAGAGCACCCTGGGCCGCAAGTTGGCGCGGCGCCTCGGCGGGGAGTTCGTCGACACGGACTCGCTGGTCGAGGAGCGCGAAGGGGCTTCGGTGGCCGACGTCTTCCGCTATGAGGGCGAACAGCGGTTCCGCGAGGTGGAGCGCGCCGTGCTCGACGGGGTGATCGACCGCGGTGCCGCAGCCGTCGTCTCGACGGGCGGGGGGCTTCCGGTCTGGGCCGACAACATGGAGCGCATGAACGGGGCCGGATGCACGGTCTACCTGCGGCGCACGGCGCAGCAGATAGCCGGGCGCCTGAGCCCCTACGGGCGGCGGAAGCGCCCGCGGCTGCGCGACCTCAGCGACGAGGAGCTCGTGGCCTTCATGGAGCGCGACATGGCCTCGCGCGAGCCGTTCTACTCCCGGGCGACGCTGGTCGTCGACTGCGGCGTGCGTTCGGACGACGAACTGATCGACTACATCCTGGCGCATGCCGCGGAGGCCTGCGGCCGCTCCGCCTCGCAGACGCCGCAGGGGTGATCCGCCCCCGGCAGCGGCACTTTTCCGACAACATGGACGAGAACAGAAATACCACGGCGAACAACGCCCCGATCGGGGTGTACGACTCGGGCCTGGGCGGGCTGACCGTCTGGCGGGAGATCCGGCGCGTGCTGCCCGGGGAGTCGCTCGTCTACCTGGGCGACGGCAAGAACTGTCCCTACGGGTCGCGGCCCCGGGAGGAGGTGCAGGCGCTGGCCGATGCCGCCGTGGGGGATCTGGTCGGGCAGGGCTGCAAGATGATTGTCGTGGCGTGCAACACCGCGACGGCCGCGGCGATCGACTTCCTGCGCGCGAAGTACGCCGGGGTGCCGATCGTGGGCATGGAACCCGCCGTGAAGCCCGCGTGCCTGCACACCCGCAGCGGGGTGGTCGGGGTCCTGGCCACGGAGCGCAGCCTCGACGGCGAATTGTTCCGCCGCACGGCCGAGCGCTACGGACGCGGCATCGAGGTGCTGACCGTCCCCGGGCGGGGTTTCGTCGAACTGGTCGAGGCCGACCGGGAGGCGACGCCCGAGGCCGAGGCGTGCGTGCGCGCCGTCGTGGAGCCGATGCTTGAACGCGGGGCCGACCAGATTGTCCTCGGGTGCACGCACTATCCCTTCCTGCTGCCGGTGCTGCGGCGCGTGGTCGCCGGGCGCGAGGTGACGATCGTCGACCCGTCGCCCGCCGTGGCGCGCCGCGTTGCGAACCTCCTCGATGCCTACTCGCTGCGTGCGGAATCCGGGCATACCCCCTCCTATACGTTCCGCACCTTCGCCGACGAGGCCTACCGCCGGCGGCTCGAACACAAGGCCCTGGCGGGCGAATAATCGCTCCGCGAAGTGATTTCACCCTCCGAAGGGCCGAAAATTCCGAAAAAATCCGTATCTTCGTACGATCATTCTACGCGTAAAAAATGGCTTCCCGAAATACATCCCGCAATGCGCGCCAGACCGTGCAGCGCTCGAACCGCGACAGCGTGCGCTGGATCGCCGGACTGCTGCTGTTCTGCGTCGGCCTGTTCGCCGGATTTGCGGTGCTTTTTTCCTTCTTCAGCTGGGCCTCCGACCAGAGCGGGCTGCAGCTCTCCGCCGAGCAGCGCGCGACGCTCGGCGTGGAGCCCGAAAACCTCTGCGGCTGGAGCGGGGCGCGTCTGGCGCGCCTGCTCGTCGACCACTCGTTCGGGCTCTTCGGCATCCTGATCCCCGTGATGCTCATCCTGATCGGCGTGCGGATCATCCGCCAGCGGCCGCTGCTGATGAACCACTCGATCCTCTCGCTGTTCCTCGTCATGATCCTGGGGTCGCTGACCCTGGGCTTCGCCTTCGCCGAACGCTGGAGCCTCTGTTGCTCGACGGGCTGGGGCGGGGCGTTCGGAATTGCCGTCGGCGAGTTGCTGCGGGTCAACATCGGGGCCTTCGGAACGATTATCCTGCTCGTCGGGGGGTGGATCCTCCTGGGTGTGTTTGTCAACAGGAACTTCATCAACAAGGTCAACGAGGCCGGAAACGTCGTGATGGATCGCAGCGGACGGCTTGTGGACATCGTGCGCAGCAAGGTCGCGCACCACGGCGCCGGGTCGGGCGACGGGGAGCCCGACGCGGACGCGGAGGAGGACGAAGCGTCGCCCGAGGGGGAGGATCTTCCCGAAAGGGAGGCCCCGCAGGCCCCGGCAGCGGCGGCTTCCATGACTTCCGCGGCGGCTGTTTCTGCGGCTGCGGCGGCTCCGGCGAAGGTGCGGCCGCAGGAGCCCGAAACTCCGGCTCCGGAGCCGACGCCCCTTCAGGTCGAGCGGCCTGCGCAGACTCCGGCCGCGCCGCAGCCTGTCGAACCGCCGTTCGACGGGGACGAGGAGGAGAACCCGTTCCTCGAGCTTACGCCCGACGGAGAGCCCGTCGGGGCGGGTGTCGTGGCCGAACGGCGCGCGGCTTCCGCAAGGTCGGCCGCCGCCGGTACGGACGACGAGGTCTTCACGGAGGTCGACCTCTCGCATCCCGAAGGCCGGGTCGTCATGGGACGCGGCGGACTGGTCGAACTGGAGCGTCCGACGATCCCTTCGCGTCCGCAGCGCGCGGAGGCGGAGTCCGCGCGGCTCCGCGAGGTGGCCGACGGCCCGTTTACCGAGATCACGGTGGGCCCCGAACCGGCCGAATCCTCCGAAGCTGCCGAACCCGCCGGGCTTCCCGAATCTGCCGCCGCGGCAGAACAGTCCGCCGCGACGGCCCGCACTCCGGAGTCCGCAACGGGTGAAACGCCCGCCGAGGGGGTTGTGGTAACGGTCGAGTCGCACGAGGCGAAGGTCGTCGATGCGCGTTCCATTCCGACCGAGAGCTACGATCCGCTGAAGGATCTGGTCAATTACCGCAAGCCTCCCGTGACGCTGCTCGAGGACTACATCTCCGATTCGGAGGTCTCCAACGAGGAGATCTTCGAGAACAAGACCCGTATCGAGGAGACGCTCAAGAACTTCGGCATCCCCATCCAGCGCATCAAGGCCACCGTCGGCCCGACCGTCACGCTCTACGAGATCGTGCAGGCCCAGGGGGTGAAGATCGCCAAGATCCAGGGGCTGCAGAACGACATCGCCCAGAGCCTCAAGGCCGAGTCGGGCATCCGCATCATCGCACCGATCCCCGGCCGCGGGACGATCGGCATCGAGGTCCCGAACCGCAACAAGCAGGTCGTGTCGATGTATTCGGCCGTGCGGTCGCTGCGCTTCCAGGAGTCGAAGGCCGAGCTTCCGGTGGTGATCGGGCGCACGATCCAGAACGAAAACTACGTCTTCGACCTCACGAAGATGCCCCACCTGCTCGTCGCCGGAGCCACCGGACAGGGCAAGTCGGTGGGTCTGAACGCCATCATCACCTCGCTGCTCTACCGCAAGCACCCCGCGCAGCTGAAGTTCGTGATGATCGACCCCAAGATGGTCGAGTTCTCGCTCTATGCGAAGATCGAACGGCACTTCCTGGCCAAGATGGAGTCCGAGGACGAGTCCATCGTCACCGACCCCCGGAAGGCGGTCTATACGCTCAACGCCCTCTGTACGGAGATGGACGCCCGGCTGGAGCTCTGCAAGAAGGCCGGGGCGCGCAATATCGCCGAGTATAACGCCAAATTCGTGGCCCGGCAGTTGAATCCCATGAACGGGCACCGCTACCTGCCCTACATCGTCGTGGTAATCGACGAGTTCGCCGACCTGATCATGACGGCCAAGGAGGTCGAGACGCCCGTGACGCGTCTCGCACAGAAGGCCCGGGCCATCGGCATCCACCTGATCATCGCCACGCAGCGCCCGTCGGTCGACGTCATCACGGGAAAGATCAAGGCCAACTTCCCGGCGCGCATCGCCTTCCGCGTGATGCAGATGACCGACTCGCGGACGATCATCGACCGCCCGGGCGCCGACCAACTGATCGGCCGCGGCGACATGCTCATCTCGAAGGACGGCGAGCTGACGCGCATCCAGTGCGCGCTGGTCGAGACGAAGGAGGTCGAGCGCATCGTCGACTACATCTCGAAACAGCAGGGATACACCTCGGCCTATGCGCTGCCCGACTATACGCCCGAGAGCGGCGAGGGCGGCAGCGGCATGGGCAGCGAGGAGTCGTCGGCCCCGGTGAAATACGACACGTTGTTCGCGGAGATCGCCCGCGAGGCGGTTTCGAGCGGCCAGATCTCCACGTCGATGATCCAGCGCAACTACGAGGTGGGATTCAACCGCGCGGGGCGCATCATGCTCCAGCTCGAAAGGGCCGGGATTGTCGGACGCCAGCAGGGCGCCAAACCGCGCGACATCCTCTTCCACGACCTTCCCTCGCTGGAGGCCAGGCTGCAGGAGTTGGGGCTCTTCTGATCCGATGTCCGGAAGCCGGGGCGTGCGGCCTGCGCCGTGCAAAACAGGCCTGCGCCGTGCAAAACAGACGTCTCGAACAGAGCGGCTCCTCGAGCAAACCAGACTCCTTGCGCAGAACGGCCCTCGAGCAAACAAGACTCCTTGCGCAGAACGGCCCCTCGCGCAAAACAGACCCTCGTGTAAAACAGACTCTAAAAAAACGATTCCATGCGAACGATACGGACATATTCGATCTTGACGGCCGTGCTGACGGCCGCCGCGCTGACGGCCGCCGTGCTCCTTCCCGCGTCGGCTGCCGACCGGGCCTCCGAAATCGTCGGGCGCCTGGCCGCGGAGTTCCGCGCGATGAAGAGCTACGAGGTGCGTTTCGAGCTCTCGGCCGAGGAGTTCTCCGGGAGCGGCAGCTACGCCATCGACGGGACGGACTATTGCCTGAAGTTCGGCGATGCCGAGGTCTTCGCCGACGCCGCGACCCGCTGGGAGGTTGACAACAGGCGCCGGGAGGTGACGATCGTCGAGGTCGATCCCGCGAGCCGCAACATCCTGAACAACCCCGTCCGGGCCTTCGATTTCCTCGGCAGCGAGTACCTTCCGACGCTGGTCTCCGAAGCCGGCGGGCAGGCCGTCGTGCGGCTCACCCCCGCTGCCTCCGGGGAGGATGCCCCGGCCGGGTCGGTCGAGGTGACGGTCTCCACGTCGGACATGCGCCCCCTCTCGCTCGTCTACGACTACGATGGGGAGCAGGTCGCGGTGCGGATCCTGCGGATCGCGCCGCTCTCCGAACCCCTCGGACGCTTCGAACTCCGGAACTACGACGGGTACGAACTGATCGACTTCCGGTAGCGGCGGCGCCTTCCGGGACGGGTGTGTCTTTCCGGTTTCTCCCGACAGGGTGTCGGGGGAAATTTTTTTTGCCCTCAGATCGCCGGAAAAGGGCCAAAAACGGCCTGCCGTCCGGAAAATATCTTCCGCAGGGGCGATATTTCTGCCTGCAAAGTTGTCAGAATCGGAAATAAATCGTATTTTTGTATGTTAATAGAAGGGTAATTCCGGGCGGAACCCGCGCTGCCCCCGGACTCGCGGCCGCAAAGGCAAGCCGGGCGGTGTCGGGGCGGCTTCGGGCCATGCCGGGGCGCGTTTCGGCCGAATATCCCGAAAATGCCTGACGATACCCCGAACAAGCGAATCAGGAGCAAGAGAAAAAGAGAAAGACAAGCAGAGAAATGTTAACCGAAGAAGAAAAGAATGCCGGTCTGGTGGGGCGGATCATCCCCATCAATATCGAAGAGCAGATGAAGTCGGCCTACATCGACTACTCGATGTCGGTCATCGTGTCGCGGGCGCTTCCCGACGTGCGGGACGGCCTGAAACCCGTACACCGCCGCATCCTCTACGATATGAGCGCGGAGCTCAACCTCTACTCCGACAAACCCACCCGTAAGTCGGCGCGTATCGTCGGCGACGTGCTCGGAAAGTTCCACCCCCACGGCGACTTGTCGGTATACGACGCCATGGTGCGTCTGGCCCAGGAGTGGTCGATGCGCTACCCGCTGGTCGACGGCCAGGGTAACTTCGGATCCATGGACGGCGACTCGCCCGCCGCGATGCGTTACACCGAGGCGCGGATGAAGAAGATCACCGACGAGGTGATGGCCGACATCGACAAGGAGACCATCGACTGGACGCTGAACTTCGACGATACGATCAAGGAGCCCACCGTCCTGCCCACGCGCATCCCGCTGCTGATCGTCAACGGCGCGAGCGGCATCGCCGTGGGTATGGCCACGAACATGGCCCCGCACAACCTCTCGGAGGTCGTGGACGCCTGCTGCGCCTATGTTGACAATCCGGAGATCGCCGGGGAGGAACTGCTGCAGTATGTCAAGGGCCCCGACTTCCCGACCGGCGGCATCATCTACGGATACGAAGGCGTCAAGGAGGCGATGCTCACGGGCCGCGGGCGCGTGGTGATGCGCGCGAAGACCGAGATCGAGCATACGCCCAGCGGCCGCGAGTGCATCGTGGTCACGGAGATCCCCTACATGGTCAACAAGGCCGAGATGATCAAGAAGATCGCCGACATGATCAACGAGAAGAAGATCGAGGGCATCTCCTACATCAACGACGAGTCGGACCGCAACGGACTGCGCATCATCATCATCCTCAAACATGACGCCGTGGCGAGCGTGGTGCTCAACACGCTCTTCAAGAACACGCCGCTGCAGACGTCGTTTGCGGTGAACAATATCGCCCTGGTCAACGGACGCCCGCAGCTGCTGTCGATGCGCGACCTGATCCACCACTTCATCGAGCACCGCCACGACGTGGTGGTGCGCCGCACGCAGTTCGACAAGCGCAAGGCCGAGGAGCGGCTCCATATCGTGCTGGGACTTCTGATCGCCCAGGACAACATCGACGAGATCGTGCACATCATCCGCTCGTCGCAGACGCCCGACGCCGCGAAGCAGACGATGATGGAGCGTTTCGCGCTGGACGACATCCAGGCTTCGGCCATCATCGAGATGCGCCTGCGCGCCCTGACGGGCCTCGAGCACGGGAAGCTGGTCGCCGAGCGCGACGAGCTGCAGGCGTTGATCGCCCACCTCACGGAGGTGCTCGCAAGCGTGGCGATGCAGATGCAGATCGTCAAGGACGAGCTGCTGGAGATCAAGGAGAAGTACGGCGACGAGCGCCGCACGCAGATCGTCTACGCCTCGGAGGAGTTCAACCCCGAGGACTTCTACGCCGACGACGACATGGTGATCACCATCTCGCACATGGGATACATCAAGCGCACGCCGCTGGCCGAATACCGCACGCAGAACCGCGGCGGAGTGGGGGCCAAGGGCAGCGCCACGCGCGACGAGGACTTCATCGAGCACATCTACGTGGCCTCGATGCACAATACGATGCTCTTCTTCACGGAGAAGGGCCGCTGCTACTGGCTCAAGGTCTACGACATCCCCGAAGGGGCCCGTTCGTCGAAGGGCCGCGCGATCCAGAACGTCATCCAGATCGAGCCCGACGACAAGGTCCGCGCCTACATCAACGTCAAGCGCCTCGACGATGCGGAGTATGTGAACAACAACTACATCGTCATGTGCACGAAGGACGGCACGATCAAGAAGACGAAGCTCGAGGCCTATTCGCGGCCGCGGCAGAACGGCGTCAATGCCATCGTCATCCGCGAGGGCGACCAGCTCATCGAGGCGAAGCTCACGAGCGGCCATGCCGAGGTGATGATCGCCGCACGCGAGGGCAAGGCCATCCGCTTCAACGAGTCGACCGTGCGCCCGATCGGGCGCGTGGGGGCCGGCGTGCGCGGTATCTCGATCGACGAAGACGACGAGGTGGTAGGCATGATCTGCGTGGAGCCCGATTCGAAGCAGGACGTGCTGGTGCTGAGCGAGAACGGCTACGGCAAACGTACCGATCTGGAGGAGTACCGCATCACGAACCGCGGCGGCAAGGGCGTGAAGACGATCAACATTACGGAGAAAACCGGAAAACTCATATCCATCCAGGCCGTTACCGACGAGAACGACCTGATGATCATCAACCGCTCGGGACTCACCATACGTACCGCGGTGTCGCAGATCCGCTTGGCGGGTCGCGCGACGCAGGGCGTGCGTATCATCAACCTGCGCGAAGGCGACGCCATCGCTTCGGTCATGGCGGTGCCGTCGGCAGGGGATGAAGACGAAGTGCAGCCCGCGGAACAGGCTGAAGGGGCCGATGTGCCCGATACGGCTGCCACGCCCGCGGAGGAACAGTAAGGAAACACAATAATTCTAAACCCTATTTGTCATGAAAAAGACGTTTTTGTCGGCTCTTGCGGCGTTGCTTCTGGCAGTTCCCGCCGTACAGGCCCAGAAAGTGAACAAGGATGCGCTTCTTGCGAAGATCGAGAAGAGCGATGCGGACATCGCCGATGCGAAGAAGGGCTCCAAGGCCTCCACGTGGATCAACCGCGGAAAGGCCTTCTATGATGCTGCCGCCGAACCTACGAAGAGCCTTTTCGTGGGCATCGAGGCTCCGATGCTGAAACTCGCCATCGGGGAACCCTCCAACGTGGGTAACGAGACGCTGCTCGACGTGACGCTCGAGGCCTGGTCCTATCCTTACGTAACGGTATACTTCAAGGACGGCAAGGTCGTGGCATGGAAGCAGACGCAGTGGATCGTGGAGAATGCTCCCGCCAAGGCCATCGAGGCCTACAACAAGGCTTATGAAATCGACCCGAAGTCGGCCGACAAGGTGAAGCAGGGCATGCAGCAGGTGAGCGACTTCTGCTCGCAGCTCGGCAACGTGGGCCTCGAGACGGGGAACTATCCCGAAGCCGCTGCGGCCTATGCCACGGCTTTCGAGGCGCAGTCCTGCCCCGCATACGGCCAGGCTCCCGATCCCGCGCTGCTCTACTATGCGGGATACCTGCTGACGGTCGACGGCGCGAACAACCCGGCATCGTATGCCAAGGGCGCCGAGTACCTTTCGAAGTCCATCGACCTGGGGTACGCCGACGAGGAGGGCAACATCTACTACTACCTCTTCCACTGCTACTACGGACAGCGGGAGGCTGACAAGGCCAACCTCCTGAAGGCCAAGGATGCGCTGCTTGTAGGTATCGAGAAGTTCCCGAAGAACGAGCGTACGCTCGACGGACTGATGCAGCTCTACACCACGGAAGAGGGTGTGGGCGATCCCGCCGACCTGGTGGCCATGATCGACCAGGCCATTGCGAACAATCCCCAGAGCGTCGACCTGTGGTTCGGCCGCGGCCGTATCTTCTATGCGCTGAAGGATTACGACCAGAGCATCGAGTCGTTCAAGAAGGTTGTGGAGCTGAAGCCCGACCTCTTCGAGGGCAACTACTACCTCGGCGTCTTCTACACGATCAAGGGCGACGAACTCAACAAGGTGATGAACGAGAAGCAGTATAGCAGCCAGGCGACCTACGATGCCGATCTGAAGGTGGTCAACGAGGTCTACATGAACGCGCTCCCGTGGTTCGAGAAGGCCTATGAGCTCAAGCCGCAGGACGGCGATACGCTGGAGTTCCTCAAGTCGCTGTGCTTCCGTCTGCGCGACGAGCCCGGCATGATGGAGAAGTACAACAAGTACAACGAGCTCTACAAGCAGGTGAAGGGCGAGTAGTGCGCACGGCGCGTCAAGCCTGACAGCACACGGGGCGCCCGGTCGATCGAAGACCGGGCGCCCTGCTTTTTATGTGCGCGCCGGGTTTATGCGCCCCGGGGTTTATGCGTACCGGGGTTTACGTGTGCAGGGGTCTATGTGCGCGTTGGGGTTGGGCCGAGGCTGAGCCGGGCGGATGCCGGCGTATTCGTATGGAAAGAGGGGCTCGGCGAGCTTGTGCTTGTATGGGAAGGGGTTCCCGGCGTATTCGTATGGAAGGACGGTTCCGGCGTGCTTGTATGGGAGCGGGTTCCGGCGTGCTTGTATGGGGAGCGGGTTCCGGCGGTCCCGTACGGGGCCGATCTCCGCTCAGCGCGGCAGGGCCTTTTCGCGGATCGTGCGCAGCCGGTGGGTCATCAGGTACTGGAAGATGCCCCGCAGGGCCATGTAAAGCGTGAAGGCCATCCACAGGGCGTTGTTGCCGATCAGCGGCGAGCAGGCGTAGAAGATCCCGAAGTATGCCGCCGTGGCCAGGAACATCGAGTTGCGCATCACGCGCGTCTCGGTGGCGCCGACCATGATCCCGTCCATGATGAAGGGCATGGCCGAGGCCAGGGGGATCACGATCACCCACACCACGTAGCGGCCCGCCATGTCGACGAGCTGTGCGGCATTCGGCGCGTCGCGGTCGACGAAGAGCCCGAGCAGTTCGCGCCACCCCGCGAGGTAGAACACGACGAACACTCCCGAAATCAGCATCCCCCACAGCAGGCAGCGGCGCAGGCAGCGGCGCAGCGCCTCGCCGTCGCGTGCGCCGATGAAGCGCCCCGTGAGGGCTTCGGCGGCGTATGCGAATCCGTCGTTCATGTAGGAGAAGAGGGTGAAGAGTTCGAGCAGCAGGGTGTTCACGGCCAGCAGCGCGGGGTCTTCCATGCGTGCCGAGGCCCCGGTGAAGAAGGTGTAGACCGCCACGATGCAGAACGTGCGCAGGATGATGTCGCGGTTGATGCGCAGGAAGGCCTTCAGCGGCTGCATGTCGAGCACCTCCCGCCGGTCGAAGGAGGTCAGCACGGAGCGGTAGCGGACGAGCAGCAGCACCGTGGCCAGCGCGACGCCCGACCATTGTGCGACGACCGAGGCGTAGGCGATGCCCACGATTCCCAGGTCGAGTCCGAAGGCGAAGGCGAGGCTGCAGGTGAGGTGGATGATGTTGACCGTGACGGCCGTGATCATCGGGAAGAGGGCGTTCTGCATGCCCGTGAACCAGCCGTTGAATCCGAACAGCAGGATCCCCGCGGGCACGGCCCAGATGCGGGTGTAGAAGTATTCGCGGGTCATCTCCCCGCCGTGCATGGCCCAGAGGGCGAGCTCGCCGATCGGCACCTGGAGCGCCACCATCAGCACGCCCATTACGACGGCCACCGACATCGCGCGGTAGAGCATCCGGGAGCATTCGCGCAGGTCTCCGGCGCCGTATGCCTGGGCCGTGAGGCCGCTGGTGCCCATGCGCACGAACGAGCAGTTCCAGTAGATGAAGTTGAAGATCGACACCCCGATGGCCAGCGCGCCGATCGTGGCGGCGGAATCCGCTCCCCAGTGTCCGGCGATGGCCGTCGAGACGATGCCCATCAGGGGGACGGTGATGTTCGAGACGATATTCGGCAGCGCGAGGCGCAGTATTTCGCGGTTCATGTTCATGCGGGGGCAAAGATAGCGAAAAACTTCGAAACGGGTGCGTCCCGCAAAAAACGGTTCCCTTCCCGAAAGGCGGTTCCCGTCACAAAAAAACGGCGTCCGCAGGGGGCGCCGTATGACAAAAAAAGGGTGAGCTCCTTATATCGCACCGCTACAACCGCATACCCTTGCTCGATTCCTCGCCTGGGGGATTCTGCAGGAGCTGGTCGTATAAGACTCACCCGGGTGCAAAAGTAGGAATTTTTTG
>DWYP01000038.1 GCA_019118605.1 Candidatus Alistipes faecavium | reverse complement strand
CTCGACCGCCTGCCGAACCGCTCCCGAAATATAGTTCTCGATATTCATGTCCTTTTGATTTTCGACCGCAAATTTAACGCTTTTCACCGAATAACCAATCGCCTGCACCCCTTTCTTTTGGCTTTTCGCTCCGCTTGCATTATCTTTGTCTTCCGAAATACCCCGAACCGACACATGGAAATTCTCATCATCGTCATCCTGATCCTCCTCAACGGAGTATTCGCCATGTCCGAAATGGCTCTCGTCTCCGCCCGGAAGTCGAACCTCGAAATGCAGGCCCGGCAGGGCAGCAAAGGTGCACGAAAAGCCCTCAAACTCGCCAAAGACCCCGACCGATTCCTATCCACCGTGCAGATCGGAATCACCCTGATCGGAATCCTTACCGGTATCTACTCCGGAGATACCCTCGCCGCCAGGTTCGGAACCAGCCTCGCCACCCTCGGAATACCCGTCCGGACGGCAACCGTCATCGCACAGGTCGCCATCGTCATCGTCGTCACCTACCTGACCATCATCTTCGGCGAACTCGTCCCCAAACGCATCGGCATGAACGCCGCAGAACGCGCCGCAAAGATCGTAGCGCGCCCCATGGGACTCCTCGCTGCCATCGCCTCGCCATTCGTCTGGCTCCTCGCCAAAAGCACCGCCGCCGTTACCCGGCTGCTGGGGCTCCGGGAGTCCGGAAGCAAGGTCACAGAGGCCGAAATCCGCTCGATCATCCAGGAGGGTGCCGAGGACGGCGAGGTGCAGCAGGTCGAACAGCAGATCGTCGGCCGCGTCTTCTCGCTCGGGGACCGGACCGTCGAGTCGATCATGACCCACCGAAGCGAAATCGCATGGATCGACGTCGCCATGACGCCCGAACAGATTCACGGAATCGTCGCGCAGGCCCCCCACAACCGTTACCCCGTCGGCGACGGAAGCCTCGACAGAATCCTCGGCGTGGTCTATCTCAAAGACCTATTCCTCCACCTGACCGATCCCGACTTCGATATCCGAAAACTGATCACTCCCGGAAAATTCTTCCACGAGGAGTTCGAAGTCTACAACGCCCTCGAACAGCTCCGCAACGAACAGCTCGGGTACGGAATCATCTGCGACGAATTCGGTGTCACCCGCGGAATCATCACCCTCAAAGACATCTTCGAGGCGCTCGTCGGCGAACTCCCCGACCCCCGCGAGGAACCCGACATCGTGCGACGCGACGACGGTAGCGCACTCGTCGACGGGCAGTGCCCCTTCTACGACTTCCTCGCCGCGTTCGGCGTCGAGGACGACTTCCCCGCCAATGCCTACAACACCGTCAGCGGTCTGATCCTCGACCTGCTCGGACATATCCCCGCAACGGGCGAAAAACTCGAATGGTGCGGTTTCTCGTTCGAAATCGTCGACATGGACGGAGCCCGAATCGACAAAATACTCGTCACCCACCGTCCGCAAGAACCCGAAGAAGCATGAAAATCGCCGACATAGACCTCGGAGAACAGCCCCTGCTGCTCGCACCCATGGAGGACGTCACCGACCCCTCGTTCCGATACATGTGCAAACGCTTCGGAGCCGATGTCGTATACACGGAGTTCATCTCCTCGGACGGCCTGATCCGCGACGCTGCAAAATCGCTCAAGAAGCTCGAAATAGACGACGCCGAGCGGCCCGTGGGCATCCAGATCTACGGACACCTGATCGAACCGATGGTCGAGGCGGCGCGCATGGCCGAGGCCGCGGGGCCCGACCTCATAGACATCAACTTCGGTTGCCCGGTGAAGAAGATCGCCGGGCGCGGCGCAGGGTCGGGAATGATGCGCAACCCCGACCTGATGGTCGAGATGACGCGACAGATCGTGCGCGCGGTGAACAAGCCCGTGACGGTGAAGACGCGCCTCGGGTGGGACGAAGAGTCGAAGAACATCGAGGAGATTGCCCTGCGCCTGCAGGACGTCGGAATCGCGGCCCTCACGATCCACGGCCGCACGCGCGCGCAGATGTACCGCGGAGAGGCCGACTGGACGCTCATCGGACGCGTGAAGAACAACCCGCAGATCCGGATCCCGATCATCGGGAACGGCGACGTCGACTCGGGGCCCAAGGCCCGGGAGATGTTCGACCGATACGGCGTCGACGGCATAATGATCGGGCGCGCGACGTACGGCCGTCCGTGGATCTTCCGCGAGGTGAAGCACTATCTCGCCACGGGAGAGGTCCTACCCCAGCCCTCTGTCACGGAGCGCGTGGCCATTGCCAAGGAGCACCTGCGGAAGTCGCTCGAAATCAAGGGGGACCATGTGGGAATTCTCGAAATGAGGCGCCACCTGACCAACTATTTCAAGGGGCTGCCCGACTTCAAGTCCACGCGGCTCAAGCTCGTGACGTCGCTCGACGTCGGGGAGCTCTTCGCCACGCTCGACTACGTGGCCGAGCGGTGGGGAGCCTATGACCTTTCGGCGGCGGTGCCCGCGCCCCTCTCGCACAACCTCTGACCCGGCGGCAGCTTCGGGCATGGTATGACGCACAGGAGCCGGTTCCTCGCGACGAGGAACCGGCTCCTGTGTTCTTGGCGGTTCAATGCGGCAGGCCGGGGCCGCCGGTTCCGTGCGGCAGGCCGAGGTCGCCGGAAAGGGTTACTCCTCGGAGGGCTGATCCTCGGCCGGGAGCTTGAACTCCGTGAACCCGGCCTGCAGCAGCGTGTTGTACCACGCGAAGCACTTCTTGATGTCCGAGACGTGCACCCGCTCGCGGTCGTACTCCGGAAGCACCTCCGCGAAGGCGGCCTTCAGCTCCTCGGGGCTCGACTTCGGGCTGATCGCCTCCTTGCCGCCCGTATGTTCGTAGATGCGCGTGAAAACGTCGGCAAGAGGAATGTCGTCGCCCTCGGTGAACATCGATATCTCCGACAGCGCGCTCACGCGGGACTGCGCCGAAGCGTTCATGCGCCGTCCGTCGAGCAGCGACTCCACGATCACGCCGCGCGTCGACTGCGCCACATATTTGTAAAGGCCCGGTTGGCCCGAAATGGCCAGAATCTCTTTCAGTTCCATAATTTTCGTAAGGTTTAGTTATTATTTGTGGCGTCTGCCCCGCCCCCGCGGGCGGCATCACGACTCCTTCTTCAGGTGGACGTCCATCTGGGGGAAGGGGAAGCTGATGCCATGCCGGGGCAGCTCCTTGTAAAAACGTTCGTTGTATTCGTAAAAGACGTTCCAGTAGTCGGCGTTTTGCGTCCAGCAGCGGATCGTAAGGTTCACCGAGCTGTCGGCAAGCGCCGCAACCCACACCACCGGCTCCGGATCGGGAAGAATCCGCGGATCGCCCTTCAGCATCGCAAGAATCGCCCCGCGCGCCGCGTCCACGTCGTCGCCGTAGGAGATCCCCACCGTCCAGTCCACACGCCGAAGTTCGGCCGTCGAGTAGTTGTCGATGATCGCCGTGGCGATCGAGTTGTTCGGGATGTAGATCGTCTGGTTGTCGGTCGTCGTGATCACCGTCGAGAAGAGCTTGATCTCCCGCACGGTCCCCGACTGTCCCTGCGCCGAGATGTAGTCGCCCACGCGGTAGGGCTTCATCAGCATAATCATCACCCCGCCGGCAAAGTTCTGCGCCGTGCCGCTCAATGCCATACCGATGGCCAGCGTCGCGGCCGACGCCACGGCAATGAGCGACGTCACATTCACGCCCAGCGTCGAAACAACGATCAGAAGCAGCAGAAGAAGAAAGACCGCACGGATCGTATTGAGCGTGAACGAGCGCAGCGATACATCCACCTGGCGGCGCTCCATGGCCCGCTCAACAAGCCGCACGATGCGGTGGAGAACCCATCGCCCGATATAGTAAACCGCCAGGGCGATCAACAGTTTGATGACGATCCATACGGCCTGGCCCACCAGGTCGTGGAGGATCTCCTTCACGTCGAGGTTCGCAAGTTTCTGCACCGCCTCGACGAAATTCGCCTTCTGGATGCTGTCCGGCACGATCAGCGGGGCCGGAGCCTCCGTTGCAAGAAAATTCAAAAGCATTCGTTCCAAGTTTTGACCACAAAAATACCAAAAAAAAGAGAACTTTATTAACTTTGTCTTCGCTTTTTGACCCTTACCAACAGAAACTATCATGGAAAATGCCGTTGAGATCATCCAGATAAACATCTCCGGAGAGGACAAGCCCGGAATGACTTCGTCGCTGACCGAAATCCTCGCCCGGTACGACGCCTTCATCCTCGACATCGGGCAGGCGAACATCCACCAGTCGCTGACGCTCGGAATCCTCATCATGACCACCTCCGACCGATCCGGAAGCATCATGAAGGAGCTGCTGTTCAAAGCCTCCGAACTCGGGGTGATGATCCGCTTCACGCCCATCTCCGAGGAGCGGTACAACGCTTGGGTCGGCCTCCAGGGAAAGAACCGGTACATCATCACCCTGCTCGGAAGAATCGTCACCGCACGGCATATCGCCGAGGTGACGAAGGTCGTCGCGGAGCACGGTCTCAACATCGACGCCATAAAGCGTCTGACGGGCCGCATGCCCCTGCGCGAGGACGACCGCGCGGCAAAGGCCTGCATCGAGCTCTCCGTGCGAGGAACGCTCTCCGACGAGGAGCGGAGCACCATGCAGGAGGGGTTCATGAACCTCTCCGAAATAGGACTCGACGTCTCCTTCCAGAAGGACGACATTTACCGCCGCAGCCGACGACTGATCTGCTTCGACATGGACTCCACGCTCATCGAGACCGAAGTGATCGACGAACTCGCCGAACGCGCAGGGGTCGGGAACCAGGTGCGGGAGATCACTGCCAGCGCCATGCGCGGGGAGATCGACTTCTGCGAAAGCTTCACACGCCGCGTCGCGCTGCTCAAGGGCCTCGATGTCTCGGTCATGGAGGACATAGCCCGCAACCTCCCCATCACCGAGGGGCTCGAGCGCATGATGACCATCCTCAAGCGCGTGGGATACAAGACCGCAATCCTCTCGGGAGGTTTCACATACTTCGGAAACTACCTCCGACAGAAGTACGGGTTCGACTACGTATATGCCAACGAGCTGGAGATCGAAGACGGAAAACTCACGGGACGCTATGTCGGGGAGATCGTCGACGGGCGCCGCAAGGCCGAGCTGCTGCGTCTGCTCTGCCAGTTCGAGTCGATCAACATCGCGCAGTCGGTGGCCGTAGGAGACGGGGCGAACGACCTCCCGATGCTCAACCTCGCAGGCCTCGGAATCGCTTTCCACGCCAAGCCGAAGGTCAAGGCCACGGCGCGCCAGTCGATTTCGACAATCGGGCTCGACGGAATCCTCTATTTCCTCGGACTGAAGGACTCGCGCATCGAGGAATAACTCCTTACCATTCCCTTTCACCATGTTCCGGAGGTGCCTCACGATCGCCGCAGGATGCATCGCTTCGGGCCTTGCGCTCTGCGGGTGTTACGACTCGCGCTTCGAGGCGCCTCCCGCCGAAAGCGTCTGTCAGGCCGCCACGTCGTCCCTCGCATCCCTGCGCGGCGGGTATGCCGGGAAGCCCTTTACGGTCGAGGCGCCCGTCACCGTGACGGGCATCGTCACAAGTTCCGACCGCGCGGGGAATTTCTACCGCTCGCTCTGCATCGAGGAGGATCATGCCGCACTGGAGGTAATGGCCGGCATCGACCAGTTGCACAACGATTTCCCCGTAGGATGCCGCGTCGTGCTGCAGCTCGAAGGGCTGGTCGTCGGACAGAGCCGCGGCGTCCTGCAGGCCGGGCGCGCCGCCGAACCCGGAAGCGGGTATGACGTGGACTACATCGGATCCCGGGCCGCGCTCGACCGCTCGCTCGCACGCTGCGGGGAGGAGCTGGAGGAGGTTGTCCCGGCGCTCCGCACGATTTCCGGGCTGGAGCCCCGGATGTGCGGCACTCTCGTCCGCATCGAGGGGCTGCAATACGCGCCCGAGGAGGGTGACGAATCCGAGGCGGGATGGGCCGGGTACAGGCGGTTCGTCAACGACCGGGGAGAGGAAATCCTTACCTATGTCCGCACGTATGCCGATTTTGCCGACGACGAGCTGCCCCTCGGAAGGGTTGCGCTCGCGGGAATCCTCCAGTACGACGATTCGGGCGACGGGCATTACATACTCAAGCTGCGCGATGAAAACGACTGCTCGGAGATGGATTAGGATGGCCGCGGCACTCCTTGCGGCAGCGATCTGCGCTGCGTGCGACAAGGCGACCGAGCCCTCGTCGCCGGGGAATCCGTCGGAGGAGGCGCAGCACACGATCGCCTATCTGAAAACCCTCTGCGACGGAAAGAGCCATGCGACGGTGACCCGCGACATCGTGATCCGCGGCTGGATCGTCGCAAACGACCTTTACGGGGAATTTTACAAGACGATTGTCATACAGGACGCAACCGGCGGAATCTCGATCGCGGCCGACCACACGGCCCTGGCCGACGAATATCCCTGCGGGGCCCTGTTGACAGTGCGCTGCAACGGCTTGGAGCTCTGCGAATACGGCGGGAAGATCCTCCTCGGGACGGAGCCCGGGGAAGAGGGTGTCGGAAGGATCCCGCACGAAGACCTCCCGCGCTATCTCAGCGTCGCACTTCCCGGCGAGGGCGAAGCCCCGCACACGGCCACGCTGTCGTTCGCGGAGGTGGATTTCGCGCATGTCGACACCCGGGTGCGGTTCGACAACGTGCGTTTCGAGGAGAGCGGGTTCTGGTGCGACACGGATCCCGAAACCGGGCGCAGCATCACCACCGAGCACACGATCCTCGACGCCCAAGGGAACCGCTTCACGGTGCGCACGGCCTCCACCTGCGAATATGCAAAGGAGCCCGTACCTTCCGGAACGGGCTCCCTGATCGGAATCATCGACTATTTCGCAGGGAAATACACCCTGCACGTCTGCAACCGCGGGATCGTATTCCCTACCGCTGCAGCGCTTCCCACAGCATGTCCTTGAGACGCTGGATGTTCAGCCCCGAAACCGAGGAGATGAAGACCGAAGGAATGCCCTCGGGAAGGTGCGCATGCATCTGCTCCATCAGCTCCTCGTCGAGCATGTCGCACTTCGTGACGGCCAGCAGCCGCTCCTTGTCCAGCAGCTCCGGGTTGTACTGCGTCAGCTCGCCCAGCAGGATCTCGTAGTCGCGGCGGATGTCGTCGCTGTCGGCCGGGATCATGAACAGCAGCACCGAGTTCCGTTCGATGTGGCGCAGAAAGCGCGTGCCCAGACCGCGCCCCTCGTGCGCCCCCTCGATGATGCCCGGGATGTCGGCCATGACAAACGACTTGTGGTCGCGCACCTCGACGATTCCCAGGTTGGGCTCCAGCGTCGTGAAGGCATAATTGGCGATCTTGGGTTTCGCGGCCGAAACCACCGACAGCAGCGTCGACTTGCCCGCATTGGGAAAGCCCACCAGCCCGACGTCGGCCAGCACCTTCAGCTCGAGGATGAAGGCCCCTTCGTCGCCCTCCTCGCCCGGCTGCGCATAGCGCGGGGTCTGGTTCGTGGCGCTCTTGAAATGCCAGTTACCGAGGCCGCCGCGGCCGCCCTGCAGCAGCACGAGGCGCTCGCCGTCGGAGGTCACCTCCCCCACCATTTCGGTGGTCGTCGTGCCGTCCTCCAGCTCCACGACGCGGCGCGCCACGGTGCCCAGCGGCACGGGAATCACGATGTCCTTCGCGTCCTTGCCCGAAGAGCGCGCCCCGGAGCCGTTCTCGCCGTCCTCGGCGAACCGGTGGCGCTGGTATTTGAGGTGGATGAGCGTCCAGTACTGACGGTCGCCCTGCAGGACGATGCTCCCGCCCTTGCCTCCGTCGCCGCCGTCGGGGCCGCCGAAGGCCACGAACTTCTCCCGGCGGAAGTGCGCCGAGCCGGCGCCTCCGTGGCCCGAGCGGGCGAATATTTTGACGTAATCCACAAAATTCGATCCTGCCATAGGTTGCTTATCCTTTTTTCCGGGGTTCGCGAGACGAACCTCCGGGGTTGTTTAACGACCCTGCAAAGATAGTACAAAAAATGCAGACCGCGAAAACGGTCTGCATCATCGGCTTCGGAGCTCGTCCCCCGATCAGATATGCGCGGCCACGTAGTCGCCGACCTCCGAGGTCGAATATGCGTGTGCCCCCGGGGCCGCAAGGTCCTCGGTGACCACCCCGGCCTTCAGGGCCGCATCGACCGCCTCGCGCACGGCACGCCCTTCGGCATCGAGGCCCAGGTGCTCGAGAAGCATCGCCGCCGAGAGGATCGTCGCCATCGGGTTGGCGATGTTCTTGCCCGCAGCCTGCGGATAGGAGCCGTGAATCGGCTCGAAAAGCGCCACCTCGGCTCCGACGCTCGCCGACGACAGCATGCCCAGCGATCCGCTGATGACGCTCGCCTCGTCGGTGAGGATGTCGCCGAACATGTTCTCCGTGACGATGACGTCGAAATGGCTCGGCTGTCGGATGATCTGCATCGCGGCGTTGTCGACGAACATGTAGTCGACAGCCACCTCGGGATACTCCGCAGCAACGCGCTGCGCCGTCTCACGCCACAGCCGCGAGGTCTCGAGCACGTTGGCCTTGTCGACGACCGTCAGCTTCCGACGCCGCGACATGGCAAGGCGGAAGGCGACGTGCAGCACCCGCTCGATCTCCATCGTCGTATAGGAGCAGGTGTCGAAGGCGTGCGTGCCGTTCTGGTCGCGGCCCTGCGGGCGTCCGAAGTAGAGGCCTCCGGTAAGCTCCCGCACGCAGATGAAGTCGGTGCCCCGCACCACCTCGGCCTTCAGCGGCGAGCGGTCGGCAAGGGCGTCGAACAGTGCGACGGGGCGCAGGTTCGCAAAGAGCCCCAGCGACTTGCGCATACGCAGAAGTCCCTGTTCGGGGCGTACCTTCGCCGTGGGGTTGTTGTCGTATTTCGGGTCGCCGATCGCCCCGAAAAGCACCGCGTCCGACTCGCAGCACACGCGGTGCGTCTCGTCGGGATAGGGGTCGCCCGTGGCGTCGATCGCCGCGGCGCCGACAAGCGCACGTCGGTATTCGAAGCGGTGTCCGTATTTGGCGGCCACGCGGTCCAGCGCCTTCGTGGCCTCGGCTATGATCTCGGGGCCGATCCCGTCTCCCGGAAGGAGTGCTATCTTATATTCCATGGTCTTTGTGATTGGTTTCGATGATATTCAGCATTTTGACCGTCGCCTTGATCGCCGCCTCAGTCTGGTCGGCGTCAAGACCCCGCGTCTTGAACTCCCGGCCGTCCATCTCCCACGTGATGATCGTCTGCACGAAGGCGTCGGTGCGGCCCCCGGGAGGAATCGACACCGTATAGTCGCGAAGCATCGGGAACTCCCGCGAAAGCTGGTGCTTGTAGATCTGACGCACAGCACGCATGAAGGCGTCGTACTGCCCGTCGCCGACCGACGTCTGTTCGTACGCCCGGCCGTGGATCTCGATCTTCAGCGTCGCAACGGGACGCAGCCCCTGCGCCAGCGAAAGACTGTAGTTCAGGATCCGCACGGGGGTCTCCGCCTGGTCGTAGCGCAACACGTCGGCGATGATGTAGGGAAGATCCTCCGCCGTGACCTGCTCCTTCTTGTCGCTCAGCTCCACGACCCGCGCCGTCACCTTGACCATCGACGCCTCGTCGAGGTCGATGCCCAGCATCTCGAGGTTCTTCAGGATGTTGGCCTTGCCCGAGGTCTTGCCAAGGGCGTATTCGCGCACCCGCCCGAAGCGCTCGGGAAGAAGCTCGTTGTAATAGAGGTGGTTCTTGTTGTCGCCGTCGGCATGGATCCCCGCGCACTGCGTGAAGACGTTCGCGCCCACGATCGGTCGGTTGGCGGGAATGCGGATGCCCGTATGGGTCTCGACCGTGCGGCTCACGAGGTTGATCTTCGATTCGTCGATCCCCGTGTCGCAGCGAAGGCGGTCGTGAAGCACCGCCACGGTGCTCGACAGCGGCGCGTTCCCCGCCCGCTCGCCCAGGCCGTTGACCGTGACGTGCACGCCCTGGAAGCCCGCACGCACCGCCGCGGCGGTATTCGCCACGGCAAGGTCGTAGTCGTTGTGGGCGTGGAAGTCGAACCGCAGGCCCGGATAGCGCGCCACAAGATCGCGGCAGAATCGCTCCGTATCGTAGGGATCGAGCACACCCAGCGTATCGGGGCACATGAAACGCCTGACGGGAGCATCGGCCAGCGCGTCGAGCATCGCGTAGACATAGTCCGGGGAGTGCAGCATGCCGTTGGACCAGTCCTCGAGGTAGAGGTTCACACCCATGCCGCGGTCGACGGCCTGTTCGATCGCCGCGCGCACGTCGGCAAGGTGCTGCGCAGGCGTGCGCCGCAGCTGTCCCTCGCAGTGTTTGCGCGAGCCCTTGGCCAGCAGGTTCACAACCCGGCAGCCCGCCTCCCCGAGCCAGTCGAGCGACGTGCCCCCGTCGATGAAGCCCAGGGCCTCGACCCGCTCGGTATAGCCCCGGGCCGCAGCCCACTCCGAAATGCGGCGGATGGCCTGCTGCTCCCCCGGGGAGACCCGCGCCGAGGCAATCTCGATGCGGCTCACGTGAAGCTCCTCGAGCAGAAGACGCGCAATGGAGAGCTTCTCCCG
The DNA here is from genome assembly GCA_019118605.1 of Candidatus Alistipes faecavium. Classification (GTDB taxonomy): domain Bacteria; phylum Bacteroidota; class Bacteroidia; order Bacteroidales; family Rikenellaceae; genus Alistipes; species Alistipes faecavium. The sequence goes on along the minus strand of DWYP01000038.1, from coordinate 46,604 downwards.
GGCGTTGAACGACACTCCCGAGGTCTGTTCTCCGTCGCGCAGCGTGGTGTCGAGAATCTCCACCCGGCGGCGGGGCGTGCGATCGCTCACGGCGCTCATCGGCGGGACTGTTCGTAGGCTCCGATCTGGTCGGAGATGCTCACAAGGTAGTCGACGTCGTCGTAGCCGTTCTGCAGGCAGCGTTTCTTATAGGCGTCGATCTCGAACGGCGTGCTGTGGCCGCTCCGCACGATCGTGAAGAGCTGGTTGTCGAGATCCACGGTGAACTGCGCCGCAGGGTCGCGGCGGATCTCGTCGAAGATCTCGCGCAGGAACGCCTCCCCGATCCGCACCGGAAGCAGTCCGTTGTTGAGCGCGTTGTTGCGGAAAATGTCGGCGAAGAAGCTCGACACAACGACCCGGAACCCGTAGTCGGCGATCGCCCAGGCGGCATGCTCCCGCGAGCTCCCGCAGCCGAAGTTCCGGCCGGCGACCAGGATGCGCCCCTCGTAGCGGGGATCGTTCAGCGGAAAGGTCGCGACGCGTGCCCCCGAGGCGTCGTAACGCCAGTCGCGGAACAGATTGTCGCCGAAGCCCTTGCGCTCGGTGGCCTTCAGAAAGCGCGCCGGGATGATCTGGTCGGTATCTATGTTTTCCACCTCGACGGGCACCGCCCCCGAGGTGAAGGTCTCGAATTTGGGTATGGACATGATGCGTGTTTCCGTTAAAGTGAAACTATTTGATTCCGAAGACCTCCCGGGGATCCGAAATCCGTCCCGTGACGGCTGCGGCCGCGGCTACGGCGATGCCCGAAAGCATCGTGCGCGCGCCCGGGCCCTGGCGTCCCTCGAAATTGCGGTTCGAGGTCGAGACGCTGTATTTCCCCGCGGGAATCTTGTCGGCATTCATCGCCAGGCAGGCCGAGCAGCCCGGCTGGCGCAGCGCGAAGCCCGCGTCGGCGAGGATCCGGTCGAGACCCTCGGCGCGCGCCTGCGCCTCGACGCCCTTCGAGCCCGGAACGATCCAGGCCGTGACGCCTTCGGCCTTGCGCCGTCCGGCGACCAGCTGCGCAAAGCGTCGAAGATCCTCGATGCGGCCGTTCGTGCAGCTGCCCACGAAGACGTAGTCGACAGCCTTGCCGAGCATCCGCTCCCCGGCCTGGAAGCCCATATAATCCAGCGCCTTGTGATCCGCGGCGGAAGGGATCGTGCCGTCGATCGCCATGCCCATGCCGGGGTTCGTGCCGTAGGTAATCATCGGGCGGATGTCGGCGGCATCGAAGCGGTACTCCTTGTCGAAGGAGGCGTCCGGGTCGCTGTAAAGTTCCCGCCACCGCGCAACGGCCGCGTCGAACGCCGCACCCTGCGGCGCACGCTCCCGGCCCCGGAGGTATTCGAAGGTCTTCTCGTCGGGGGCGATCATGCCCCCGCGCGCCCCGCACTCGATGCTCATGTTGCAGACCGTCATGCGTCCCTCCATCGAGAGCGAGCGGATCGTGCTCCCGGCGAACTCGATGAAATAGCCCGTGCCGCCCGAAGCGGTGATCTGCGAGATGATGTAGAGGATCACGTCCTTGGCCTCGACGCCCGGCTGCAGCGCCCCGTCGACCGTGATGCGCATCGTGCGCGGCTTGGTCTGAAGGATGCACTGGCTCGCAAAGACCATCTCGACCTCCGACGTACCCACGCCGAAGGCCACAGCGCCCAGCGCCCCGTGGGTCGAGGTATGGCTGTCGCCGCAGACGATCGTCATGCCCGGCTGCGTGAAGCCCAGCTCCGGGCCGATGATATGCACGATGCCCTGGCGAGGGTTCCCCACGCCGAAGTGTTCGATGCCGTATTTCGCGCAGTTCGCCTCCAGCGCCGCGACCTGACGCCGCGACTCGGGCTCCTCGATCGGGAGGTGCTGGTTCTCGGTGGGGATGTTGTGGTCGGCCGTCGCCGTGATCTGCGCGGGCCGCGCCACGCCGATGCCCCGGCGTTCGAGCCCCGCGAAGGCAACCGGAGAGGTCACCTCGTGGATGTACTGCCGGTCGATGTAGAGCACGCACCGGCCCCCCTCCTCGACACGCACCGTGTGCGCGTCCCAGATCTTGTCCAAAAGTGTCTTTCCCATGGGTTATGCCTCCTCTTCGTCGATTCGTTCGGTTACGTTCAGGGCGCGCAGCGCGTCGAGAAACGCCTCGACAGATGCGCGCGTGGTATCGGTATGCGCGGCGAATCCGTGCACCGTGCGGCTTCCGCACTGCACCTGCACGTGCACGCGCCCCACGTCGTTCGAGCCCCGCGTGATGGCCTGCATCAGGAACTCCGAAAGCACGACCTTCTCGTTGATGAGCGTCTTGATGGCCGAAACCGCCGCATCCACCGGGCCGTTGCCCGTGGCGATCGCCATGCGTTCGTGGTCGCCGAACTTCAGCACCAGCGTCGCCGTAGGAAGCAGCGTGCCCGCGGTAACCTGCAGGAACTTCAGCGCAATGGACTGCTGCTTCATGCGGTCGATGTCGCCCACAAGGTAAAGCAGGTCGTAGTCGTGGATCTCCTTCTTCTTGTCGGCAAGGGCCAGAAACTTCTCGTACGTGGCGTCCAACTCCTCCTGCGTGAGGTCGTAGCCCAGCAGCTCGAGGCGGTGAACAAGCGCCGCACGACCGCTGCGCGCCGTCAGCGCGATGACCGACTCGTTGAGTCCGATGTCCTGCGGGTCGATGATCTCGTAGGTCTGGCGGTCCTTCAGCACCCCGTCCTGGTGGATGCCCGACGAGTGCGCGAAGGCATTCCGCCCCACGATCGCCTTGTTGGGCTGCACGGGCATGTTCATCAGGCTCGACACAAGGTGCGAGGCCTTGGTGATCAGCCGCGAGTCGATGCCCGTGTCGATGGCCACGTCCTTGTGGCAGCGGAGCGTCATCACCACCTCTTCGAGCGAGGTGTTGCCCGCACGCTCGCCGATGCCGTTGATCGTCACCTCCGCCTGGCGCGCGCCGTTCAGAATGCCGCTCAGCGTGTTGGCCGTGGCCATACCCAGGTCGTTGTGGCAGTGCGTGGAGATGATCGCCCGGTCGATGTTCGGAACATGGTCGACAAGGTACTTGATCTTCGCGCCGTATTCGTTCGGAAGGCAGTAGCCCGTCGTGTCGGGGATGTTCACCACCGTGGCACCCGCCGCAATCACCGCCTCGACAACACGCGCAAGGTACTCCACGTCGGCGCGCCCGGCATCCTCGGCGTAGAACTCCACGTCCTCGACGTAGCGCTTGGCGTATTTCACCGCCGCGATCGCACGCGCGAGAATCTCTTCCGGATTCGAACGCAGTTTGTCGTAGATGTGCTGCGGCGAAACGCCGATACCCGTATGGATCCGCTTGCGCTTGGCAAGGCGCAGCGCGTCGGCCGCCACGTCGATGTCCTTCTCGACGGCACGCGTCAGGGCGCAGATCGTCGGCTCCGAGACGGCCTTCGAGATCTCAAGCACGGAGTTGAAATCCCCGGGGCTCGAGATCGGAAATCCCGCCTCGATGATGTCCACCCCGAGGCTTTCGAGCAATTTCGCCACTTCGATCTTTTCGGTGGTGTTCAGCTGGCAGCCGGGCACCTGCTCGCCGTCGCGCAGCGTCGTGTCGAAAATGTACAGTCTGTCACTCATACACAATCCTTATTATTTCGGGTAAAACTTCAGTGACGCCGCCCCACGCTTCCGTGCGGCGAACGCCACCGTTACATTGTTCGTTTGCTTCGTTCGGGCTGATGCCGCGGCGTTCGGCCCGGGGACGGGCCCCTGCCCCGCTTCCGGACGGGGTTTTCCCGCCCGCTTGCTTACAATTCGTAATCCAATCCCCGCATCACGATGCCGAAACGGCAATCCCCGGGAGATTTTTCAAACGATATGAAACCGCAGCAGCCCGTGTAACTCGCTTTGTTTCTTGCAAATATATGAATTATTTAATAATTTCAAAAACAATTCGCACAAAATATCGTCTCCCCCACAGCCGAAGCGTCCCCGATCCGCAGCGATGGATCGGGGAAGCCTCAGGGGTGGGCCGGAGATTCCGGATTCGGATGTTCGGCTCCAACGCATTCGCTGTCAGAGAGTGAGCGGCTCGCAGGGAAGGCCCCACGCCTCGGCGACCGGGCGGTAAACGACCTTTCCCTCGACAATGTTCAGCCCCGCGCGCAGTTCCGGATTCTCCCGCGCGGCGCGCCGCCACCCCTTGTCGGCCAGTTCCAGGGCGTAGGGAAGCGTCGCGTTGGTCAACGCAAGGGTCGACGTGCGGGGCACCGCCCCGGGGATGTTGGCCACGCAGTAGTGCAGCATGCCGTCGACGTAGTAGACCGGATCCTCGTGTGTCGTCGGGTGCGAAGTCTCGAAGCAGCCTCCCTGGTCGATGGCCACGTCGACCATCACCGTGCCCGGCTCCATGTCGCGGAGCATGTCCCGCGTGACGAGCTTCGGCGCCTTGGCTCCCGGGATCAGCACCGAACCGATGACCAGGTCGGCGTGTTTCAACTCCTCGCGGATGTTGTATTCGGAGGACATCAGCGTCTTGACGTTCTTGGGCATCACGTCGGCAAGGTACGTGAGCCGCTGCAGCGAGATGTCGCAGATCGTCACGTCGGCGCCCGTACCGGCGGCCGTGCGGGCCGCGGCCGTGCCGACGACTCCCGCGCCGATGACGAAGACCTTCGCGGGCTTCACGCCCGGGACGCCGCCCAGCAGCACTCCCTTGCCGCCGCGGGGCTTCTCAAGGAAATAGCGCCCCTCCTGCGCCGCCATGCGCCCGGCAACCTCCGACATCGGAATCAGCAGCGGAAGCGACCGGTCGGCCCGTTCGACGGTCTCGTAGGCGCAGCAGACGGCACCGCTCGCAAGCATCGCACGCGTGAGGGCCTCGCTGCTCGCAAAATGGAAATAGGTGAAAACCAGTTGTCCGGCACGCACAAGCCCGTATTCGGGCTCGATCGGCTCCTTGACCTTGAGGATCATCTCCGCTGCGGCGTAGACCTCCCCGATCGTGGGAAGGATCGTCGCCCCGGCGGCCCGATAGGCTTCATCGGGAAAGCCGCTGTTCTCACCGGCCGAGGCCTGCACACAGACCTTGTGACCCCGTTTGGCCAGCTCCCGGGCTCCCGACGGGGTGAGAGCCACGCGGTTCTCGTTGTTCTTGATCTCCTTGGGAATTCCGACAATCATCTTTCCTGAAGTTTTAATGGGTTCGTTTCGCCCTTCAAAATACGAAATTATCACCAAAAACCCAAAAATACTGACGGATTTTTATCTCCCGGATCAGAATCGGTATGAAACCGTCAAATAGAACGACCGCGGCCAGGCGTAGGTATACCGTGTGGCGTGGGGCGTATAGAAGGTCGCGTCGCCCGCCGTGACACGACGCACGCGCAGCGATTCGTAGCCGTTGTATATCACGTCGCTGTCGCCCAGAAGGTTATGGAGAAGCAACGACACCGTGAGGCGCGAACGTTCGAAATAGAAGGTCTTGAACAGCGAGGCGTCGAGCGTCACGGCATCGGGAAGCCGCTGCTGGTGCGTGAAGGCCTCGAAGGCCTCGGGCGTGATGCCCGCCTGCGAGGCGATGCGGTCGGTGCGCCGCAGCGGCATGGGTTCGACGTACCGGATCCCGGCATATCCCATCGATACGCCGGCGCCCCACCCTTTCGGGCCGAACCACGATCCCTCGGCCGCAGCCGTAAGCTGCGGGGCTCCTCCGATCGTACAGCCGCCCATGTGGCTTACCGAGCCCGTGTCGACAGCCGTATTGTCGACATCCGAGAGTACCGTGACCCGCGGGTCGCGGATGTAGCGGTAGCGCCCCGCCGAAGCGGCCAGCGACAGCCGCCAGCGGTACGACAGGCGAAGCGACGCCCCCAGTTCCACGCCCGCGCGGAGCAGTCCGATGCCCGTGGTGGCCATGTCGCAGTAGACCGCGGACATGTCGTCGTAGTAGCGGCGCGTCTCCATGCCGTCGAGCGTCATCGCGGCGAAGAGCGTCGCCTGCCACTCGAAGCGCTCGCCCGTCTGGCGGTAAGTCATCTCTGCGGCCCAGGTGCGCTCGCACACCGGATTATCCACCGTGCGGTTGTTGTAGAGCGGCTGGTAGAAGAGCATCGCGGCCTCGGGCGTGCGTGCCGCGGCCAGCACCGAAGCCTCCATGTAGCGCCACGTAGCGAACGACCAGCCCACGGTGGCTTTCAGCGTCCACGGCGTGAAGTGCAGCGTGCGCGAGGGGCCGCAGGACTGCGCGCCCGGGAAGAGCTCCTTCTCGTAGAAACCGCGTCGCACGACGGCATCGTCGCCCAGACTGGCCGAAAAGTCGGCGCGCAGGCGATCCGAGCGGTACGATCCCTCGAACAACAGCTCCGCACGGCGGTGCGTGAGCCGGTAGTCGTAGCCGAAGCGGTCGCCGCGGACGATCCGCCGGTCGGGATGCCGAAGGTCGTTCTGAAAAAGGTTCCCGTAGGTATCGTCGTCGATGAGGTACTGGTCGATGTCGGTCAGGTAGCCGGCGCCCAGCAGGTCGCGCATCTGCTTGTAGAAGCGTTCGGCCCTGCGCCCGACGGCAAGGCCGCAGCGCAGCGTCAGGCGTGCATCGGGCCGCGTGGTGAGCAGCAGTCGGAAGTCCGTGCGCGTGAGGCGCGTCACGCGGTCCGAGAGCGTGTAGACCGCCTCGCCGCCGGCCATGCGGTTCTGGCGGATGAGTTCGTCCCAGTCGATCTGCGTATAGTGCGGGTCGCGCGAAAGCCATACCTGTTCGGTCTCACGGTCGCCGGTGTAGCTCGGAAGGCAGCGGTAGTTGTCCGGCATCGGCGTGCGGGCGTCGAACCAGTCGAGCATGCTGTATTTCGATGTCCCGGCCTCCACGCCGCAGGACGCCTCCAGCACGGTCGCGGCGCCCAGCGGCAGTTCGCACGCGAGAAGCGTCAGCGGAAGCATCTCGCGACGTACGCGCGAGTTGCGGACTTTGCCCTCCTGGAATCCCCATGCGGGGTTGTAGAGCCGGTCGCCGGTCAGCGTGAAGGCCTCTTCGGAAGAGGAGAGCCGCGTGCCGCGGATCGACAGCGGGACAACGGCCGCAAACGACAGACACAGACCGCCGGAGAAGCGTTTGGCGGCATACACTCCCGGGGTCACGGCATGCGTGAAGAGCCCCTCGACGTGCATGTCGGGGCCCGTGCGGGCATCGAGCCCCGCCGAGTAGCGCCAGCCCCGGCCCCATGTGCCGCTGGCCGCAACCCGGGCGCCGAAGCGGTAGCTGCGGTCGGTGAAGCGCGCCGAGACCTGGTACGGCTGAAGGGGTTCGCTCCCGCCGAAGCGCACCACGCGCGTGCCGCCCGCAGCGCCTGCGAGGCCCTCGGCGGGCGTCAGACCCGGGTGGAACGTCTCCTCGGCGCCCAACAGCCGCAGAAGCCCAAGGCTCCGGTACGGAACCTCGATTCCCGAACACCAACTGCGCTCCGCATCATATCCGAAGCCGCGGCGGAGGATCAGAACCTGCGGAAGGTTGAAGTCCGAACATTCGCCGTAGAAGTCGCGAACCGACTGCACGGCCCGGTAGAAGAGCATCGAGTCGGTCTCCAGCATGGCGCGCGGCTCCTCCCGTCCGGCGTAGGGATAGTATTCGTCGTCGGGATGCTGCGCCCCGGCACGCGGGCCCGAAAGCAGCAACAGCAGCATCAGTATTCCGAAGCGTTTCGGCATCGTAACGGAGCTTTTCGAGCAGCAAAGATACGGATTTCCTCCACCCTTTTGCGCTTTTGCGCCTTTGCCTCCGGCATATTTCCCCGACGGGGCAAGGAGGCGGAGGTCATGCCGGTTATCGTCCGGCGGCTACGGGGCCGTTGCGCCGCAGGGCCAGCGTATCGCCGTACTGTCGCTGCAGACGCACCAACTCCCCGAGCATCTCCTCCTGCGCCCCGGCACAGGCCGGATCCCCGAAACGGTTGTGCAGCTCGTGCGGGTCTTCCTGAAGGTCGTAGAGCTCCCAGTGGTCGATGTCGTTGTAGAAGTGGATCAGCTTCCAGCGTGCGGTGCTCACCCCGTAGTGGCGTTTGACCATGTGTTCGGCCGGGTATTCGTAGAAGTGGTAGTAGAGTGACCGCCGCCAGTCGGCGGGCTTCTCGCCCCGCAGCAGCGGCATAAGCGACTCGCCCTGGATATCGGAGGGGATCTCCGCACCCGCCAGTTCGAGGAACGTCGGCGCGTAGTCGATGTTCTGCACCATCTCGTCGATGTCGCCGTGCGCTCCGCCCGGCAGGCGCATCACCAGCGGCGTGCGGTACGACTCCTCGTACATGAAGCGTTTGTCGAACCACCCGTGCTCGCCCATATAGAAGCCCTGATCGGAGGTGTAGACCACCAGCGTGTTCTCCGCAAGCCCCGACTCCTCAAGGTAGTCCAGCAGCCGCCCGACGTTGTCGTCCAGGGACTTCAGCGTCTTGAGGTAGTCGCGCATGTAGCGGTTGTATTTCCACGCGGCACGCGCCCGCCCCTGCGGGTTCGTGCGGTAGAACTCCTCGATCAGCGGCTCGTAGAAGCGATCCCACGCCGCACGCTGCGCCGGATTCAAACGCCCGAGGATGCTTTCATAGGCCCCTTTCAGGCGCCCCGGCTTGCCCTCGCGCAGCATCTTCAGGTCGTAGACCGGATCCATGTCGTGATCCGAGGCGATCGACATCTCCTGCGCGGCCGCCGCAGGACGTCCGGCGTAATCGTCGAAGAACGTCTCGGGAAGTTCGAACGTCCGGTCCTCGTAGAGCGCAAGGTTGCACGTGTCGGCCATCCAGTTGCGGTGCTGCGCCTTGTGGTGCACAAGCAGGCAGAAGGGTTTCGAAGGGTCACGCTCCTCCTCGAGCCAGCGCAGGCTCTTGTCGGTAATCAGCGTGGTGATGTAGCCCTCGTTGCAGATCGTGTCGCCGCGCTGCGTGATGAAAAGCGGGTTGTAGTAGTCGCCCTGTCCCGGGACGATCTCCCAGTGGTCGAAGCCCGTCGGAAGGCTCTCCAGATGCCACTTCCCCACGACCGCCGTCTCGTAGCCCGCCGCCTGCAGCAGCTTCGGGAAGGTCTGCTGCGTGTTGTCGAACACGCACGTCGTGTTGTCGTAGAAGCCGTTCATGTGGGAGTGTTTGCCCGTGAGCAGGCACGCACGGCTCGGACCGCTCAGCGAATTGGCCACGTAGCTGTTCGTGAAACGCACACCCTCCGCCGCAATGCGGTCGAGGTTCGGCGTCGACGCATAGCGCCGGTCGTAGCAGCTCATCATCTGCGACGTATGGTCGTCGGTCATGATGTAGAGGATATTCATCGGACGGGGCTTCGGCGACTGCGGGCCGCAGCCTGTCAGCGAGGCGGTGGCCGCCACGCAGCCGCCCATCAGGAAAAGGCGGTTGGCATTCATGCGTCGGGTGCGTTGCATATCGGTGAAAGGGTTTATGACGGAAACGCGGAATAAAGGGATCACCGGCATCGTCCGATGGCCCGTGTCGGCTTCTTCCGCGTCCGTACGGTCAGCACAAAACAAATATACGCAAAACAGGCCATATTACAAAAAGATTCAGGACCGCGATACGGCCCTGAATCGTAAAAAACAATCGGCGAACTCGGGGCCGGGCATCATCAGGCCGCCCCCGTCGTCCGGGCTACTCCGCAAAGGCGTGGCGGAAGCCCTTGACCTTGTTCCACCCGCCGCGCGTGAAGTCGGGAACCTCGACGGGCGCCGAGCCGTGCTCGATCGACAGCGCCGACAGGGGCGCCAGGCAGCACCACTCCGCAAGGTCGTAGACGTCCATGTCGAGCGGAAGCCCGTTGCGCAGGCAGTAGACAAGGCGGTAGTCCATGATGAAGTCCATGCCGCCGTGGCCGCCCACCGTGCGGGCCAGATCGCCCACCTCCCGGATGATCGGGTGCATGTATTTCTCGACAAGCGCCGCGTGCTGCTCCGCAGAGAGGAACCCGTGCGCCGAGAGGTTCTCATGGTCGGGCATCTCATCCGAAGAGACCTGCTCCGGCTCCAGCGCGTATCCCTCGACGGGATACTTGTTGGCAAAGCCCTTCGTACCCGTGAGCTGGTACATGCGCGAATAGGGGCGCGGAGTGAGCACGTCGTGCTGGATGTGGATCGTCTTGCCGTTCTGCGTGCGGATCATCGTCATCGTATGGTCGCCGTTGGCGAACGACTCGGGGGCCTGGCCCGTCGTCTGCTCGATGTAGGCCGGGCCGTTCACGGCCTTCGTGTCCATCGACACGAGCGTCGTCATGCGGTCGCCGCGGTGGATGTCCAGCAGCTGGCACGCCGGGCCCATGCCGTGCGTGGCATAGACGTCACCGCGGTGCTCGCGGTTGTAGTCCAGGCGCCAGTTGTTCCAGTAGTAGGGCCAAAACTCCTTCAGGTTGTGGATGTAGCTGCCCTCGGTGTGCAGCACCTCGCCGAAAAGCCCCTGCTGCGCCATGTTCAGCGTGTTCATCTCGAAAAAGTCGTACACGCAGTTCTCCAGCTGCATGCAGTGCTTGCGCGTGCGCTCCGAGGTGTTGATCAGCGACCAGATCTCCTCAAGGGTCATCGCCGCGGGCACCTCGATGGCGGCGTGCTTGCCCTGCTCCATCGCGTAGATACCCATCTCGGCGTGGTGCTTCCAGTCGGTGGCGATATATACCAGGTCGATGTCGTCACGCTCGCAGAGTCCCTTCCAGGCATCCTCCGAACCGCTGTATTCGGCAGCCGCCGGAAGCCCGGCATTCGCCAGGATCCGCTGTGCCCCGGCCACGCACTCCGGGCGAAGGTCGCACAACGCCACGATCTTCGTGCCGGGAATGTGAGTGAAACGCTCCACGGCCCCCGGGCCGCGCATGCCCAGACCGATGAAGCCCACTCGGACCGTATCGAGTTTCGGCGCCGCAAAGGCTACCATGTCTTCCTGTCCCGCGGGACGTTCGGGAACATCCGTGCGGAGTGTGTACGAGGCCGGCTGGCCGCAGCAGCCTCCGAGAAGGAAGGCTGCCGCCAGAACCAGGGCACTATAAAAGGTTTTTTTCATGAAACGGGTTATTTTGTCGTTTATGGTTTTTACATGTTAATCAGGATACGCTCCCCGTCGGCCTGCACCGCGTAGGGCTTCGTGCCGTTAAGATCCGCCTTGTCGGGAACCGTGAAGCTCGAAAGGTTCGAGAAGTAGACCACATCGCCCATCTTGCCGCCGACAACCTTGCGGATCTCCACGGCTACGGCCTCCTCACAGTTCGATACCGTATAGGTGCGGCCCGAAACCGTGCACGACGGAGTCTTCGTGATCTTCTTCTTGTCCTTGAAGATCGTGTAGTAGCCCATGTCGCAGTACAGATCGTTGTCCTTCACCTGACGGTCCTCGATGTACTGGATCGGAGCGGCCTTGGGATAGCCCTTCGCGGCAACCTGGGACTTCGCCTCGGCAATCATCGCATCGGTGACGTAGTACCGCGCCTCGCCGTACTGCGAGTAGTAGATGTCCAGCGGGCGGAAGAAACCCCACGTCTCGAAGAACTCCGTAAGGTCCTGCTTGGCGGCGTCGCACGCCTTCACGTAGAACTTCAGCTGGCTTGCACCCGGATCGTCCTTCGACGAAAACTCGCTCGGCAGAGGATCGTCGCGCAGCAGCTGGAAGAGTTTCGGCCAGAACTCCGTGTCGAAACCGCACAGGTGGTAGTAGATCCACAGCTGCCAGTTCATGCGCATGTGCAGCTCGGTATCCTCGCCCTGGTGCGTGGCATCGCCCAGCAGCGCCCACGTCTCCTTCTCGGCCCAGCTCAGCGCAAGCTCGCTCAGCTTGTCGCCACGAGATCCGTACTTGCCCATCTTGTAGATCACGTAGTTCGAGAAGAGGTTGTTCGACGATTCACTCGCGCTCTTCCAGTTGATCGCGCCCTGGTTGATGTGTCCCACCTCGTGGGCCGGGCCCCAGGAGTTGTCCTCAACGGCAAGCAGCTGCTCGAGGGTGATGATCTTGTACAGGGCCGTCGAGGCCGAGAAGTTCACACGCCGGTTCGAAGCGTCCATATAGGCGTTCGGATTCGTGCTCGACACGGCCATGATGTGGTTGTTGAAGTACTCGCAGTCGTCGAGACCCATCAGCTCCTGCTGCCACGTGAGAATGTCGTCCCACGCCTGGATGCCCGAAACGATCGACGTCGGAGCGTCCGAACGGAGCTGTGAGGTGTGGAAGTTGAAGATCATCTTGTGGCCCTTGACCACGAAGTACTTGTAGGTGCACTTCGCAAGAAGCTCCTGGTATTTCTCGTCGGTCTGGTGACGCGCAAGGTCGAAATAGCCCTGAACCGTGCCGCAGCCGCGCAGAATGTGCACCTTGACAGGCTCCGAAGCCTTCGAAAGGGTCGTCGCCGTATTCATCACATAGCACATGCCCGGCGCCGTGATATCGATGCTGTTCATTCCGGCAAGGAGCTGAACCTCCTGATCCACCGTATCGTAGGCATTGCCTTGCGACGTGCCGCCGTAGTTGGGTCCGTAGCCGTCGCTCGCCTCGCCGTACACGGCAAGGCTCAGGCTCTGGCCCGCCGGAACCTTGTCGACGCACACCAGAATGTTGTCGCCCGCCTTCACCTCGATACCCGTCGGGTTGTCCATGCGCGAGTACATCTTGGTCAACAGCTGCAGGTTGATCTCGTTGTTGCTGTACGGCTCGTAGCTGTGGGCTCGGAAATCGTATTCGTTGGCATCGTACGACCCCTCCATCAGAGGCACGGCAACCTCCTGCGCAAGGTAGGGAGACAGACCGTAGAGCGCCGTGATCTCCTGACGCGTCACGCCCTCGCGGAGCTCCATGCACGACAGGTCGGTGAAGACCTTCAGGATCGGCTCGTTGAGGTCTATCCGCTTCACGTGGTAGAACTCGATCTCGTTGATGGAGATAAAGCCGCCGCCGGCTCCGTTGTCGCCCGCACCGTCGAGGAAGCTCAATTTCAGCTTCTCCACATTCTGCGCCCGCTCGGGGAAGGTGATCGTCTGCTCCCCGCCCTTCTGCTGCAGGTTGTAGGGCGTCGAGGCATCGAAGATCGCCGTATAGTCCGAAGCACCCTTCTGCAGGTAGGTGATCACCACCTTGCCCGGGCGTCCGTTACCCGTGCCCGAATAGAGGCGGATGTAATCCAGCGACTTCGTGCCGTCGAACGTATATTCCAACTCCACGGGGAACTGCGTCGTCGGATTATCGTACGGAAGCTGCCACGGAGAGTGGTAGTTCGTCGACATGTCGCCGTCGATGGTAAACTCCGGACCGTTGCCCGCATGGGCCTGGTTGGCCGTCGCCGACAGCGCCTGGACTTCCTCATCGTCCAGATCTTCGGCCGAAGATTCCACCGCCTGCGGCTCCTGCGTCAGCGTACACGTCGCAGCTACCTCCTTGTACTGGGGATCGACCGGAGTGACGGAAATCGTGGCGATACGCTTGTAGGGAAGCATGTTCGGCTCCGCGGTGTACGAATAGAACCGGTCGGCAAAGGCGCGCGTCGTCTCCTCGTCGCTCTTCGCGGTGATCCACCCTTCGGCATCCTGTGCGTCGAGCTGGGGATCCCCCACCGTATATTCGATATTCGACGTGATCTTGAGGTTCACGGAGCCTCCTTCGGCGGGAACCCCCACGTTCGAAACAAGGATCGCCGGCCCGTAGCCGAGCTGCTGCACCGTAATCTTGTATTCGGGGCCGCCGGCCGAGGCCGTGATCGTCGCCGAACGCATCTCGGGCTCCTCGCTCGCCAGAACGGCAAGCATCAGACCCGTCTGGTTGTTGTAACTCTTCGAGACCTTGCACCACGAATCGTCCGACGAGGTGAGTTTCCACTCCGTCACGGGGACGTTCGACCGCACGGGGATGAACACGATCTCCTGATCCTGCGTGAAACTGAAGGTCAGGTATTCGTCCGCTATCTGGAAAGTCCCGGAACCCATCGATTCCGTGGTGTCTTTCGTACATCCGGAGCCCAGCAGTACAACTCCGGCAGCGAACCACACTATGCTTTTTATAAATTGTTTCATTTTCATGGTTTATCGTTTTTCCGGCCCGGGGGCCGACGGAATTCCGTACAGAACCAGAACCCCGCCGACCCGGCCCGATGAACTATTTCGTCAGATCCGCACCGTAAAGGGCAAACTCCGAGAGCGATACGCAGGAGAAGGTCGAAACGGTCAGATCACCGCCGGCGCCGCCGGCACTCGCTACAACGCCGAACCGCACATACGTGAAGGTTTCCGGCGACGAGAAGGGAGGAAGGGTCGCCCAGGTGAGCGCCTCGGTCGGAAGTCCCTTGTTGACACGTCCGATCTCCGTCCACGTCGTCCCGTCGTTGCTGACACCGATACGGATGTCGGCGGGAACGGCATTCGGGTTGGAACGCGTAGCGTAGCTGATCACGATCGCCGACAGCGGCTCGTTGAGCGCAATGTCGAGATAGAAGCCCCAGACAGGATCGCCCGCGGTTCCATTGTAGACGGAGTGCCACCACGAATTGGCCGAAACATCGCCGTCGACAAGGGCTGCATACCCTTGTCCGTCGCCCGTGTTCGTGAAGGGAGACGAGAACATGTCCGCCGTCAGGGAGATCTGGTCGGGGTCGATGCGCACGTTGAGCATGTACTGCGCCGTATCCCCGTCGGTCGAGAACTCCGTCTTCGAACTGTTGGCAAGGCGCACCGGAAGAAGGTAGTCCTGCAGCAGGGAGAGGGACGAACGATCCACCGTGATCTCGAAGTCCGCGGAGCTCGTTCCGGAGGCGAAGCTTACCTGGGCGGGAACCTCGTAGGACCCGGCCGGAAGCATCATGTACGAGGTTCCGTTCTCCTCGTTGTAGGCATCGAGCCACTCCTGGTCGAGAACCTCCAGGTCGCACGTGAAATCCCAGTGGTTGTCGATATTCAGCGACACGCTGTTCTCATACGTATTGACCATCGGGCTGTCTCCCGTATAGTACGACTGCACAAGACCCGATTTCGTGAACGACAGCTGCGGAACGTCGATCTCCAGGCTCAGCAGCAGAAGATTCACCGACTCCCGGATCGGCTGCGACGAATAGATCTGAAGCCCCAGCACATAGTCCAGCTCCGGATGCGCCTCCTGAAGCGCCTGCA
Source organism: Candidatus Alistipes faecavium (assembly GCA_019118605.1). Lineage (GTDB taxonomy): Bacteria > Bacteroidota > Bacteroidia > Bacteroidales > Rikenellaceae > Alistipes > Alistipes faecavium. Next base: position 31,507 of record DWYP01000038.1, on the reverse strand, counting down.
CGGCGTTGGTCATGATCTCCACGCTCGCAACCTGGTAGGCTTCGTCGCTCGAGAAGGCGAACGACTTCTCCGTCAGGAACTTGTAGCAGTCCGCGGGAATCTGCGCATAGTTCGTGCCATTCTCGAGATTGTAGATGTCAAGCTGCGCCTGGTCCATCGCCACGATCTGCGCATCGGCCGTACCCTCGAGGTCGCGACCGCTCTTGCAGATCGGAATGTTGTAGGTCGTGTTCTCGCCGGTCAGGTAGAGCGATACAACCTGCTCCCCGCTGTTGCGGAAATAGACCAGCGTCTGGTATTCGTCCAGATATTCCTCCCGCGAATCCTCACAGCTCGAAAGCCCCGTGAGAAGCAATCCGCAGAACAATATGGTTTTCCATTTCGTCATTTTCATACGTGTGTTGCTTTTTGTTCCTTTACCAACCGTAATTCTGCGTCAGAACCTTGTTGCGGTCCAGTTCACGCTGCGGGAACGGGAAAAGATAGTGGTTGTTTTTGAATACGCGGTTCTCGAACGATACGCGCTGCCAGAAATCGTCCGTCGTAACATTGCCGCTCGATACGGCCGACGTGTTCATGCCGTACATCGGACCCCGGTCGGTCTGGGTGGCGATCATCCACGTGCGGGTGTCGTAGTAGCGCAGACCTTCGAAGGCAAGCTCCACACGGCGCTCCTTGCGGACAAGCTCCACCAACTCGTCGATCGTCGCATTCGGGTAGGCCTCCGTGATGGATGACAGACCCACGCGGTCGCGAAGATCGTCCCAGTAAGTCATGGCCTGCTCGCGGCTTACGCCCTCGCCCGTCACACCGTTGCGCTCGCACTCCAGCGCCGCCTCGATGTAGTTCAGGTAGATCTCACCCAGGCGGAACGACGGGAAGGTAACGTTGCCCCACTGTTGCTGCGTATAGCTGTCGAGCGTGTGGTCGTAGTAGCGGTTGACCATGTATCCCGACTTCGGGTAGTCGTGCGCCATGTGGCCGTTCGCTCCCTGGCAGAACGAGCACAGCCCGTACTTGTCGCCGTATTTCCACTGGCTGTCGCCCCAGAAAACACTCACGTAGAAGCGCGGCTCGCGATCCTTGTACATCACCGGCCACGTTCCCTGGCTGTTTGCCACGGGTGCCCCCATCGCCGTCAGGAACGGGTTGTTGAAGGTCTCCTTGGCAAATTCGTTGCTCGGATAGCCCGAATTCTCGTTGATGATCGGCGTGCCGTCGGCCTCGTAGCCCGAGATCGGATAGCGGCCGTTCGACATCGCGTAGGAGTCGACCTGCTGCTGCGTCGGGCCCCAGCCTCCATAGGCTGTTCCGACACCCAGTCCGGGAGCCGTGTGTACGCCCAGGGTCCAGCGCGACTGGTAGCCGCCGCCGCTGAAGATGATCTCCTTGTTCCACTCCTCCTGCGTGATGCCGTAGTAGTTCATGTAGGGATCGTTGTCTTCGGTTCGATAGAGTTCGTAGATCCCCACGTCGACAACGGCCTTCGCGGCCTGTGCAGCCTCAACCCACTTCTGGGGATCGGCCTCCTGCGGGAAAAGCTGCTTGCCGTCGGGGTTCACCACCGAGCGGTAGAGCGTGTTGCCGTTGAAGAGCGGACGCGCCGAGTAGAGTTTCAGGCGCGAGATGACGGCCAAAGCCGCGCCGCGCGTCGGAAGGCCCATCTGCGAAGAGGAGTACGTGTCCGTCAGGCGCTCTGCGCACCACTCCATCTCGCTGGTCACGTAGTCCACGCACTCGTCCCACGTGTTGCGCGGACGCGCCAGTTCGGCTGCCGAGGCCGAGAAGTCCATCAGCTCGTCGCCCACAAGGAATATCGGGCCGAAGTCGCGCATCATCAGGAAATAGTAGTAGGCACGCGCCCACCGCGCACAGTTGTACCACATCGTCAGCTCCTCCTGCGTAACGACAGGGTCGCTGCACGACATGACGTTCTGAAGGAATATGTTGCAGTCGCGGATCGCCTGGTAATACTTGTTGAAGTTGTCGTGCGGAAGGTTCGAGGCGTTCCACGATCCGAAATTGATGAGCTGGTAATTGTTCCAGTTCCACGTGCAGGTTCCCTCGTCCGATGCACCGCACTCGTGACGGTAGTAGAAAATCTGCGAGTCGTTGGGCAGGTAACCCATCACGTTGAAAAAGTACTGCTGCGTGGTACTCCGCTGCTCCCAGATCTTCTCGAAGGTCATCGTTTCGTCCTCCTGACGGTCGAGAAAACTGTCGCACGAGGTAGCTCCCAGGCTCAACAGCAGAACGGAGGCAAATATGGTTTTGATCGTATGTTTCATGTCCGTAAAATTAGAAGTTTGCATTCAGACCCAGCGAGAAGATGCGGTTGGGGGGATAGGAGGCCCCTTCGCCGCCGCCCATTTCGGGATCCCAGAGTTTGAATTCGCTGAACGTGCACAGGTTGTTCGCGGCAACATAGACGCGCATCGACTGGATGAAGCCCGAGCGGATCATCCACTTCTTCGGAAGCGTGTAGCCGATCTCGACGTTCTTGATACGCATGAAGGCGCCGTTGCGCTGCCACCACGACGACGTCTGCGCGTTGTTGCTGTAGCCCGTTCCCGTACCCACCGTCATGCGAGGATAGATCGCGTCGGCCTTCTGCGCCGCCGTAAGGTCGCTCCGCCACCCGTGATCCCACACGTCGCGCTGGATCGCCGAACGCTCGAGGTTGTTCGACGAGAACGGCGAGGCGATCGACGCTCCGCTCACGAAGAAGTTCACGTGCGCGATGCCCTGGAAGAAGATGTTCAGGTCGAGACCCTTCCACTGCGCCGTCGCGCCGAATCCGTAGGTGATCTCCGGAAGCGTCGTGTAGCCCAGGTAGATGCGGTCGTCGGCATCGACGCGTCCGTCACCGTTGATATCCTGGTACTTGATGTCGCCCACACGGTATTCGCCGAAGGTCTGCTCCGGGCTGTTGGCGATCTCCTCCTCGCTCTCGAACAGACCCACGGCCAGAAGCCCCCACGGCTGCGAGGCCCCGATGCCGTACGGCTTGCCGATGCGGTTCTGGTACTTGTACTGCCAGTCCGGCTCGTCGTTGTTGAGCAGCTTGTTGCGGTTGTAGGTGAAATTGCCGCGGGCCGTCAGGAACCATTCGCCGATCTGCTTGTTCCACTCCAGCGAAATGTCCACACCCCGGTTCTCCGTCTCGCCGATGTTCACATACGGAAGTTTCGACGAGTTCTGAAGTCCCGCGATGCCCGGAAGTCCGGCTCGCGTCATCAGAATGCCCGTACGGTGCGTATAGAAGTAGTCGGCCTGGATGCGCAGCTGGTTGAAGAGCATCAACTCGACGCCCAGGTCGAGCTTCGTCTCCTCCTCCCACGAGAAGTCGAGGTTCTCGGGACGTCCCATCGCGATACCCGAGCCGCCCGAGCCGCCCGTCTCGCCCATCGTGAAGCTGTTGCCGCCGATGATCGTCGCCTGGTAGAGCCAGCGGTCGTCGTTGCCCAGCTGGTCGTTACCCACCTTTCCGTACGATCCGCGGATCTTGAAGGTGTTGATCGCGTTCTTCAGAGGGCTCCAGAATTTCTCCTCCGAAATCATCCATCCGCCCGAAATGGCCGGGAAGAAACCGAAGCGGTGGCCGCTGGCAAAGTTCTCCGAGCCGTTGTAACCCATGTTGAACTCCAGCATGTACTTGTCGCGGAAGGCGTAGGTCACACGCGCCGCGATACCCTGGTTCTTGTAGGGAAGCGACGTCGTGGCGCTCGTCGCGGCTCCCGGGTTCAGATCCGACGATCCGAACGTGCGGCGGTGGATCTTGTGGTTGTAGAGGAACATCGCACCCACGCGGTGGTCGTCGGCGAAGACACGGTTGTAGTTGAGCGAGCCCTCGAGGTAGGTGGTCACCGTGCTGGCAGCGCCGTGCGAATAGGCCAGCGACTCGGTGCCCTGGTAGATCGCCTGACCGTAGATCAGGTTGCCCGCCTCATCGCGGCCCGTGGCGTGGAACTGCTGCGGCTCCTTGTAGCGGCGCTGGATCTGCGAGTTCCACGCGTCCCACGAGAATTTCACGTTCGCCGTAAGGCCCTCGGTCACCATCCCCAGATCCTGCGTCACGCCCACGAGCGACTGCGCGGAGTTCCAGAACTGCTCCCGGTAGCCCGAGTGCACCAGAAGGTTCCAGGGGTTGAAGCCCGTAGCGGCCGAAGGCGCCGAGATCGTACCGTCGGAGTACTCCTTCGGGAAGGCGTTCGGCGAGGTCATGAACGTATAGCCCCAGATGTCGCCCGTGCCGGCGCCCGGCGAGAAGCTCTTCTCGTAGATGTTCGCAAGGTTCAGGTTCACGACCGTCGTCTTCGTGAGGTTCAGATCCACGTTGGCGCGGAAGTTGAACTTGTTGTAGTTGATCGACGAGTCGTAGTCGTAGCGGTTCCCGGCATTGCGGAAAATCGACGACTCGTTGTAGAAGCTGCCCGAAATGTAGTAGCGGGCCACCTCGCCTCCACCCGTGATCGACGCATTCACGCGCTGGTTGTAGGCCATCTTGCGGTAGAGCTCGTCGATCCAGTTCACGTTCGGATAGAGGTCCGGGTCCGTACCGTTGCGGTACATCGCAATCTCATCCTCGGTGTAGCGCATCGTGCCGCTCGCCTCGTTGTACATCCGCGCCCACTGCTCCGAATTCACAAACTCCGGCATCTTCGTGGGCATCGTCACACCCGCTTCGGCGCGGACCTTCACCTCGGGACGTCCGATCGAACCCTTCTTCGTCGTGATGAGGATCACACCGTTGGCACCCCGCACACCGTACACGGCCGAGGCCGAGGCGTCCTTGAGGATCGAGAACGATGCGATGTCGTCCGTGTCGACCAGGTCGAGGTCGCGCTCCACACCGTCGACAAGCACCAGCGGCGACGACGATCCCTGGAACGACGAAACGCCGCGGATGTAGAAGTCGGCGGCACTGTTCTTTCCGGGCTCGCCCGAACGCGACATCGACACGATACCGGCCAGCTGGCCTGCAAGGTTGGTCGACAGCTGGGCGTTGGAGACCTTCAGGTTCCCGACGTCGACCGTCGAGATGGCGCCCACGACCGACTCCTTCTTCTGCACGCCGTAACCCACCACGACGACCTCCTCGACCTCCTGGGAATCGGGGACGAGCTGAATGTCGATACGCGTGCGGTTGGCGACGACAACCTCCTGCGGCGTGTAGCCCAGGAACGAATAGACAAGAACGCTCCCGACGTCGTCGAGCGTGATCGAATACGATCCGTCGATTCCCGTCGAAACGCCGTTCACGGTGTTTTTCACAAGAACACTCGCTCCGACAACCGGAAGGTTGTTCTCATCGACGACAACTCCCGTCACGGTTGTTTTGTCCTGTGCCCGGGCGAATGCCGTCGGCATCAGGAGGAGGAATAACATGGCATATCCGAAGATGTGCCGGCACTTTAGAAAAGATTTTTCCATGCCTCAGATTTTAAGGTGAAACTAAAAAGATAATGGGTGATAGTGTATGAGTTGGAGATGAAATGCCTTGGCAGGCATTTTACGAAACGTCCGGCTTGGATACAATATCACAACTGAATGTCGATACACGACATCCCGTTGCACGGAGAATAGTGAGGACGCACCAATACGCTCCCCTGCTCGCGGAACCGCGCGTGCAGAAAAACGGAGGTTAGGTGAGAAGCAGTTGTCAGGGACTGATTACGACCAGGATACATACCCGAACGGCCCTTCGTCGAGGGGGGGGGAATTTTTCCAGATAACAAGGTCTGCAACATGTAGTTTTAAGGTCGTAGAAATTCGTGGTTTCAGGTATCGGTGGTAAAAGTATGGATAATTTCCGAATACGCAAAAGTTTTCAGTCCAAAATACAATATTTTTTATCAAAATATCACAATTCGTAACCGTTTATACGCATTTTGTAAGCTATGTCCGGACATATACATACGGATCGTAAATATTTAATCAAAATATTTAGTAATTCGAAATATCAAATTTTCCCCTATCTTTGTAGAAAATATATCCGCTCACCATATAGAAAATATGAAACGATTTGTCCTCCTCCCGTTTTTCGCCGTGATGATGGGAACGCTCTCCGCCCCGGCCGCCCAGCCCGCGGCAGAAGGCGCCGCGACGCATGACACCAATACGGCAGAGTCCCTCGCCCGAAACGCGGCAGGGGACGCCGCGATATTCGCCGCAGAGAGTCCCGCAGGCGCGGAAGAACGCCCCGCCCGGCACGCGGCGTGCATCCGCGAACCCCGCCACACGAAACTCTTCGCCGCGGGCGACCACGGATCGAAATTCTACCGCATCCCGGCCCTCGTGACGGCCGCCGACGGATCGATCATCGCCGTGGCCGACCGCCGCAACGACTCCCCCGGCGACCTGCCCAACCTCATCGACATCGTCCTGCGGCGAAGCACCGACAACGGCGCCTCGTGGAGCGACCAGATCGTCATCGCCCGCCACACCCCCGACCGCGGGTTCGGAGACGCCGCGCTGGTCGTCGACCGCCGCACGGGCGACCTGCTCTGCATCTTCGCATCCGGGTGCGGGCTCTGGAAGTCGACCGCCGCGGAGCCGATGGACGTCTGCATCGCCCGCAGCCGCGACAACGGCCTCTCGTGGAGCGAGCCCCGATACATCACCCCGCAGATCTACGGCCCCGGGTGCGACAACCCCGCGGCAGAGCCCGTGTCGGGACTCTTCGCCGCATCGGGACGCGCCCTGCAGCTGCGGGACGGAACGCTGGCGTTCGTCGTAGCGGCGCATCACACCGGGGAGAAGTGGCCCCCGCTCTACAATTATGTCTGCATCTCGGAGGACGGGGGCGAGACCTGGCGCATGCTCCCCGCGACGCCCGGGGCATACGGCGACGAATCGAAGATGGAGGAGCTCGCCGACGGAAGCTGGCTCATGAGCATCCGCAACCCCGGGCAGGGGTACAGGCTCCACGCCCGCTCGCATGACCGCGGGGCGACATGGAGCACCCCTGCCGAATGGAAGGAGCTCCCCGACCCGGCCTGCGACGGAGACATCCTCCGCTACTCGCTGCGCAGCGAAGGCGCCGCACGCGACCGCCTGCTCCACTCGATACCCGCCGACACGGCCATCCGCCGCAACGTCTCGGTGGCCGTAAGTTACGACGAGGGCCGCACGTGGCCCGTATGTCGTTGCGTATGGAACGTGCCCTCGGCCTATTCGTCGCTCACGAAGCTCCCCGACGGTTCGGTCGGGTTGTTGTCGGAGGTCTACAACGAGGCTGTCGGAGGGTATGAGATCTGGTTCTCGCAGATCCCCTTCGAGTGGCTGACACGCGGCGAGGACGACGGGAAATAGCGTCCCGCCCGGCAGCAGACGGCCCGAAAAAGGAGAAAGCCTGTCTTCCGATGCGGAAGGCAGGCTTTTTTGCAGTTTTTGCGCTCGTATCGGCCGTCGCGTGTATGCGGGGTATCTGTTGCGGGACGTCCGTCGCGGGCGCTGTCCGTTGCGGGCGCTGTCCGCAGGAGGTTCGGGCCCCCGGTCAGAGCGTGCGCAGCGTCTCGCAGAGCAGCTGCCAGAACTTCGGCACCGTGGCGATTTCGAGCCGTTCGTCGGGAGAGTGGACGCCCCGCAGCGTCGGGCCGAACGACACCATCTCCAGCTCGGGGTACTTCTCCAGGAAGAGCCCGCACTCCAGGCCCGCGTGGATCGCACGCACCTTCGGCTCCGTGGAGAAAAGCCTCCGGTAGGCAGCAACCGTCGTCTCCAGCAGGTGAGACTCGGGATTCGGCGCCCAGCCCGGATAGCCGTCCGAATGGGCGACATCGGCACCGGCCAGCGTGAAGACCGATTCGACCATCTGCATCACGTAGGTCTTGGCGCTCTCGACCGACGAGCGCTGCGACGACGTGACGACGATCGTATGGTCGTCGCCGAACTTCACGGACGCCAGGTTCGTGGAGGTCTCGACAAGCCCCGGAACGGCGAACGACATGGCTACCACCCCGTTGGGTACGCCGACAAGCGAGTAGATCAGTCCCGACTGCGTGCGGGCGTCGAGCACCTCCTCGACCTCGGGCATCTCGTTGAGCGTGATCCGGAAGTTCGGCTCCCGGAACCGGAACTCGTTCTCAAGGTCGGCGGCGAAGAGCCGGTAACGATTCAGGAATTCGTTCTTGAACTTCGTCGGAACGCCGAAAATCGCATACGCCTCGCGCGGAATGGCATTGCGCAGGTTCCCGCCACTGAAGTAGCTCAGGCGCAACTCGCAGGACTGCATGCCGTCCCACAGCAGCCGCGCCACGGTCTTGTTCGAGTTGACGCGGCCCTTGTCGATATCGTCGCCCGAGTGGCCGCCCTGCAGGTCGGAAACGTCGACCCGGAAGAAGGTGTAGTTCTTCGGAGCAGGCTCCATCTCGTAGTGGAACGTCGCGATCGTGTCGATGCCCCCGGCACAGCCGATGAAGAGCTCTCCTTCGTCCTCCGAGTCGAGGTTCAGGAGGTATTTGCCCGTAAGCATCCCCTCGCCCAGCTCGAAAGCTCCGGTGAGCCCCGTCTCCTCGTCGACCGTGAACAGCGCCTCCAGCGGCCCGTGTTCGACCGTCCCGTCGAGCAGCACGGCAAGCGCCGCGGCCATGCCGATGCCGCAATCGGCGCCGAGCGTCGTCCCCTCGGCCCGCACCCACTCCCCGTCGATGTAGGGGCGGATGGCGTCGTGCTCGAAGTCGAACTCCACGTCGGAGTTCTTCTCGCAGACCATATCCATGTGCGACTGGAGGATCACGCCCGGGTGGTCTTCGTAGCCGGGAGTCGCGGACTTGCGCATCACGACGTTCCCGACCGCGTCCTTGCGGTATTCGATTCCGTGGCGTTTGGCAAAGTCGATGAGGAATTCGATGATCCGCCCCTCCTTCTTCGAGGGGCGCGGAACGCGGGTGATGGCGTCGAACTGCTCCCACACAAGGCGCGGTTCCAGAGTGGTGATTGCGGACATAGTAGCTGTAATTTTTGCAAATATATGAAAAAACGGTAACTTTGGCAACAGCTAAAATCGCTCAAAATGGATTTCAGAATCGGACACGGATACGACGTACACGTCCTCAAGGAGGGGCTCCGGCTCGTGCTCGGAGGCGTGGAGATCGATCACACGAAGGGTTTCGTAGCCCATTCGGACGGCGACGTGGCGATACACGCCCTGTGCGACGCCCTGCTCGGCGCCGCGGCGCTCGGAGACATCGGGCTCCACTTCCCCGACACCTCGGACGACTATGCGGGAATCGACTCGAAGATCCTGCTGCAACGCGTGACGGCTCTGCTGCGCGAAAAGGGATATGAAATCGGAAATGTCGACTGCACGATACGCATGCAGCGCCCCAGGCTCCGGCCCTACATCGACCGCATGCGCGAGGCGATGGCCGCGGCGATGGGAATCGGCGCCGACCGCGTGTCGGTGAAGGCCACGACCACCGAGCGGCTCGGATTCGAGGGCCGCGAGGAGGGGGTCTCGGTTTCGGCCGTGGCGCTCATATACAGGCCGTAGGGGTGTCTGAAAGGCCCGGCCGGTGGTTCAGGCGCGGCGGCGGATTCAGGCGCGGCGGCGGATTCAGGCGCGGCGCGCAAGGATCGGCAAGGTCGGTGAACTCCGGCAAGGGCTTGCAAACAACGGCAAGGGCCCGGTTCCGCAATGGCTGCGGCCCGGGCCCTTTTCCCGTCACGTCCGGCGGCAGGCCGGGATGCGGCGGGCGATCAGTAGAGCTGCGAGATCGTTCCCGAATACTGCACCGGACTGTACCACGGGTTGGTGATCGTCAGGTTCGCGCCGCCCGTCTGCGAGAAAATCTCGAAGGTGAAGGTATAGGTCGACGACGAGAACAGCGAGGTCGAGAAGGTCACCATCCACCCCTCATGCGTCTGCTCGGTCGTGTAACCCTCGACGCTGGGAACCGTGTAGTTGAGCACCGTTACGTAATAGGGAGGCACGTAGCCCTTGATGTAGGGAAGGCAGATGTCGATCGTCCCGTCCCACACCCCGACGTTGAACGACGGGTTCATGATCTGACGCATCGGGCCCGCCGGCTGACGCTGCATGGTCGTGGGGTTGAACTGGAAGTTCCGCGACAGCACGATCGAATCCATCGTCTTCTGGTAGTTGGCAATGCGTTCGGCGCGGCGCTTCTCGCGCACCTCGCGGCGCTCCTCCTTGGGCGACAGAACCTTCTTCTGTCCGATCACGGTAACGGCCGCCGCACACAGCAGCAGCCCCAAAACGAAAATGACTGTTTTTTTCATAGCACGATAAGGTTTGTATCGGCTATGGACGCAAATTCAATGCCGCGGAAAAGAGAACCGCCCCGGGGTTCCGTGCGGTCGGAAGAGGGTGACAGAGAGCGTCAAAGGGCCCGGGAGGCCGTCCCGGAGGCCGCGCAGCCCCGGAGAGCGGCCCCGCAGGCCGGAGGGCATCCGCACGGGGATTCGCACGGCAGTCCGCACGGCGCACGGCGCAGTCCCCACGCAGCGGATCAAAGGCCCATCTGGCGCAGGAACCGGCCCGTATGGCTGGCTTCCGACTGCGCCACCTCGTGCGGCGTGCCCGTGGCGACGATCTCCCCGCCCGCGGCTCCCCCTTCGGGCCCGAGGTCGATCACATGGTCGGCGACCTTCACCACATCGAGGTTGTGTTCGATGACGATCACCGTATTGCCGCGGTCGACGAGCTTGTTGAGCACCTCGAGCAGCAGCCGGATGTCCTCGAAATGGAGTCCCGTCGTGGGTTCGTCGAGAATGTAGAGCGTGCGCCCCGTATCGCGCTTCGAAAGCTCCGCCGAGAGCTTGATGCGCTGGCTCTCGCCTCCGGAGAGGGTCGTGCACGGCTGCCCGAGGGTCAGGTAGCCCAGCCCCACCTCCTGGATCGCGCGCAGCTTCTGGTAGATCGCGGGGATGTTTTCGAAAAACTCCACGGCCATGTTGACCGTCATGTTCAGCACGTCGTCGATGTTCTTGCCCTTGTATTTCACCTCGAGCGTCTCGCGGTTGTAGCGGTGGCCGCCGCACGCCCGGCAGCGCACGTAGACGTCCGGCAGGAAGTTCATCTCGATGGTCTGCACCCCGGCGCCGCGGCACTCCTCGCACCGGCCCCCCTTGACGTTGAACGAGAAGCGACCCGCCTTGAAACCGCGGATCTGCGCGTCGGGCGTCATCTCGAAGAGCTTGCGGATGTCGGAGAAGACATTCGAGTAGGTCGCGGGATTCGACCTCGGCGTGCGCCCGATGGGCGACTGGTCGACGACCACGAGTTTGTCGATGTGTTCCACGCCCTCGATCGAGTCGTAGGGCAGCGGCTGGTCGTAGGAGCGGTAGAGCGCCCGCGAAAGGATCGGGCGCAGCGTCTCGTTGACGAGCGTCGACTTCCCCGAGCCGCTCACGCCCGTCACGCAGATCAGCTTCCCGAGCGGAAACTCCGCCGTGACATGCTTGAGGTTGTTGCCGCAGGCCCCGCGCAGCGTGATCCGCTCGCCCGTGCCCGCGCGCAGCGTCGCGGGGATCTCGATCCTCCGCCGTCCGGTGAGGTAGTCGGCCGTGATGGTGTCGGCGTGCAGGATATCGTCGAAGGTTCCCTGCGCCACGATATGGCCTCCGCGACGCCCCGCCTTCGGGCCCACGTCGACGATCCAGTCCGCGGCGCGCATCATCTCCTCGTCGTGCTCCACGACGATCACCGAGTTCCCGGCGTCGCGCAGCTCCTCGAGGCTGCGGATCAGGCGCCGGTTGTCGCGCTGGTGCAGCCCGATCGAGGGCTCGTCGAGGATGTAGAGCACGTTGACAAGCTTCGAGCCGATCTGCGTGGCCAGGCGGATGCGCTGGCTCTCGCCGCCCGAGAGCGAACGCGAGGAGCGTGCCAGCGAGAGGTAGCCCAGTCCCACGTCCATCAGGAAGCGGAGCCGCTCGCGGATCTCCTTGACGATCTCCTGCGCGATGCGCCGCTCCTTGTCGGTCATCTGAGACTCGATGCCCGCGATCCACTCCGAGAATTCGGAGATCGACATCGCCGAAACCTCGGCGATGTTCTTCCCCGCGATGCGGAACTGCAGCGCCTCCTTGCGAAGGCGCGTGCCCCCGCAGACCGAACACTTGCGGTAGACGAGGAACTGCTCGCGCCACTTCTGGCCCCGTTTCGAATCGTCGTCCTCCGTGCGCCCGATGTACTCCGCGACGCCCTCCCACTGCAGGAACTGCCGACCGCCCGAGGAGCTGAACTCCTGCAGGTCGACCGTCAGCGGCTCCGAGTCGCCGTAGAGCACGGCGTTGAGCGCCTCCTCGGAGAAGGTCTCCACGGGATCGTCGAGCGTGAAGTCGTAGCGCCGGCCCAGCATCTCGAGGATCGCGAAGAGCATGTTGTTGCGGTATTTGCCCAGCGGCTCGACGGCACCCTCGCGCAGCGACAGGTGCACGTCGGGGATGATCTTCGCCAGGTCGAAGACCGCCTCCTCGCCCAGTCCGTTGCAGTGCGGGCAGGCGCCCTTCGGGGAGTTGAACGAGAAGGTGTGCGGCGCGGGATCCTCGAAGGCAATGCCCGTCGAGGGGCACATCAGGTGCCGCGAATAGTAGCGCTGCTGCCCGGTGCCGTAGTCGTAGACCGACATCGTCCCCTTGCCCTGGCGCATCGACTCCTTGAGCGAGGTCGCAAGCCGCTCGCGCGACTCCTCCCCCGCGACCAGCCGGTCGACGACAAGGTCGATCGTGTGGATCTTGTAGCGGTCGAGGCGCATGCCCGAGGAGATTTCGCGGATCTCCCCGTCGATGCGGGCGTAGATGTAGCCCTTGCGGGCCAGCGACTCGAAAAGCTCCCGGTAGTGGCCCTTGCGTCCCTTGACGACCGGGGCCATGAGCGCGATGCGCCGTCCGGCGAACCCCTCGAGGATCAGCTCCGCGATCCGCTCGTCGGTGTAGTGCACCATCTCCTCGCCCGTCACGGGCGAATAGGCCCGCGACGCCCGGGCGTAGAGCAGGCGCAGGAAGTCGTTGATCTCGGTCACGGTGCCCACCGTCGAACGGGGGTTCTTGTTGGTGGTTTTCTGCTCGATGGCCACCACGGGGCTCAGACCCGAGATCTTGTCGACATCGGGACGCTCCATCGTCCCGATGAACTGCCGGGCGTAGGTCGACAGCGTCTCCATGTAGCGCCGCTGCCCCTCGGCATAGATCGTGTCGAAGGCCAGCGACGACTTCCCCGAGCCCGAAAGTCCGGTGATGACTACCAGCTTGCGGCGCGGGATCTCGACGTCCACGTTCTTGAGGTTGTGGACTCGGGCGCCGAATATCTTGATCGAATCTTCCATATCTTCAAGTCCGTGCGCGGCGCTTGCGGATGCCGTCCGGAGCTCCGGGCGGGCGCCGCATGGCGCCGGGGCGAATAAGTGCGTAAAGTTACGACTTTCGACACGGAAAAGCAAATATCTCCGGGCCCTTTCGGCGGCGCGGAGGTGTGGGCCGGGCGTGGGGCCGGGACGAAGAGGGGCGCAGAGAAAAGTCCGGGCGCACGGCGGGTGCAGGGCGCGGAGGTGTTTCGGCGGCGCGGCAGGGGGTCGGCAGCGCGGAGGTGTTTCGGCGGCGCGGAGGTGTTTCGGCGGCGCGGAGGCCTCGGCCAAGGCTCCGTTCAGAGTCGGTGCACGGTGACGAAGGAGCTCCGGACCCGGTCGTGGTACAGCGTCACACGGCACGGAACGAAGTCGGCCTCCGTGCAGTGCCACAGGTCGACGTACTGCTGCGGATGCCGCTCCATGAGCGGGAACCACGAACTCTGCACCTGGATCATGATGCGGTGGCCCGGGAGGAACGTATGGGCGATGTCGGTCGTGCGGAAGCGGATCTGTTCGGGCTCTCCCGGGGTGAAGGCCTCGGGGCGCGAGAAGCCCTTGCGGTAGCGGCCGCGCATGACCTCGCCCCGCACGAGCATCTGAAAGCCTCCGGGCGTCCTGTCGGCAGCCGCAGACTCCGCAGTCTCCTCCTCCGCACTTTCCGGGGCGTCGGCCGGGAAGAGGTCGATGAGCTTGACCACGAAGTCGGCGTCGGTGGTCGACAGCGAGGCGCAGAGCATGACCTCGACGGGCCCCACGAGGGTCAGCGGTTCGGTGAGCGGCGCGGAGACGAAGGTGGCGATGTCGTCGCGCCCGGCGAGGAAGCGCTGGTCGGCGACCATGTACTCCTTCGGGCGGCGGGTCGTGAAGGTCTCGAGGTACGGAACCGGATCGGAGGGGTCGGAGAGGTAGCTCGTCGCCGATTCGGCGGCCGTCGGGGGTTCCGCGGTGAGCGCCCCGCCCTCCTGCAGGTAGAGTGTCAGAGGTTCCGATTCCCGGGGCGTCCAGCCTCCGAAGGAGTGCCAGCGGTTGTCGCCCGAGGAGAAGACCGCCACGGCGGGAAGCGGGTCGGCATCGCCCTCGCCCCGGAGGTAATGGTCGAAAAACGGAAGTTCGAAATGCTCCATATAGTAGGCGCCCGAAGCCTCCGCACCGAAGTCGAACGACCCGAGCCGCCGCCCTTCGCTGCGCCACGCCCCGTGGGACCACGGCCCGACGACCAGGTGCAGCGGTGTCGCGGGACTCTGCGCCGCGAGGGCGCGGTAGAGGTTCCAGGCCCCGTAGCAGTCCTCGGCGTCGTATGTCCCGCCCACGACCAGCACCGCGGGCCCCACGTTGCGGCACAGGGGCCGCGTATCGCGCGCCTGCCACCAGGCATCGTAGTCGGGATGCGCCGAAAGCTCCTCCCAGAAGGCGTTCGGGGCAAGCAGCTCCGTAAGGTCCGAAAGCGTGGGGTGCGCCATGAAGAACGAATATTCGTCGGGCTTCATCGACAGCGGGCGTTTGGGCATCTTTTCGCAGGGCGTATGGCCCGCCGGCGTGTTCATCGAGTTCAGAAACCGCACGGCGTCGGTCAGCATCAGCACGCCGTGGTGGTGCACGTCGTCGCCCATGTACCAGTCGGTGACGGGAGCCTGCGGCGAGACGGCCTTCACCGCCGGATGGCCGCAGAGGGCCCCCATCAGCGCATAAAAGCCCGGGTAGGAGCTCCCGGCGAAGCCCACGCGCCCGTTGTTGTGCGGGATATTTTTCACAAGGTAGTCGACCGTGTCGTAGCAGTCGGTCGTCTCGTCCGTCGCGCCTCCGCCCACGGGCCGGATGTGCGCGAACTCCCCTTCGCTCATGTAGCGGCCCCGGACATCCTGCTGCACGACGATGTAGCCCCGGTCGATATAGTAGCGCAGGTAGCCCTTCGTGAAGGCGCCCGGAAAGGCATCCTCCCCGTAGGGGCCCGTGCCGTAGGGCGTGCGGAAGATCAGGATCGGGGCTTCGCCCGAAGCCTTCGGGCTGTAGACGGAGGTGTGAAGCCGCACGCCGTCGCGCATCGCGATGTCGTGTTCGCTCTTGACGTACAGGTCGCTCACGGGCTGGGCCGCGGCAAGGCTCCCCAGCAGGGAGGCCCACAAAAAAAGAAACAGTCGGCGCATATTCTCGATATTCGTTTTTCGGAATGGTCGGTGAAAGGTACGATTTTTCGGCCAAACGGCAAAACGCTCCGGCCGTTCATCCCGCTTCGCGTCCCGAAGTTTGGATTCGCACGAAATTAAATGTACTTTTGCAGCGGATCTATTCGAATCACGCACCGTCATGCTCAAAGCCGGACACACGCAAACGCTCACCGTAAGCCGTCTCTCGGAATACGGACTCTACCTCTCCGACGGGGAACAGAACGAAGTCCTGCTCCCGAACCGCTACACGTCGCTCGCCGACAAGGTCGGAGATCGGAAGGAGGTATTCCTCTACCACGACTCCGAAAACCGTCTCGTGGCTACGACCGAAACACCCCTGCTGCGCGCCGGGGAGGCCGGGTTTCTCCAGGTCGTGGACAAGACCCCCCACGGGGCGTTCCTCGACTGGGGGCTCCACGGAAAGGATCTCTTCCTGCCAAACCGCAACCAGCAGGGTGGCGTCCTGGTCGGACAGCGCTACATCGTCTACCTGTACGAAGATTCGGTCACGGGACGATGCGTGGCGACCATGAAGCTCAAGAGTTTCATCAACAACGAGCTCGTCAGCGTGCGTCCCCGTGAGGAGGTCGCGCTGCTCGTCGCCTCGCAGAGCGAGATCGGATACCGCGTGGTGGTCAACAACCGCCACTGGGGAATGATATACCGCAACCAGATCTTCCGCCCGGTGGCCGTCGGAGACCGCCTGCAGGGGTATGTCCGCCGCATCACCGAAGAAAACCGCATCGACATCTCCCTCCAGCAGGCCGGGATTGCACAGGTACGCGATTCGGCCGAAGCGCTCCGGGAGCTGCTCCGCGACAACGGCGGATTCCTCCCCCTGAACGACGACAGCTCCCCCGAGCAGGTCGCACAACTCACGCAAATGAGCAAGAAGAACTTCAAACGCTCGCTCGGCATGCTCCTCAAGCGCGGGGAGGTGCACTTCGAAAACGACGGCATAAAACTGAACCGGCATGGCAACGATTAACACCGCCGAACGGGTCTCCGCGGAGCTCTCCGACAACTTCGTATTCCAGCGCTCACGGCTCGCCTACCACGCCGCCGCAGAGCGGATCGCGGGCGAGGTGCTCGAAATAGGAACCGGCACAGGGTACGGCATCCGGGTCGTCGCGCCGCGGGCCGCACACTTCGTCACCATAGACAAGCACGTACCCGACCGGGAGCTGCTGCAGCTTCCCAATGTCGAATTCCGGCAGTGCACGGTTCCGCCCCTGCCCTTTGCCGACGAGAGCTTCGACTGCGTAATCACGTTCCAGGTCATCGAGCACATCCGGTGCGACGCGGACTTCGCGGCAGAAATCCACCGCGTGCTCCGGCCCGGAGGAAAGCTCATACTCACCACGCCCAACGCCCCGATGTCGCTCACGCGCAACCCCTGGCACGTGCGCGAATACACCGCCGGGGAGCTGCGTCGGCTGCTGGAGAGCCGCTTCCGCGAGGTCGAGGTGCTCGGCGTAGAGGGAAATGCCCGCGTCATGGAGTATTACGAGGAGAACCGCCGCGGTGTGGAGCGCATCACGCGATTCGACCCGCTCGACCTCCAGCACCGGCTGCCCGCATGGATGCTCCGCCTGCCCTACGACCTGCTCAACCGCCTCAACCGCCGCAGGATCCTGCGCGAAAACACCTCTCTCACCGCTTCGATACGCATGGAGGATTACCGCATCGGCCCCTTCGGGGAGCAGTGTTTCGATCTTTTCTGCGTGGCGACGAAATAATGCCGGAAAAGCAAAAAGCCGGGCAGCCTTTCGGACTGCCCGGCTTTTTGCTTTCCTTTGCGGGTCACTCCCGCTTCCCGGAGAAGCGTCCCCCGGCGTACCACGCATAGTCGACCCGGCGGCCGTCGTCCTCGCGGATCCACGTCTCGAAGCCCCGCTCCCCTTCGTGCAGCACGATGACGCGCGCCCCCGGACGCAGGTTGTTGTAGGTCGTATTGCCGCCCGAGAAACGTCCGTAGCCGAGGGCGATCCCATGGTGAGCGACGATGTAGTCGTTGTCGTGGTCGTGGCCCACGAAGACCCCCAGGATGCTCCCCGTTTCGGCCATCGCGGCGAACATCCCCGGATTCAGCGCCCCGGGGCATTCGTTCTCGGCACGCCGCCCCACGCGGCTGCCGGAGCCCATGTGCCACTCCATCCCCGCCTCGGGAAGCACGATATGGAAAAAGGCCAGCGCCGGAAGCGGCGCTCCGCCGCGGGCCGCGGTGCGGGCCTCGCAGCTGCCCCGCAGCCACTCGATCTGCTCCCGGGTGAACCATCCGTAGCCGCCGATCCCCTCGACGGTCGAATAGTCGTGTGAGTCGAGGCAATAGAGCGCGGCCGCCGGGGTGTCATCGGAATGTCCGAGCACCGGAAGTTCGGCATCGGCAAGCTCGCCCCCGGCGTTCAGGCCGTTGAGCGATCCCGCGGCGGAGGTCACCAGACGGGCGATCTCCTGACGCGAAAGATCCTGCTCGGCGTCGTGGTTGCCCAGCACGATGCAGAAGGGCGCCCCGCAGCGCTGCAGCGTGTCGAGCAGGCGCCGCCACAGCCCTTCGGCCGGGCGGCCCGTCACCACGTCGCCCGTGAAAACCACCAGGTCGGGGCGTTCCGTGGCGATGACCCGCGAGATGCGGGCGAAGGTCTTTTCGGACTCGGGGAGCCACTCCCCCGCACAGAGGTGCGTGTCGGTGAACTGGACGATGCGGAAAGTTCCGTCATCGGAAAAACGCAGCGGTTGGGCGGCGGCGGGCAGCACACCGCACAGAAGGAGCAGTGCACAGCTCCAGGCGGTCAGTCGGTTCATCTCGGGAATTTTTGGGTTTCTTCTTCCTGCAAAGATAAGCCTTTTTTCCCTTCTGCGGCGGGCGGCGAAGGATTTTTTCGGAGCCGTCCGGGGTTCGTCCGGGCCGTCGGAGCTGTCGGAACTGTCAGAGCTCGTCCGGGTTGGCGGGGCTCATTCGGGCCGTCCGGGCCGACAGGGCCGACAGGGCCGACAGGGCCTATCGAGCCGCCGGGGTTCTCCGGGCCGTCCGGGCTATTTCGTCCGCTTCCTGTTGTCCGAGTCGAGGCGCTGCCGCCACTTCTCGCGGGCCAGCGCCTGCATGTCGGCCACCGTGTCGGTCTCGTCGACGATCTCCAGTCCGAGCAGCGTCTCGATGACATCCTCCATCGTCACGATGCCCTGGAAACAACCGTATTCGTCGTGAATCTGCGCGATGTGCTCCTTGCGCTTGAGCATCTCCTCCCAGATCGCCGAGACCGTCTCGTCCTCCGCGAACGACAGCACCGGACGGCGGATGTCGGCAAGGTGCACGTCGAAGCGGTCGTCGGCAAGCTCCTCCAGCACGTTCTGTTTCAGGACGTAGCCCGTGATGAAATCGGGGTTGTCGGCGTAGACCGGAATGCGCGAGTAGATGCGGTAGAGGCGGTTGGCGTAGAACTCCCTCAGGCTCTGGCGTTCGGAGGCCGTGACGGCTACCGTGCGGGGCGTCATGATGTCGCGCGCACGCACGCTGCCCAGGCGGAAGAGGTTCTGGATGATCTTGTCCTCGCGCGCCTGGAAGACGCCCTCCTTCGTGCCGACGCTCACCATCGCCGAAACCTCCTCGCGGCTTACCGACAGCGGCTGCTTCTTCGACGAGACGAGGCGCGTGATGAGCTCCGAGAGCAGCACCAGCGGGTAGCAGATGATGATCATCACCCGGATGACCGGGGCGGCCCACATCGCCAGCTGCCGCCAGTAGCAGGCCCCGACCGTCTTGGGAATGATCTCCGAAAGCACGAGGATCAGGATGGTAAGAATCGCCGAGATGAGGCCGAAGTAGGCCTCGCCGAAGACCTTCACGGCCTCGGCACCCACGCCTGCGGCACCGACCGTGTGGGCGATGGTGTTCAGCGAGAGAATCGCCGAGATGGGTTTGTCGATATCCTGCTTCTGGCGCATGAGCAGCGACGCGTATTTCGCGCCCTCGCGCTGCTTCATGGCGATGAACGACATGGGCGCGGAGAGCAGGACGGCTTCGAGGATCGAGCACAGGAAGGAGAGGGCAAGGGCTGCCGTAAGGTATAAAAGAATAAGTTCCATAAGTTGTTGAGTGAATGACTGAAAGCGGCATGTCCACCGGGCATGCCAGAATGGCGCCGCGCGGCCGGATTCCGGCCGGCAGCGTGCGGAACGGCTCCGCCGCGGAAGAACGGAGCGGCATCAGATCCGGTAGACGCAGTAAAGGGAATGGGGAGTGCGCAGGGAGCGTCCGGCAGCCGAAGGATCGAGGCGGAAGGTGCGGCGGGGCGTTTCCGCAACGCTGCAGCTGCACCCCGGATCGGGGATCGGACGGGAGAGGCGCGGCGCACGGTGCCGGCAGGCGGCGGGATGCGACGCCTCGATGTGATCCTCGACGTCGAGGAGCGCCGACGGCGCGCCGCACGGCGACCCGGAGCCCCCGGGTTCAAAGACCGCGCAGGCGGCACGGCTCTCCGGCGCAGGGTTTCCGGCGGCGGAAGACCGCGCGCCTCCGAGTTCGGCAAAGGCATCGATGACCCATAGCAACAGGAGGCTCAGGTGCGCGAAAAACGTATGTCGGAAGGTGTCCAAGCAGATGGATTTATCGTCACAAATATAGCGATTTTCGCAGGATTCCAAAAAAATGTCCCCGGAGGGGCGACGAAAAAGACAACCGCGCAGGCGGAGCAAACAGAAAAATCCCGGGCGCTGGCGGTACAAACACAAAAATCCCGGGCGCTCGCGGCGTCCGGGAATATTTTCCTGTTTCTTGCATGGGGAGGTTTCCCGCCCGAACCGGGATGCGCGGCGGATCGCCGGGGGCGGGGATGTCGTCCGGCGAGGGTCGGGGTGAGTCTCCGGCGTCGGGGTGTCGTCCGACAAGTGTCGGGGTGTGTCATCCGGCATCGGGGAGTCGTCCGGCAAGTGGCGGGGTGTGTCATCCGGCATCGGGGTGTCGTCCGGCAAGTGGCGGGGGTTATGCCTCCGGGGTCGGGGTGCCGCCGTTCGGGCCACCCTGCGGCGTGCCGCCCCGGTGGCGGTTCCGGCCCCCGCGGTGGCGACGGCGGCGTTTTGCAGCCCCTTCAGCCGTCGGTGTTCCCGCAGCGCCCCCTGCAGTCGGGTTCGGGGCCGCAGCAGCCGGGGCCTCCGCAGGCTGCGACTCCCGCGGCGCCGACGTGCCGCGCGGCTTGTCGCGCAGCCGGTCGCGGCGTCCGCGTCCGTGGCCGCGCCCGTCGCCGCCCTTGCTCCGGCTCCGGCCACCGCGCCCTCCGCGCCCGCGGTTCTCCTCGGGAACGTATTTCGGGCCCTCGCCCACGCTCGCGGGAAGCTCCGCCTTGCGGATATCCCGCTCGATGAACTTCTCGATCTGGTGGAACTTCCCCTGCTCCTCCTCGTTGACGAAGGTGATGGCACTGCCCGTGGCCGCAGCACGCGCCGTGCGCCCGATGCGGTGGATGTAGTCCTCCGGATCGTGCGGAACGTCGTAGTTGATTACCAGGCCGATGTCCTCGATGTCGATGCCCCGCGCCACGATGTCCGTCGCCACGAGGATCTTCACCTTGTTGTTCTTGAAGTTGAGCATCACCTCCTCGCGCTGCGGCTGCTCCAGGTCGGAGTGCATCGCCGCAACGTCCAGCTTCATGCGCTTGAGCGTATGGGCCAGCTCCTTGACCTTCATCTTCGACGACGAGAAGATGATCGTCTTCGACTCCGAAGGCTCGGCGAACAGCTCGCGGATGATCCCCAGCTTCTGGCTCTCGTAGCAGATGTAGGCCGACTGGTCGATCGCCTCGTTGGGCTTCGAAATGGCGATGTTCACCTCCACGGGATTGCGCAGGATCGTCTTCGCCAACTCGCGGATCTTCGGCGGAAGCGTCGCCGAAAACATGATCGTCTGACGCTCGCGCGGCATGTAGGAGACGATCTTCATGATGTCGTCGCTGAAGCCCATGTCGAGCATGCGGTCGGCCTCGTCGAGGATCAGGTACTCGACGTGCGAAAGATCCACGCCGCTGTTCTGAAGGTGCGCGATCATCCGGCCCGGGGTGGCGATCACCACGTCCGAACCGCTCAGCATGCCCCGCTTCTGGATGTCCCAGCCCTTGCCGTCGCCGCCGCCGTAGACGACCGTCGTCGATACCGGAAGATAGTACGAGAAGCCCTGGAACTGCTGGTCGATCTGCTGCGCAAGCTCGCGCGTCGGCACGATGATCAGCGATTTCACCACATTGTCCGGATTGCCCTCCAGCAGCAGCTTGTTCAGAAGAGGCAGCGTATAGGCCGCGGTCTTGCCCGTGCCGGTCTGCGCGCAGCCGATGATGTCGCGCCCGGAGAGGATCACCGGAATGGTGTGCTCCTGCACGGGCGTCATCTCGTGGAAATTCATATCTTCGAGACCGTCGAGGACTTCGTCCTCCAGGTCCAGTTCGTCAAAACGCATGGATATTCGTGTTTTTTTGGTTGCTTGATTCTTATTCTATTGCCTCGCCGAAGAGCGTCGCCGCCGTGCACCCCGTGATGCGCACCCGCACGTACTCGCCGATCCGGTGGCTGCCCCTGTCGAAGACCACCACCTTGTTCTGGGACGTGCGGCCCGAGAGCTGCCGCGCGTCACGCTTCGACTCGCCCTCGACGAGCACCTCGAACTCCCGGCCCACGTCGCGCCGGTAGCTCGCGAGGCCCAGTTCGTTCTGCAGCGCGATGATCTCCTGCAGGCGCCGCGACTTCACCTCCTCCGGAACGTCGTCCGCAAGGTGCCGCTGGGCGAAGGTCCCCGGGCGTTCCGAGTACTTGAACATGTAGGCGAAGTCGTAGCCCACCTCGCGCATGAGCGAGAGCGTCTGCGCATGCTCCTCCTCCGTCTCCCCCGAGAAGCCCGCGATCAGGTCGGTGGTGATCGAGCAGTCGGGCATCCAGCGCCGGATTGCCGCAATGCGGCCCAGGTACCATTCGCGCGTGTACTTGCGGTTCATGCGTTCGAGCATCGTCGTGGCGCCCGACTGCGCCGGGAGGTGGATCGACCGGCAGATGTTCGGCATCGAGGCCATGGTATCCAGCAGGCGGTCGCTCATGTCCTTGGGGTGCGACGTGGCGAAGCGCACGCGCAGCAGTGGCGAGATCTCCGCCACGCGCCGCAGCAGCTCCGGGAAATCGACCTCCCCCGTGCGGTAGGAGTTGACGTTCTGACCCAGGAGCGTCACCTCGCGGTAGCCGTTGTCGAAAAGGCTCTGCGCCTCGGCGACGATCGTCGCGGCATCGCGGCTCCGCTCGCGTCCCCGCGTGTAGGGCACCACGCAGTAGGAGCAGTAGTTGTTGCAGCCCCGCATGATCGCCACGAAGGCGCTCACGCCGTTGCGGTCCAACCGCACCGGGGCGATCTCGGCGTAGGTCTCCTCCGTGGAGAGCAGGACGTTGACACCCCGGCCGCCCGCCTCCGCCTCGCGGACAAGGCGCGGAAGGTCGCGGTAGGCGTCCGGACCCGCCACGACGTCGACGCCCGAGGCGCCCTCGAGCAGCTTCTCGCGAAGCCGCTCGGCCATGCACCCGAGGATCCCCACCACGAGGCCCGGACGGCGTTTCCGCAGCGAGCGCATCTCCGCCAGGCGGCCCCAGATCCGCTGCTCGGCGTTGTCGCGGATCGAGCAGGTGTTGATCAGCACCACGTCGGCATCCTCCGCGCGCTCCGTATAGACGTATCCCTCGCGCTGCATCAGCGACACGACGATCTCCGTGTCGCCGACGTTCATCTGGCAGCCGTAGGTCTCGATATAGAGTTTGCGGCCCGTGCCCGAAAGCGGCCGCAGTGTATTCACGTTCAAGGTCATTCGTCCCAAATTATTGCGCCTGGATTTCGTTCTTGTCGGGGAACTGCTTGAACCCCTCGCCGAAGGTCTCGTAGGCGTCGGTCACCACGACGAACGCCTTCGGGTCGATCTCGCGGATCTTGTTCTGCACATGGTGCACCTCCTTGCGGCTCACGACAAGGAAGATCATGTCCCGCACGCTGTCGGTGTACATGCCCCGCGACTTGAGGTACGTGGCGCTCCGGTCGAGGTCCTCGAGGATGAAGCGCTTGAGCTCGTCGTGGTGGTCGCTGATGATGAACAGCAGCTTGTCGTACGACGCACCGTCGAGCAGGTACGCCACCACGCGCGACGACGTGTAGATCGTGATGAGCGAATAGAGCGTCAGCATCCAGCCGTTCGACGCAGCCTCCCCGGTGCCGACACCGAAGCCGATGACCACCAGACCCGACAGCACCACGAAGCCGTCGGCCAGCAGGATGCCCGTCGAGAACTTGATCCCCGCGAATTTCTGGAGCAGCATGCCCACGATGTCGGTGCCGCCCGTCGTGGCCTGCTGGCGCACGACGATGCCCAGCCCCACGCCGATGATCACGGCCCCGATGATGCACGCCAGCAGCAGGTCGTTCGAAAGGTTCAGGCGCCCGCCAAGCAGCAGCGACGGGTCGAGAGACTCCACGGCCTCCGGCGTCGGGTAGACCAGGCGCGTGAGGATGTTCATGTAGCCCGGCGTGTAGAGCGCCGCGAGCACCGTGCGCGTGCCGAACTGGCGGCCGAAGATCAGCATCGCGGCGATCATCAGCGGGATGTCGAACATGTAGCCGAAGGTTCCCACCTGGATCGACGGGAAAATGTTGTGCAGCACGATGCCCATGCCGTACACGCCTCCCGGCACGAAATTGTAGGGGTTGATGAACAGCACGAAGCCCGTGCCCATGATCGAACAGCCCAAAAAGATCAGAAACCATGAGCGCCACCACGCCCACGAGCCCATAGGCTCAAGCAATGATTTGGAAATCATATTCCTCCATGTATTTTAATCCGGAACCGGCGACCCGGCAGGATGCGACGCCCGGCCTGCCCGCAGCAGGCGGCGGAACCCCGGTTTGTCCGCAGATTTTCCGCGTCGGACGCAAAGATAAGAATTTATCCCGAATTCCCCCACTTCGGTCATGTTTTTTCGGCTCCGGCACGTATTTCGATAATATTTTTATTATATTTGTTCAGAATTTGCTATACTGCAACATAAAAACGACCCCAAACATGATTCTGACCATTTACACGGCAACCACCCTGATCATCATCGCCTATCTGTTGGGCTCGATTCCGAGCGCCGTATGGATCGGCAAAAAATACTACGGAATCGACATCCGCGAATACGGATCCAAAAACGCCGGGACGACCAACATGCTCCGCGTCCTCGGACGACGCGCAGCCCTCCCAGTCTTCGCCCTCGACTTCATAAAGGGTTTCGTCGCCGTGACCATCATCGAACTCATGCAGTACGACGAACTCATCGGACTCAACGACCTGATAAACCTCAAGATCGGTGCCGTCTTCGCCGCCGTCCTCGGACACATCTTCCCCATCTTCGCGGGATTCCGCGGCGGAAAGGGCGTCGCCACACTCGTGGGCGCCGTTACGGGTATCTATCCCCCCGTGGCGCTCCTCTGCTTCGGAGTGTGGTTCGTCGTCCTGATGATCTTCCACTACGTCTCGCTCGCCTCGATGATCGCAGGATGCTGCTTCCCCGCCTTCACGCTCATATCTCCCAAGGTCAACGGGTCGATCCCCTTCGTGGTCTTCTCGTTCGTCATCGCCATCCTGCTCATATACACCCACCGCAAGAACATCGAGCGCCTCAAGGCCGGAACCGAGTCGAAAATCTACATCTGGAAACCCCGCAAGGTGAAGATCGACGAGGAGGCTCTCCGACGAAAAGAGGCCGCAGAAAAGGCCCGGGAGGACGCGCTAAAGGAAAACAAGACCCCCCGGAATATGTAATTCCGGCATAAAAACCGGAAATTCCGGACATTCCGACGCTCCCCGCCCGGGAGTTTCGGTTTTTCATCTTATCTTTGCACCGCAATCCAGTACACGATATACATATGTTACAGGAAAACCTACTGAAAATATACGAAACGAGCTTCCGCGAGAACCGTGAAATGTCGGCGCTTACCGACTACTTCAAGAACGAGACCTTTTCGTATTACGAGATGGCCAAGGAGATCGCAAAACTCCACCTCATCTACAAGAAGGCCGGAATCAAACGAGGAGACAAAATCGCCCTCGTCGGTCGGAACAACCCCCGCTGGTGCATCACATACCTGGCGACGATCACCTACGGGGCCGTCATCGTACCCATCCTGCAGGACTTCACCGCCGCGGATATCATCCACATCATCAACCACTCCGAAAGCCGCCTGCTCTTCCTGAGCGACAACTTCTGGGATCTGATCGAGGAAGACCAGATCCGACAGATCGAGGCCGTCTTCTCGCTGACGGACTTTCACGTCATCTACGAGCGCGGTGGAAAGGCCATCACAAAGTTCCAGCGCGACATCATCAAGAACTACCGCGCAAAGTACCCCCGCGGATTCAGCGTCAACGACATCAAGTATGCCGATATCCCCAACGACGAGGTCATCCTCCTGAACTACACCTCGGGAACGACGGGATACTCGAAGGGCGTCATGCTCACGGTAAACAACCTCACCGGAAACGTCGTTTTCGCCAAGGAGATGGTTAACACCCAGACCGGACAGCACTATTTCCAGCGCGGGGGGCGCACCCTCTCGTTCCTCCCCCTGGCGCACGCATACGGGTGCGCCTTCGACTTCCTCTCCCCGCTGGCCGTCGGCGGGCATGTCACCCTGCTCGGAAGGATCCCCGCCCCGAAGATCCTCCTCGAAGCAATGGCTCTCGTGAAACCCACGATCATCTGCTGCGTGCCGATGGTCCTCGAAAAGATCTACCGCAAGCAGGTGCTCCCGATGCTCGAGAAAGGCCCCACGTCGATCGCCATGAAGATCCCCCTGGTCAACTCCGCGATCTACTCCGTGATCCGCAAGAAACTCCTCGACGCATTCGGAGCGAACGTCTCGATCTTCATCGTCGGTGGAGCGCCCATGAACCAGGAGACCGAAGCCTTCCTGATGAAGATCCGCTTCCCGATCACCATCGGGTACGGAATGACCGAGTGCGCCCCGCTCATCAGTTTCACCCCCGACAACGAATTCAAGGCCGGGTCGTGCGGAAAATACCTCCACGGGCTGCTCGAGGTAAGGATCGACTCCCCCGATCCGCAGCAGACCGCCGGGGAGATCCTCGTGCGCGGAGAGCACGTGATGAAGGGATACTACAAGAACGAAAAGGATACGCGCAAAGTCCTCGACGACGAGGGTTGGCTCCACACCGGAGACATGGCCACGATGGATCCCGACGGTACGCTCTACATCCGCGGGCGCTCGAAGACCATGATCCTCTCCGGAAACGGGCAGAACATCTATCCCGAAGAGATCGAGGACAAGCTCAACAACATGTACCTGGTGCTCGAATCCCTGGTGCTCGACGCCGGGAACGGCCGCCTGAAGGCCCTCGTCGTCCCCGACTACGAACAGGCCGACACCGAAGGGGTCGACAAGTCGGAACTCCCGCAGATCATGCAGAACAACCTCAAGGAGCTCAACGCCCAACTGGCGGCATACGAGCAGGTTTCGGATATCACGATCTACCCCACGGAGTTCGAGAAGACCCCCAAACGCAGCATCAAGCGGTACCTTTACGCCCCGTCGCTGCTCAACAAGTAGCGCGGCCGAACACGCCGACAAACCGGGGAGGGCCTTTTGAAGGACCCTCCCCGGTGGCGTTCCGGAATGCCGCCGGGTGAAGAATCGAGCCCTCCGGAGGCCTGACGTATGGCATCGAACGCTTTTTTTCGTATCTTTGGGTCATGAAAATCCGCGGAAAACAAGCCATCGGCGAAAACCTCCTCTACGTAATGGTCTGGTCGGCCATTATCCTCGTCCCGGTGCTCAACTCCCAGATGATGGCCGAAATGCACATCAAGCTCGAAAACGTCCTGATTGCATGGCGCCAGATCGCCCCCTATCTGATTATCTTCGTCATCCACAACTCCATCCTCGCCCCGCGGCTCATGCTCCGCAGAAAATACGGCAAGTACGTACTCTGCAACCTCGCACTTATCATCCTGGTGTTCTGGTCCGTGCAGATCTACGAGGAGCATATCGCCGACCACCTGATCTCGAGCATCCCCGACGAACCCGAACGGCTCGACGCATACCGGAAGGCGTCGTTCTCGAACCTCGAAATGTACTGGAACGTCGTCCTCGGATTCTTCATGACCGGGGCAAACACAGGAATCAAGCTCATATACCAGTCGATGCGCGACGAACAGCAGATGGAGGTGCTCAAACGGCAGAACCTTCAGGCCGAAATGGACTACCTGAAGTACCAGATCAACCCGCACTTCTTCATGAACACGCTCAACAACATCCACGCGCTGATCGACATCGACGCCGAATCGGCCAAAAATGCCGTGATCGAGCTCTCGAAGATGATGCGTTACGTCCTCTACGACTCGGGAAGCGAGCGCATCTCGCTCAACCGCGACATCCAGTTCCTGAAAAACTACATCGAACTCATGCGCATCCGCTACACCGATGCCGTCGACATCCGCATGGAGTATCCGCAGAACCTCCCCGAAACGGTCTCCATCCCCCCGCTGCTGCTGATCGTATTCGTGGAGAACGCCTTCAAGCACGGGGTGAGCTACAACCGCCCGTCGTTCATCCACCTGAAGATCGATTGCTCCGAAGAGGCGGTCTGCAGCGTGATCTCGAACAGCCGCCACCATGCCGACGGAATCCGGCACGAGGCAGGAATCGGACTCGAAAACGTCCGTAAAAGACTCTCGCTCATTTACGGAGAGGACAACTACACGCTCGAGATCGTCGAGAAACCCGAAACTTATACCGTCAAACTTATCATCCCGACCGTGCATGCTTAAATGTATCGCCATAGATGACGAACCCCTCGCCCTGCGCCAGCTGACTTCCTACATCGCGAAGATCCCCTATCTGGAGCTCGTCGCCACGTGCCGCGACGCCATAGAGGCCCAGCAGCTGCTCGCCGAACGAAAGGTCGACCTGATATTCGTGGACATCAACATGCCCGACCTCAGCGGCGTGGATTTCGTGCGCGCGCTCTCCGACCGTCCGATGGTGATCTTCACCACGGCCTATTCGGAATATGCCATCGAGGGATTCAAACTCGACGCCGTGGATTATCTGCTCAAGCCCTTCAGTTTCGCGGATTTCAGCCGCTCGGCGGCGAAGGCCCATTCGCTCTACGAGCTCCGCAACAACCGACGCATACAGCAGGAAAGCACCCCCGAAGCGATGCCCAAAGACAAGGAGTATCTCTCGGTGAAGGCCGACTACAAGGTCTCGCTCGTGCGCATTGCCGACATCGTATACCTCGAAAGCGAGGGAGAGTACGTCCGCATGCACCTCGCGGACGGCACGGCAATCACCACCCTATTCCGGCTCAAGAACATGGAAACCACCCTCCCGTCGGAGCTCTTCATGCGCGTGCACCGCTCATACATCGTCAACCTCAGGATGATACGCAGCTATGTGAAGGGAAGGATTTACCTCAGCGACGAGGAGTACATACCCATCGGAGAGAATTACAAGGAGGCGTTTCAGGAGTACATCGAGCGCACGTTCCAGACGCTCTGACAGCCCGCGCTCATCCCAGCACCGGGAACCCCCCAAGGGGCACGAAGACCCCGTCGCGCCACTCGCAGCAGTAGTGTTTCAGGCCGTTGGTCAGCACCACGTAGCGCGCCCCCAGCACGGAGTTGTAACGTACGGCCTGCGCAAGGGTGTGGCGCCCGATCGGAATATTCGGCGCCTTGCATTCGGCAAGCAGCACCGGCTCGCCACGATCGCCCACAACCACCACGTCGGCACGCTGCGGCTGCCCGTTGAGCGGCACGGCGTACTCCTCGACAACACGCATGGGCTGCACCCCGCAGCGGGTCGTCAGGTAGGCGATCAGATGCTGCCGAACCCACTCCTCGGGGGTCAGCACCAGATAAATGCCCCGAATCGGATCCCACACCTCGACAAGCCCCTCGCGGCGCCGGGCCCGGAGGCGTATGGCGGGAAAATTGAGTTTCGGCAGTTCCTCCATCGCAGAATCGAAAAAATTGCGTACCTTTACGCACTACAAATATACGAACGAATGCGGACGATCCTTTCCTTGCTGGCGCTTTTTTCCCTCTGCGGCCTCCGTGCCCAGGACTACAACGCCTCATACGGCCTCGAATCGCCTGGCGGCGAGGTGAACGTGCACCCCACGGCCACATCGGCCGCGACATCCCAACCCGGAACCGACAACCGGTACCTGACCCGTCTGAACAGCTGGGAGCAGAACGGGAACATCTTCTCGACGGCATTCACCGTCCCCTTCGCGTGGATCAACCGCCAGGTGTTCTTCCGCCTGGAACAGGCCTCCGGGGAGTATGACGTGCGAATCAACGGACGGAAGGTCGCATACAACGCCGACGGAAACGCCCCGGCGGTCATCAACATCACCAAGCAGGTCGGAGAAGGCCGCAATCTGGTCGAGGTGATCGTCACGCAGCCCTCGCCCACGGCCCTGCTCGAAAGCTGGCGGGAGGCCCCGGCTCCCGCAATCGCGGGAGCTTCGATCATGAGCCAGCCCACGATGCACATCCGCGACATCCTCGTGCGCACGCGCATGGGTGAGGACGGAGACGCCTCGGCGGAAGTGGCCATCGTCGTGAAAAGCGACGCCCTCAACCCGCGGAGTTCGCGCATCTTCTACGACCTGCTCTCTCCCGCGGGACGGAACGCCGCCACAGGATACAAGGACATCACCCTCGACATGCGCCGCGAGGATACCGTGCGCTTCCTGGCGCGCATCCCCGCCGATTCGCTCTGGAGCGCCGCACAACCCACGCTCTACACGCTGCGCGTCAAGACCCAGCACGAAGGACGCGACGAGGAGTTCGTACAGATCCCTCTGGGATTCCGGGCCGTCACGGTCGAAGGAAAGCAGATGTCGATCAATGCGCAGCCCGTCACGTTGCGGGTGCGCGAGGTGCCCGGGACGATCCCGCAGCAGGAGGTCGAGGCTCTGCGCAAGGAGGGATACAACACCCTCAAGCTCCTGCCGGGGCCCGTTCCGGAGCCGCTGCTCGACTCCTGCGACCGCTGGGGGCTGTATGTCATCGCCCAGGCGCCGATCGACACCCGCCGCAGCGGGGAGTCGCGGAAAATCGGCGGAAATCCATCGAACGACCCCCGGTGGAAGGAGGCATACCTCGAGCGGACGGAGAACAACTACCATGCGACCAAGCGGCATCCGTCGGTCATCGCCTTCTCGCTCGCCACACGGTCGGCGAACGGCATCAACCTGTATGAAAGTTATCTGAACCTGAAGCGGTTCGGAGATGAACGCCCGCTGATCTACCCCGACGGAGGCGGCGAGTGGAACAACGACCCCCTGCTGACGGAATAAGGCGGCCGGGAGGGCGCTGCCGGGCCGGGTTCGGGAGGCTGCGGCCGGGGCTCAATCCAAAGGGTGCCGCCGGGCAGGCTTCGGGAGGCTGCGGCCGGGGCTCAATCCGGAGGGTGCTGCCGGGCAGGAAGATGCAACGGGCGCCCTATCCGGGAAGCGGCAACAGGCGGGGCGGGTTCCGCAGGTGCGGCCGACCTGAAAACGAGGATGTTGCAGGCCCGGATCCGCAGGATGCTGCAGGCATGCGAAACTTTTCGCGCTCCGGGATCGAAAAAAATTTTTAAAAAAGCTCCTTTTTTATTTGGCAGAACAAAAATTATAGCTATCTTTGCACTCGCAATCGAATGATGATTGATGCCTCTCTAGCTCAGTTGGTAGAGCACGACACTCTTAATGTTGGGGTCCAGGGTTCGAGCCCCTGGGGGGGTACCAGAAAAGACCGGTGATCGAAAACGATCACCGATCTTTTTTTGCGCCTCTGGACCTCGGCCGGACCGGGTATTTCCGGCATGCAATCCTCGCCCCGCAACGGCAGAGCACCGGAACTTCCCAAAGTACGGAAAGCACATGTCCGGTCCCGAGGCGCTGCGCACGTTGCTCCTCAAGCCCCTCAGGCCCCCCCGATTCCTCTGCGCTGTGCGCCCCACCC
>DWYP01000037.1 GCA_019118605.1 Candidatus Alistipes faecavium | reverse complement strand
CCCACGCATGCTGAAAAATCTTTTATGCCTTTTCAGTGGTTAAAACAAATGAGTGAATATATAATACTGAAAATAAGAGAAATACAATGAAATTGGCGCATCTGTTTAATTATTCCGATTTAATGGGATTTACTATATACAAATGCGGCTCCGGGTACCTGAAAAAATCCCTGACAGCTGTCTGCTATCGGGGATTTTTGTTTTGCCTGCCGTGTCCGCAATTTGGCCGCGCTACGCAACGGCGCAAAGCGCTTTGCCGACCGCAAGGCCGAAAACACGCAGGCCATACTGCGACGCATAAAAAAACATATACCACGAAGGCCCAAACTCCAGGCATTGCGTTCGCCGCACTGACAGCGCAGACCGCAGGGCTTCACTCCCCGGAGAGTACCGCCGCGATGTTTCGCGGAGATCCTGTGCCCGGTCTTTCGGAAGGGGCTTCTTGCCGAATGGCCGACCTCCTGTGCCGCACCGGCTTGTTCTCCGCCGTATTCAACAGCCCGGCGGCCGCAACCCGCAAAATACAGAGCCGATGCCGATGCCGGCATGAGAGAAACGTTTATAAAAAATATCAAAAGAGTTAACACACTATTAAATTTTTATTATTTTTGCATCCGTCGACCTTTAAGGCCCCCCGATGGGCATACAACGCTTTTCATCGGAGGCGCAACCGAAGAGGACAGGATCATATCGGCAGGGATGGCGGTTGCGATTTGCTCCGGATCGTGAAACGATTGCCGCATACGCACGCAAAGGAGGAAAGCGCACCCGGCCGATTTGAGTTTGCATCGACGGAATCCACACAAATCAGGCTGCGGAATTCGCCGTGACGTTTTAAATTGCATGTGAAAAAAAGGACGGATTGCTCCGTATCGGCGGAGATGGGTCTGTCTTGGTTTGTATGAGAATTGTTTTCAATTGGCCCCAATTAAAATTTTATACTAACCTAATTCATCACCCATGAAAAAAAAATCTACTTTTTGGATGCTGGCTGTTATGCGGCATGACAGTGGCATTCGGGTCGGCTTTCGCCGCCCATAGTGGGGAGGGGGGGGGAATTTTATGATTCCATAGAGTCCCCGTCGCACAAACGAAATGTGACGGGTACGGTCGTCGATGCCACCACCGGAGAGATCATTATCGGTGCCACCGTCGTCGAAAAAGGCACCAGCAATGGCGTAACGACCGATCAGTACGGAGCCTTCGACATTTCGCTGACCGTCGGGGCCCAACTCGAAATCTCCTACGTAGGGTACAAACCGCTGCTCGTGGATGTCGGCTCGCTGGGTGTGGTCGACGCCAAACTGCAACCCGCCGATGAACTGGAAGCGGTCGTTGTCGTCGGCGCCGGTACCCAGAAAAAAGTCTCGGTAACGGGATCCATCTCCTCGGTCAGCGGTGAAAGCCTGAAATTCCCATCGTCTTCCCTGACAGCCGGGCTCGCCGGAAAACTCGCGGGTGTGGTTTCCGTGGCAAACTCCGGCGCCCCCGGATCGGCATCCGATTTCTATATCCGCGGCGTAGGAACATTCGGGGGCCGGGCAACTCCGCTGATCCTGCTCGACGACGTGGAAATATCGGCCGACGACCTCAACAACATCCCCGCCGAAACCATCGAAAGCTTCACGATCCTCAAGGATGCATCGGCAACGGCAATCTACGGCGTCCGCGGCGCAAACGGCGTGATGATCGTCTCGACGAAAAAGGGGCAGGAAAACACCCGGGTAAAAATCAGCGTAGCGGTCGAAAATTCGTACGTGCAGCCGACCAAAATGCTCGAATACGTCGATGGGGCGACGTGGATGGAGAAGTACAACGAGGCCAATCGCGCCCGCGGCGGAGTCTCCGACAGGTATTCGCAGAAGGCGATCGACATGACCCGCAGCCACAAGTATCCCTATGCATATCCCGACGTCGACTGGCAGGATCTGCTCTTCCGCGACTTCAACATCAACCAACGGGCGAACGTGAACATTCAGGGCGGCGGAAACCGCGCTACTTACTACATGAGCCTGAATGTCAACCACGACACAGGTATCATCGACTCCCCGAAGGACTACCTGTTCAACAACAACGTCCAGCGGTTCGCCTACAACTTCCAGAACAACATCTCCTACAAGCTGTCGAAATCGACAACGCTCGACCTGCACCTCAATGCCCAGCTTATCGAGGAATCCGGCCCGGGGGAGAATATCAACAACCTGTTCTCGTATTCGATTTACGCCAACCCGGTGACTTTCCCGGCATATTTCCCCGCGGAGGAAGGGGGCGACCATATCCGCTTCGGAAATGCCATCAAGACCGGTGTCACGATGTTCACGAACCCCTATTCCAACATGCTGGACGACCACAGCGTCGTGAAACAGAACAAGCTCAACGTATCGCTGAAACTCGACCAGCAGCTCGACTTCATCACAAAAGGTTTGAACATCAACGCCCTGGTAAACTGGAACTCCTGGGCTTACACCGAATTCTACCAGTCGATGACCTCGTATTTCTACTCGTTGGATCAGACTACATACAACCCCGACTATCCGGACTACTACAGCCTCCAGTGTCTCCAGACGGGTAACGAATACATCAACGAGAGCTACTCCTCGCCTCTGACAGACCAGACATTCTATTTCGACACCCGCCTGACCTACAACCGCAAATTCGGAAAACACAATGTCGGGGCCCTGCTGATGTACATGATGCGCGACTACCGCCTGAACCAGTCGCTTTCACAGCGCAACCAGGGATTCTCGGGTCGTGCGACATACGATTTCGACCAACGATACTTCGTGGAGTTCAACTTCGGATACAACGGTACGGAACGACTGGCCGCAGGACATCGGTTCGAATTCTTCCCCGCTGTCTCGGCAGGCTGGGCCGTGAGCAACGAGGCCTTCTGGGATCCCATGAAAGAGGTGGTGGACTATCTGAAAATCCGCGGCTCGTACGGACTGGTCGGCAGCGATGGATTCAGCGACGATTCCGGACGCCGCCACTTCCTCTACCGCACACAGATTTCCTTGCGCAACGGCAACGCCGGAACCCAGTTCGGCCCGTCGCAGATGATCTCGAGCGGCAGCTTCTACGGTCCGCTCGTGACGGTATACGCCAATCCCGATGCAACGTGGGAACGGGTGAAAAAACTCGATATAGGTGTCGATTTCTCGCTCTTCAGGCAGGTGAACGTCACATTCGACTACTTCAAGGACAAACGCGACCGCATCTTCATGGCCCGAGGCTCGTGGCCTGCGGTTCTGGGATATCAGGACGTTACCCCCTGGGGGCAGATCGGCGAAGCCGAGAATATGGGGTATGAACTGAGCATCAACTGGAACAAAACATTCGGTCGGGACTGGACGATCGACTTCCGCTTCAACTTCTCATACAACGAGAACAAATACATGAACTACGACGAACCCGACTACGTATATTCGTGGAAAAGCGTCATCGGACATCCCCTGGACAACTACCGGTGGGACGGATACGTCGCCGAGGGCCTGTTCTCGAGCGAGGAGGAGATCGCAAACCACGCCACACAGCTCATCGGCGGAACCCCGAAGGTCGGTGACATCAAATACCGCGACCTGAACGGCGACGGAATCGTCAACGCCGACGACCAGTGCATGATCTCCGATTACGGCATCATGCCGCGCATCCAGTACGGTATCGGACTGAACCTCCGTTGGCGCAAATGGGACTTCGGTGTTTTCTTCACCGGATCGGGAAACCGCACGCTGATGATCAACCGCGGAGTCGCCATGGAACCATTCGGCAGCGACCTCTACAACCTGACCACGTTCATCGCCGAAAACCACTGGTCGGAATCGAACCCCAATCCGAATGCCGAATATCCCCGTCTGGGTATCAATTCGGGAGACATCTCGAACAACGTGAGCGTTTACAGCACATACTGGATGCGAAACGGACGGTTCCTGCGCTTCAAGACGTTGGAACTGGGATACAATTTCAAGTACGGACGTGTCTATCTGACCGGAGACAACCTCGCCGTATGGAGCCCGTTCGACTACTGGGATCCCGAAATGTACCGATGGGATTACTATCCGCTGACCCGCACATTCACCCTCGGAGTGCAGCTGAAGTTCTAACCTTAAAACGACAACAACATGAAATTCAAACTTATATTTCTTGCTTGCGCGACACTGGCACTCTCCGGCTGTGAGTTTCTCGACGTCATGCCGGCAAAAGAGGCCGATTTCGAGGACGCAATGAAAAACAAAACCGAGGTGGAGAACTGGATATACGGCCGCGGTTACCACGAGATCGAAAGCAGCCAGCCGATCACCTATTTCAGCCTGGAACAGACGACCGACGACTTCATCCTCCCCAACCAGATGATGCAGAACGCCGAAACGCAGTACAAATACGACCAGTATTACATCGCGCGCGGGCAGATGACGGCATCCAATGCCTCGGACCGCTGGTGGGCGCTGTACGGAAACATCGGCTATATCAATCTCTTCGAACAGCAGCTCGCCGCCCAAAACCCATCATTTTTAACCGAGTCGGACAAGAAGCTCTATCTGGCGCATGCCAAGTTCCTGAAGGCTTATTATTCGCTCGTCCTGCTGCAGGGATACGGCCCGATCGCCATCGTCGAGGAGTACGTGGGTTCCGACACCCCGAAGGAGGCGTTTCCCGGACGTTCGCATTTCGACTATTGCGTGGAGTACATCAGCCGCCTGCTGAAAGAAGCCGCCGAAGGAGGACTCCCCGAATCGAACTATACGGCAACCTCGACATACGGCACCGCCAATCAGGTGGTATGCGCCGCCCTGGAGGCCCGCCTGCGCCTGCTCGCAGCTTCGCCGCTGTGGAACGGACAGTTCCCGTTCCCGAACTGGGCGAACACCCGTTTCGAAACCCCGGGGTACGGATTGGAACTCGTCAGCCACACGTTCGACCTGGAGAAGTGGCGCAAGGCAAAAACCGCCGCTCAGGAAGCAATTCGCATTGCCGAAGACAACGGACGACGGCTGATGCAGATCGAGGACATGGAGACAATGGCCGCCAATCAGAACGTCTCGACAACGGAGCTCGCCTATTGGATCCCCGGAGTCGACACCTCGACCCCCGAAGGGCTTGAATTCTACAAGCGCGTGCTGCTCATGCGCTACGTGGCCGCTTCGGACGAGACGATGGGCAACCGCGAACTGATATGGACGAACAAGGGTTCGCTGTGGCATCGCAGCACGCTGAGCCATGTCTGGGGAAGCCTCCCGAGGAGTATCATCCGCACGACCAACGGAACCTGGATGTATTGCTATTCGCACGTCAACCCCACGCTCGAAACCGTCGAGGCGTTCTACACCAAAAACGGCAAGCTGCCGAAGGACGACCCCGAATTCACGCCCGAGGCAGACTGGCTGAAATCCGCAGGACTGGAGCGCGAAGAGGTTATCAATCTGAATGTGAACCGCGAGCCCCGATTCTATGCGTGGATCAACTTCGACGGATGCGACATCGGGCCCCATCTGGTGGACGGAGCGCCGCTGCGGCTGAACCTGCGGAGTTCGGACGAAGGAGTGAACTGCTGGTCGGGATGCGGATACGACCCGAACTATTCGCAGAGCGAACTCCCGCAGACGGGATACCTGAACAACAAGTTCATATCGCCGCACGAAACATACACCCCCGACGGAAAGTATTCGGACTACTGCTACCCCATGCCGCTGATCCGTCTCGACGAAATGTATCTCATCCTGGCCGAGGCCTGCGCGGAGCTTTACATGAATGGTGAAACCGGAGAATTGCAGAATGCCCTGGATGCGGTGAACGTTATCCGCACGCGGGCAGGAATCCCGGCACTCAAGGCCAGCGACTGCACGAGCCAGATGACGATCCGTGACTGGGTGCGCGCCGAACGACGTATCGAGTTCTATGCCGAAGGTTCGCGTTACTACGACCTGAGACGCTGGTGCACGGCGCCCCAGCACCTCGCCGCTGGATGCCGCACGGGACTGGACTGTTACGTAAGCCGACGCGTAAACCCGACCCTCGAGGAGTTCAACCAGCGGGTGCAGGTGGACGGCGATTATCAATGGTACGACCGGATGTACCTGCTGCCGCTTACCTCGGATGAGGTCTATTCCAACCCCCAAATGGTTCAGGCTCCGGGTTATTAACCGCTAAATACAGGAATATACGATGAAACGACATATCTTACAGTTCGTATTGCCGGCAGCGGCCCTGCTCGGGGCGGCAGCCTGCTCGGAATACGACATCCAGGAACAGTTCGAAGCTGAATTTCACAAAATCGCAGGCGTGGCGGAAAGCGCTTTCGTCGCCTCCGAAACGCAGACATTCTACAACATCGACACGGACATGACGATCCAGTTCCATGTCAACCGGGGCGGTACGGATCCGTCGCTGCAGGCAACGGTCGAATTTGAGGCAATGACCGACGACGAAATCGCCGATTTCACCTCGGTATATGCGCCGCTCCCGACAGAATTCTATACGCTGCCCAAGCCGATAACATTCGCTCCGGGCGAAGAGTTCAAGACGGTCGACGTGCATCTGTCGGCCGCACAGATCGCGGCCCTGAAGTCCGCCATCGAAAATCTCTCCGACGAGGACAAGCCTTATGCCCTGGCAATCAAACTGATCGGAATCGACGGCACCTCGATACGCAGCGACCGTACGTGTTACATCCGGCCCGTCACCGTCGAGGACTCCCCCGCCCTGACGTTCGTCGTCGCCGAAGACCATCTGTCGGATCTTTCCGACGACATGCACCAGATCGTATGGTTCAACCCCGGGGAGACCGCGCTGACGATGACCTTTACGCTGGCCGTCGGACTGCCGTTCGATGCCTCGGCATCGATCGCGATCGACGAAACGGCAATCGACGATTTCAACTCCGTTTACAAGGATGTCGTCGGATTCGAACCACAAACGGCCCTCACCACGGCATCGCTGGACAAGGCGCAGATCGATTTCCCCGCCGGATCGACGCTGGCTCAGTTCACGCTGTCGCTGGGCGACACGTCGGTCGACCGAAGCCGCAATGTCATCATCCCGATGGTGTTCAAGATGGAACAGCTGAACATCGAGCGCCGGATCTATGCCGGTTTTGCCCGCTCGACGCCGGCGCTGACCCTGACCGCCGACATGATTTCGTTCGGCCCCGGCTCCGGAGGAGCCATCATGCCCGACAATGCCTCCTTCGGAACTTTCCCGGACAACCTGATCGACGGAGACCCCGAAACTTCGGTCACCACGGGAGGAAACGGGAACATCTGGTGGTACAGCAACGACAACACCTATTACGGCCAAAGCATCGACATCGACCTCGGAGAAGCCAAAATCAACTCGTTGCGCGTAAGGTTCCGCACCCGTTCGTCCCTGGAGACCCTGACTCCCGGCAACCAGTACGCATACACGACCGAAAACGGCAAGGCCCGCCCGCACGAAATCGGACTGGGATATGCCGTAGACGAAAATTCGGAATGGATTTTCCTCGGACGCGAGGTCGTCTCCGAAGAGAAAACGTCCCCGACGGACTATTATTCGAAGGCTTACAGACTGTCGGCCGAAAGCCGCCGCATCCGCTTCGGAATCCTGCGAACCTACGCCCTGGACGACAGCTGGGAGCAGAGGCTCTGGTACCATGCCAATGACGGATGGTGGGCGGAGTTGAGCGAACTGGAGATTTACAACGCCAAATTCTACGAAAATTGATTATATCGGATGGGGCCGGCAGATACGGCCGGCCCCGCTCCCGGATATATTCTACACTTCATCAACCGGCGGAAGTTCCGCCAAGAGCCACATCATATGAAAAAAATCATCATTCCATACCTGCTTCTGGCAGCAGCGCTGACGGGGTGTTCACAAGGTAATGCGGACTGGAAACCCGATCAGAGCACGACAGTTCCGAAAGTATACACCAATCCCGTGCTCGGTTCCGATGCTCCCGAACCTGTCGTGCTCCAGGGGAACACCCATTTCTCGGGACCGGGCCACAACGCGGGGCTCATCGAGGACGGAGAAGGTCAGACCTGGATCATCTACCATGCCTACCAGCTGAATGCGGCTGACGCCGGGCGCATGGGCATGCTCGACCTCGTGGCATGGGGCAGCGACGGCTGGCCTTCGGTTTACGACGGAACGCCGTCGAGCGTATTCGCAATACCCAAATTCGGGAGCGCAGAGTAACCCGCACGCTGATTTCGGATATTTGCTCCAATCATTCGGAACCGTACCCGGAAGCCGGGTACGGTTCCGAACGACATCAAAAACAAAATGCCATGATACGAAAATTATCAATGCTCGCACTGGCCATGGGCATCCTTTGCATCGGGTGCTCTTCCGGAAACGCAGCGGCGGAGACCCCGGCAGCACCCCCCTCGAACGAACCGTCGGACAAACCGGAGTCCGTTTTGCGGGTTCTTCAGCTCAACATCTGGATGGATGCGACATCCGTCCCGGGAGCATTCGACGGACTGGTCGATGAAATCGCTCGGCTCGACGTGGATCTTGTCGCGTTGTGCGAGGTGAGCAATCACGACGGACAGACGGTCGACAGACTGGTCGCTGCCCTGCAGGGACGCGGTCAGACATGGTTCGGGGCCGGAGAGTCCTACCAGGGCACGCAGGGAACCGACGTGTGTGTGCTGTCGAAACACCCGATCAAGGAGGTCAGAACCGGGCTTTCGTCCATCAGCGGTGGCGTCGACATGAAGGTACGCATCGATTTCGAAGGCTACGACGTCCTGCTCTATCCGTCGCACCTCGATTACACGCATTACGCCTGCTACCTGCCCCGGGGATATGACGGGGTTACGTGGCAAAAGCTCGCCTCGCCCGTGACCGATCCGGAGGCCATTCTGCGCATGAACAGAGGCTCCACACGGGATGAGGCAATTGCGGAATTCATCAAGGAGGCCGCACGCGAAAAGGCTGACCTGATTCTGCTGGCCGGAGATTTCAACGAACCGTCGCACCTGGACTGGAGCGCCGCCACGGGAAACCTGTGGGATCACAGGGGCTGCATCATCCCCTGGGACTGCTCCGTGCTGCTTTACGATGCAGGGTTCCGCGATGTCTACCGCGCGCTCTACCCCGATCCGGTCACCCATCCGGGCTTCACCTATCCGTCGGACAATGCGAAGAAGGAGCCCAAAGAGCTGACATGGGCTCCGCAATCCGACGAGCGGGACCGGATCGACTTCATCTACTATCTGTCGAACGGAAGGTTCCTGCCGACGGAAGCGGCGGTATTCGGCCCCTCCACATCGATTGTCCGGTGTATGCGGGTGAAGGAGATCGGAGAGGACACATTCGTCGAGCCTCTGCCCGACGGCACCTGGCCGAGCGACCACAAGGGGGTGATTGCAACGTTCAAGCTGACGGCAAGATAATCCGGATTCATACGGATGCATATCGAAAGGGATCCGCATACACGTGTATGCGGATCCCTTATTTTCGTCCCGGCGGCCCTTTTGCAAAATCCGGGATTCCCGGTCACAGCGTCCAGCCGGCTGTCCAGTCGGCATCGGCACGAACCGCCCCCCTGTAGGCCGCAGGCGTGAAGAAGCTGTCCGAAAGAATCGTCCCCCCGTCGAGCGTCCCGACATAGCCGCGGCCCAACGTATTGACATAATCGGTCGCATTGCCCGTCGCCGCTGCAAAGTCCTCGTTCGTATAGATCCCCTCCTTCGAATCGAGCGCCGTGCTCATCGAGACATATTCCAGTTTGGAAGGTTTCTCCGACTTCGAGAAGGAGTTCTCGGTCTCGGGTGTCTCGACCGTGATGCACTTGGCCTTGCCCGTCACGATGGCGTTGTAGAGCTCCACCTCGGTGCCCGCACGCAGGCGCACGCCCCGGGTGCCGTTCTCCGAACCGTTGCCGACCAGCGTCACGTTGCTCAGCACGGGGTGGGCAACAGGCGTCGCGGCGGCATTGTTGCCGTTGCTGTCGCACTCCATCAGGCAGTCGCAGTCATAGCCGAGCGTCGTCTCCGCCTCCTGGAAGGCCACCAGGAACTGGCCCTTGCCGTTCCACCCCTCGGTCCAGTCAAACGAATCGTCGGAGCAGCTCGTCACGACCATGTATCTTACGTTGACCGAGCCGCCGAAGAACTCGAATCCGTCGTCGGAGCCCTTGTAGGCCTGAAGGTATTCGACCGTCGTGCCGTTGCCCACCCCGTAGAACGACACGCCGTTGGCCTCATGCTCTTCATCGAGGGCGAATCCGGTGTACTCCAGACGGATGTAGCGCAGCGTACCCGAGTTGTCGGCATCATTGGAACCTCCGTAGGGGGCGTTGCCGATCTCCGACAACACGCCCGTGCCGGCATTCGTATGGGCATGGCCGCAGATATGGATGCCGCCCCATGCCCCCGACTCCTTCCGCTCCGAAGTCATGACGATCGGGTGCGCGGCGGTTCCCTGGGCGTCGATCCGCGCCCCCTGCTCGATGAGGATGTAGTCGGGCACCTCGTCGTCGAGGGCCACCAGTTCGACGCCCGGTTCGATATGGAGCGTGGCGCCCGCCTTGACATGCAGTCCGCCGCTCAGTTTATAGCTGTTGCCCTCGGTGAGCGTCGCATCGGAGGTGATGTTGCCGCAGAGCGTCGTCCCCGCGGCGATGTCGCCGCTCAGACCCTCTCCGGGACCGTCCGTCTCTTTGTCGTCACAGGCCGTCGCAAGCAGCGTGCAGGCAAAGCATGCCGCAACCAAAAATTTCCAGTTCGTTTTCATCTCAACAATTTTTAATGAATGGATTTCTATGTCAATACTCCGTGAATGTTCCTGTCGATCGATGCGGTCAGAACTTCAGATTCATCCCCACCTCGAAACCCGTGCCCCGGCGGTAGCGCTCGACCTCGACCGAGCCTCCCGTCTGCGGCACCTCCTGCTCGAAGACCATGGCACGGTTGAGCAGGTCGGAGAGCTGCAGTTTCAGTTCCGCACGGCGGCTGAAACGGTATCCCGCCGTAAGGTTCAACGTGTGGACGGGCCGCTGCGTGACATCGCCCAGCCCGGAGATTCCGACGGCATGGATGCGCGGGCCCTGAAGATTGTAGAGCAGCGCCACGTTCAACTGGCGCTCGTCGTCCTGAAGCGGCGTCCAGGCAAGGTCGGCATTGACCAGGTAGGGCGACGCCCCCTGA
Organism: Candidatus Alistipes faecavium; assembly: GCA_019118605.1. Lineage (GTDB taxonomy): Bacteria > Bacteroidota > Bacteroidia > Bacteroidales > Rikenellaceae > Alistipes > Alistipes faecavium. Next base: position 80,318 of record DWYP01000037.1, on the reverse strand, counting down.
AGCGCCCGCTCCTTGTTGGTATAGACTCCGCCGTCGGGCAGCTTCACGTTGGTATACATGTAGCTCGCGTTCACCCCGATGCGAAGGGTCCGGGCCAGGGATTTCCGCAGCTCGACCTCCACACCCGCGGCCATACCCTTGTCGGCATTGCGGAACGTGTGGACCGACGCGCCGCCCGAAAGCATCTGCACACGCTCGATCGGCTCGTCGAGGTATTTCCAGTATCCCGTCAGGGAGAGCATGTCACCCCGGCGGTTGAGAAATTCGTAGCGCAGGTCGAGGTTGTAGTTGTAGCTGTTCCGCAGGTTCTCGTTACCGCGCAGCTGCACCGACCCGTAGGATTCCTGATAGAGGAACGGCGCCATCTCGACGAACGACGGGCGGGTCACGGTGCGCGAGGCCGACAGGCGCAGCTGGTGCTCCCCGCTGCAGCGGTAACGGATGTTCACCGCAGGGAAGAAGTCGTTCTTGTCGAGGTCGCGGCGCTCGCGGATGCTCTGGTCGTTGTAATAGCGCACCCACTGGCGCGACCCTTCGTAGCGCACGCCCGCGTTGACAAGCAGCGAAGGAAGCGGCTGCAGGTCGAGCGACACGTATCCCGCAAGGATCCGGTTCCCCGCCTCGTAGCTGTCCTTGGGCTGCTTCTGGCGGTGGATCGTCAGCGTCCCGTCGGCGACATTTCCGAAATTGAGGTAGCCGTCCGTCGAATAGATGTCCTCGATCCCGGGCGCGAGGTCCGAAATGTCGTAGTAGAAGCGCGTGCCCGCGTAGTCGCGGCGCTTGTCCTTCCACGAAAGCCCGGCGGTCAGTTTGTGGCCCGCGCCGAACGTATGGTCGGCCGCGAGGTGGGCGTTCCACTCGTTTTCGTCGAGCGTCCCGAAGTAGCGCATGGTCTCCTGCTGGTTGAGATCGAACAGGCTCAGCGCACCGTCATCGTGCTTGAGGAACATGACCTGCCGGCGGTCGGGCTCGTCGGATGACGTCGCGGAGTAGGAGCCGCTCCACCGCAGCTGCCATTGCGCACCGAAAGCATGGCGGGCATTGAGCTGGTGCGTCATCAGGCGGTAGACGTGCATCACGTCGTTGCTGCCGATGAGTTCGTGGCTCTCCTGATCGTACCCTTCGCGGCGGGAGTAGGTGTCGGTCGCATTGCGGGCATAGAAGAAAGTGTAACTGAGGCGGTCGGCATCGCGCAAAGTCGTGCTGAGGCTCGCCAGAGCCGCCGTTTTCAGTCCACTTGTATAACTGTCGTACGCATATTCGTCGGTGATGCGTCCCGTGGCCTCGAGCAACCGGAATTCGGCGTCGCCGCAGGTCTGCATCCCGTTGCCCGCCCCTCCCGACACCAGCACGCTGAGCGTCTGGCGTCCGATCGGGAAGTCTCGGCCCCAGGCAAGGTTGCCGCCGAAGGCCGGCAGGGCCGTATGTTTCGAAACCGAGAAGCCCGTATCGAAAATATCCTTCGTCCTGACGTAGTTGCGGAAATCCGCAAGCGGGCATGTCAGGGCATGGGCGTCGACCCCGGGGCGCGTGAAGAGCGACCGGTGGTCCATCCGGTAAAAGTCCCGGCCCACGGTGTTGAAGGCCCCGCCGGTATGGAAATCCACCGTAAAGAAGTCTCCGCCCGTATTTTCCCGGGTGTTGATGTCGATGCGCGCCCCCGAATAGTCGGCATAGGAGCTGACCTCGTAGACCTTGCTCACGGTGATGTTCTTCACGGTCGACGACGGGAAGATGTCGAGCGGAATGAGCTTGTTGTCGGGATTCGGCGAAGCGATGGGCTGCCCGTTGAGCGTCGTGATGCTGTAGCGGTCGCCCAGGCCGCGGACGATCAGCTGCCCGGCCGAGGCGATCGAGATGCCCGCCATCTTGCGGACGCCCTCCTGAACGTTGGAGATTCCCTTGAGCGACATCTCCTTGGCTCCCATGTTCTCGATCGCCACGTTCGAGGCGATACGCTCGGTCTGCAGCGCCCGCTCCGATTCGAGGTTCTTGCGGGCCGTCACCGTCACCGAAGCCAGCACCTGGTTGTCGGGCTCGAGTTCGACACGGACCTCGGGCATGTCCTCCGCAACCCGGATCTCGAGGCGGCAGGGAAGATAGGAGACATAGGAGACGGCAACCGTACAGGTCCCCGCAGCAAGATCCAATTCGAAACGGCCCGCCGCATCGGTTGTCGTGCCCAAGGTCGTGCCCTCGACAAGAACGGTCGCCCCGACGAGCGGCATGAGGGTCGTCTTGTCGACTACCGTACCTTTGAAAGAGGCGGCTCCGGCAACTCCGGAAAACAAGAGGAACAATGTGGCAAGAACGGTCTTTCGTAACATCAGCATCCGGTTTTCTTCATTTTTTCCGGGTGCAAAGATGAGGAGGCGATGTTACAACCGTGTGTGAACAGCGTGATATTCCCTTGACATGAACCGGGAAAACAATCTGGCCGGATATCCGGGATGAACCTCTGCCATGCAGCAAAAAAAACCTTGGCCCGAAGAACAAAACCGGGTGAAATTCGCTATTTTTGCGTCGTTGTTCAGAACAAGACTTCCCACCATGGCCGACTCGCACAAAATCAACAGGGTTGAGGTCCGCAACCTCCTGATGGAGGATTACGGACAGCTGGCCCAATCCTTTACCCGCGTCTATGCGGACAAGGACGTTTTCTGGACCCGCGAACAGATACGCAAGCTCGTGGAGATATTCCCCGAAGGGCAGATCGTCACGGTCGTCGACGGGAAAATCGTCGGTTGCGCCCTCTCGATCATCGTCGACTACGACATGGTGAAGGGGGACCACACCTATGCGAAGGTCACCGGAAACGAAACCTTCTCGACGCACAATCCAAAGGGAAACATCCTCTACGGCATCGAGGTCTTCATCCATCCCGAATACCGCGGCCTGCGCCTCGCGCGACGCATGTACGACTACCGCAAGGAGCTCTGCGAAAAACGCAACCTGAAGGCCATCATGTTCGGAGGACGCATCCCAAACTACCACAAGTACGCCGACCGGATGCGCCCCAAGGAATACATCGAAAAGGTGCGATCGCGCGAGATCTACGACCCGGTGCTGACCTTCCAGCTCTCGAACGATTTCCACGTGCGCCGCGTGATGCCCAACTATCTGCCCAACGACGAGGAGTCGTGCCACTGCGCCACGCTCCTGCAGTGGGACAACATCTACTACCAGCCCCCCACGCAGGAGTACGTCGACAAGAAGACCACCGTGCGCGTCGGGCTCGTGCAGTGGCAGATGCGTACCTACAAGACCCTCGACGACGTCTTCGAACAGGTCGAATTCTTCGTCGACGCCGTGTCGGACTACAAGAGCGACTTCGTGCTTTTCCCCGAATATTTCAACGCCCCGCTCATGGCGCGCTTCAACAACCTCGGAGAAGCGCAGTCGATCCGCGGCCTGGCTCAGTACACCGAGGAGATACGCGACCGCTTCGTCGAGCTGGCCATCAGCTACAACATCAATATCATCACGGGCAGCATGCCCTACATCAAGCCCGACGGGGGGCTCTACAACGTCGGGTTCCTCTGCCGCCGCGACGGGACCTACGACATGTACGAAAAGGTGCACGTCACGCCCGACGAGGTGAAGAGTTGGGGCCTGAGCGGCGGCCGCATGGTGCAGACCTTCGACACCGACTGCGCCCGCATCGGCGTGCTGATCTGTTACGACGTGGAGTTCCCCGAGCTGTCGCGCATCATGGCCGACCAGGGGATGCAGATTCTCTTCGTGCCCTTCCTGACCGACACCCAGAACGGTTATTCGCGCGTGAGGGTGTGCGCCCAGGCCCGCGCCATCGAGAACGAATGCTTCGTGGCCATCGCCGGGAGCGTCGGCAACCTCCCGCGCGTCCACAACATGGACATCCAGTATGCGCAGTCGGGGGTATTCACGCCCTGCGACTTCGCATTCCCGACCGACGGAAAACGCGCCGAGGCCACACCCAACACCGAGATGATCCTCATCTCGGACGTCGACCTCGACCTGCTCAACGAGCTCCATACGTACGGCAGCGTGCGCAACCTCCGCGACCGGAGGCACGACCTCTACGAACTGCGGCTCAAAAAATAACCTTCCCCTTCCGAATGTCCGACGATCCGATCCTCCGCGGGCACGCCGCCGAAGTGCTCCATATCAAGAATATGGTCTGCGACCGCTGCATCATGGCGGTGAGGGCGTTGCTGGTGCGCTGCGGCATCGAGCCGCTGTCGGTCGTGCTGGGCGAAGCGGCGCTGCCGCGAAGGCTCGACGACGGGGAACGGCTGCGGATCCGGACCGAACTCGAGGCGATAGGGTTCGAGTTGCTCGAAGACCGCCGCCGGCAACTCGTCGACCGGCTGCGAAGCGCCATAATCGAACGGGTCCGTTCGCTCGACGGTGCGCCGTATGAAAACCTCTCGGACTACCTCGCGCGACGCCTGGGGCACGACTACGGTTCGCTCAGCCGGCTCTTTTCCGAAGAGACAGGTTCGACTCTCGGGAAATACCTCATCGCACAGAAGATCGAACGGGCCAAGGAGATGCTTCTTTACGACGAACTTTCGCTTGCCGAGATCGCCGACAGGCTGGGATATTCGAGCAGCGCCTACCTCTGCGCACAGTTCAAAAGCGTGACGGGATTGACGCCCACGCAGTTCCGGCAGTCGGGCAGCCGCGGACGCCGGACTCTCGACCGGCTGTGAATCGGCCTTCAGCATGCCAACGCGCACCGCACGGAACCCCGGAGCCGGAGCGCAAAATCTTGTAAAACAAATCCGGAATTCCGTAACGCCGGCTGCCGTCCCGTCCTCTATCTTTGCAAAAAAAGCCCCCATGAGCGACGAGGGATATACGAAACGCATTTTCCCGGTGACGGGAATGAGTTGCGCGGCGTGTGCCGCGCGGGTCGGCAAGGTCCTCGGGAATCTGCACGGAGTCCGGAGCGCCTCGGTGAATTTCGCGGCGGCCACCGTCACCGTGGAGTTCGACACCGCGGAGGTCTCTGCGGAGACGATGCGGCAGGCCGCGGCCGAGGCGGGGTACGGATTGATCGTCGACCCGAAACACGGCGCACAGGAGGCCGAACGCCGGCACGTCGAATACTACCGAAGGTTGCGCCGCGACGTGCGTGCCGCCTTCCTGCTGGCCGTACCGCTGCTGATTGTCGGAATGTGCTTCATGCACCGCAGCTGGGCGCCTTGGGTATGCGGCGCCCTGGCCACGCCGCTGGTATTCCGTTTCGGGCGCGGATTCTTCGTCGGGGCATGGAAACAGCTGCGGCACCGCACGGCAAACATGGACACGCTGGTGGCTCTCAGCTCGGGAACAGCCTATCTGTTCAGCCTCTCCAATCTCCTCTATCCGGAGTTCTGGATACGCCGCGGCATTGAGCCCCACGTCTATTTCGAGGCGTCGGGCGTGGTGATCGCCTTCGTCCTCCTCGGGCGCCTGCTCGAGGAGCGCGCAAAAAGCGGCACGATGGAGGCCATCCGCCGGCTTTCGGAACTGCGGCCCGACACGGTAGTGCGCCTCGACAAAACCGGGGCCGAACACACCGTAAGGCTTGGGGAGGTGCGGCCCGGAGAGCGGCTTGTCATCCGGCCGGGGGCGCGCATCCCCGTCGACGGGACCCTGATGGAAGGAAGGTCGTATGTCGACGAAAGCATGCTGAGCGGCGAACCGGTTCCGGTGCTGAAGCAACCGGGAGACCGCGTTTTCGCCGGAACCGTCAACGGCCACGGCACATTCATCTGCCATGCCGGGCAGGTCGGAGATGAGACCATCCTCGCGCAGATCATCCGTCTGGTGCAGGATGCGCAGGGAAGCCGCGCCCCGGTCCAGCGGCTCGTCGACCGCATCGCGGCCATATTCGTCCCGGCGGTCATCGGCATATCTCTGCTCGCCTTTGTGCTTTGGATGACGCTGGACCCCTCCGACGGATTTGTCCGCGGGCTGCTGGCGATGGTAACGGTGCTGGTCATCGCCTGTCCCTGCGCCCTGGGACTCGCCACGCCGACGGCCGTCATGGTGGGAATCGGACGCGGCGCCCGGGAGGGGATTCTGTTCAGGGACGCCGAGGCGCTGGAGAGCGCCCGGCATATCGACACGGTGGTGTTCGACAAGACGGGAACGCTGACCGAAGGAAAACCAACGGTCAGGGAGATGGCATGGGCCCGCAACGCCGTGCGGAAGCCGGAGTGGTTCGCGGCACTCGAAAAACGTTCGCAGCATCCGCTCGCCGAGGCCGTGGCGCAGTATCTTTCCCGGACAACGGCAGGCCCGGAAGACGTCCTTGAACATATCGAGGAGCTGCCCGGAAAGGGCATTGCGGCAACCGTCGCCGGCGTGCGCTGCTGCGCCGGGAACCGTCGGCTGCTCGAAGAGCAGGGAGTCGGAATCGATGCCGAACTGGAGGCGCTGTCCCGCCGGTGGGCCGAGAGGGCCGACAGCATCGTTTGGTTTGCCGCGCAGGGGCGCGCGCTGGCCGTAACCGCCGTCTCCGACCGGATGAGGCCCTCGGCCCCGAAAGCCGTAGAACGGCTGCGCCGCCGGGGAATCGAAGTTTGGATGCTGACCGGCGACCAGGAGTCGGCAGCGCGTGCAATGGCCCGGGAAGCGGGAATCGGGCACCTCCGCAGCGGGGTGCTGCCGGGTGACAAGGCGGCCTTCGTCGCGGAGCTGCAGCGCGCCGGGCGCCGCGTGGCAATGGTCGGCGACGGAATCAACGACAGTGCGGCCCTCGCGCAATCCGATCTCGGAATCGCCTTGGGCAGCGGGAACGACATCGCCCTGAAAGCCGCACACATGACGATGCTCGCGCCCGACCTGTGCAAGATCGAAGAGGCTTTCGAATTGTCGCGCGCCACCGTGCGGACGATCCGCCGGAACCTTTTCTGGGCTTTCTGCTACAACACGGTCGGCATCCCCGTCGCCGCGGGGCTCCTCTATCCGTGGTGGGGCGTGCAGCTCGATCCCGTACTGGCAGGAGCCGCCATGTCGCTCAGCAGCGTGAGCATCGTGGCCAGCAGCCTGCGGCTCAAAAAATCCCGGATCCGGACATCGGATACGAAAAAACATCCTGGCATGAAACGAACTTTTCACGTAGAGGGCATGATGTGCGGCCATTGCCGCGAACATGTCGAAAAAGCGCTGAATTCGATCGAGGGCGTACACGCCGAAGTGTCGCTCGACCCGCCGACGGCGGTCGTCACGTTCGGCACGAAACCGCTTTCGGCCGAAGAGCTGCAGCTCATCGTCTCGGAGCGGGCCGGCGACTACCGCCTGACGGAGGCCGAATAACGAATCCGATACGTATGGAGGGACGCTGATTCACAAAAAAATCGACGCACGTATTGGTATTGCCGAAGATTTTTGCGAAATTACGTCCATGAAAATCATCCGACTCCTTCTCATTGCAGCCTGCGCAGCCGTTTTTCCTGCGGGGTCTGCGGCGGCAAAAGCGCCCGTAACGCTCGCGCATCCCGACAAACGGACCACGGAAATATCCCTCCCCGGAAGCGGCCAATACATCATGCTCCCCATCGAGGAGGGGGCGCCCGAAGTACCCTTCGAAATATTCGACGGCGAGCGTAAGATGCAGACCCTCCGCATCCGGCTCGCGCAGTTCGAGGTGGATTATTTCATGCCGTTCCGCCCGGCCGACTATCCCGAAGCCGACCGTATCCGTGTGGTGGATCACCATCGGAAAGCCATTTCCTGGGAGAAAATATTCGCCGCGGACAGTTATGCGGTTCCCGAGGAGGACTATCGTCCGGCGTACCATTTCGCCCCGGCATACGGGTGGATGAACGATCCGAACGGGATGTTCTTCCTCGACGGGGTATGGCATCTCTTTTACCAGCACAATCCCTACGGGGCGATGTGGGGGAACATGCACTGGGGCGCCGCCTCGAGCCGCGATCTCATATCCTGGGAGCAGCACGGCGACGCGCTGCGGCCCGACGAACTGGGGACGATCTTCTCGGGATCGGCGGTCGTCGACCACGACAATACCGCCGGATTCGGAAAGGGCGCGGTCATCGCCTTCTACACCTCGGCCGGGCGCTTCCAGCAGCAGTCGATGGCATACTCCACCGACGGAGGGCGGAGTTTCACCAAGTATGAGGGCAATCCGGTCGTGGGGTCCGAACTCGCCGACTGCCGCGACCCCAAGGTCTTCTGGTATGCCCCCGCCGGGCACTGGAACATGATCCTCGCCGTCGGCGACCACATGGAGATCTACTCCTCGAAGGATCTCAGGAACTGGAAGCACGAAAGCGATTTCGGGGCTTCGTACGGCGGGCACGACGGCGTATGGGAGTGTCCCGATCTCTTCGAGCTCCCGGTGGACGACGATCCCGGGCAGACGCGCTGGGTGCTGCTCTCGAACAACTATTCGAACGTCCTGCGCTCGGGAGGCACGCAGTATTTCATCGGCACGTTCGACGGACATGAGTTCCGATGCGAAACGCCCGAAGACCTCACGCGCTGGCTCGACAAGGGCCGCAACCATTACGCCGCCGTCACGTGGGACAACGCCCCCGACAACCGGCGCGTGCTGATCGCATGGATGGCCGGATGGCCCTATCAGGATCCGCAGCGGCCCGTGCAGATCCGCGGCATCCAGTCGGTGCCCCGCGACCTGGCGCTCTACTCGCACGGCGGGACGGTGTATCTGGCCGCGAAGCCTGCGGTCGAAATGGAGTCCCTGCGCGGCGAGGAGGCGCTGAAATGCCCGAAATTCAGGCTCCGAGGATCGCGGACGTTCCCCCTGCCGGGAAACGGCCTCTGCGAAGTGCTGGTGACATTCCGCGACCCGGCGGCTGCGGCAGCCGGATTCCGCCTGAAGAACAGCCTCGGAGAGGAGCTCGTCGCCCGCTACGATATCGCGGGAAAGCGGTTCGTGCTCGATTTCTCGAAGAGCGGCAGGGTCGATTACAGCCGCGACCCGAACGCCCGCTCGGTCGTGACGCTCGACCCGAAGCCCGAAGCGCTGAAGCCCGGGTTCGCACGCGAAACCGCCGCACCGGCGGCTCCCGACGGATCGCTCTCGCTGCGCATCCTGCTCGACAGGTGCTCGGCGGAGTGTTTCGAACGCGACGGGCGGTTCGTGATCACCGGCTACATCTTCCCCTCGGAACCCTACGGGCAGATCGAGTTCTTCGCAGAGGAAGGTTCGCTCCGCGTCACCGACCTGGCCGTCTACCCCCTCGTCCTTCCCGCAACGGAATAGGCGAGGACGTCATCTGTCCGGAGTGTCGGGGACGGATTTGTCGCCGTAATCCCGGTCGGCGCACTCCGGAAGCCGCAATTCGCACGCAAATTTCAAATGCTATCCAATATGGAGTCAAAATTCGTCGTCGGCATCGGCGAGGCGCTCTGGGATCTCCTGCCCGAAGGCCGAAAAATCGGCGGCGCGCCCGCAAACTTCGCTTTCCATGTCTCCCAGTTCGGATTCGATACCATCGCGGCAAGCGCCGTAGGCCGGGACCCGCTGGGCGACGAGATCCGCGACACGTTCAACTCGATGGGGCTGCGGCATGAGCTCCCGCAGGTCGGATTCCCCACGGGAACCGTCGAGGTCACGCTCGACGGGCACGGAATCCCGCAGTACGAGATCCGCACGGACGTCGCATGGGACAACATCCCCTTCACCGAATCGCTCCGGAGCATCGCCGCATCGACGCGCTGCATCTGCTTCGGGTCGCTGGCGCAGCGCTGCGCCGTGTCGAGGGAGACCATCCGCAGATTCCTCGACGCCATGCCCCGCGACGCCCTGCGGGTCTTCGACATCAACATCCGCCAACACTTCTACTCCCGGGAGGTGGCGGACAGCTCCCTGAAGGCGTGCGACGTCCTGAAGATCAACGACGAGGAGATCATCACCGTCGCGCAGCTTTTCGACCTCGGAACACACGACATGCAGGAGGCATGTATCGCGCTCAGGGAGAAATACGGCCTGCAGACGGTCATCCTCACCTGCGGGAGTTCCGGCAGCTACGTATTCTACGACAATGGCGTCTCGTTCCTCCGCACGCCGCGGGTGGAGGTCGCCGACACGGTAGGCGCCGGAGACTCCTTCACCGCGGGATTCTGCGCCTCCCTGCTGCGCGGAGAATCGATTCCCGAGGCGCACGCAAGGGCCGTCGAGGTCTCGGCGTACGTCTGCACGCAGCATGGCGCCATGCCCCGGCTTCCGGAGTATCTGACACGGTAGGTTCCGACTCCGGGCGGCATTTCCGGCATGCCTCGACGCACCGGAACGCCCGACAGGCTTTTTTTTCGGCAATTCCCGGAGGCCTGTCCGCGCCTTTCGGAAAATTTTCGCATCTTTATGTGATACGGGCATGCCGTGCACCCGATGTGCCGACCGCCGCCCCCTTTACACACCAAAATGCAACCCGAATGATGAAAAGACTCCTGATCCTTTGCTCCCTGGCGGGGTTCGTCGCCGCACACGGACAATCCCTTCCGCTCGAAGGTTTCGAATACGCCGCGGCCGCGGCGCCCGACGGAACGGAGTGGCAGGCGCCAGAACGCCTCGCACTGAACAAGGAGCAGCCGCGTGCTTGGTTCTTCACCTTCCCAGACAGGGAAAGCGCGCGCGCCCTGCTGCCCGAAAAGGGCGCATACTGCCTCCCGCTCGACGGCGTATGGAAATTCCACTGGGCAGGAAATCCCGAAGAGCGCCCCGAGAAGTTCTACGAACCCGAATTCGACGTCTCCGGATGGGACGACGTGACGGTGCCCATGCAGTGGAACGTCGCCGGAATTCAGAAGGACGGATCCCTCCGTTACGGCGTGCCGATCTACGCAAACCAGCCCGTGATCTTCGCGCACCAGGTTGCCGTGGACGACTGGCGCGGCGGCGTCATGCGCACCCCGCCCCAGGACTGGGTGACTTACAGGCACCGCAACGAGGTGGGATCATACCGCCGCACCTTCACCCTTCCGGCGGATTGGGACGGCCGCGAGGTCTATGTCGACTTCGACGGCGTGTCGTCGTTCTTCTACCTCTGGGTCAATGGCCGCTACGTCGGATTCTCGAAGAATTCGCGCAACACCGCGTCGTTCGACATCACCCCCTACCTGAACGACGGGGGCGAGAACATCCTTGCCGTGGAGGTGTACCGAAACTCCGACGGCTCGTTCCTCGAGGCGCAGGACATGTTCCGACTCCCGGGCATCTTCCGCAGCGTCTCGCTCACCTCGACGGCAAAGGTGCAGGTTCGTGACCTGCGCGTGTGCCCCGATCTCGACGCCTCGTACACCGACGGCGTGCTGCGCATCGAGGCCGACATCCGCAACCTCGGAAAAAAGCCCGCAAAGGGGTACACCCTCACCTACTCGCTCTATGCCAACGAGCTCTATTCGGATGCGAACGTCCTGGTGGACGGAGTGGCGGCCACGGCGGAGGTGGCACAGACCGAAGCCGGGCAGGTGTCGCTCGCCGTGGCAGAGATGCAGGTGCCCCGCGTGCGCAAGTGGTCGGCGGAGGAGCCCTGGAGATACGTGCTCGTCGGGGAGCTCCGCGACCGCAGGGGGCGTCTTGTGGAGGCGTTCTCGACGGGCGTGGGGTTCCGCAAGGTCGAGATCCGCGACACCCCCGCCGCGGAGGATGAGTTCGGACTCGCCGGCCGCTACTACTACATCAACGGGCAGACCGTGAAGCTCAAGGGCGTGAACCGTCAGGAGATCGATCCCGCGGTGGGCAACGCCATCACCGCGGAGCAGATGGAGCGCGAGATCATGCTCATGAAGCGCGGAAACATCAACCACGTGCGCAACTCCCACTACTCCTGCAACCCCCGCTGGTACTACCTCTGCGACAAGTACGGCATCTACCTCGAGGATGAGGCCAACATCGAGAGCCACGAGTACTATTACGGCGACGCCTCGCTGTCGCATGTCCCCGAATTCGAGGCCGCGCACGTGGCCCGCGTCATGGAGCTCGCACACGCCCATGTGAACCACCCCTCGGTGGTGATCTGGTCGCTCGGAAACGAGGCCGGGCCGGGAAAGAACTTCGTAGCGGCGTACGACGCCCTGCACGCCTTCGACCCCTCGCGCCCGGTGCAGTACGAGCGCAACAACGACATCGTCGACATGGGATCGAACCAATACCCGTCGATCGCATGGATGCAGGGCGCCGCGGCGGGACGCTATGCCATCAAGTACCCGTTCCACATCTCCGAGTACGCCCACTCGATGGGAAACGCCGGGGGAAACCTCGCCGACTACTGGGAGGCCATCGAATCGACGAACTTCATCTGCGGGGCCGCCATCTGGGACTGGGTCGACCAGGCTCTCTACCACTACGACCCTGCAACCGGAGACCGCTACTGGGCCTACGGTGGCGACTTCGGCGACAAGCCCAACAGCGGGATGTTCTGCATGAACGGCATCCTGCTGCCCGACCATTCGCCCAAGCCCGTCTTCCACGAGGTGAAGAAGGTCTATCAGAACGTCGCCGTGGTGCCCCTCGACATGACGCGCGGAGAGATCGAGATCTTCAACAAAAACTACTTCACCTCGCTGGCCGACTACCGCATCGTCTGGGAGCTCTACCGTGACGGCGAAAAGGTGCAGGAGAGCGACCTCTTCCGCGCCTCGAGGGCCATCATCGGGCCCCGCATGCGCATGGTCTACGGCATACCCTACGACTACGCCTCGATGGACGAAGAGAGCGAATATTTCGTCAAGGTGCGATTCCTGCTCGCCACGGACAAGCCCTGGGCCCGCGCGGGATACGCGCAGATGGAGGAGCAGCTGTTGGTGAAGCCCGCGGGGGTGAAGCCTGCGATGAGCGCGCTGACGGCCGGGATGCCCGCGCCCGAGGTGTCGCAGGAGGCCGAGCCCGCACGGACGGTCGTGCGCGGCGAAGGGTTCGTCGCCGTATTCGACGACAGTCAGGGAACCCTCCACGCTCTCGAATACGACGGGAAGGAGATCTTCATCCCGGGGAAGGGCCCGAAGCTCGACGCCCTGCGCGCCCCGACGGACAACGACAACTGGGCCTACATGCGCTGGTTCGAGAAGGGGTTGCACAACCTCCGCCACAGGGCCGTGGCACGCAAGCGCATCGACAACGGGCAGGGGAATGTCGTGCAGCTGATGTACACCGTCGTCTCGCAGGCCCCGAACGCCGCACGCATCGAAGGCGGCACGTCGGGGCGATACCGGATTGTCGAGATGACGGACCGTCCCTTTACGGAGGAGGATTTCCGCTTCGTGACCAATCAGATCTGGACCGTCTATCCCGACGGGTCGGTCGAGCTGCGCGCGGAGATCACCTCGAACGACCCTTCGCTGGTGCTCGCACGCCTCGGATACTCCCTGCAGCTGCCCCGGGAGTTCGCAAACTACGACTATTACGGACGCGGGCCGTGGAACAACTACAACGACCGCCGCACGGGTTCCTTCATCGAGCACTACCGCAGCACGGTGCGCAGGCAGTTCGTGCCCTTCCCCAAGCCGCAGAGCATGGGGAACCGCGAGGAGGTGCGATGGTGCGCGCTGACAGACCCCGCGGGGAACGGCGTGGCGTTCGTTGCCGACAGCGTGATGTCGGCATCGGCGCTCCCGTGGTCGGCACTGGAGATGACCCTCGCGCCCCATCCCTACCAGCTGCCCGAGTCTTCGGCCACACACCTGCACCTCGACCTCGCGGTGACGGGCCTCGGAGGCAACAGCTGCGGGCAGGGAGGCCCTCTGGAGCCCGACCGGGTGAAGGCCTCGAACCATGCCCTGGGGCTGTTGATCCGCCCCGTGCGCCAGGGAGCCATCGCCCCGGCCGTGAGGGCGTCGCTCGCGGGCGAAGTGCCCATCTCGATCTCCCGCACCCGGGACGGGATGGTCTCGGTATCGTCGCGCAAGGCCGGGGTCGGGATCCTCTGCACGGTCGACGGCGACAAAAAGCACGAATTCCCCTACAACGGGCCCTTCATGCTGCGGCAGGGAGGCGTCGTCGCGGCGCGCTACGCCGACGGCTCCGCCGTGGAGTGCTCGGCAGCCTTCCCGCGCATCGAACGGATCCCCCTGACCGTGATATACGCCTCGAGCGAGGAGACCGGCATCGAAGACGCCGCGAACCTCGTGGACGGGGATCCCGCAACCTCGTGGCACACGATGTATTCGGTGACGGTGGCGAAATACCCCCACTGGGTCGATCTCGACGCCGGGGAGGTGAAGCGCATCCGGGGCTTCGAATACCTGCCCCGTCAGGACGGAGGAACGAACGGGAACATCCGCGAATACACCATTCAGGTGAGCGCCGACGGCAAGAACTGGGGAGAACCCGTGGCCGCCGGGGCATTCGGGGAAGGAAAACAGCGCATCGAGCTCGAAAAACCCGTCGAGGGGCGTTATGTCCGCTTTACGGCCCTGAGCTCCCAGAACGGCGCCGACTTCGCCGGAGGGGCCGAATTCTCGGTCATCGCCGACTGAAAACCATACCGACAACAAGAAACTTTACCATAAACCGAACCATGAGATTGAAAACAACACTCCTGATTCCGCTCCTCTGCGTGGCGGCGCTCGGCACGGCAGCAGCCGGGACGGCGGCGGAAAAGGCGGCTCCCGCCGCAACGGCCGAGCCGTCGGCGGCCGTCACGGGCGTCCGCAAGCTGAACCCCGCAGCCGTCGAGCTGCTCCGGGCCGACGGGCTGCGCACGACCGTCGACTTCTACGGCCCGAATATCTTCCGGCTCTTCCTCGACCCCGAAGGGGGCATTCTGCGCGATCCCGAGGCGTCGCCCGAGGCGCAGATCCTCGTCGACAACCCCCGGCGCGAAGTCGGGGAGCTGAGCATCGAGGAGGCGGAGCAAAGCATCGCGGTCGCCACGAAGGCCCTGCGTCTCGACATCGACAAGGCTTCCGGGATGATGCGCATCACCGACCTCCGAAGCGGGGAGACGGTGGCCGAGGAGTTCGGCGGCATCGCCTTCGCGCCGCGCGAGACCTCCGTCTCTCTGAAGGAGCGCGAGGACGAGTATTTCTACGGCGGAGGCGTGCAGAACGGACGCTTCTCGCACAAGGGACACAGCATCCGCATCGTCAACACGAACCAGTGGACCGACGGAGGCGTCGCCTCGCCGACGCCCTTCTACTGGTCGACGGCCGGATACGGCATCATGTGGTACACCTTCGCGCCGGGGCTTTACGACTTCGGGGCCGCGGAGCCCGGAAAGGTCACGCTGACGCACGACACGGGCTATCTCGACCTCTTCGTGATGGTCGACCCCACGCCCGTCGGGCTGCTCAACGACTTCTATCAGCTGACCGGGAATCCCGTGCTGATTCCCCGCTTCGGATTCTACGAAGGACACCTGAACGCCTACAACCGCGACTACTGGAAGGAGGATGAGAACGGAATCCTCTTCGAGGACGGAAAGCGCTACAAGGAGAGCCAGCAGGACAACGGCGGAATCCGCGAATCGCTCAACGGCGAGCTGCCCGGGAACTATCCCTTCTCGGCACGCGCCGTGATCGACCGCTATGCGGCCCACGACATGCCCCTGGGATGGCTGCTGCCGAACGACGGATACGGCGCCGGATACGGCCAGACCGCGACGCTCGACGGAAATGTCGAAAACCTCCGCCAGCTGGGAGAATATGCCCGCGAGCGGGGCGTGGAGATCGGCCTCTGGACCCAGTCGGATCTCCATCCGAAGGACGGCGTCGACGCCCTGCTCCAGCGCGACATCGTCAAGGAGGTGCGCGACGCCGGGGTGCGGGTGTTGAAGACCGATGTCGCGTGGGTCGGCGCTGGCTATTCGTTCGGCCTGAACGGCGTGGCAGACGTCGGGCACATCATGCCCTACTACGGAAACGACGCGCGCCCGTTCATCATCTCGCTCGACGGATGGGCCGGGACGCAGCGTTATGCCGCGATATGGTCCGGCGACCAGACCGGAGGAGACTGGGAGTACATCCGCTTCCACATCCCGACATACATCGGATCGGGGCTCTCCGGGCAGCCCAACATCTCGTCCGACATGGACGGCATCTTCGGAGGACGCAACATCCCGGTAAACGTCCGCGACTTCCAGTGGAAGACCTTCACGCCCATGCAGCTCAACATGGACGGCTGGGGCGCCAATCCGAAGTATCCGCACATCCTCGGAGAGCCCGCGGCGTCGATCAACCGCTGGTACCTGAAGCTCAAGGCCGAGCTCATGCCCTACGCCTACACGATCGCACGGGAGGCCGTCGACGGAAAGCCCATGATCCGCGCCATGCTGCTCGACGACCCGAATCCCTACACGCTGGGAACCGCCACGCGCTATCAGTTCCTCTACGGGCCCTATCTGCTGGTTGCGCCGATCTACCGCGCAACGGCGGCCGACGACGAGGGGAACGACCTCCGCGACGGCATCTACCTCCCCGAGGGGAACTGGATCGACTTCTTCTCGGGAGACCTCTACGCCGGAGGGCGCATCATCAACAACTTCGACGCCCCGCTCTGGAAGTTGCCCGTATTCGTCCGTCAGGGAGCCATCCTCCCGATGGCCGCTCCGCACAACAACGTCGCGCAGGCGGATCCCCGGGAGCGCATCTACGAATTCTATCCGCTGGGCCGCACGGAATTCACCGAGTACGACGACGACGGAACGACGCAGGGGTATCTGAAAGGCGCCTGCGCACGCACGCCGATCGTCTCGGACCTCCAGGGCGACCTGCTGAAGATCCGCATCGGCAAGACGCAGGGCGCGTTCGACGGCATGCAGCCCGAGAAGCGCACCGTGCTGCGCATCAACGCCACGCAGCGTCCCGCGAAGATCGCCGTACGCATCGGCGGCCGGAAGGTCCGGATCGCGGAGGCTTCGTCGGCCGAAGCGTTCGCACGCGGGGAGAACGTATGGTACTACGACGCCGCGCCCGAGATGAACCGCTTCGCCACCCCCGGGAGCGAAATGGAGCAGCTCAGCGTGGTGAAGAATCCCGTGGTGTGCATCCGCCTCGCAGCAACGGACATAACCCGCAACGACGTGGAGGTGGAGATGAAGGGATATGCATATGCCCCGGCCGACCGTCTGCTCGTCTCGCAGGGGCCGCTGGAGGCTCCCGTAGCGCGGATCACCGACGAGGGCACCGGAGCCTACGAGATCACCCCCTCGTGGGACGCCGTGGAGCATGCCGACTGTTATGAGATCGAGTTCGGGGGCATGCGCTACGCCACGATCCGCGGCACGTCGCTCCGATTCGAGGATCTGCAGCCCGAAACCGACTACTCGATGCGCATCCGCGCCGTGAACGCCGCGGGCGCCTCGCCGTGGAGCGACCTCGCCGTACGCACGAAATCCGACCCGCTGGAGTTCGCCGTACGCGGCATCCGGGGCCGGACGTCGTGTCCGAACCAGGGCGGGCAGGGAATCGACCGGCTCTTCAACTTCGACGAGGGGGACTCCTGGCACACGCAGTGGAGCGCAAAGGCCACGCCCTTCGAGATGGTCATCGACCTGCAAAGCGTAAACACCCTCGACCGTTTCGAATACCTGCCCCGCCAGGATGCCGGGAACGGCACCTTCGGCCGCGGACGCGTCGCAACGAGCATGGATCGCACGAACTGGGTGGAGGCCGGGACGTTCGACTGGAAGGGCGCAGAGGTCAAGGTCTTCGACTTCGACGCGAAGCCCACGGCCCGCTACATCCGCATCGAGGTCGACGAGGCCGTCGGAGGATTCGGGTCCGGGCGCGAGCTCTACGTATTCCGCGTGCCGGGGTCGGAGAACTACCTCCCCGGAGACATCAACCAGGACCGCAGGATCGATGAGAACGACCTCACCTCCTACATGAACTACACGGGACTGCGCCGCGGCGACGGCGATTTCGAGGGGTACATCAGCAAGGGCGACCTCAACGCCAACGGTCTGATCGACGCATACGACATCTCGGCCGTGGCCACGCAGATCGACGGAGGCGTCGGGAACCGTCCCGGAGAGCCGCTGGCCGGAGAGATCTCCGTATCGGCCCCGAAGGGTGTCTGCAAGGCCGGAGAGGAGGTCGTGATCCTCGTCGAGGGCCGCGGGATGCGGTCGGTCAACGCCCTGAGCTTCGCCCTGCCCTACGACCCGCAGCAGCTGGAGTTCCTCGGCATCGAGGCGCCCGGACTCGCGCAGATGCGCAACTTCTCCAACGACCGGCTCCACACAAACGGGCAGAAGGCACTCTACCCCACCTTCGTGAACGTCGGCGAGAAGCCCCTGCTCGAAGGGGACATGCAGCTGATGGTCATCCGATTCCGGGCCCGAATCGACGGTCCGGTCGGGCTCGAGCCCGCGGACGGGCTGCTCGTAGACCGGCAGCTGAACCAGAAGGCGTTCTGACACCACGCCCAAGGCCGCAACGCACGCGGGAGTGCTCCCTTCGGAGCGCTCCCGTGTTTTTTCCGGTCAGAAGGAGCGGCTTTCGCAGTTGGCGAAAAATGAGTACCTTTGTGGCGAAAAAGTTATCCGTCATGTTGAAAACGATCCTTTTTATCGGCGCCGGGAGTTTCGTCGGAGGTGTCGCCCGATACCCCCTCTCGCGGGCCGTACAGAGCGGCGTCTCCTCGCCGTTCCCCTGGGGAACGATGGCCGTAAACGTCGCGGGGTGTCTGCTGATCGGCATCCTCTACGGGCTCTTCGAGCGCAACCACATAGGCAGCGACGCCCTGCGGATGTTCCTCACCGTGGGTTTCTGCGGCGGTTTCACCACCTTCTCGACCTTCGTGCACGAAAACTACGCCCTGCTGGGAGCCGGGCACTTCTCTCATGCCGTACTCTATCCCGTTGCGAGCTTCGCCATCGGGCTGCTGGCCGCGTGGATCGGCCACCTGATCGTCCGCGCTGTGTGACGCCGAAGGCGAGGCCGCAGCGTGCAGTCCCCGCCAGCACATCCGGCACAATATCCGCCACAAAGAAACGATCCCCGGGAGGCGTCTCCCGGGGATCGTTTCTTGTTCGGATTTCGCGGCGCGGTTATCGGCGGAGGATCCAGCGGAGGAAGGCCCAGCCCCCGACTACCTGCACGAGCATGCCCGGAACTCCGAGGCGGAAGTCCTGCACCGCCGTGAGGAAACTGCCCGAAAGGGCCCATTCGCCCAGCGTCCCGACCGTCTGGTAGGCCACGACAACGGCGGCCAGAAGCAGCAGCGTCGTGCGGCGGAACCGTGCGGCAGTCCATCCGGCGATGAGCGCCAGCAGGCACGACTTGAGCAGCACCGCCGGCAGCACCGCCGCGGCCGGCATGCCGAAGAGCAGCGAATTGGCAAGAGGTGACGCCACGGCCGTCAGAAGGCCCGTGCGCCAGCCGTACTTGTAGGCCCCGACGAGCGTGAAAAAGTAGATCGGAAGCCACGTGGGCCCTCCGGCGGGCAGCAGGTGGCACACCTGAGGAAGCACGATGTTCCCCGCGACGAACAGCGCGGCATACAGATAGGTTTTCGCCTCTTTATACTCCAGCGAATAGAGGGTTACGGATGTCGTTTGCATGGTTTTATCCCGGTTTCTATTGCTTCATTCCATTATCCGCACCGCGGGGCATATCGCCTGCGGCCGGGGCCTCGGACAGCGTCGCAAGGAACGCCTCGATGCTTGCGAGGCACTCCTCGGGGGTTTTCAGTGCATAGCAGCGGCTCTCGAGCGGGCACCAGCCCGTTCCGGCGCGGTTGATAACGTGCGGCACGAGGCGTCCGCAGCCCACACGAAGGCCCGAGGCCGCGAACAGCGCACGGGCAGGTTCGCTCAAAGTCCCGGCATAGACCGACCCGACGCCTCCGAGGATCATCAGCGCCGCGGCGGCTTTCCCCACGACCTTGTCGGCAACGAACGAACCCCGAAGCAGTTCGGGGCGCCCGCGCAGCAGGTCATGGAGATCCCGCACGCCCCGCTGGCGGAAGAGGTACTCCCGACCCCCGCAGAGAATCACACACGAGCACCCCTCACGGTGCAGCGTGTCGATCGCGCCCTGACGGGCGGCGTCGTGCGAAAAGTCCTCGTTGCGGAATGCGTCCATCGGTGCACTGGGTGTTTATCGTCCGCCGTAGATCTCATTCAGCAGCCGCGCAAGGCGCAGCCCCCCGCGCAGGAACTGCCGCTCGACAAGAGGGGCGTATTCCGAGATGTAGTCGTAGGAGATTGCAGTTCCCCCGGGCGTGTCGGCGTAGATCCGGCGGCAGAGCGCGTGGGTCTCGCGCACCCACTCTTCCGGCGTGCCGGAAGCGATCTGCCCGCAATCGGCCTTCGACAGTCCGTTGTCGAGCTGTGCGGCCCATTCGGTATAGCTCCAGCGGTGCGCAGCCTCCACCAGATCGGTGTCCCAGACCGAGTGGAGGTTCGTGTCGCGCCCGAAGAAGCGCACCTTGCACAGGTTGCCGCCAAGATCCTCGGCGTGGCCCAGGTGCATCGGGCAGTGCATGTCGCCCACAAGGTGGATCAGCATACGCAGCGCCGTCTCCTCCTCCCCGGAATCGAGACGCCCGCTTTTGAGCTGCGCGGTAAGCTCCGTCACCGCACGCAGGACATCCCCTTCGGGAAGGCGCTCCGTGGTCTCGAGAGCTCCGTCCGGGGCGATGTTGAAGTAGTGCCACGTCTTCGTGTGGGCATATTGCGGCGTATGGCTGGCGTTGTCCATCCAGTTGGATACGTAGACCGCCGAGCTGCCGTTCAGCACGCGGCGCACCTGACGGGCAGCCTTCCGCGTGAGGTGGCGCTCGGCGATGCAGGCCGTGACGTCGTGGCCCTTCTGCCCCCAGGCAAAGGTGTCGAGGACAAGCAGCAGGCCAAGGGCGAGGACAAGCAGTTTCTTCATGGCGGCGGAAAGGACGGTTACTGGTTCATCGTGGCGAGGAACTGCTCGTTGGTCTCGGTCATGCCCATCTGCTTCTGCAGGAACTCCATCGCCTCGACGGGCGTCATGTCCGAAAGGTATTTGCGGAGTACCCACGTGCGGTTCATCACCTCGCGCGGAAGCAGAAGATCCTCTCGACGCGTACCCGAGGCGATGACATCGACGGCCGGGTAGACGCGTTTGTTGGCCAGCTTGCGGTCGAGCTGAAGCTCCATGTTGCCCGTGCCCTTGAACTCCTCGAAAATCACTTCGTCCATCTTCGATCCGGTGTCGATCAGCGCCGTGGCGATGATCGTCAGCGAACCCTTCTCCTCGGTGTTGCGCGCCGCGCCGAAGAAGCGCTTCGGCTTGTGAAGGGCGTTGGCGTCGACACCTCCCGAGAGCACCTTGCCCGAGGCCGGCTGCACGGAGTTGTAGGCGCGCGCAAGGCGCGTGATCGAATCGAGGAAGATCACCACGTCGTGCCCGCACTCGACCATGCGCTTGGCCTTGTCGAGCACCATCTCGGCAACCTTCACGTGGCGCGAGGCCTGCTCGTCGAAGGTCGACGCCACGACCTCGGCCTTCACGTTGCGCGCCATCTCGGTCACCTCCTCCGGGCGCTCGTCGATCAGAAGCACGATCATGTAGACCTCCGGGTGGTTGTCGGCTATGGCGTTGGCAATGGCCTGCAGAAGCATCGTCTTACCGGTCTTGGGCTGCGCGACGATCAGCGCACGCTGCCCCTTGCCGATCGGAGAGAAGAGGTCGACGATGCGCGTCGAAAGGTTGTTGTGGCCGTTGCCCGTCAGGCAGAACTTCTCGCTCGGAAAGAGCGGCGTCATGTATTCGAACTGCACGCGGTCGCGGATATATTCGGGCTTGAGTCCGTTGATCTCGTTGACGCGCACCAGCGGGAAGTACTTCTCGCCCTCCTTCGGCGGGCGGATCGCACCGTTGACCGTATCGCCGGGCTTCAGTCCGAAGAGCTTGATCTGCGACGGCGAAACGTAGATGTCGTCCGGGGAGTTGAGGTAGTTGTAGTCCGCCGAGCGGAGGAACCCGTAGCCGTCGGGCATCACCTCCAGCACGCCCTCGCCTTCGATCTCCCCGGCGAAGTCGTCCTTGGTGATGACCTCCTCCTCGTGGTGCGGCGCACCGTGCGGCGCTTCGGCCTCGGCATGCCCCGCCGCAGATTCCGCAGCGGCCCGGGAGGGCTCGGCAGCCGCTTCGGCAGCCTGCGCCGACTTCGGCTTGCGGCCCCGGCGTTTCGGGGCCGGTTTGGCAGGTTCGGAAGCTTCGGGCGCGCCCGGAACGGCCGGGGAGGCAGTTGCGGCAGCGCCCGCCGGAGCGGCCGGTTCCGAGGCCGGAGCGGCCGGCGCCGGAACGTCAGCGGGTACTTCGGCCGCAGAGGGTATTTCCGTGGCAGAGGGCACCGCAGCAGCCGCTTCGGAGCTCTTCGCCAGACGCGGGCGGCGTCCGCGCGGAGCCCGCGGCTGCGGGGCCGCAGCTGCGGTTTCACCGGCCGCAGCCGACTGTGCGTCGGAGGCAGCGGCCTCTTCCGAAAGGGCCGGGCCCGCGATCGCCGCGATCAGTTCGCGTTTCTTTCTCATCACATTCTTGATGCCAAGCGTCTTGGCTATTTCGCGCAATTCGGCAAGGCTTTTCCCCTCCAGCGCTTTCAGATCCTGCATAAATAATAAGTTTCGATTGCAAGTGATTTCAAAATCCGGACGGTCGTCCGAATCGTAGGAATACGCATGCAAAGATAGTGCATTATTTTGAATTCCAAAATAAAAAAAGCCCCAACCCCTTTTTCCGCCCGAGGAAAAAGAGCCTTGAGAAGGGCAAAATACCTAATTCTTGCGATTGCGGCGTGCGGCAAATTACACGACATTTGCAAACGGAACAATCAACAGCGGATTCCCGGCCATTGCATTGTTTGTATTGTTAATGTTTGTGTGTGAAAAACCCTTCCCCGGTTTCGGGGAAGGGTTTTTGTGCATCGGGAAGAAAACGCTGCGGGCGACGGGGCGCCAGAACGTCGGGGCGCAGGGGCGTCGGGCGGACGTCGGGCGGGCGTCAGAACGCAGGGGCGTCAGAACGCGGGGGCGTCAGAGCACAGGGCGTCAGAACGCGTACACGCAAGCATACACGCACGCCGCGGCAAGTCCGCCCAGCAGCGGGCCCGCAACCGGAACCCACGAATAGCCCCAGCCGCTCGGGCCCTTGCCCCGGATCGGAAGCACCGCATGCGCCAGACGCGGCGGAAGGTCGCGGGCCGGATTGATCGCGTATCCCGTCGTGCCGCCCAGCGACATGCCGATGGCCATAATCAGCATCGTCACCGGAAAACTCCCCAGGCTGCCCATGCCGATCTCCGGAGTGTTCTGCTCGTTGCCGATCGCCAGAATGACGAACACCAGCAGGAACGTCCCGATGAACTCGCAGAAGAGATTCCGCGGCTTGTTCATGATCGCAGGCATCGTACAGAAGACCCCGAGCTTGGTCGCAGCGTCGTCCGTCGCATCGAAATGATCCTTATAGTAAAGGTAGACCAGCACCGCACCGCAGAAACCGCCCGCCAGCTGCGCAAGAATGTAGCCCGGAACATAGCTCCAGGGGAAGGTTCCCGCAGCGGCAAGCCCCAGCGATACCGCCGGGTTGAGGTGCGCGCCCGAATAGGGCCCGGCGATCAGCACGCCGCACATCACGGCAAAACCCCAGGCCATCGTGATGACAACCCAGCCGCCGTTCTCTCCTTTGGATTTCTTCAGCGCGTTCGATGCGACGACTCCGTCGCCGAGCAGCACGAGGACAAGCGTCCCCACAAACTCGAACACGCATTTCGTAAACAGGGTGATTTCCATAGATCACAGGGGTTATTTCGGATTTTCGGTATGCAGCACCCGCCGCACGGCATCCGTCCAGCCGGCGATCGACGCCTCGACGCCCGCACGTTCGGCCGTCGGCTCGAAGACCGATTCGGCCTGCCACTGCCGACGGATCTCGTCGATATTCTCCCAGTAGCCCACGGCAAGGCCCGCCAGGTAGGCCGCACCCAGCGCCGTGGTCTCCGTCACGCGCGGGCGGATGACCTTCGTGCCCAGCAGGTCGGACTGGAACTGCATCAGAAGATTGTTGCGCGCAGCCCCGCCGTCGACCTTCAGCTCCTGGATCGCAATGCCCGAGTCGCGCTGCATGGCCCCGACGATGTCATAGGTCTGGAACGCGATGCCCTCGAGCGCCGCACGCGCGATATGCGCCGCCGTCGTCCCGCGGCTGATGCCGCTGATCGAACCCCGGGCATACTGGTCCCACCAGGGAGCGGCCAGGCCCGTGAGCGCCGGAACGAAGTAGACCCCGCCCGTGTCGGGAACCGTGGAGGCAAGGGCCTCGACCTCCGCAGAGGAGCGGATGATCCCCAGACCGTCGCGCAGCCACTGCACGACCGAACCCCCGACGAAGATGCTTCCCTCGAGGGCGTAGTTCACCTGCCCGCCGATCTTCCACGCCACGGTGGTCAGCAGGTTGTTCTTCGAAAGGATCGGACGCTCCCCGCTGTTCATCAGCAGGAAGCAACCCGTGCCGTAGGTATTTTTCACCGAGCCCGGTTCGGTGCACATCTGCCCGAAAAGCGCCGCCTGCTGGTCGCCCGCAACGCCCGCGATGGGAACCTTGTGGGCGAAGATCGTCGTCTTCGTCGTGCCGTAGACCTCGCTCGACGACTTCACCTCGGGCATCATCGACCGCGGAATGTCGAAGAGTTTCAGAAGGTCGTCGTCCCACTGCAGCGTGTGGATGTTGAAGAGCATCGTGCGCGAGGCGTTGCTCACGTCGGTCACATGCACCTCCCCGCGTGTCAGCCGCCAGATGAGCCACGTGTCGACCGTCCCGAAGAGGAGCTTGCCCTTCTCGGCGCGCGCCCGGGCCCCCGGAACGTTGTCGAGGATCCATTTGACCTTCGTCGCGCTGAAGTACGCGTCGACGATCAGGCCCGTTTTCGAGCGGATGTACTCCGTCTGTCCCTCGGCTTTCAGCCGGTCGCAGTACTCCGAGGTCCGGCGGTCCTGCCACACGATGGCGTTGTAGACCGGTTCCTCGGTCTCCACGTCCCAGACGATGGTCGTCTCGCGCTGGTTCGTGATGCCGATGCCGGCGATGTTGAGTCCGTTGATGTCGATCGAGGTGATCGCCTCGGCGATCACCGAAGCCTGTGAGGCCCAGATTTCATGCGGATTGTGCTCCACCCATCCGGGTTTGGGAAAGTACTGGGTAAATTCCCGCTGGGCCATCGAACGGATTTGCCCCGTGCGGTCGAAAATGATGGCCCGCGAGCTGCTCGTTCCCTGGTCCAGAGACAAGATGTATTGATCCATAAGTTTGGTATTTAGGCGGTTAAATCCGTTTTCACCCCGAAGGGAGCAGGTGTTGTCCGAGGGGTTCGGGATCGGATTCATACAAAGTTAATATTTTTTTCGGGGAATGCAAAACGAAAGCAAAAGGCCTTTTAAACGAAATAAAAGGGTTTCAAAACGATATGCCAGAAGGCGGAAGCCCGGCGGCGGCATGCAAAGCCGCCCCCCAGCCCCGCAGAGATTCTACGGGCGAGAAATCATTTTGGAAGATTTTTTGTATCTTTCGTTCCCGATTCGCCCCTCCGCACGGAGACACCAACCCTCGAAGGCCCGCACGGAATCCGAAAACGGATCACCCCTTTCCGAATGCTGAGAAAAATACTCAAATATGCCCTTCGGGCGTTGATTGTCCTCCTGCTTCTGCCCTTTCTGGTCGGAGGGCTGCTCTATATCCCGGGAATACAGAACGCTCTCCGCCGGCAGGCGGAGGTGCTGGTGGCCCGGCACCTCGGAATGGAACTCTCGATCGGACGCATCCGCCTGACTTTCCCCCTGCGGCTCGTCGTCACGCAAACGCTCCTCGTCGACCGCGGCGACACGTTGCTCGGGTGCGAGCGTCTGGCCGTGGACGTCGCCCCGCTGGGGCTGCTGCGCGGGCAGGCAGATGTCCGCCGCTTCGAGATCTCCGGGGCGATGGGGCATTACCGCGACACCCTGTCGGGGATGGAGGCCCGGGCGGAGATCGGCGCTCTGATCCTCCGCACGAACCGCATCGACCTGCGCAACGAAAAGATCGGCATCCGCTCCGTCGAGCTCGCGCAGAGCGACATCGACCTGAGGCTCGGAACCCCCGCGGCCGCACCGAAGGAGGCCGACACGACCGCCTCCCCGGCAGCGTGGGAGATCGGGCTCGGGGAGCTCGCCATCACGAATACCGCCGTACGCGTATGCATGGATCCCGGGCCGTCGGAGATCGACGTTCATCTGGCCGAGGCCTCCGTCGAAGGGTGCCGGGTCGACATGCGTCGGCAGGAGATTGCGGTCGGAGCGGTTTTCCTCGGGCAGAATACGTATGTTTACCGGACGACGGACGGCAAGGAACAGGCCGAAGCAACAAAGGCTGTCGGCACGGAGGAGTCGGTGGAAGCTGCGGAGTCGGCGGGGTCGGCGGAGCTGGCGGAATCCGTGGGGGCGGCGGAGTCGGCAGGGTCTTCCGCGGGGGCATCCGCGAGGGCATCCGCGAGGGAGTCGGGATCAGTTGGGTCGGCGGAGTCGTCCGCGGGGGCATCCGCGAGGGCATCCGCGAGGGCATCCGCGGGGGCGGCGGAGTCGTCCGCGCCCTGGGACATTCGGATCGGGCGGATCGAGTTGGCCGAAAACCGGATTGAATACATTGCAGGCGGCGGGAAGGCCGGTGGGACATCGGCAGCGGCCCGTGGAATGTCGGCGGCAGCCCGTGGAGGAACGTCGGCGGCAGCCGGGAGAGTGTCGGCAGCAGTCGGCGGCGGGAAGTCGACGGCCGATGGAGTGTCGGCCGATGGAGTGTCGGCAGCAGTCGGCGGCGGGTTCGACCCCGCGGACATCCGGCTGTCGGAACTCGATCTGGTCGTCGATTCGCTCCGTTCGCACGGGGCCGGGCTGTCCCTGAAAATCGCACACATGCAGTTCGTCGAACAATGCGGATTCGTGCTCAAGGATCTGAGCGGCGGATTCGCACTCGAAGCCGACACCCTTCTTCTCGCGGGGCTGCGCATCGCCACCCCGCAGTCGGAGCTGCAGGCCGACGTGCACGCCTCGGCCCGGGTGCTCGAGCTCGATCCCGCGGCGTCGCTTGCCGCCGACCTGTCGGCCGACATCTCCCTGCAGGAGGCCGGGCTCTTTGTTCCCGGACTCGGGGATCCCGCGCTGCGCAGGTTGCACGCACGCCTCGGCATGCGGCTCGCGGGTCGGCTCGGCGACATCGACCCGATCCGTCTCGAACTGTCGTCGCCGGGGCTTCTTGCCTTTGTCGCGAACGGTTCGGCAAAGCACCTCCCCGACATGCGGCGCGCCGAGGCGGAGATCCGTTTCGACGGGAAGCTCCGCGAGGCGGGGTTCCTCCTGAAAATGCTCCCCGACACGGCCCTGCGCCGCAGGGTGGCCCTGCCCCGCCTCATCGGGCTGCAGGGAGGTGTCCGGCTCCGCGAAGGCGTCTATGCCCTCCGCACCGCCGCAGAGGTCGGGCAGGGGCGGTTGTCGGCCGAAGGGGTGCTGGATCCCGCGACACGGGTCTATCGCGCCGAGCTGCGCTGCGACAGCTTCCCGCTCGGGGAGTTCCTCCCCCACGACTCGGTCGGAAGGATCTCGTTCCAGCTCGCGGCGCGCGGGCGAGGATTCGATCCCCTCGACGTCGGGACGCGTCTGCAGCTTGAGGCCGCGGCGGGAATGGTGGAGTTCCGGGGCCGCGATTTCGGCGGCATCGGGCTGCGGGCCTCGCTGGAGCAGGGGCGCCTCGAAGGGCGGCTTACAGACTCCGACGAAGCGCTCCTGCTGGAGTTGGCCCTCGGCGGGGAACTTTCGCCCGAACGGCAGCAGCTCGGGGTGAAGGGTCGCGTCCGGAAGTTCGACCTCGCGGCGCTGGGCGCAGCAGCCGATTCGATCTCCGGGTCGTTTGCCCTCGACGCGGCGGCATGCATCGCCGCGCCCGACTCGCTGGCGGCACGCGTGGCCTTCGACGACATCGTGCTCGCGGGTTCGGAGGAGGAGAGCCCGATCCGCCCGACCGGCGCCGTATTTTCGACGGCGCGTTCCGGAGTCCGCGCCGAGCTCTACTCGGGGGATTTCCGCATGCGGTTCGAAAGTCCCGCACCGCTCGATTCCCTCACGGCGGCACTGGCGCGCAGCATCGACACCCTCCGGCAGCAGATCGGGCCCCGCGGCATCGACATGGAGCGGCTGCAACCCCTGCTCCCGGCATTCCGCCTGCAGGCGTCGGCCGGAGAGGAGAACATCGTGAACAACTTCCTGCGCACGAAGCAGGTGGCGTTCGAACATCTGGAGATCGACGGCGGAAACGGCCCGCGGCAGCCCTTTGCGTTCGGCATGCGCGTCGACGGGCTCTCGGCGGCGGGCGTCGCGATCGACACCCTGGGCTTCGGGATCCGCCAGCAGGGTGCGGCCCTCGGAGCCTCGCTCCGCGTGGCGGATCGTCCGGACGGGAAGGACTCCCTGGCACGAACCGCGCTCGACCTCCGCGCCGCGGGGGCCGGGGCCGAGGTGATGATCCGCCGCGACGCTCCGGGCGAAGTGCCCGTGCGTTTCGGACTCGGGGCCGCATGGAACGACCGGGAGGTGACGCTGCGCGTCCTGCCCGACCTCGGGACGTGGCAGGTGAATCCCGGCAACTACCTCACCTACGCATTCTCCCGCGACCTGCGGGCCGATCTGGAGCTCACGCGCGGCGCCCAGCGCTTCGCGCTCCACACGGTAACGCTTCCGGAGCTGCCCGGGGCCGTGCGGCTCGACATCGCGGGCCTCGACATCGGCCGCACGCTCGGCATGCTCCCCGCAGCACCGCCCGTGGGCGGAGTCCTCGCAACGGAGCTCACGGCGGGGATGTCGCCCGATTCGCTGAACCTCCGCGCGCAGCTTACGCTCGACTCGCTGAGTTACGACGGGCAGCGGTTCGGAGATGTCCTCCTGCGCGCCGACTACGCCCGCGGGCACGGGCACAAGGGCGGCGTGCATTTCGCACTGGACGGCGCCGAGATGCTCGCCGTGGAGGGTTCCTACACGCCCGGGGCGGCCGAACCGCTCGATGTCGAGGGCGCGATACGCGCATTCCCCCTGCAGCGCGTCAACGTCTTCCTCCCGGAGGAGATGCTCCGCCTCGCGGGGGCGCTCAACGGCGAAGTCCGCGTCGGAGGTTCCCTCGACAGGCCCCGCTTCGACGGCGGCATCCGCTTCGCGCAGGCCGAAGTCCGCGTGCCGATGATCGGAACCGCGTTCCGTCTCGCGGAAGACTCGATCCGCATCGCCGGGACGCGCATCGCCTTCGACGACTTCGCCATCCTCCCGCCGAACAACAACCCCCTCACGGTCTCCGGGGCGGTAGACCTCTCGAAGCCCGCCCTGCCGACTGCCGACCTGCGCCTCCGCGCGCGGAACTTCCAGTTCCTCGACGTCGCGCGCAGGGAGCGCACCGCCGTCTACGGAACCGGCTACCTCAACCTCGACGCCTCGGCCCGCGGGCCCCTCGACGAGATGGTCGTGCGCGGGAACGTCGCGCTGCTCCGCGGCACGCAGATCAACTACGTCATGCAGGACATGCCCTCGGAAATCGAGCAGCAGTCGCAGGACGTCGTGTCGTTCGTGTCGTTCGCCGAAGAGGACGCCGCGGAACCCGCAGCCCCGGCCGCCGACCTGCGCATCGGAGGTCTCGACCTGCTGCTGAACGTCGACATCAGCGACGATGTGCAGATGGGCGTCGACCTCTCCACGGACGGCAGCAACCGCATCGACCTGCGCGGAGGAGGAAGCCTCTCCTATGCGATGAACCCCCTGGGAGACATCGCCTTCTCGGGGAAATACACCCTCTCGGGCGGCACGGTGCGATACAACCCCCCGGTGATCTCGCAGAAGGTCTTCGCCATACGCCCGGGGAGCTATGTCGAATGGACCGGGGAAATTGCCGACCCGTCGTTCGACATCACCGCCGTGGAGACCGTGCGCGCAAGCGTCTCCGCGGACGACAACCAGTCGCGTCCGGTGAATTTCGAGATCTCGGTAAACATCCGCAACTCGCTCAACAACCTCGACGTGTCGTTCGGGCTCGCGGCGCCCGACGACCTCTCGATGCAGAACCAGCTCCAGTCGCTGACTCCCCAGCAGCGCGCCATGCAGGCCATGAACCTGCTCATTTACAACACTTACACAGGGCCCGGAACCACGGCGAAGGTCAACACCGAGAACCCCCTCAACGCCTTCGTGCAGAAGGAGCTCAACCAGTGGGCCCGGAACTCCCTGAAGGGCGTGGATCTCAGCTTCGGAATCGACTCCTACGACCAGACAGATCCCAACGGCGCGCGCACGGACTATTCGTACCGGCTCTCGAAGAAGTTCTTCGGAGACCGCGTGCAGATCGTCATCGGAGGAAAGTTCAGCACCGGGGCCGACCCCTCGGAAAACCTCAAGGAGAACATGATCGACGACATCTCGCTCGAATACTTCCTCACCAGGCGCGGGAACATGCTCCTGCGCGTGTTCCGCCACACGGGATACGAAAGCATCCTCGAAGGCGAGATCACCGAAACCGGAGTGGGATTCATCATTCGCAAGAAAATGGCACGCCCGGGCGACCTCTTCCGCTCGCAGCGCCGCCAGGACAAAAAAAACGAAAAAAGATGACCCCGAAACGCTCTGA
This sequence comes from Candidatus Alistipes faecavium, assembly GCA_019118605.1. Classification (GTDB taxonomy): domain Bacteria; phylum Bacteroidota; class Bacteroidia; order Bacteroidales; family Rikenellaceae; genus Alistipes; species Alistipes faecavium. Next base: position 49,760 of record DWYP01000037.1, on the reverse strand, counting down.
CATACTCCGCATGCTGGCGGCCGCCGCCCTGCTGCTGGCCGCGGCATGCTCCACGACCCGCCGGCTCCCGGAGGGCGAGGTGCTCTACACGGGGGTGAAGAAGATCCGCATCGTGCCCGATTCGGGAGTCGTGCTCGCCCCGGAGGCCGAAAGCGACGCACGACAACCCCTCTCCGTGGCGCCCAACAACCCCCTCTATGCACCCTATCTGCGCACACCCCTGCCCATCGGGCTGTGGGCGTACAACAACCTCTACACCCCGCGGGAAAAAGGGCCCAAATACTGGCTCTACCGCCGCCTGGCAAAGGAGCCCGTACTGATCTCGAAAGTCCAGCCGCAGCTGCGCGCAAAGGTCGCAGAGCAGGCCCTCGGCAACAACGGATATTTCGGTTCGCAGGTCGCGAGCGAACTCCTCTACCGCAAAAAGGGGCGAAAGGCAAAGGTCGACTACACGCTGCGCATCGCCCCGCCCTACCGTTACGGTTCGATCGCCTACCCCGAGCCGGGCGGCGCGATCGGGGGGATCATCGACAGCCTGCGCGACACCTCGCCGCTGCACACCGGAGACCGCTACGACCTCGACGCGCTCATCGCCGAACGCAGCCGCATCACCGACGTGCTCCGCAACAGCGGGTACTATTATTTCCGCTCGCAGTACCTCGAATACCAGGCCGACACGACCGTCGGAGACCGCCGGGCAGATATCCGCCTGCGCCTCAAGCCCGCGACACCCGCGCAGGCCCTGCGTCCCTATCACATCGGCTCGGTGACCGTACGCCTCACGGACGTCGAACCCGGGCCGGCAGACACCCTGCAGCTGCGACGAGCAACGGTCATCGCACAGCGTCCGATGAAGATCCGCCCGCGCGTGCTGGCCCGCACCCTCTCGCTCGAACCCGGGCAGCTCTTTACCGTGGACGCCCAGAGCCGCACCCTCACGGAGCTCAACAAACTCGGAATTTTCCGGTACGTGAACCTCTCCGTCCCGGCCATCGACTCGCTCCGCGGCGCCGACTCGCTGGATGTCCTCCTCGACGCACAGTTCGACCTCCCGCTGTCGGCAGACATCGAAACCGACGTCGTGTCGAAGTCGAACAGCTTCCTCGGGCCCGGAATCGCCTTCAAGGTGAGCCACAACAACCTCTTCCGCGGAGGAGAAGTCCTCTCCCTGAAGCTCAACGGCTCGTACGAATGGCAGACGGGAAACAAGAATTCCGGAGGCCAGGACTCGCGTCTGAACTCCTACGAACTGGGGCTGAACGCCACGCTCGACATCCCGCGGCTGCTCCTGCCGCACCGCAAGGGTCGGAATCCGGACGACGGACGCACGTCGTTCCAGATCGGACTCGACCTGATGAACCGCCCCGACTACTTCCGGATGATCTCCTTCGGAGGTTCCGCGGGCTACGACTTCCGCACCTCGGCATACAGCCGCCACACCCTCACGCTGCTCAAGCTCACATACAACAAGCTCCTGAACACGACGCAGGCATTCGACCAGACGATGGAGGCGAACCCTACCATCGCCATGAGTTTCCGCGACCAGTTCGTCCCGGCCATCGCCTACACCTACACCTTCGACAAACCGTTCGGCGCATCGGGGAACCGCAGGATCTTCTGGCAGAACACCGTCACCGAGGCGGGGAACATCCTCGCGGGAATTCTCGGGGCGTGCGGGAGGAAGCAGCCCCAGGAGCTCTTCGGGAACCGGTTCTCGCAATTCATCAAGGAGGAGAGCGACCTGCGCTTCTACCTCCGCCTCGGAAGCGGAAACACGTGGATAGCAACCCGCTTCCTCGCGGGCGTGGGATATGCCTACGGAAACTCCGAGGTGATGCCCTACAGCGAGCAGTTCTATATCGGAGGGGCGAACAGCATCCGCGCCTTCACGGTGCGTTCGATCGGCCCGGGAAGCTACCGCCCCGCGGCCGGCGACCGCAACGGGTATCTCGACCAGACGGGGGATTTCAAGCTCGAGGCAAACGTCGAGCTGCGCTTCGGGATCATGGGACGTCTGAACGGCGCGGTGTTCCTCGACGCCGGGAACATCTGGCTGCTGAAAAACGACCCCCTGCGTCCGGGAGCCGCACTCAACGGAAGGACGTTTTTCAACGACATCGCCCTCGGCACCGGATTCGGCCTGCGCTACGACATCAGTTATCTCGTATTGCGCGCCGACCTCGGAATCGGCATTCACACCCCCTATCCGAATCCCGACAGAAAGGGATATTACAACATTCAGAGTTTCAAGGACGGGCTCGGGTTCCACCTGGCCATCGGCTATCCGTTCTGACGGCGCGGGCGGACGTTCTTTTGCGAAGAGGTTGCACGGGGCCCCGGCAGATTGCGGAAAATTGCGGAGGATTGCGGAAAACGGTACGGGGTCGGCGCACCGTGCGGGTCAGAACTCGATCCGGTAGCTGATATTCGGGATGACGTTCGCCTCCCGCTCGGCCTCCACTCGGCCCGTGAAATGGTTGTAGCGGTGCCCGTAGAAATCCTTGTAACCGGTGAGGTTCAGCATCTTGAGGGCAAATTCGTGGGCCACCCGCTTCCGGTTGAGCCGGTAACTTACGGTCAGGTGCGCAAGCAGCACCGGTTCGAGCTGCCGGGAATAGGGGTTGCTTTCGTCGTAGACCGCCTCGTGCCGCGCCGCCGAGGCCGCCGCGTCGATCGACGGAATGGCCGGGCCCGAGGCCCGGCCCCCGGCTATGGCCGGTTCCGCTGTTGAGCCACCAGCAAAAGGAAACAAGCGCCCCGGCCGGAAATTCCGGCACACAGAGACCAAGGAAAATATAGAGACCAGAAATAAAATATTAATATATTTGTATTGTATAACGAAAATATTTACATTTGTAATATATATTTTTTTTAAAATTAACATCACGGTTTGGTTCATGTTTTTCATTAAAATTCGTTGTTATGAAAAAATGGTATGTTTTATTAGCAGGAGTATTTTTCTCTGATGAGTTTGTCCTGCCAAAACGAAATTGATCCGGGCTCTCCCAATTCAACAGACATCAAGATTGAAGCATCTTTTCAAACGAACAAGATCTCAAAAGATGTTGAAATTCTTTCCAAAGAGGATGCGATGTCGGTTGCAGCTATTTTTGCAGATGCAAATTTAACAAGATCCGGATCACGACAAGTCCGGAATGTTGTTGCGATAAATGACGAGACAGGTAACCCTTTGATGTATGCTGTCAATTTCGATGAGGGATATATTCTTGTCTCCGCTACGCGGAAGTATTTTCCTGTTTTGGCAGAAGTAGAATCCGGAAATTTCGATACAGAAACGACTGGAACTGGTGCAGATCTATTTTTTTCAGGATATAAGGCGGAAATAACTTATGCCATGGAAAAGGATACGTCTTTTGTGACGACAGAGTGGATCCCGTATGTAGATTATTCGTCCGACAAGGTGGCCCAGACAAGAATGGATGATTCGTATTGGGATGTTCTAAATGAATATTGGGCGGACTGGATAGATGAAGACTGTAACGTGTATTTTTTGAGGGAGAAGCCCGAAGCAATGCCAGAAGAGATGTACAACCGATATTGTACCTATGCTTCCGATTTCATGGGAGAAGACGCCGAATACATGACATATGCTGTTATCGTGGAAAAATATATTGAGCGCATCAACTCCAAAGGCCCGTTCTGCTTAACCACATGGGATCAAGGGTACCCTTACAATACGAAACTAGACAATCCACAAGAAAATCTCGGATGTACAACTATAGCAGCAGGACAGATTATGAAATATTTCAGGATGCCGACGAGCTTTAACTGGGATGAGATGCCTCGAGACACCACGAACTATGTTTCTGCCAATTTCCATGAGTTGACCAATTTCCTTAAGGCGTTACATGATGCAATAGGTGTACACAATGGTCTTGCATCAACAGATGATGTTCAAGAAGCCCTGCATAGAACTTATGGATACGATGTCACTCGGATTTCACACTCGCTTACCAGGGTAATGTCTTCATTGAATGATAATAGACCAGTATATATGAGGGGTAATAGTCCCGGTTCTGAAGTTGGCCACGCGTGGGTCTGCGACGGATATAAATATACAACTCCGGAGTATGAATATCGGCTGTTCACCGTGCCGCCCGGACAAACTCCCGTTACGAGACTTGAAGAGGCATATCGAGAGACTTACTACGACACCAGTCACCTGATACTTAATCACATGAATTGGGGATGGGGAGGACGCTATGATGGCTATTACTATGATCCGAACTTATTTCAATTTACTACAGATCCTATACTTAACTTTGTTCGCAACAGGAAAGATCTATTGATAAATTATTAAAGAAAAGATATGAAAACCATTCGACTTATTTTGGCTGCAATGACGCTGCTGTTGGCGTTCTCGTGCGAAAAAGAGGAAGAACTTGACGGTGGACAATACTCCCACTACTACATTTATGTTTACTTGGGGAAAGGGCAAGAACTTGTAAACGCGCACAAATACGAATATGTCATCCCGGCAGAGGGCGGGGATTTCACACTTCCACTGGTAAGCCACGGGTTGATCGGGTCCCTGCTGTTCCGGAAATGCGATGCCATATCCGTCTCTTACACGTATGAGGAGCCTATTCCGGACGAATACATCTTCGACGTTCCGGATGAATTCACGACCCGCTATCTGCAGGACGTGAATATTCATGCGGACCCCAACACCGGTAACGAATCCCGGGAATGCAAAATCAATATGTATTCGGCGTATTATTTGGGATTATACGGCTCTGCCGAAATAACGATCCGGCAGAATGGCCGATAAGCCGGTCGAATATATAGAGAAGGTTCTCTCACCCCGTCTTAGTGGTAGAGAGAACCTTTTTTATTGAGTCAACCATCTGTTTTGGATGTAAAAGAAAAGCAGCAAACAAGATTTTCTTCACCTAACATTCTCCGGCCTTTGACGTATGAATCCACAATTCAGACAATGAGTATCACTCTCCCCGGGCCCCCAAAGGGAATCCAGCGAGTGCAGAAGCGTAGCTTTTTTCTTTGCGGCCGGTTCCTTTGGAAGGGGGAGGGCGAGGAGAGAGGTACTGGAGCCGGGTGTAGCCCGGCCCCAGGCTATGGCCGGATCCGCTGTAAGAAAAGAGAGGGAAGCCCCTCTCTTGGTTATCCGATAATAAAAACCTTACCGCCGAAGCCCTCCTTTTGCAATTTGCAAAGTGCGCGCCCGACGGCCTTTGCTTCCTCTTCCGCGGGAGTCTTCCCCGAGGAGGCCATCCACTCCTCCACCGCTTCACCATAATCGAGGGCCTTCTCGACGAGTTCGTCGATCGTCCCGACCAATTCATCGAGATAGACTTCCGGGTGGCGGGAAACAGTTGTTCCCGACATATCTTGAAGTTCGATCTCAAAGGCGTCGGAACCTTCGTCGTACAACACGGCGACCAGGCCGTGATGTTTGAAACCGTTTACTTGGAAGCGGATGCCTTCCATACCATTCTGCGTGTAGGCATTGAGGTTGCACATTCCCCACGACATGCAGATATGCGGGGCTGCTTTCAGCACCGTAGTGATGTACTGAGCCATTTCCATAACATAAAAGCCGTATTTATCCTCCCGACCAGAGTTCAAAGCTGCCGAAACGCTCGGAACAGCGAGGCTGGACCAGCCGATCGGGGCGACTGCTCGAAGGCAAGGAGACGCCAGGGAATATTTGCCGACGGAACGTCGGGCGCCCAGGCGCGGACAAATATTTCTGCAGCGAACCCTCGGGCACCCGGGTCGATGGCCCGGGTGATCCTTGCCGCTGTCGCAACGATTTCGGCTAACTTCGCCGAGTGTTGTGAGTGAGTAGGCATACCACTCTCCCCGGGCCGCAAGAGAGCTTGCCGAGCGAGGCGGCCCGCGAGCCGAGAGTCCGAAGGACTCCCGGGGAGTTCAGGGGCGCGGTTTCTTTCTTTGCGGCCGGTTTCTTTGGAAGCGACATCCAAAGAAAGAGGCGATGAAGCCGGGCATGATCGGTTTAGCCGTTGTACAAATACAACAAGTGAATAAATACCACGAACGACAATTCCAATCAGATATATTCAAACCTCATCAGCACACTTTTTCATAAGAATCATACGAGATTTTCGGACGGGAAGAGTCTATTTAACATTTTTTGTAAAAAAACTTGTTTTCTATTGCATTTTTTAACTTTTATTCTTATTTTTGAATTGAATATTAACCCCCCAAAACCTTATGCCATGAAAAGAATTATTTACTTTTCCCTCGTGCTGTGTTTTGGTTTATTTTTAGTTAATTGCAGCCAGGACTCGATCCTCGATTCCGAAACCCCAAAGGCTCCTGAAACAAGAGCCGTTAATGATGGATGGCATTGGAATTGCAGTGACCCAGAATGTAATTTTTTAAACTCGTGCTGGCAAGATCATTGTGTAGCATGCAATGAAGAATATAGCGAGACACATGGTCAATTGATGCTACGCTTCGCAGACTACATTAAATTCAATGTTACATTTACCACAGGAAATGGAGGTAATACCAACATTGTTGAGCTTCCCACGGGAGAATTTCCTGCATATCCGCCGGAGCCCTGGTATGAGACTTCTGGAGCAATATCATATTACAATAACATCAAGAACTCATCTATATATCGATTGACTCCCGGCTATGCTGAAGCGGCTGATTTTGCTTGGTATAGAACAGTTCGTATTCTTTATCCTGGAATACACAATAAAACCGCTGTCGAGCGTGAATTTAATCAATTCCGACTCGCTGAAGGACGTAATTTAACCGGATTTAAAGGACAAGGCCTTTTAGACGCAAGTGAAGCTGCTGTTGAAGCGTTTATAAATTATAGATAAAACAGGCAATATGAGAGTCTTTGCAATTCTCTTGTTCCCGCTGGCGGCATTGCTATCAGGATGCGCCGCCCAGCGGCACACCGCCGCCCCGGACAACCGGGCATACGAAACGGCGCTCGCCGCGCTTGAAGCACAGCGGTTCGTCATCGACATCGACGAGGTGTACGGCAAGAAAGGACGCAAGGCCGATGCCCACCAGAGCTATGTCCGCATGCAGGGGTCGTTCGCCGAGTTCTGCTTTGCTCCCGACTTTTTCCGTCCGCGCGACACGGAAGGGAGAATGGACCGCTACCAAGCCTCGGACGAGAACGCCAGTTTCAAAAAGATTCGCACAAAACGCAATGGGAACGTACAGTTCGAAATCCAGGGAATGCTGGAATGGAGAAAAATACACAATCGCACCTGCCAAATAACGCTCTATCACGATAGCAACCAAGTTTATTTGGAGTTCTTCAATTCTTTTGGCAGTCCAGAAGGTTCAGCCAAAGGGGTGATCCGTCCGCTGGAGGAGTAATCCGCCGGGGCACCGCCCGGTATGCAGAACCGGACAATACAGTACCGCATGGAATGATTCTTGAAATCCTTCCCTGCTGCTTTGGAGCGGAAAACGGGATTCGAACCCGCGACCCTCAGCTTGGGAAGCTGATGCTCTACCGACTGAGCTATTTCCGCATTCGGAGGACAAAGATACTCCGATTTTTTCGATTATCCAAAACCTCGGACACCGAAATTTCCCTCAACCGACGATTTTTTTCAGCGACGAGAGGTTCCGCGGGTTCCTCAGCACCTTGCCCTCGGGCGTATATAGATAGTCGAGGCGGTCGCGGTAGTGCGCCTCCACCTTGCTCCGGACTACCTTCAGCGTGCTGTTGACCAATCCGTTCTGCTCGGTGAACGCCTCGTCGACAATCGCAAGGCCCGCAGGAAGCCACCGCTCCGGGAACTCCCCGGCAAAGGCGCCGCCCGCACGGTAGCGGTCGATCTCCCCGCCCAGAATCTCCGCAGCGGCAACGGCCCGCTCCTCCCCGGAAACCCCGCGCTCGTCCAGCGCACGCCGAAGGGCCTCGCCCGACGGCACGACAATCGCCCCAGTGAAGGGACTCTGGTTGTTGTAAATGAGAATCTGATCGATGTAGGGAGACTTGTCGACAATGGCCTCCTCCATCCCCTCGGGACTGTATTTCTCCCCGTCCGAGGCGATAAGAAGGCTCTTGAAGCGCCCCAGCACGTAGAGAAACTCGTCCTCCGAGACGTAGCCCATGTCGCCCGTATGGAGCCATCCGTCGCGGATGGTATCGGCCGTCGCCTCGGGGTTCTTCCAGTAGCCCGCCATCACGTTCTCGCCGCGGATGACGATCTCGCCCTTCGCACCGCGCGGAAGCTCGCGCCCCTGCTCGTCGAGGATCTTCAGATCCAGAGGAATGAGGATCTTGCCCGAAGAGCCGAAGCGGTGCCAGTGTGCGCGCGGAGAGTTCGTAGAAATGACCGGGGTGGCCTCCGAAAGCCCGTAGCCTTGGTACATCGGAATGCCGATGGCGAAGAAGAAGCGCTGCAGCTCCGTGTCGAGAAGCGCCCCGCCCCCGACAAAGAACTTCATGCTCCCGCCGAATGCCGCGCGCACCTTGCGGTACACCACGGCGTCGAACAGCGACACGGCGGGGCGCAGCAGGCACCGCCACCCGCGGCCCGGGGCGTAACCGTCCTCATTGTAGGCGTAGCAGGTGCGCAGCGCCAGGCGGAAGAGGCGTTCGGTGAAGCGGCCCTTCGCGCGGATCGAACTCTCGATACCCTTGCGGAAGTTCTTGGCAAGCGCCGGTACCGAAAGCAGGAAGTGCGGCTGCACCTCGCGGATGTTCACCGGGATGTTGCGAAGCGTCTCGGCAGGAGTCGACCCCACCTGCACGGTGGCGACCGTCGCCCCGCAGGCGATCATGATGTAGAAGCCCACGACGTGCGCGAAGCAGTGATCCAGCGGCAGGATGATGAGCGTGCGGTAGCTCGAGGGAATCTCCACACGCGAGAGCGACTGCTCCACGTTGGCCGTATAGTTGCGGTGCGTGAGCACCACGCCCTTCGGATCGGACGTGGTGCCCGAGGTGTAGGTGATCGTCGCGTAGTCGTCGTTCTGAATGGCCCGGCCGATCTCCAGGAACTCCTCGCGGTGTTTCGACAGGTAGTCCCGGCCCAGCCGCTTGAGCGTCCCGAAGGCCGTTTCGCCCGCCTCGAGGGGAATGTGCCCGAAGACGATCACCCGCTCGATCTGAGGCACCTCCGCACGGATGCGCCGGATCTTCGGAAGCTGGTATTTCGACACGAAGAGCGTCGTCACCTCGGCATGCCGAAGCCGGAAGAGCAGGTCGTTCGACTCCTCGAGCTTCACCGACAGCGGAACGCTCACGGCCCCGGCGTAGAAGAGGCCCAGCTCCGAGATGATCCACGAATTGCTCCCCTCGGCGAGGATCGCCACCTTGTCCTTCGGGCGCACGCCCAGCGAGGCGAGGCCCGCCCCCACCTCGAGCGCCTGTTCGCGCGTCTCGGCGTAGGTCGTGGGTTCGAACTTGTGGTGACGCTTCTCGAGCAGGAACGTCTTCCCCCCGTACTTCTCGACGGAGGATTCGAAGAGATCGATGATGGTCTTTTTCATGGGTCGCTAAGGGTCAGTATGGGTCAGTCCATTTTCAACACGGCAAGGAACGCCGACTGCGGAACCTCGACATTGCCGATCTGCCGCATGCGCTTCTTGCCCTTCTTCTGCTTCTCGAGCAGCTTCCGCTTGCGCGAAATGTCGCCTCCGTAGCACTTCGCAGTCACGTCCTTGCGGACGGCCTTCACCGTCTCCCGGGCGATGATCTTCGCACCGATGGCCGCCTGGATCGCAATGTCGAACTGCTGCCGCGGGATCAGCTCCTTGAGTTTCTCGCACATCTTGCGCCCGAAATCGTAGGCGTGATCCGTATAGGTGAGCGACGAAAGGGCGTCAACCCCCTCGCCGTTGAGCAGAATGTCCAGCTTGACGAGCTTCGAGGGCTCGAAGCCCGTGCGGTGGTAGTCGAACGAGGCGTAGCCCTTCGAGATGCTCTTCAGCTTGTCGTAGAAGTCGAAGACGATCTCCGAGAGCGGCATGTCGAAGTTCACCTCCACGCGATCCTGCGTGATGAAGGTCTGGTTCTTCATCACCCCGCGTTTGTCGATGCACAGCTTGATGACATTCCCGAGGAACTCCGCCTTGGTGATGATCTGCGCGAGGATGTAGGGCTCCTCGATCTTCGCGATCTTCGTCACCTCGGGAAGTCCCGAGGGGTTGTGCACCTCGAGCACCGCGCCCTGCGTCGTGGTGATGCGGTACGAGACGTTCGGAACCGTGGTGATGACGTCCATGTCGAACTCCCGGTAGAGGCGCTCCTGGATGATCTCCATGTGCAGCAGCCCGAGGAATCCGCAGCGGAACCCGAAGCCCAGGGCCAGCGAGCTCTCCGGCTCGAAGGTCAGCGACGCGTCGTTCAGCTGAAGCTTCTCGAGCGACGCCCTGAGATCCTCGTACTGGTCGGCCTCCACGGGGTAGACGCCCGCAAAGACCATCGGCTTCACGTCCTCGAAGCCCGCGATGGCCTCCGAGGCGGGGTTGGAAACCGAGGTGATCGTATCGCCGACCTTCACGTCCGAGGAGGTCTTGATGCCCGAGCAGATGTACCCCACGTCCCCGGCGCGGATCTCGTCGCGCGGCTGCATCTTGAGCTTCAGCACGCCCACCTCGTCGGCGTCGTACTCGCTGCCCGTATTGAAGAATTTCACGTGGTCGCCCTTGCGAAGCGTGCCGTTGAAGACCCTGTAGTAGGCGATGATGCCCCGGAAGGGGTTGAAAACAGAGTCGAAGATCAACGCCTGAAGCGGCGCCGTCTCGTCGCCCTGCGGCGCCGGTATGCGCTGTACGATGGCCTCCAGCACCTCGTCGACGCCCTGGCCCGTCTTGCCCGAGGCCAGGAGGATATCCTCCTCCTTGCAGCCGATCAGGTCGATCACCTGATCCTTCACCTCGTCGATCATCGCGGAGTCCATGTCGATCTTGTTCAGCACGGGGATGATCTCCAGGTCGTGCCCTACGGCAAGGTAGAGGTTCGAGATCGTCTGCGCCTGGATGCCCTGCGTGGCGTCGACAACCAGCAGCGCACCCTCGCACGAGGCGATGGCCCGCGAAACCTCGTACGAAAAATCGACGTGCCCCGGGGTGTCGATCAGGTTCAGCGTATAGCGTTCGCCGTCGCGCGCCGTGTATTCCATCTGGATGGCGTGGCTCTTGATCGTGATGCCCTTCTCCCGCTCGAGATCCATGTCGTCGAGAACCTGAGACTGCATTTCCCGCTGGTTCAGCGTGTTGGTCTTCTCCAAAAGGCGGTCGGCAAGCGTCGATTTTCCGTGGTCGATATGGGCTATGATGCAGAAATTGCGGATGTTTTTCATACGTAGGGGTGAAAATACGTGCAAATATACGGATTTATTTTGAATTTCCCGCAGCGCCCCGACCCTTCGGGAATCCGCGGCTTTTTTCGTTTTTTACGCCCCGCGTCTTGCCGTTTTGGCGCGAAAAAGTTATATTTGCCACTTCAATCATCATTTAGGTTAGTAATAGGTTAGCAACATGTTGAGCAGACAAATCGCATCCAAACTCCGGGGATACGAAACCCCCTTCTATCTCTACGACACGGCCCTGCTGCGCCAGACCCTCGAAAGCGTCGTGTACGAATCCAACAAGTACGGGTACAAGGTTCACTACGCCATCAAGGCAAACTACGACGACCACCTGCTCGCAATCATCCGCCAGTACGGACTCGGAATCGACTGCGCCTCGGGAAACGAACTCCAAAAGGCCATTGAGGCCGGATTCGAGCCCAAAGGCATCGTCTATGCCGGCGTCGGGAAACGCGACAAGGAGCTCCGGTACGCCATCGAGCAGGGGATTCTGGCCATAAACTGCGAGTCGATCCAGGAGATGGAGGTCATCGACAGCCTCGCCGCAGAGGCCGGGAAGGTCGCAGACATCGCCCTGCGCATCAACCCCGACATCGACCCCAAGACAAACCACTGCATCGATACCGGACAGGCCGACTCCAAGTTCGGGATCTCCTATGAGGAAGTCCTCGCGCACGCCGACGAGATCAAGGCATTCCGACACATCAACATCCTCGGAATACACCTCCACATCGGGTCGCAGATCCGCGAGCTCCACGTCTTCGAGAACATGTGCAACAAGGTCAACGTCATCGTCGAGAACCTCGAGAAACTCGGATTCTCGTTCCGCTTCGTCGACGTGGGCGGAGGCCTCGGCGTAAACTACGACGTCCCGGAGAACGAGCCCATCCCCAACTTCGCGTCGCTGTTCTCGATCGTCCACAACCACCTCGCCGTGGGCGACAAGGAGGTGCACTTCGAATTCGGGCGCTCGATCGTCGCCGAGTGCGGCGAGCTGATCACCACGGTGCTCTTCAACAAGACCACCGCCACGGGCCGCAAACTCGTGATCGTCGATGCCTCGATGACCGAGCTCATACGCCCCGCCCTCTACGGATCGTACCACAACATCGAGAACATCACCGCGAAGGACGACGAGGTGCGCACGAAATACACCGTCGTGGGAACGGCCTGCGAATCGACCGACGTCTTCGACGAGAACGTCACCCTGCGCAAAACCCGGCGCGGCGACCTCCTCGCGATCAAGTCGGCAGGGGCCTACGGAATGTCGATGGCCTCGCGATACAACCTCCACGACCTCCCCGGGGCCGTGTACAGCGACCAGATCAAATAGGAACCCATACATCTATCCGAAGGCGGCCCCGGGCCGCCTTCTTCACATTCGCGCTTCGACATGTGGCTCACACTCGCCTTCGTCTCGGCAGGCCTGCTGGGACTCTATGACGTGGCCAAGAAAAAGGCCCTCACGGGAAATGCCGTACTCCCCGTGCTGCTGCTCAACACCCTCTTCTGCTCGCTCTTCTTCCTCCCGGCGATCCTCTCCGCGGAGTGCGGCCTCGGGTGGTTCGACGGCACGGTGCTCGAATCCTCGCCCGGAACCCTTCGGGCCCACGGGCTCGTCCTGCTCAAGTCGGCGATCGTCCTCACGTCGTGGATCTTCGGATACTTCGCCATGAAGCACCTCCCGATCACCATCGTCGGGCCCATCAACGCCACACGCCCCGTCATGGTGCTCGTCGGCGCCATGCTCCTCTTCGGCGAACGGCTCAACGCCTACCAGTGGGCGGGCGTCGTGCTGGCCGTCGTCTCGCTGCTGCTGCTCAGCCGCTCGAGCCGCCGTGAAGGGGTGGACTTCGCGCACAACCGGTGGGTGCTCTTCATCGCCCTGGCCGCCGTGACGGGGGCCGTCAGCGGCCTCTACGACAAGTACATCATGGCTCGCCTCGACCCGGTATTCGTGCAGAGCTGGTACAACCTCTACCAGTTCGCGATGATGGCCGTCGTGGTCGGCATCCTCTGGTGGCCCCGCCGCAGACACACCACCCCGTTCCACTGGAGCTGGGCCATCCCGCTGATCTCCCTCTTCCTGACACTGGCGGATTTCGCCTACCTTTACGCCCTGCGCGATCCCGGGGCGATGATCTCCGTGGTCTCGATGATCCGCCGCGGATCGGTCATCGTGTCGTTCCTCTGCGGCGCGGCGCTCTTCCACGAGCGCAACCTGCGGGCAAAGGCCCTCGACCTGGCGTTCATCCTCGCGGGCATGTTCTTCCTCTGGCTCGGATCCCGGTAGCCACCGGGCGCGGGGCGCAAAACGAAGAGGAGTCGGAGCAGGAAACAAAAAGAGGGGCTGTCGGCGCAAGGAAAAACAAAAAAGAGGTCGGCGGCACAAGGGAAAAGGCAAAAAAAGAGCGGACGGCGCAAAGCCGTCCGCTCTTTCCGTATCCCGGAGGTTTTTCAGATCAGTTTCTCCAGCTGGTTGACCGTCTCGGCGATCTCGGCGTCGCTCGGTGAATAGTCCTTCAGCACTCCGGCAAGGTACTGTTCGTAGGCGTAGAGGTCGATGACGCCCGTGCCCGAGAGGTTGAAGAGGATGGTCTTCGCCACACCCTCCTCCTTGGCCTTCTGCGCCTCGCGGATCGCCGCGGCGATGGCGTGCGTGGATTCCGGCGCCGGGATGATCCCCTCGGTCTGCGCGAAGAGCACGCCCGCGGCCAGCGTCTCGACCTGAGGTACCGACTGCGCCTCGACCAGCCCGTCCTTGAGAAGCTGGCTCACGATCGAGCCCGCGCCGTGGTAGCGGAGACCTCCGGCGTGGATGTCCGAAGGCTGGAAGTCGTGGCCCAGCGTATACATCGGGAGCAGCGGCGTGAAGCCCGCCACATCGCCGAAGTCGTACTGGAACGTCCCGCGCGTCAGCTTCGGGCAGCTCGACGGCTCGACGGCCACCACGCGGGTCTTCTTCCCTTCGGTGAAGTTCTTGCGCAGGAACGGGAAGCTCAGGCCCGCGAAGTTGCTGCCCCCGCCGAAGCAGCCGATTACGATGTCGGGCTCCGCATCGGCCATCTCCATCTGCGTGACGGCCTCCTGTCCGATGACCGTCTGGTGCAGAAGCACGTGGTTCAGCACGCTGCCCAGGCAGTAACGCGTATCTTCGGGGCGGCGCAGCGCCATCTCAACGGCCTCCGAGATGGCCAGTCCGAGGCTGCCCGAGCACTCCGGGTCGCGGGCAAGGGCCGCACGCCCCGATTCGGTGAGCGTCGAGGGCGAAGCCACGCATTCGGCACCCCAGGTGTTCATCATCAGCCTCCGGTAGGGCTTCTGGTCGTAGCTCACCTTGACCATGAAGACCTGAAGGTCGATGCCGAAGTGCTTCGACGCAAAGGCGATCGACGCCCCCCACTGTCCGGCTCCCGTCTCGGTGGTCAGGTGCTTGATGCCCTGCTTGTAGTTGTAGTATGCCTGCGGCACCGCCGTGTTGGGCTTGTGGGATCCCGCGGGCGAGACGCTCTCGTTCTTGAAGTAGATCTTCGCCGGCGTATCGAGGGCCTTCTCGAGGCCCGTGGCGCGCACCAGCGGCGTCGGTCGCCAGATCCGGTAGATCTCCTGAACCTCCTCGGGAATGTCGATGTAGCGTTCCGTGGACATCTCCTGGTCGATGAGCGCCTCGGCGAAAATCGCCGACATCTGTTCCTTCGTGACGGGCTGTTTGGTCGCGGGATTCAGCGGCGGAAGCGGTTTCGTGGGCATGTCGGCCACGATGTTGTACCATTGGGTCGGCATCTGGGATTCCGTAAGGCAGAATTTCTTCGTTTTCATGGTCTGGTATGTTTTGAGGATTTAAATATGGCATGAAAAAAGCCCGTTGCTTACTTCGTAAACAACGGGCTGTGACGTATTCGATACGATTTTACAAGGCACGCACGCAGAGGCACTCATTGTTCACGAGAGTCAACCGGCGCCACCACCAAAAATGCGTGTTCTGGGTATACATCGTTCGTTTGCTTTCTTTGCGCAAATATATAACGCAAATTGATATTTTGCAAATTTTTTACTAACTTTTTTTACACCTATTTTATAGCACGAAATATTTCGGCTTTTACCGGAAAATCCCTATCTTTGTTTGATTTTAAGACATCAACCATTTCAAACCATGAATATCTCGTACAACTGGCTCAAACGCTATATCGACACCGGGCTCCCGGCAGAGAAAATCGCACAGATACTCACCGACATCGGCCTCGAAGTCGAAGGTTTCGAGAAAATCGAAACCGTCAAGGGCGGACTCGCGGGCGTCGTCGTCGGCGAAGTCCTCACGTGCGTCGACCACCCCGACTCCGACCACCTCCACGTCACGACGGTCGCCGTCGGAGCCGCCGAACCCCTGCAGATCGTATGCGGCGCTCCCAACTGCCGCGCGGGACTCAAGGTACTCTGCGCCACGGTCGGAGCCGTCCTCTACCCCAACGGCGGTGACGAGGAGTTCAAGATCAAACGCTCGAAGATCCGCGGCGTGGAGTCCCTCGGAATGCTCTGCGCCGAGGATGAACTCGGAATCGGTGCCTCCCACGACGGAATCGTCGAACTCCCCGAAGACGCCCCCGTGGGCATGCCGGCAAAGGAGTTCCTGAAAGTCGAGGACGACTACCTCATCGAAATCGGGCTCACGCCAAACCGCATAGACGCCGCGTCGCACATCGGCGTGGCGCGCGACCTGGCGGCGTACCTCTCCAGCCACGGGCATCCCGTGAAGGTGAAGATGCCCGACGTCGGGGCTTTCGCCGTCGACAACCACGATCTCGAGGTCAAGATCCGCGTGGAGAATCCCGAGGCATGCCCCCGATACACCGGGGTGACGGTGACCGGATGCAGGATCGCACCCTCGCCCGAGTGGATGCAGAACTGCCTGCGCGCCGCGGGAATCAACCCCAAGAACAACCTCGTGGACATCACCAACTTCGTGCTCTTCGAGCTCGGGCAGCCTCTCCACGCCTTCGACGCCGACCGCATCGAGGGCCGCGAGGTCGTCGTGCGCACCTGCGCCGAGGGTACGCCCTTCGTCACGCTCGACGGCGTGGAGCGCAAGCTCTCGGACAAGGACCTGATGATCTGCTCCGCCGAGCGCCCGATGTGCATCGCCGGTGTCTTCGGAGGACTCGATTCGGGAATCAGCGACTCCACGGTAAACGTATTCATCGAGAGCGCATACTTCAACCCCGTATGGGTGCGCAAGACCGCAAAGCGGTTCGGGTTGAACACCGACTCGTCGTTCCGCTTCGAGCGCGGCGTGGATCCCAACATGCAGGTATACGCCGCCAGGCGCGCCGCCCTGCTGATGAAGGAGCTCGCAGGAGGAACGATCTCCAGCGAGATCACCGACATCTGCCCCCGTCCCGCCGA
Source organism: Candidatus Alistipes faecavium (assembly GCA_019118605.1). GTDB lineage: Bacteria > Bacteroidota > Bacteroidia > Bacteroidales > Rikenellaceae > Alistipes > Alistipes faecavium. Next base: position 33,054 of record DWYP01000037.1, on the reverse strand, counting down.
GGATTTCCGCGTGGAGATCTCCCTCCGGCGCATCAACGCCCTGATCGGAAAGGAGATTCCCGAGGAGGAGGTGCGCACGATCCTCGGAGCGCTCGAGATCCGCATCCTCGAGGAGAAGGGAAACGGCCTGATGACCGTGGCCGTGCCGCCCTACCGCGTCGACGTGCAGCGCGAGGCCGACATCGCGGAGGAGATTCTCCGCATCTACGGATACAACAACGTCGAGATCCCCTCGAGAGTCCGCTCGACGCTCTCCTACGCCCCGAAACCCGACCGTAGCAAGCTCATGAACCTCGCGGCGGACTTCCTGACAGCCAACGGGTTCACGGAGATCATGTCCAACTCGCTGACCAAGGCGGCCTATTACGGGGGGTTGACCTCCTACCCCGCGGAGCATTGCGTGAGGATCATCAACCCCCTGAGCGCCGACCTCAACGTCATGCGCCAGACCCTGCTATTCAACATGCTCGAGGCCGTGGCGCTGAACGCAAACCGCCGCAACGGAGACCTGAAGCTCTATGAGTTCGGGAACTGCTACTTCTACGACGAAGCCCGCCGCAACGGGGAGAACCGCCTCGCGGCATACTCCGAGGAGTACCGGCTGGCCATTGCCGTGATGGGCGTCGCAACGCCGCAGTCGTGGGACACGAAGCCCGTCAAGGCGTCGTTCTTCACCCTGCGGGCCGCGGCCGAGATGCTCCTGCGACGGTTCGGAGTGGACATCTACGCCCTGAAGACCGAGCCGCTGAAGAGCGACCTCTTCAGCGAGGGGCTCTCGATGGAGCTCAACGGCCGGGAACTCCTGCAGATCGGCTCCGTAGCCCCGAAGATCCGCCGCGCCGTCGATGTCAAGCAGGAGGTATACTTCCTGGAGATGAATTTCGACCTCCTGGCGAAGTCGACGAAGAAGCACCGCATCACGGCCGAGGAGCTCTCGAAGTTCCCCGAAGTGAAGCGCGACCTCGCACTGCTCGTCGACAGGAAGGTGACATTCGCGGAGCTGCGCGACGCCGCTTTCGCCGCCGAGCGGAAACTCCTGCGCAGCGTCTCGCTCTTCGACGTCTACGAGGGCGACAAGCTCCCCGAAGGCAAGAAGTCCTACGCCCTGAGCTTCATCCTCGAGGACAAGAGCCGCACGCTCGACGACAAGACCATCGAGCGCGTGATGGCGAACCTCGCACGTCAGTTCGAACAGCGCTGCGGCGCCCAGGTGCGCAGCTGACGCCGCCCCCTCACGGAAGCGGCCCCCGAGGCCGCTTCCGGTTTTTTACGCCTAAACCAACCGCCTTCTGACCGATATGAATCCGAACCGCCCCCCGAAACCGGCACGATCCCCCCTTGCGTGGGTGCCGACGCTCTATTTCGCCATGGGTATGCCCTTCGTGGTGCTCAACATGGTATCGGCCGTGATGTTCAAGGATCTCCAGATCGCCGACGCTCAAATCGCGTTCTGGACCTCGCTCATCATGTGGCCCTGGACCATCAAGTTCCTCTGGAGCCCCTTCCTGGAGATCTTCCGCACGAAGAAGTTCTTCGTCGTCACCACGCAGCTCCTCAGCGGCGTGCTCTTCGGGCTGGCGGCCCTGACGCTCCACCTCCCGACCTTCTTCGCCGTGACCGTCGCCGTGTTCGCCGTGGTGGCCTTCAGCGGCGCCACGCACGACATCGCCGCCGACGGCGTCTACATGTCGGAGCTCAACGCCACGGACCAGGCCAAATACATCGGCTGGCAGGGAGCCTTCTACAACCTCGCAAAACTCGTCGCCACGGGTGGCCTCGTATGGCTCGCGGGATGGCTCTACGAACGGTTCAGCGCCGCGGGAACCGAGACGTTCGACGCCTACGTGCAGTCGTGGACCATCGTTATGGCCATACTCGGCATCGTGCTCTTCGCGCTGGGAATCTACCACTGGAAGATCCTCCCCACAGGGGGCGCCGCAGCCGAAAAACACTCGCTGCGAGAGGGATTGCACGGCCTCCGCGAGGTCATCACCGACTTCTTCACGAAGAAGCATATCTGGTACTACATCGCCTTCATCATCCTCTACCGTCTGGGCGAAGGGTTCGTCATGAAGATCGTCCCGCTGTTCCTCAAGGCCGACACCGCGGTCGGGGGACTCGGACTCTCGAACCAGCAGATCGGGCTCTACTACGGAACATTCGGCGCCGGGGCCTTCCTGCTCGGTTCGCTCCTCGCAGGGTACTACATCGCGCACCGCGGCCTGAAGCGCACGCTCTTCACCCTCTGCTGCATCTTCAACGTCCCATTCGTCGTCTATGCCCTGCTGGCATGGATGCAGCCCTCGCAGATGTGGATCGTAGGAGGCGGAATCATCCTCGAATACTTCGGATACGGATTCGGATTCGTGGGCCTCACGCTCTTCATGATGCAGCAGGTAGCCCCCGGACGCCACCAGATGGCACACTACGCCTTCGCATCGGGGATCATGAACCTCTCGGTGATGATGACCGGGGCCGTCTCGGGATACCTCAGCGACTGGCTCGGATATGCGCACTTCTTCGTCCTGGTGCTCCTGTTCACCATCCCGGCCTTCCTGATCACCTGGTTCGTGCCCTTCACCTACCCCGACGGAAAAGATGCCGCGGAAAAACAATAAATCGGCGAAAAAAACGCTATATCGACATGTCACAAATCAAAAAAAGAGAAAAATGATACGTATCAATGTATTTATCCGCACGACGGAAAGCAACCGCGAAGCACTCATCGAGACCGGCAGGGAGCTGGTCGCAGCATCGCTCAAGGACGAAGGTTGCGTGGCCTATGACCTCTTCGAAAGCACGACGCGCCGCGACGTGCTGATGATCTGCGAGACATGGACCGACGCCAAGGCCCTCGCCGCTCACGAGCGCGCACCGCATTTCACGACCCTCGTCCCGCGCCTCGAGCAGCTCGGAGAGATGAAGATCGAGCAGTTCGTATTCTGACCCTGCGCCCCCTGCGCCCCCTGCGCCCCTGCGGCCGGTCGTTTGAGGCCCCTGCTGCCCCTGCCGCAAAGGCAAACGCCTCCGGAACACAGGTTCCGGAGGCGTTTGTCGTCTGTATGGCGTGTCGCGCCCGGAGGCGCGCCCGAAGAGGCCGCTACTCCGCAGGCACGAACTCCGACTTGTCGAGCCCGCAGACGGGGCACGTCCACGTCGCGGGAATATCCTCGAAGAAGGTGCCCGGAGCGATGCCCGTTTCGGGGTCGCCCTTCGCAGGGTCGTAGACATAGTCGCACGACCGGCATTTCCACCGGCGCGGGATGCAGCACTCGGCAACCTTCCGCCAGTCGACAAGCTCCCACCACGCAGCCACGAAATCGGCCCGCCGGTTGCGGTAGTCGATGTAGTAGGCGTGTTCCCAGACGTCGACCGTCAGCACGGGGCGCAGTCCGTCCGTAAGGGGATTCCCGGCGTTCGGCTTCGCAACGATCGAGAGGCGACCCTTCGCGTCGGCGGCAAGCCACGTCCAGCCCGAACCGAAGAGGCCCGTGGCAGCCTTCGTGAACTGATCCTTGAAGGACTCCACCGAGCCGAAGTCCCGTGCAAGGCGTTCGGCAAGCGCTGCGGGCATCTCCGGCTGCGACGGGCTCAGCATCCGGAAGAAGAAGGTATGGTTCCACGTCTGCGCGGCGTTGTTGAAAACGGCGCCGTCGGACGTGCGCACGATCTCCTCGAGGCTTTTCGTCTCGTAGGGCGTGCCGGCAATCAGCCGGTTCAGGTTGTCCACGTAGGTCTGCAGGTGTTTGCCGTAGTGGTATTCGAGCGTCTCGCGGCTCATCCGCGGAGCAAGGGCTTCGGGCGCATAGGGAAGCTCGGGCATCAGGTGTTTCATAATTTCCGGTCGTTTATAAGGTTCAACGTTCCGGTAAGGTATGAAAAATTTCGGCAGGATATTCCGTCCTGCCGAAATTTTTCATCTTTGGGTCCGATCGGGTCGGATCCGATCCGATCAGAAATTGGCCTTGATGCCCGCAAGGAAGTGGATGCCCGGCTCGCGGTAGCGGGCATATTCGTAGAGGCGCTGATTGGCGAGGTTGCGCCCCTCGACGAAGAAGGTCACGCGGTGCGAGATGCGCCAGTCGAAGTGCGCGCGCAGGTCGACGGCAAACGGCGCCACAAAGTCCGAAAGGGGCTGATTCCCGCCATACAAGCCTGCGAATGTTGTCCAGCTCCGCTCGCCCAGCAGCAGCGCCTCGACGCCGAACGAGATCCTGCGGCCCGAATAGGCGGCCCCGAAGTTCCCCTTGAACGACGCCTCGCCGTTGGCCCATTCGGTCTCCTTGTTGTAGAAGTAGCCGTGGATGCCGAGGTCGAAGCGCAGCGAGCTGATCGGCCGGTACTCGATCTCGCCGTTGAACGACGTCACGGTCTGGCGCGCCTGCTGCAGGATGAAGGTCGAGGCGAAGGTCTCATACTCCCCGACGCTGCCCGACCGATCGAGGGTCGTCGCCCAGAAGAGGTGGTTGTCCTGAATCGAGATCCCGGCATAGGCCCGGTAGCTGAAGCGGTTGTGCCACAGGCTCCCGCCCAGACCGATGCGGAAGTTGTAGTCGACGGAGCTCTTGTCGAGCCACGGGCCCGCAGGGGCATAGGGATTGAGCGCCGTCATGGAACGGAAGTCGTTGGGAGCAACCGAGCCGTCGGCCTCGATGAAGGGCTTCAGCCCCGGCGTGCCGAGGTTGAAATCGAGCCGCGCGAACGGAAGGAGGTAGTCGCCCGTCACGGACAGCGCTTCGGGCTCTGCGGGCGTCTCGATCCTGTCGTGATAATAATCTGCGCCGACTTCGAGGTCAACGACGCCCCCTGCGTAACGATAACGTAACGCGGCACGGATCATCTGCTGGTTGTATCCCGACAGCCACTCCTGTCCGCTGAACAGGTCGTACCCCAGACCCAGCGAAAAACTGTTGCGTCCGAAGCCCTTGGCGATGCGGGCGTCGGCCCCGAGGTTCAACTGACGCGTCTTCTCCCCCGTATCGGGCCACTCCGAATGGTCGAGAAAGTAGTTCCCGTGCAGGGCCACCTCAAAGTTCACACGCGAAAGATCCTGGAAATCGTCGCCCACACGCAGCTTCAGCGCAGCATCGCCGTAGTCGTTCATCGCCCCGGCACCGAGCTGCGCCAGCAACTCCTCCGTGGGGTCGGGAACGGTCGTGTAGCTCCCGTAGCGGTGGTACATGCGGTTGTCGTAAGAGACCTCCCCCTCGAAAACGTGACGCCCGAAGTATTTGCCCGCAGCGATGCCCGCACGGTTGTACATCCGCGTGGAGTTGTTCTTCACGCCGGCTTCGTTGGCGATCTTCGCGTAATAGCCCTCATGGTTGATGTACCCAATGGCATATCCCGTCGAGGGGTTCTGCGTCGAGGCGTAGAAGTCCAGCACGGAGTTCAGCGGGTAGCCCGCGCCGACCTTCACGTAGCACGGAAGCGGACGGTTGAACTCCCAGTAGGTCACCGTAGCCGGGCGGATCGGACGCGTCGTGAGCGTCGTCTGCAACGTCAGAGGCGTAATCGTGTAGTCGATTTCCGGGCGGATCTGTGTCGTGTCGGTCATGTCGGGCTCGATGGCCAGCTTCGAGGCGCTCTCCACCTTCGGAACGTAGGCCTTCGTCACCTCGACCTGTTTCTCGACCTGGGCCGCGGCAATCCGCGGAAGCAATGCCGCCGCAGCGGCTATAATCAGCATCTTCTTCATGGTCAATCGAGTTTTGCAATCCGCGCCTTCGCCTCGTCGACGATGCCGTCGTCGGAGGGCGTATAGCCGTCGGCGACGCTCTGCCACGTGGCACGCGCCTGGAACGTGTCACCCTTCGAAAGGTAGACATCGCCAAGGAGCAGGTAGGCCTTGGCAAGCCAGTAGGCCTGCGGCTCCTTCTCCGAGAAGGCGAAGACCTCCTTTTCGGTCTTCTCCATGTCGCCGCCCGCAAAGGTCGACTCGATGAGCCGGTAGGCCGCCTCGGAGCCCTCCTTCGTGCGGACGTCGGAGGCAAGGTCGCGGTAGAGCTTGTCGGCCCCCTTGCGGTCGCCCGAGGCAAGCAGCTGCCCCGCCCAAGCGTATTTCGCCTCCCGCAAGGCCGTCTTCCCGGCGTCGTCCTGCGCGCAGACGTCCGCAGCCATCGCCGCGATCTTAGCACCGTCGCCCCCGGCCACCGTCGCACGCACGTAGCCCGTCATCGCGGCCTCGCGTCCCGCGGCCGTGGGAGCCGCGTCGTAAAGCCGCCGGTAGGCCGCGGAGGCCTCGTCCCAGCGCTGCTCCTCGAAGGTCACCTCCGAGAGTTTCTCCAGCACCGGAACCGTATAGCGTGTCGTGCCCTGGTCGGCAAGCGCCGTGAGCGTCCCGATGGCCGCCGCGCGGTTCCCGTCGAGCAGGTAGCAGTCGCTCAGGTAGTAGAGCGCGTCGGTCAGGTAGTAGCCCTTGGGATAGGTGTCGACGTAGCTGCGAAGGGACTTCGTGGCCGCTTCGCGGTTGCCCGCAAGGTAGAGTTTCTGCGCCGCGGCGAATGTCAGTGAGTCGCGCGAAAGGGCCGTCAGGTCGCTCTCCATGCCCGTCTTGGCCGCATAGTCGAAATAGGCGTCGACATTGCCCTCCGAAACGTAGATGTCCCGGATGCCCTGCATCGCCTCCTTCGCCTCGGAGGATTGCGGGGACTGTTCCACAACCCGGTTGTAGTAGTAGAGGGACTTGTCCCTGTTGCCGAGGTTCAGGTAGGCAAGGCCCAGGTCGGAGAAGGCCTGCGCCCTGCGCGGCGACGAGGGGAAGTCGTCGATGAAGCGTTCGAGCTGCGCGGCGCCCTCGGCGTATTTTTCCTGTGCGATGAAGCTCCGCCCCAGTTCGTAGGAGGCCTCCCCGGCGTAGTCGCCGCCCGCAACGGCAATCTGCCGCAGCGCGGCCTGCTTCTGCTCCGTGCGCCCCAGGATGCCCAGCGTCACGGCCCGCTTGTACTCCGCGTACTGGATCTCCGGAATGCCGAAAAGACCCATGGCCAGCGTCCGGTCGTAGGCCCCGACGGCCTCCTCGAAGCGCCGGTCGGCATAGGCCACGTCGCCCAGGCGGTTGGTGGCGTCGGCACGGTAGCGGTCGCGCGATGAGTACAGCGAGAGGAACTTCTCGAACGACCGACGGGCCTGGTCGAGGTCGTTGCGGTCGAAGGCGCAGTAGCCGAGGTTGTACCACGACATGGTATATTCGCGTTCGCTGACCGGGGCGCGTTTCAGGTAGGCGTTGTATTTGGCGGCCGCCACGGCATAGTCGCCCCGCGAGAAGGCGATCTCCCCCTGCCAGAAGGCGTTCAGCGCCGAATACTTCGGGCTGACGTTCACGGCTGCGGATTCGTCGAGATACCGCTGGGCGGCGGCAAGGTCTCCGGCGCCGAAGGCCTCCAGCGCCCGGAAGTAGGTGATCTTCTGCAGCGCCGCGCGGATGTCGGCATCCCCCGAAGGCATCGACTTGATCGCACGGTAGGCCGCGTCGTAGTCGCGCGAGTTGTAGTAGGCGGCGATCAGCAGCGTCCGAGCCTCCGAAGCCCGCGGCGAGGAGGGATAACGTTCGAGATAGCGCGTGAGCATGTTGATCGCCCCGTTGAAGGCCCCGCCGCCCAGCTCATACTGCAGTTTCGCATAGTTGAAGAGTGCGTCTTCGGCAATCTCCGCATCGAGCGAGTCGTCCGAAGCCATCGCGAAGGCCTGCATCGCCGACTCCTTGTCGTCGAGGCGGAGGTAGCAGTCCGCAAGGTGGTAGGAGGCGTTCTGCGTCAGCGCATCCTCCGCGCCGCACGCCTTGCGAAGCCACTCCGCAGCGGCCGTATAGCGCGCCGTGCGGTAGAGCGAGAAGCCCATCAGGTAGTTCGCGTCGCGATCCATCTCCCCGCCGTTCTGCCGGAACGCCTCGAGGTGCTCGAGCGTGCGGTTGTAGTCCTCCAGGCGGAACCACGACTCCGCGATCACCCGCTCGAGCTCCGCACGCCGCGCAGGAACCGCCTTGGCGACAAGCGCCTCGCCGTGGTCCACCACGTAGCGGTAGTTGCCCTCGTGGAACTCGATCTGAAGCAGGTAGTAGGGAACGACGTCCCGGTAGGCGTCGCTGTGCGAAAGCGCCGTGAACGCCTGTTTCGCCCGTCCGTAGCGCCCTTCGGCGTAGTCGATGTAGGCCTTGTAGTAACGGGCGTGGTCGACGTATTCGCTCCGTGAGGGAATGCGGTCGAAACATTCGTACGCCGCGGCGTACTGTCCGTCGGTGAATTCCACGTAGCCCATGCGGATGTCGTACCGCTCCCGACGCGGAGCATCCAGCGCCTTGTATTCGGTGCGCTCGAAGGCCTCGCGCGCCCGCTTCATGTCGCCCGCGGCGCAATAGTACGAGCCCAGCGAGAAGCGCACGTCGTTGACATAGACTGATTCGGGATAGCGCGACTCGAAGTCCAGAAGCGCCCCCACGGCATCGGTGCTCCCCAGCTCCACGGCGCACGCCGCAAGGTAATAGTCGATCTCCTGCGACGTCCGGCGGTCGGACGCCCCCGCAACCTCGCGGGCTCGGAGGAATTCATGCCGCGCATCGCTCCAGCGGCCATAGTCGTACAGGCTGCGGGCCCGGGACATCAAGGTCTCGAGTCCGGGCTCGGAGGCCCGGGCCGACATCATGCCGGCGACCGCCGCAACAGTCAGTATCAGAATCCGGATTTTTTGCTTTCGCATGTCTCTCTTCGCTATTTTCGCTTTTCACTCGGGCCGCATCCGCAGGCGGAGTGTCCGCCGCCCCGCCATCCGGCGGAGAGATTCGGCCCCTGTCGGGTTCAATCCGCGCAAATATACGAATTTTTGACGTGCGGACTACCTCTTCAGGAACGGATTTTGACCCGGCCATATTGTTTCGCCGGAATTTACGGCCCGCAAGGCCCGGAATCGCATGTTCCCGAAGAGGTTCGGACGGAAGGCGGCGAAGAAAGAGGCGGCACGGCGAAACCGGCAGCATACCGACGAATGCCCCGCCCTACTGCGCCGTGATGCGCAGGTAGTCCGAGACCGCCGTGGCGTAGCTGAAGTGCGCCTTGATGGCGTTGGTGTAGATCTGGATCCAGCTCAGCTGCGCCTGAAGCACGTCGAGGATCGTCGCCTGACCCTCCCCGTAGGAGTAGGTGCTCAGCGTAAGGTTCTCACCCGCAATGCGGAGGCTCTCCTCCGAAGCCGCAACCTGCGCGTGGCTCTGCACCAGCGCCGTCCAGCCGTTCATCTCCTCGCGTACGATTTCGTCGTAGCGCTGTGCCGCACTCCACTCCTGCTGCGTCTGCAAGGCGCGCGCCGCCGAAACCGCCCGGCGACGTTCGCCCCAGTGGAAGATCGGAAGCGAGACCTTCACGAAGACCGAGCCGTCGACGGTCGTGGCGCCCGTTTGGTTCGGAACGTAGGGCTGCCACGAACCTCCGACCCCGACGCTTACGTGCGGATTGTAGGGCGCGCGCGCCAGCCGTACGGCCGCCGCGGCCTGTTCCGCGCGCAGCTGCGCCGCCGTATGGTCGGGGCGCCGCGCAACGGCCTCCCCGGCACCCATGCGCTCCGGCATGGGCAGCGAGTCCCGGATGCTCCCCGCAAGGGTCACCCGACGCAGGGGATCGGCACCGCAGAGGATGTTGAAGTTGTGCAGCGCGACCTCGTAGTTCTGCTCCACGCTAACCAGCGTATATTCCGCCTCGCTCAGCCGCGCGTCAATCATCAGCACGTCGCTCCGCGAGGTGTAGCCCTCGGCAAAGCGCCGGTCGACGACGCGTTTGAGCGAGCGGATGATCGAGACGTACTCGCGCATCGAGGCGGCGTACAGTTCCACGGCCGAAAGGTTCCAGTAGGCATAGTCCGCGGCGTAGCGCACGTCGAGGCGCGTGAAGGCCTCCTCGCAGAGCGCAATGTCGTAGCCCAGTTCGGCCTGCCGGACAGTAGCACGCACCGATCCCCCGCCGTAGAGCGTCTGCACAACCTGCGGAAGCACCGAGAAAGTCCACGGCTCGATGCCCTCGTAGCGGTGGAAGGTCTTCGTGAAGCTCCCGTCGAGCGACAGCGACGGAAGGTAGCCCGTGCGGGCCCGGCCCAGCTCCCCGGAGGCCGCCGCGCTCCCCGAAGCGGCGATTTTCAGCTGCCGGCTGTAGGCGGCGACTTCGCCGCGGTACTCCTCGAGGGCGATTTGGGCCGTGGCGGGCCCGAACGCCGCCAGGCTGGCGGCAAGGGCCGAAATCAGAATTCCGGAATATCTTTTCATGTGCGGCGGATGTGATAAAACAGTGCGTAGGTTACCGGAAGGACACAGACCGTGAGCAGCGTGGCAACGAGCAGCCCGCCCATGATCGTCGCGGCCATCGCCCCGAACATGGCGTCGAACAGCAGCGGAAGCATGCCCAGGATCGTCGTGCCCGAGGCCATTGTCACCGGGACCAGGCGGCTGCGCGTGGCTTCCGCAAGCGCCTCGTAGGGCGTGCGGCCCGCGGCGCGCAGCTGCCCGATCCGTTCGACGAGCACTACGGCGTTCTTGATGTTCATGCCCACGAGCCCGAGCAGGCCCAGCAGCGAGAAGAAGTTGAACACCTTGCCCGTCACGGCCAGACCCAGCACCACGCCGATGAAGATCAGGGGGATCATCAGAAGGATAAGGATCGGGTCGCGGTAGTTGCGGAAGAGCAGCAGCAGGACGATGAAGATCAGCAGCAGCGTCAGCGGAAGGTATGCGCCCAGCGCGGCGTTCGACTCCCGGCTGCTCTCTTGCTCGCCGAAGACCCGCAGCGCGTACCCCTCGGGAAGGGGGATTGCACGCGTGATCGAATCCTGAAGCGCCGCGAAGAGCTGCATGGTGTTGACGCCCCGCGCGGGGTCGCACTGCGCCTTCATCACGCGCTGGCGGTCGAAGCGCCGGATCACCCCCGGGCGGAAGTCGAAGAGAAAGCCGTCGGTGGCCTGCTCGATCGAGAAAACGCGCCCCGCAGGAGTGAAGATCGGCAGCGACTGCAGGTTCGTAAGGTTGTAGGAGCCGATGTGCTCGTCCTTGAGAAGAATCGGAAGAAGCTGGTCTCCCTCGCGGTATTCGCCCAGCGGGTAGCCCTGCGTAGCGATCGTCATGCCCCGGGCCAGCTGGCTCCGCATGACCCCGATGCGCTGGCCCTTCATCTGCGAATAGAGTGGCAGCCACGTCGGAATGCGGTTGCCCCAGCTGTTGCGGATGTTCGTCGCCCCGGGGGTATGCCACATGATCTGCTCCGCGGCAGCCGTCAGACGCCGCAGCGTGTCGATGTCCCCGCCGATGAACCCGAACTCGATCGCCGCGTCGGGAACCGGCGAGAGCTTGAAGAGCGACGAGCGCAGCCAGACGTCGGGGAAGTTCGCCTCGACCCACGCTTCGAACCGCGCCTCCACGGCGGCCGTCGTGCGTTTGTCGTGCAGCTCGACGAGCAGGTTCCCGAAGTTCGGGCGCTGCGAAGTGCTGCTGCTGGCAAGGTAGTAGCGCGGGGGTGTCGAACCCGCGGTCAGCGACACGGTCTTCACCTCGGGCTGCGCGCGAAGCCACTCCTCCATGCGCACGAGCTCGCGCTCCGTGGTGCGGATGTCGTACCCCTCGGGGAGCAGGACGTCGGCGCGGAAGTAGGGCTTGTCGAGCGACGGGAAGAAGTTCTGGGGCATGCGGCCCATGATCCAGAGCGATGCGGCGAAGAGCGCGACGACACCGGCGACGGTCGCCAGGCGGTGGCGCAGCAGCGCCGCCAGCAGGCGGTCGAAGGCGCGGTAGACCGGGGTGTCGTAGGGGTCGTGCGCGGCCTGTGCCACGCGCAGCAGGCGGTCGCCGAACAACGGCGTCTGCGTGAGCGCGAGCACCCAGCTCAGAAGCAGCGACAGCGCCAGCACCACGAACAGCGGCTTGACGATCTCGGCAACGGACGACGGCGCCAGGTAGAGCGGCAGGAACGAGAAAATGGCGATCAGCGTGGCCCCCAGCAAGCTCCAGCGCGGGGCGTTGGCGCCGTCGATCAGCGCCCGGCGGCGTTCCGCACCGCGCAGCATCGCCTGGCGCGCGTTGTCCGTGACGACGATGGCGTTGTCGACGAGCATCCCCATGGCGATGATGAAGCCCGCGAGCGAAGTGCGGTTCAGTCCCTCGCCCAGCAGCTGCATCAGCAGCAGCGTGCCCCCGATCGAGAAGAGCAGCGAGCTCCCGATCACCAGCCCCGAGCGGAAGCCCATGACCAGCATGATGATCAGCACGACGATGGCCACCGACTCGGCGAGGTTCAGCACGAAGGTCCGGTTCGCATCCCGGGCGATGCGGTCCTCGGGGTAGAGAACCGTCAGCTCCAGGCCCACGGGCATCTGCGACGTGAGCGCCGAAAGCACGGCGTCGATCTTCGCCCCGGTCTTCACCACGTCGACACCCTCCTCGGTCGAGATCCCGATCCCCACGGCCCGCCGCCCGTCGACGCGCATGAGCGCCTGCGGGGGTTCGCTGTACCCGCGTTCGATGCGCGCAATGTCGCCCAGGCGGTACTGCTTGCCCGAGGAGGAGATCAGCAGCTGGTCCGAAAGATCGTCGAGCGTGCGGTACGTGCCGTCCTCGAGAAGCCGCACGCGAAGCTCCCCGGCCCGCTTCTCCCCGCTGTTGACGATCGTATTCTGCTGACGGATCGTCGCGACGATCGTTTCGGGACGGATCGAAAAGTTCGCAAGCGTCGACAGGCTCACGTAGACGTCCACAACGGGCGTCTGCTCGCCGTAGAGCGTCACCTTCTGCACACCCTCGACCGTGACCAGCGACACCTTCAGCCGCTCGGCCCAGTCGCGCAGCTCCGACCACGCGAAGCCCTCGTCGGCCGAAAGCCCGTAGTAGATGCCGTAGACGTCGCCGAAATCGTCGGCAACGGTGATCGGCGACGCGCCCTCGGGAAGCCGCGGCGTGACGTTCAGCGTCTTGCGCCGCAGCTCGTCCCACAGCTGCGGAATCTGAGAGGCCGGCGTCGCGGGATCCAGCTCGACCTGGATCTTCGAGCGTCCGTACCACGATTCGGAGGTGATCTTGTGCACGCGGCGCATCGACTGCACCTCGCGTTCGATCGGTTCGGTAATCAGCGACTCCACCTCCTCGGGGGTCGCCCCGGGATAGGAGCAGAGAAGCGTCGCGCTCTTGATGACGAAGGTCGAGTCCTCCTTCTTGCCGAGCGTCGTGAAGCCCACGGCGCCGCCCACGAGCAGCACGAGGAGGAAAAAGCCGATTACACGGCCGTTGCGCAGGGAATATTCCGGAAGGTTCATCGCCGTATCATTTCAGGATCCGAACCTCTTCCCCCTCGCGGAGGCGGTAGACGCCCGCCGTGACCACCCGCTCGCCCGGGCGCACCCCGCCGAGGAGCGTCACGCGGTCCGTGCCGTACAGCTCGCCCAGCTCGACGGGCCGCAGCGCGACACGGTTGTCGGCATCCACGACCCAGACCCATGTCCCGCCCTCGGCAGGGGCGTAGATCGCCGAGACGGGAAGCGAAACGTCATCGCCCCGCGTCTCGGGAAGCTGGAGGGTGATCGTGCACGACATCCCCGGGGTGATCGGATAACGCTGCGGAGAGGGGTTTTCAACGTGCAGCGACACGGGAAAGCCCGAGGCGTCGGACGACGTCTTGGCATAGTCCTTCAGCCGCGCACCGAACGTCACGCCCCGGAAGCTGTCGAAAGTGACGCTGTAGCGCGTCGCCGTATCGCCCAGCAGCGGAAGCCCGCTCTCCGGAAGCGTGAATTCTACGGTCGTGGTCTCGGGGGAGACCAGGCGCAGGATCGTCTGCCCCGCCTGCACGCGTTCGAACGTCGTGACGTACTTCCGCTCGATGACCCCCGCGAACGGCGCGCGAAGACGCGTGTCGTTGAGCAGGTCGAGCGTGTTTTCGTACGTCGAGCGCGCCTGTGCGTAGCGCGTGGCAGCCGCCTCGGCCTCCTGGCGCGAGACCGCCTGGTGTTCGAGCAGCCGCTGCATGCGCTGTTGCTGCGAACGCGCCTCCTCGTAGGCCGAGCGGGTAGCCGAAACCTGCAGCTCGACATCACGAGGGTCGAGTTCCGCGAGCAGCGCCCCTTTCTTCACGCTCTCGCCCTGCGACACGGGAATCTCCCGCACCTGTCCCGAGAGCTTGAAGGCCAGGTTCACGGCGTCGTCCGGAGTGGCCATGCCGGCGAAACTCTTGTCTATGGAGGCCGCACCGGCGGCAACGGTAACCTTCACCGGGCGGATGGCGGCGGGCGCCGGATCCCGAGGAACGCACGAGACGGACAGGCTCAACGCCGCAAGCAATATGGAGATACGCATATGAAAAAAAGTTGACTTCGGTCTTTTCCCGAAGTCAACTTTCATACCACAGTGCGCCGCATGTCCCTACGGACGAATATCGCGACAATTCTTTTTAGCAGAGATCGTTCCGTCGTCCAGGACAACCAGCCCGTTGCGCGCCCGGAGCATCGTCCGCATCGTCGAGGCGTCGATGTTGTAGCACGGGACGGGGCCCGTGCCGAAGTCGTGCTCCAGCACCTCGTACAACGGGTCGGGGGTCAGGCAGACCACATGAGCCCCCTCGGCGCCGGCCCGCGCAACAAGGCGCGCCATGCGGTCGGTGCACCGCGCCGAGAGTTTCTCGAACGACGTGACGCAGAGCATGTAGACCCGCCCGGGCATCGTCAGCACCTCCTCCGTGGCATCCCCCGCGGCGTTGTGAAGGGCGAATTCGCTGATAAGCGGCCGGATGTTGGGTTCCTCGGTCGTCGTGCGCGTGTCGACCCACTCCCATTTGGTGGTGTCCTGCCACTCGGGGTCGTCCAGCGCGAACTCCCGCTCCCGGCCCGTGCGGATGTTGCGGTAGACGAGCACCGTCTCCGTCTCCCCGGGGGCCACCGACGGCGCCTGCATCGACTCGTGGATGTTCACCCCGACCTTGTAGGGCAGGAAGTCGATCAGCGGAAGGTGGATGTAGCAGTAGTAGCCCAGGTACATCGACAGGATGAAGAATGTGCACGTGAGGAGGATCTCCACGGGCTTGAAGGCGAAGATCTTGTCGGGGCGGTAGCGCCACCACACCACAACGGCCATCGGCAGCAGGATGAGGTTCTTGAAGAAGGTCTCCCACGGGGTGAGCTTCAGCGCCTCGCCGAAGCACCCGCAGTCCTCGACGGGAATGACCGTGGCGCTCAGGAACGTCAGCACCGTGAAGAAGAGCATCGACAGCACCGCAAAGATCGAGATCAGCCGGATGCGCACCTTGAAGAGAAGCATGCAGCCCATCATCAGCTCCGCGCCGCACAGCCAGATCGAAAAGGTCATCGCCGCGGGCTGCAGATGCTCCATGCCGTAGATCGAGAGGTACTCGCTGACCTTCAGGGCCGTGCCCCAGGGGTCGATCACCTTCGTGAAGCCCGAAAGGATGAACGTGCACGCCAGAATGATCCGGCAGACATGCGAGAGGATCCGAATGGAGCGGGTGCGTTTCATCGTGCGTCGAGTATCGGGGCCAGGGCGGCCTGGATTCGGTCGAAAATACGGTCGGGGCTCTCCATGCGCCCCGCGGCGTCGCAGCAGTCGACAACCTGCAGCGACGGATCCCCGGCGGCCGTCGCCAGGTAGACCTCCCGCACGCGCCGCTGAAGGTCGAGAGACCCTTCGTGGATGTCGTCGGCGCCCTGAAGGTAGCGGCGGTCGTCGCCCGCGCGCGCTTCGGTGAGCTTGCGCTCCGTAAAGGCAAACGGCACGTCGAGAAAGAGCGACACGTCGGGGCGCGGCAGGGCGTTGTGTCCGAACTCGAGGTCGAGGATCCACCGCGCAAGGCGCTCACGCGCCTCCCCGGCGGGGAGTTTCGCGCACTGATAGCCGACGTTCGACCACACGTAGCGGTCGAGAACCACGGCTCGGCCCTCCGAGAGCCACTGCCGGATCTGTCGCGCCGCATCGGCACGGTCTCCCGCAAAGAGCAGCGCCACAAGGTAGGGATCCACCTCGTTCACGCCGCCGAACTCCCCCCGCAGAAATCGGGCGATCAACTCGCCGTAGACCGGGGCGTCGAAGCGCGGAAAATGGATGTATTCGCTCCGCAGGCCCCGTTCGTCCAGCAGGCGGCGGAGACGTTGCACCTGGGTCGATTTCCCCGCGCCGTCCAAACCTTCGAGTACGATGAACATAAATCCGTTGTTAGGTATAGTAGCAGTAGTAGTTGTTGTCGTCTATCGCAGCATCCGCACCGCACGCTCCACGCCCGCAACCAGCGCATCGACCTCCGCAGCCGTGTTGTAGAGCGCGAACGACGCCCGGCACATGCCCTTCGTCGAGAAGTGGTCCATCACCGGCTCGGCGCAGTGCTGTCCCGTGCGCACGGCGATGCCCAGCTTGTCGAGAATCATCCCCACATCGTAGGGGTGCACCCCCTCGACGTTGAACGACACGATCGCGCATTTGTCGGGCGTCGTGCCGTAGATCCGCAGCCCCGGGATGGCCGAAAGGCGTTCGGTGGCTCGCGCCAGTAGCGACGACTCGTGTGCCTCGACCGCCCGGGCGTCGAGCCCCTCGAGGAAGCGAACCGCCTCGCCAAGGCCGATCGCCCCGACGAAATTGGCCGTGCCGGCCTCGAACTTCAGCGGAACGGGCGCATAGGTCGTGCGGGCGAACGTCACGCGGTCGACCATGTCGCCGCCCCCCATGAAGGGTGGCATGCGGTCCAGAAGCTCCCGCTTGCCGTACAGCACCCCGATGCCCGTCGGGCCGTAGAGCTTGTGGCCCGAGAAGGCGTAGAAGTCGCAGTCCAGCGTCCGGACGTCGACGCCCCCGTGCACCACCCCCTGGCAGCCGTCGACCACGACAACGGCCCCCACGGCGTGCGCCGCCTCGATGACCGGCCGCAGGTCGGGACGCGTGCCGAGGGTATTCGATGCCTGCGTCACGGCCACCACGCGCGTGTGTGCGTCGAGAAGGTCGCCCAGAAGATCCGTACGCAACGCCCCGCGGTCGTCGATCGGAAGCATCCGCACCTCGGCACCCCGCCGCGCCGCGACCAGCTGCCACGGAACGAGGTTCGAGTGGTGCTCCATCTCGCTCACCACGATGTTGTCGCCCGCGCCGACGAACGCGTCGCCCCAGGCGTAGGCCACCGTATTGAGCGACGCCGTGGCTCCAGACGTGAAGACTACCTCCTCCTTCGCGGAGGCCCCGATGAAGCCCGCGATCCGCTGACGCGCCGCCTCGTACTGTTCGGTGGCCTCCTCCGACATGAGGTGAACCCCCCGGTGGATGTTGGCGTTCCCCTCACGGTGCAGCCGGTCGACCGCCTCGATCACCGCCAGCGGCTTCTGCGCCGTGGCCCCGCTGTCGAGGTAGACCAGCGGACGCCCGTAGACCGTGCGTCCCAGGATCGGGAACTCCCCGCGTATCTTTTCGACGTCGAACATATCTCCTTACAATCCCGTTTTACAGGTTTCCCATCTTCGAGCTCACGCGGCGCACGATCTCCTCGCCGAGCGGCTCCTCGCCGCAACGCCGCACGATGTCGCCCACGAATCCCTCGATCTGAAGCCGCCGCGCCTGCGATTCGCTCAAGCCCCGCTGCCGCATGTACAGAATGGCCGCGGAGTCCATCTGCCCGACCGTCGCGCCGTGCGAGCACTTCACGTCGTCGGCATAGATCTCCAGCTGCGGCTTCGCATCGATGCGCGCCTCGGGGCTCAGAAGCACGTTCCGACTCTGCTGGCGGGCGTCGGTGCGCTGCGCGTCCTGCGCCACGTAGACCAGACCCGAGAACTCCCCCACGGCATGACCGCCCGCGACCCCCTTGACCGTCGAGTCGCTGCGGCAGTCCGCCGAAAGGTGCCGCGTGAGAAGCTTCACCACCCCGTGTTCGCTGCCGCCGAGCAGGAATACCCCGCCCAGGTCGTTCTCCGCATCGGGGCCCGTGAGGTCGAGGCGGTACGAGGCGTTGGCGCCCGAAAGCAGCGCCGTCGTCAGGCGACAGCGGCTCCGCGCAGCCTGCGTGACGGAGGTCTCGCTGAAGGCCCCTTCGAGGAAAAGCTCCGTATATTCGAGCTGCGCACCCTCGGCAAGCGTCACGTCGAGCGCCGAGATCCCCTCCCGCGTGTGGAGCACGACAAGGTGCGCCGCGGCACCCGCGGAAAGTTCAACCCGCAGCCGGTCGGGGTCGACCGCCGCGTAGCACACCGGAACCGGTGTCTCGATGTGCAGCCGTTCGCGTCCCGCCGGGCGGTAGCCCCCGATTATCTCCAAGATCCGCTCCATTATTTGTCGTATTCGTTGATCAGCCAGTCGTAGCCCTCCTTCTCGAGCTTCAGCGCCAGCGTCTTGTCGCCCGTGTAGATGATCCGCCCCTTGTAGAGCACGTGCACCACATCGGGGACGATGTAGTCCAGCAGCCGCTGGTAGTGCGTGATGACCACCGTGGCGTTGTCGGCGCGGTGCAGCTTCGTCACGCCCGTAGCGACGATCCGCAGGGCGTCGATGTCGAGCCCCGAGTCGGTCTCGTCGAGGATCGCAAGCTTCGGGTCGAGCATCGCCATCTGGAAGATCTCGTTCTTCTTCTTCTCGCCGCCCGAGAAGCCTTCGTTCACGGCCCGCGAGGTAAGTTTCGACGACAGCTCCACCACGGCGCTCTTCTCCTTCATCAGGTGAAGGAACTCCGCGGCCGTCAACGGCTCCTCCCCGCGGTATCGACGCTGTTCGTTGACCGCCAGTTTCATGAAGTTGGCCATCGTGACGCCCGGGATCTCCACAGGGTACTGGAAGCCCAGAAACAGCCCCAGGCGCGCACGCTCCTCGATCGGCAGCGACAGAAGATCCCGGCCCAGGAACTCCACGGAACCCTCCGAGACGGTATATTTCTCGTTCCCGGCAAGCACCGACGCAAGGGTCGACTTCCCCGAGCCGTTGGGGCCCATGATGGCGTGCACCTCGCCGGGCCGCACTTCGAGGTCGATGCCCCGGAGGATCTCCTTGCCCTCGACCGTGGCGTGCAGATTCTTTACGCTTAACATATTTTTTTCCATTATCCTATTCACTTTTTTGCCCGGTTTTCCGGCCCCGGCCGCCGTTGCTCGCGGCCCGTGGCCGCGTTTCCAATCCTGACCCTCCCCTAAATCCCCTCCTCGGAGGGGACTTTATGGGAAAAGTCGGTGCGGTATAGGAGCGCCCTGCGCCCGCGCAACGGCTCCTCTCGGGTCGCTACCCCACCGTGCCCTCGAGCTGCAGGGCCAGCAGCTTCTGCGCCTCCACGGCAAACTCCATCGGGAGCTTCGACAGCACTTCCCGCGCGTAGCCGTTGACGATCAGCCCCACGGCATCCTCCGTCGACAGCCCCCGCTGGTTGCAGTAGAAGAGCTGGTCGTCGGAGATCTTCGACGTCGTGGCCTCGTGCTCCACGACCGCCGTGCGGTTGCGGCAGTCGATCACCGGGAAGGTGTGCGCCCCGCAGCGGTCGCCGATCAACAGCGAGTCGCACTGCGAGTAGTTGCGGGCGTTCTCCGCGCCCTTGGCCACGCGCACCAGACCCCGGTAGGAGTTCTCGCTGCACCCCGCCGAGATGCCCTTCGAGACGATCCGGCTCCGGGTGTTGCGTCCCACGTGGATCATCTTCGTGCCCGTGTCGGCCTGCTGGAAGTGGTTCGTCATGGCCACGGAGTAGAACTCCCCGACCGCATTGTCGCCCGCGAGCACGCAGCTCGGGTATTTCCACGTGATCGCCGAGCCGGTCTCGACCTGCGTCCACGAAAGGTGCGCATTCTCCCGGCAAAGGCCCCGCTTGGTCACGAAGTTGTAGACCCCGCCCCGGCCCTCGCGGTCGCCCGGGTACCAGTTCTGCACCGTGGAGTACTTCACCTCGGCGTCCCGCTCCACGACGATCTCCACCACGGCGGCGTGAAGCTGGTTCTCGTCCCGCTGCGGCGCCGTACACCCTTCGAGGTAGCTTACGTACGACCCTTCGTCGGCGACGATCAGCGTGCGTTCGAACTGTCCCGTGCCCGCGGCGTTGATACGGAAGTAGGTCGAAAGCTCCATCGGGCAGCGGACACCCTTCGGGATGTAGCAGAACGACCCGTCGGAGAAGACCGCGGCATTCAGCGCCGCATAGAAATTATCGGTATAGGGCACGACGCTCCCGAGGTACTTCCGCACCAGGTCGGGATGGTCGCGCAGCGCCTCCGAGATCGAGCAGAAGATGATCCCCTTCGCGGCGAGCGTCTCCTTGAAGGTCGTCTTCACCGACACGGAGTCCATCACGGCGTCGACCGCAACGCCCGCAAGGGCCATCTGCTCCTCGAGCGGGATGCCCAGTTTGTCGAACGTGCGTTTCAGTTCGGGGTCGACCTCGTCCATCGAGTTCAGCGTCTTGCGCGCCTTCGGCGCCGCATAGTAGATGATCTGCTGGAAGTCGATCCCGGGGATCCGCAGGTGCGCCCACGTCGGGGGTTCGAGCGTCAGCCAGTGGCGATAAGCCGCCACGCGCCGCTCGGTCATCCACTCCGGCTCGCCCTTCTTGGCCGAGAT
The DNA here is from genome assembly GCA_019118605.1 of Candidatus Alistipes faecavium. Classification (GTDB taxonomy): domain Bacteria; phylum Bacteroidota; class Bacteroidia; order Bacteroidales; family Rikenellaceae; genus Alistipes; species Alistipes faecavium. The sequence continues at coordinate 12,524 of DWYP01000037.1, read as the reverse complement.
CTGCCGCACGACATCCTCCGAAATTCCCTTGCCGATGGTTTCGGTCTCGATCTCCGAGGTGAAGCCGTACTTGTACTCCCGTTCCCCGAGGTTTTCCAGTATCTCTTTTTCGTTCTCTGCCATTGCAAACAAAATATCGTACAAAGGTACAAATTCTAATCCGAATTTCATAATGCACAGCGCAAATCCGATACCGTAACCGGAGGCCGCAAATGCGGAGTTTTACCCAAAAAGGGAAATTTAACCCCCTTTTCTTTGTATTTACACAAAAAGATTCTATATTTGCACACCCGATTCGGGAAAAGTCCCCGAAGAGGTGCCCGGAGAGGTGGGTGAGTGGCTGAAACCACCGGTTTGCTAAACCGACGTACGGGGTAACCCGTACCACGAGTTCGAATCTCGTCCTCTCCGCCAGGAAACAATTCAGAAGACAGGCTTCCGCAAATATTTGCGGAAGCCTGTCTTTTTTCGGGCCCGGCAGCCGCGTAGAAACTTCGGAGTTTCAAACTCCGGGGTACGGAATGGTTAAAAATACAATTGTTTTTTATACTTTTAGTCCCGATTCCAAACGCAAAAGCCCTATGATACGAAAATCCCTCCTCCTGTCGGCAATGCTCCTGCTGGGAGCCGCCCTGTCGGCAAAAAACTTCGACCTGAAATCCCCCGACGGGAGAATCACGGTCTCGGTAGACACCGGAAAGCAGGTGACATACGCCGTGTCGTGCGACGGCGTGCCCCTGCTGGTGAACAGCGCCCTGGGAATAGAACTCGCAGGAACACACGACCTCTCCGCACAGCCCGTTCGCCACAAGGCCTCGTCCGAAGACCGGACGTTCCGGCCCGTCGTGCCGTTCAAGTTCTCCTCCATCCGGGACCGATACAACGCCCTGAAGCTCGAATTCCGCGGAGGGTGGGCCGTGGAGTTCCGCGCCTACGACGACGGCGTGGCATACCGCATCCTCACCTCCGGAAAGGGAACCGTGCAGGTGCTCGACGAGACCTTCTCGATCCGGTTTCCCGAAGACTATGCGGCCGTCGTCCAGCAGCCCGGAAGTTTCCGGACCGCCTACGAGGAGCCCTACGAGCAGGTCAGCACCTCCGAGTGGAGCTCGGCGGAGCGGCTGGCCGTATTGCCCGCGCTGCTCGACACCCGGAAAGGGTACAAGATCCTCATCAGCGAGGCCGGGCTCGAGGATTATCCCTGTATGTTCCTCACCGGATGCCCCGGGAACGGCATGAAAGACGTATTTCCCAAGGTGCCGCTCCTTGCCAGGGAGGCAGGGGACCGCAGCATGCAGATCCTCCGCGAAGCCGACTTCATTGCCGAGACGGCGGGCGACAGGGCCTTCCCGTGGCGGTACTTCGTCATCGCCGACCGTGACGCGGACCTGATCGAAAACACCATGACGGCCCGGCTGTCGGGCACCTGCCGCCTCGACGACACCTCCTGGATACGTCCCGGGCAGGTGAGCTGGGAGTTCTGGAACGCCGCGTCGCCATACGGGCCTGATGTGGACTTCGTGGCGGGGCTCAACACCGCGACGTACAAATATTTCATCGACTTCGCGGCGCACTTCGGAATCCCCTACATCATCATGGACGAGGGGTGGGCAAAGGATACCCGCGACCCCTTCACGCCCAATCCGGACGTCGACCTCCAGGAGCTGATCCGCTACGGCCGGGAGCGCAACGTGGGGATCATCCTCTGGCTGACGTGGCTCACCGTGGAGAAGCATTTCGACCTCTTCGAGCGCTTCAGCCAGTGGGGCGTGCAGGGGGTGAAGATCGACTTCATGGACCGCAGCGACCAGTGGATGGTCGACTACTACGAGCGCGTGGCGGAGGAGGCGGCACGACACCGCATGGTCGTGGCGTTCCACGGGGCCTTCAAGCCCGCGGGGCTGGAGTACCGCTACCCCAACGTACTGGCATACGAGGGGGTGAGGGGCATGGAGCAGATGGGCGGCTGCACGCCCGCGAACAGCGCATGGCTCCCCTACATCCGCAACGCCGTGGGCCCCATGGACTACACCCCGGGGGCGATGATCTGCATGCAGCCCGAAGCCTACTGCGGGAACCGTCCCAATGCCGCGAGCATCGGAACGCGCGCCTACCAGATGGCGCTCTTCGTGGTCCTCGAATCAGGGCTGCAGATGCTGGCCGACAACCCGACGCTCTACTATCGCGAGGAGGAGTGCACGCGATTCATCACCGGCGTCCCGGTCACATGGGACGAGACCCGCGTGCTGCATGCCGAGGCCGGGAAATACACCGTAGTAGCCAAACGCAAGGGGGACAAGTGGTATATCGGAGCCATCAACGCCGGGAACGACGCCGAAGGCATTTCATTCGACATTCCGCTGGATTTCCTTTCGCCCGGGAAGAGCTACCGCATGGAGAGCTTCGAGGACGGAATCAACGCATTCCGCCAGGCGATGGACTACCGGAGAAAGGAGCGGCAGGTGGCCTCCGCAGACACGATCTCCATCCACCTGACCCGCAACGGCGGCTGGGCGGCGGTCATCGAATAGCGGTGCCGCGACAGGCTCCATCGCTTCCGCAGGACGGCAAAGGCCCGGATCTTTCATGGATCCGGGCCTTTGCATGTGCGGCGTACGGCGCGTCGGTTCGGGAGGTCACTCGGCCGTCAGCACCCGGGTCAGGCGCTCGCCAAGGCCGATCGTGTATCCCGACGATATGCTGCGGATATTGCCCGTGCCGTCGACCACGGCGATCAGCGGCAGTTCCGTGCGGGTCATCCCGCATCCAGACTCCAGGCCGCGGCGCACGGCGCCCCCGGCATCGGTGCCGAATTGCACCGTTCCGGGAAGCGGCGGAAAGGCCGCGGCTTCGAAGCGCCGGGCGTACGTCTCGTTCCCGAACAGCAGCACAATCGGAGCTCCAAGCCCCTCCAGTTCCGCACGGAAGTCCGCAAGGTCGTGCAGCGCGTGGTTCGTGGGCTCCTCCCCGGCCCCGAGGATCCCCACCACGGAGTATCCCTCACCGAGGGCCCCGCTCAACGGGCTTGACGCTCCCGAAGCGTTCAGGTAGGAGACCGATGTGTCGAGCGTGCCGAGAGGCACGCTCCGCAGTGTCCCGGAGGGAAAATCAAGCGTCTCCTCGGCAGTCCCTTCGTCGGGAATGGTGAAAACCTGCATCCGCGCGTGCACCGTACCGTCGTCCTCCCGGGTGCCGTTGACCAGCACGTAGTCGCCCGCCTCGAGCCCCACGCCGTCGCGGAAGCTGCGATCCCAGCTGTCCTCCTCTCCGTAATTGAGCAGGCGCAGGCGGCCGTTTTCGAGCCGCGAGAGGGTGAAGTGCGTATAGTAGCGCGGGTCGGAGAGGGAGGCGGTGGGCGCATAGTGCAGGCGCACGCGTCCGAAGCCGCGTTCCGCAGCGGCTCCGGAGAAGGTCGCGGACGGGGTGTTTGCGGACGGGGAAGTTGCGTCGAAGTCCGCACGGCAGTCACGCCCCGCATGGGTGTACCACACGTCGCCCGTCACGGCGTCGAGCCAGGCGGGAATCTCCAGGCACCGGCACACCGCGACGAAAAAGAGGTCGCGCGACGGAGCGTCGGCCACGCGCGACGTCCAGACGCCCCGGGGACGGATCGGAACGAGCCGCAGGTTCTCGGCATCGGCCAGACGCAGACTGTCGCGGCACCACGCCACGAGCGTCTGCGGGTCGGCGCGGAAGCGCGCGGCCGACGCCTCCGGGATCTGCTCCAGCAGGAAGCCCCGCCAGGCGCTCAGCAGCTCCGTGCCCACGCGGGGATTCATTATCCACGGAGCCGAGCTGGTCGCATGGCGCAGGTGGTCGTCGAGAACCGTCTGCGGGGTGTCGTGGAGATCCTTCTCCGTGAGCATTCCGAGCAGCTGCAGGGCCCGGTCGCCCAGTCCGTCGGCCGCGGCGCCGGTCAGGAACGACTCGACTTCGGGCCAGTTGCCCTTCGATGCCTCGAGGTGGCGTGCGGTGATGGCCGTATCAAGACCCTTTTCGCGGGCAAAGGCCGCCGCCTGAGCCTTCGTGCGGAACGTCGCAATGTGCGCCGCGCGGAGCGAATCCCCGACAGCCAGCCGGCGCGTATTCTCCTCGCGCTGGGACGCGCTCACCGGAGGCTGCGTCCCCCCGCCCGGAGGAGGAACCAGCGTAAGTTCCGTCTGCCAGACGTCACCCGCCGTGCGGTCGAGGCGCACGGTGACCGGCGCGTCCTCGCCCACGGAGGCCTTCGCCACGCCGTAGCGGCCCTCCTTCGAGGCCCAGACAACCAGGTCGCCGCGCCCCGCGGTAAAGGCCGCGCGGCCCGCGGAATCGGACGTCTGGGTGGCGACGGTATAGAGTTCGGCGTAGTTGTAGAGTTTGTATTCGACCGTGGCGTCGGGAACCGCTGTCCCCGCGGCATCGACAACCTGCACGTGCAGCGTTTCCGTCGGGGCATAGTTCGCGGTGATGTTGATCGTGGTGGTCAGCGCCGTGCGGTGCAGCACCGGTTCCGGCCCCTCGTAGTATCCGAACACGTTCGTGCAGATGAGCATGCCCCGGCTTGCGGGCTCGTTGAACCACCCCAGGTCGAGCACCGGTTCGGGCTCGCAGGCCCCGAGGAAGTGCCACGCGCCGTCAGCCCACGCCTCGACCCACGCGTGGTTGTCGTCGGTATGCGCCCAGCGCGGCGTATAGACCTGGCGCGCGGGGATGCCTACGGTGCGCAGCGCCGCGACAAGCAAGGCCGCCTCCTCGCCGCAGCGCCCCGCAGCCGCATGGATCGTGGAGAGCGGAGAGGCCGTGCGCGAGTCGGTCGGCGTATAGGTCGCCTTCTCGTGGCACCAGCGGTTCACCTCCAGCACGGCATCCGTCATCGAGAGGCCGCGCACCCGCGCGGAGAGTTCGTCGAAGCACCGCTCCCGGAAGTCGTCGAGATCCTCGTTGTTGGCCCGCACGGGCAGCACGAAATGCCGGTAAAGATCCGCAGGAACGGCTGCGCTCCACGGCATCTCCCGGCGCGTGCGCTCGGCAAGGCGCACGTTGCGCAGGAAGTAGTCGCCATCGTAGTTGAGGGCGTCGCTCAGCGGCATATAGGCATAGAGGAACCGAAGGGCCTCCCGCTCGCGCTCCGTGAGCGCAGGGTCATCGGCAACCCGCAGGGCGTCGCACCGCGCTAACAGTTCGCTCCGGCGTTCGAAATCGGCGAGCGCACGGGATCGGGTTTCCGGATCGGAGAAGAGGCTGTCGGCAGTCCGGCAGGCGGAAAGCATCGCCACGGCGCAGAGCACCGCGATGCACAGGAAACGTTTCATCGGATAATCGGTTATGCTGTTAAGGGTCAATCGGGTTGCGGGCATCCGGCGCCTGAAACCATTCCGGCAGGCCGCTGAAAGTGTAAAGATACGCTTTTTTTACTTTCCGGCAAAGACCGGAAGGCATTCGGGTCTCCAATTCAGGAATCCATTTCAGATTCGCGTCAGAATTGCGTCGCAACTTTGCAACAGAAACATGTTCGCAACATATTTTTTGTACCTTTGACCCCACGGACAAATCTCAACATCGCTCACATGAAACATCGTCTGCTCATCCTCTTCCTCCTCGTTTCGGCATTCACAACCGCCGCGGCCCAAACTCAAACTCCGGATTCCGGAATCCGCGCCGGCCGGGAACACGACGCCTACATCCTCCCCGACTCGACGCGCGAACTCATCGAACAACTCCACCACATGCCAAACATCGAGGTCGGAAAGGGCATCACCTTCCGGCCCTGGAACGACCGCTTCGAGGTGACAATGCGATTCCGCATGCAGAACCTCCTGGCCCTGAACTTCGACGACAACCTCACCCTCACGCAGACCGACGCCCGCGTCAAACGACTCCGCCTGCGGTTCGACGGATACATCTTCTCCCCGAAACTCGTCTACTCCATTCAGCTGGGATTCACCTCCCACGACTCCGAGCCGCTGCCCGACGGAGACATGAACATCGTGCGCGACGCCATTGTCTACTACGTTCCCAGCGAGGTCTGGAACATCGGGTTCGGTCAGTCCAAGATCAAGGCTAACCGCGCGCGCATCAACTCCTCGAGCGCCCTGCAGTTCGTCGACCGCAGCATCGTGAACAGCGAATTCAACCTCGACCGCGACTTCGGCCTCTTCGGGGAGGTCAACCCCCTGCGCGGCGACGGCTTCAACATCTCGGCAAAAGCCTCCGTCACCTCCGGTGAGGGCCGCAACTGGGGCAGCTCGTCAAAAGGAGGCTTCGCCTACACGGGGCGTCTGGAGCTCTATCCCCTGGGGCGTTTCAAGGCCAAGGGCGAGGTGATCGAAGGGAATTACGAGTATGAGGAGCGTCCGAAGGTCCTCCTCGCCGCAGCCTACTCCTACAACGACCGTACTTCGCGCCTCAAGGGGCAGCGCGGAGCTCTGATGCCCGACAACGAGATCCGCAGCATGGGGGCCTACTTCGTCGACTTCATCCTCGAGTATCGCGGGTGGGCCTTCTACACCGACTTCATGGGACGCACCTGTGACCGGCCCCTCTTTGCGGGTGATCCCACGGCGTACGTCTACACCGGGCAGGGGTTGAACATCCAGACCAGCTACCTCTTCGACCGCAAATGGGAGGTCGCCCTGCGAAACTCCACCCTCTTCCCGTCGGACGGGATCCGGCCCCTGGCAGGGTACAGAAACCGCAATCAGACGACCCTCGGCGTCACACGATACATCATCGGACACAGCCTCAAGGTTCAGGCCGACATCTCGTACGACACCTATGCCGACCGCGACCCGCGGATCATCCCCGACAATTTCAACCGCTGGCAGCTGCGCTTCCAGCTCGAACTCGGGTTGTAAACACACCGCATACAATGTCAGAACCCCGACTGGAAGGTATTCCGGCCGGGGTTTTGGATGATATCCCGGCCAGGGAATCCGTCGGGATTTCAGCGGGGAGGGTCAGGAAAGCTTGTTTCAGAGGATCTTCAGCGCGATGCGCGCGCATGCCTCGGCATCGGCCAGGGCATGGTGGTGGTGCGCAAGATCGAAGCCGCAGGCTGCCGAAACGGTGTGCAGCTGGTGGTTCGGAAGGCGCTTGCCGAAGACCCGCCGCGAAGCCCGACACGTGCAGTAGAACGTATATCCCGGGTACGGCATGCCGTAAAGGTCGAACACCGCACGCAGGCACCTTTCGTCGAAGGGCGAATTGTGCGCCACGAGCGGAAGTCCCTCGATACGAGGAGCAACCTCACGCCACACCTCCCGGAAATCGGGCGCCCCGAGCGTATCCTCGTATGTCAGGCCGTGGATCGCCGTGGTGAAGCGGCTGTAATAGTTCGGGCGCGGGCGGATCAGGCTGTAGTAGGTATCCCGCACCTCCCCGCCGCGCACGACGACCACCCCCACCGAGCAGACGCTTGTCCGCTGGCCGTTGGCCGTTTCGAAATCTATGGCTGCAAAATCCGTCATCTTTCCGTGCGGAACGCTTCCGCCGCATGGTTTGCGGGCGGTTTGTTCCGTCGCAAAGATAGGAATTTTCCGCCGAATATTGTTCGGCGATTTGTGCGATGAAGGGGCTCCGATCCATTCCGTATCCTTCCCAATATTCCTGTAGCTTTGCAAACAACAATGGCTTACTGTCAATACCAACAGTTTCTGATGTCATATTCAATGCCATTATTTCAAGGTCTGAGAATCCAGGGACTACTCCTTTTCCAGGCACATTCCCTGATTCATTGACAAAATTTCCAGCTACTTGCTTGCATATGTTCAGAAATTTTACAATTATTGCATATAGTTTGTGTGTATGATATTTGCCCATTAAAAGTATACATAACTTTTTATACATAAATCTTTTATCAATTTAGTTCCACTAACGGTATGAAAACAGGAAATTTATTCAAAATTCTTTTATTAATAATCTTTGCAACGACATTTGTCGCATGTGAAAGCGAGGAAAAAGATGGAGATTGGGAACCGATGAAATGGGAAACCAATGTATCAAATATCAATAAAAACAAGATAGAAGTACCCAATGAGGGTGGCGTTTATGTCATTAAATGTACGAATTATAAAAGTTTTTGGATTAATGCCTTGTTTGAAAACGGTGAATTTCTTCCAATATATGAAGATAAAATAGAAAGAGAGTGGTACTCTATAAAAATAGATGATGGAAGCACTATGACTGTTTCGATTCTCTCGAATAGTAGTGATGACAATAGAACTTTGAAAATAGAAATACAAGCAGAAGATGTTTTTGACTCATTTTTGTTTGAGCAAAATAAGAACTAATTTGTATTATCAGGAATAGCTACAATATTTTAACATGATAAAATTTAAGAGGGAGGATCACGCGATCCTCCCTCTTAAATTTTACTCTTCTAAAGAATAGCAGATATTCCATCTTTCTTCTCCACTTATTAATGCGCGAAATACTCTGCACTGTTTTTTGGGGTAAAAAGACTACAAGACAGGCAACCGTTTCGGTTGCCGATTCTTGCCGCTTTTTGAATCGGCAAAAAGCGGCGCAAAAACCGCCCGGCGTGCGAAAAATCGCGGAAAGGCGCCGTTCGTCATGGCGCCGGGCGACTGCGCGGGTTTGCAAGCAAACCGTCCCCGGCGCTCGTATTCCGGACAGCACCTTTCTTTTTCGCGTTTTTCGCAGAGCCGGTATCCTTTTATACGCGCAAATTATATGCGTAAAATTTATATGCGTAAAATTTCCTCCGCATTTTCGTATTGCGCGGAAAAAGTTCCGGGGTTGATCCGAGCGCCCGATCGGGAGGAAGGAAAGACTCGATCTTCCTTCGCCCGATCAGCGAGGAACAATCCCGGAACCCGTGCAATGCGACATGCGGATGGTTTTGGGTACCTTTTGCCATCAAAAGGTACAAGACAGGCAACCGTTCCGGTTGCCTCAAGGCAAAAAACAACGGACCGGCATGCACCGGTCCGTCGCCTTGGCGGATAACCCCCGCACCCTACTCCCACTCGATCGTGGCGGGCGGTTTCGAGGAGATGTCGTAAACTACGCGGTTGACCCCCTTCACCTTGTTGATGATGTCGTTCGACACGTTGGCAAGGAACTCGTAGGGAAGATGCACCCAGTCGGCCGTCATGCCGTCGGTCGAGGTCACGGCGCGAAGCGCCACGCAGCGCTCGTAGGTGCGCTCGTCGCCCATCACCCCGACGCTTTGCACCGGGAGCAGGATCGCCCCGGCCTGCCAGACCTTGTCGTAAAGTCCCGCCGCACGCAGCGAGTCGATATAGATCTTGTCGACGTTCTGGAGGATTTCGACCTTCTCGGGCGTGATGTCGCCCAGAATGCGGATCGCAAGGCCCGGGCCCGGGAAGGGATGGCGGCCGATGAGCTGCTCGGAGATGCCCAGAGAACGCCCCACGCGCCGCACCTCGTCCTTGAACAGCAGGCGCAGCGGCTCGACGATCCGCAGGTTCATCTTCTCGGGAAGGCCCCCGACGTTGTGGTGCGACTTGATCGTCGCCGAAGGCCCGTTGACCGAGCACGACTCGATGACATCGGGATAGATCGTGCCCTGGGCAAGCCACCGCACATCCTTGATCTGCATGGCCTCCTCGTTGAAGACCTCCACGAAGTCCCGGCCGATGATCTTGCGTTTCTTTTCAGGGTCGGTGACGCCCGCCAGGTCGCCCAGGAACTTCGCCCCGGCCTTCACGCCCTTGACGTTGAGTCCCATGTCCTTGTACGAGGCGAGCACCTCCTCGAATTCATTCTTGCGCAGCAGTCCCGAATCGACGAAGATGCAGTAGAGGTTCTGACCGATGGCCTTGTGCAGCAGCACGGCGGCAACCGAAGAGTCGACGCCGCCCGAAAGGCCCAGCACCACCTTGTCGTCGCCGAGCTTTTCGCGCAGCTCCCGGACGGTAGATTCGACGAAGCTCTCCGACGTCCACGACTGCGCGCAGCCGCAGATCCTCACGACGAAGTTCTTCAGCAGTTGTTTGCCGTCGGTCGAGTGGTAAACCTCGGGGTGGAACTGGATGCCCCACGTCTGCTCGCCCTCGATATGGAAGGCCGCGACGCGCACGTCCTCCGTGCTGGCGACGATCCGATAGGTGTCGGGAACGCGCGTAATGGTGTCGCCGTGCGACATCCACACCTGCGTGGGCGACGGAAGGCCCGTCATCAGGGCGTCCGATGCGTCTCCTACGGTAAGCATTGCGCGTCCGTACTCGCGGCTCGGGGCGGGCTGCACCTCACCCCCGAAGGCCGACGCGAGGAACTGCGCGCCGTAGCAGACGCCCAGCAGCGGAAGGCGTCCCTTGATCTGCGAAAGATCGGGCGTCGGGGCCTGGGCGTCCCGCACCGAATAGGGGCTGCCCGAGAGGATCACACCCCGCACCGACGCGTCCAGCGCCGGAATCTTGTTGAAGGGATGGATCTCGCAATAGACGTTCAGCTCGCGCACACGCCGTGCGATGAGCTGCGTGTACTGCGATCCGAAGTCGAGAATCAGTATTTTTTCTACCATTCCTTTATTATATTTCATTCGACCTTCTTACGTGAATCAATTCGATCTCTTTGTGTAGATACCATTACACCGGTACCATTACAATAGAGGCAAGGCTTCCGGCATCTATTCCAATACATAATTACATTCAGATAACCACCAGCCCCACAAAAGATATTAAGACGCTCGTTCAATGTACAAACATAGTTTTCAAGCCGGTAATCTCCGCTATTAAAAGCCTTACGGGCTTCCGAATACTGAGATTGCTCTTCCCATACGCCTTCGTCGCGCCACCCTGGTTCTCCACCACAGACACAATTATCCCAAACCTCTCCAGTTTTACGGAATGTCGCAGGAAAATAAATTTTCCCGTCACGATATGCAGCTTTAGTACTATTGGCATATATAAAGTCTGAGCCCTGGCCCGTACCCCGACACTTGCGACAACGAGTCTTTGTACGAGATACAACCTCTTTAACATAATGCGCTTGAGGTTCTCCACAGTGAGGACAAGTTATCGCTGCACTCGATATTTTATTAGAGCATACCGGGCAATAAACAAGATATCCCATAAATTGATCGTTTAGCGTTCGCTCGAGTAGTTCGGGGCCTCGCTCGTGATCGTCACGTCGTGCGGGTGGCTTTCGTGCATGCCCGACGCCGTGATGCGGATGAACTGCGCCGTCTGAAGCGCCGGGATGTCCTTCGCTCCGCAGTAGCCCATGCCCGAACGGATGCCGCCGATGAGCTGGTAGACCGTCTCGCTCAGCGCGCCCTTGAACGGCACGCGCGCAACGATGCCCTCGGGAACGAGTTTGTTGATGTTCCCCTCGCAGCCCTTCTGGAAGTAACGGTCGGCGGAGCCCGCCTTCATGGCGTCGATCGACCCCATGCCGCGGTAGGCCTTGAACTTGCGGCCGTTGTAGATGATCGTGTCGCCCGGAGCCTCCTCCGTGCCGGCGAACATCGAGCCGATCATCACGCAGTCGCCGCCCGCGGCAAGCGCCTTGACGATGTCGCCCGAGTAGCGGAGACCTCCGTCGGCGATGACCGGAACGCCCGAGCCTTCGGCGGCCTTGGCGGCGGCGTAGATGGCCGAGAGCTGCGGAACGCCCACGCCCGCGATGATGCGCGTGGTGCAGATCGACCCCGGGCCGATGCCCACTTTGATGCCGTCGGCGCCGTTCTCGATGAGGAACTTCGCGGCCTCCGCCGTGGCGATGTTGCCCACCACGACATCCAGCGACGGATACTTCGCCTTGATTTCCCGCAGCGTGCGCACGATGTTGCGCGAATGTCCGTGGGCCGAATCGAGCACCACGGCATCGACATCCTCGGCCACGAGCGCCGCAACGCGCTCCATGGCGTCGGCCGTGATGCCTACACCGGCGGCAACGCGCAGGCGCCCCTTCCCGTCCTTGCAGGCGTTCGGGTGGTCCTGAACTTTCGTGATGTCCTTATAGGTGATGAGTCCCACGAGGTGTCCGTCGTTGTCCACCACGGGGAGCTTTTCGATCTTGTTGTTGAGAAGAACCTCCGAGGCGTGCTCCAGCTCGGAGTTGTGCGTGGTAATCAGCCGGTCGCCCGGGGTCATCACCTCCTCGATGCGCCGCGACATGTCGCGTTGGAAGCGCAGGTCGCGGTTCGTGACGATGCCGATGAGTTTCCGATCGGCGTCCACGACCGGGATGCCGCCGATCCTGTTCTCCTTCATCAGGTTCAGGGCGTCGCCCACGGTATTGTCCTTCGAGATGGTGATCGGATCGTAGATCATGCCGTTCTCGGCCCGCTTCACGCGACGCACCTGCGCGGCCTGCGCGGCGATCGACATGTTCTTGTGGATCACGCCGATGCCCCCTTCACGCGCAAGGGCGATGGCCAGCGGCGCTTCCGTCACGGTATCCATCGCGGCCGACACGACGGGGATGTTGAGCTTGATATTTCGCGAAAAGCGGGTCCGGATATCGACCTCTCGCGGCAACACTTCCGAATAGGCGGGTACGAGCAGCACATCGTCGAACGTAAGTCCTTCGGGCTGAACCCTTTCATTGATAAA
>DWYP01000036.1 GCA_019118605.1 Candidatus Alistipes faecavium | reverse complement strand
AACGACACCGTCACACGCCCCTTGACCTTGACATCGCGGCGCTCCTCCCCGTCGGCACGGCCCTTGCGCTGGCGGATCGCACGCTCCTCGGCCAGCCCTTGTTCGTAGGCTTCGCGGTTGGCCTGCATCTGCGCCTCGGCCTTCGCCGCCGCGTCGTTCAGCGCCGCGGTGTTCGTCCCCCGGTCATCGCGCAGCCGCTCGTCGGAGGCGTTCTCGTTCGACGCCCGGTTGCGGATGCTCCGCCAGTCGATCTCCTCCTGGCGGCTGCGCCGCAGCTCCTCCTCCAGGCGGTCGCGCTCCTGCTCGAGCTGCGCAAGCTCCTGCAGGTCGATGTACATCCCCTGCTGGCTCGCACGCCGCCCGATGACGATCTTCGACGAAACGAAGACGATCATCAGCACAAGATAGGCTATAAGCGTCACGCACAGACCGATACGGTGATCGTAGGCCCAGCTTCCGGCATCCTGCTTCCGGTTTTCGAATGGCAGGCGGATGCGCGGTTTCCGCACCGGGCGGGGCGCTTTGTCACTGCTGTTTTCCGTCATGGGAGTCGTTCAGAATTTTGAGCAAAAGTAGCGTTTTTTAGTGAAAATTTAATATCTTTGCACGAAATATATGACACTTCGCCCATGTTTACGAAACAACAAACGCTCAAAGCTCCGATCTCTTTCTCCGGAAAGGGTCTGCATACGGGTGTCAAAGTGACCATGACCGTACATCCCGCCGAGCCCAACACCGGCATCATCTTCCGCAGGACAGACATCGAAGGGAATCCTCTGATTCCCGCCTTGTGCGACAATGTCGTGGACACCTCGCGCGGAACGACCATCGAAGCCGGAGGACACCGCGTCTCGACCATCGAACACATCATGTCGGCGCTCTGGACCCTCGGCGTCGACAACGCCCTGATCGATATAAACGGACCCGAAACCCCCATCATGGACGGTTCGGCCCGCGAATACGCCGAAGCCATCACCTCGACGGGCCTCGTCGACCAGGAGGCCGAGCGCGTCTTCTACCACGTGACCGAAAAGATGGTCTACACCATCCCCGAAAAGGGCGTGGCAATCATCCTCTACCCCGACGACGAATTCTCCGTCTCGGTGCACGTGGACTACAACTCGAAGGTCATCGGAAACCAGTACGCCACCTTCAACCCCGGAGACAACTATGCCGGGAAGATCTCTCCCTGCCGGACGTTCGTATTCCTGCACGAGCTCGAACCCCTGATCCAGCGCAACCTCATCAAGGGCGGAGACCTCGACAACGCCATCGTCGTGGTCGAAAACCCCGTGCCCGACGAACAGCTCGCACACCTCAAGAAGATATTCAACAAGCCCGACATCGAAATCAAGGCCGGGTACCTGAGCAACATCGACCTGCGCTGCAGCAACGAGCTGGCGCGCCACAAACTCCTCGACCTGCTCGGAGACTTCGCCCTGCTCGGCGTGCGAATCAAGGGCCGCGTGTGGGCCACACGCCCCGGGCACTTCGCAAACACCGAATTCATGAAGCAGCTCAAGCACGCCATACGAAAGGCCGGCGAAAAGCCCCGCTTCACATACGACTGCCGCAAACCGGCGCTCTTCGACATCAACGAAATACGCCGCATGCTGCCCCATCGCCCGCCCTTCCTGCTCGTCGACCGCATCTTCTACTGCGACTCCACAGACGTCGCCGGAATCAAGAACGTCACGATGAACGAGCCCTTCTTCGTGGGACACTTCCCCGACGAACCCGTCATGCCGGGCGTGCTGATCGTCGAGGCCATGGCGCAGTGCAGCGGAATCCTCGTGCTCAACTCCGTGGAGGATCCCGAGAACTATTCGACCTATTTCATGAAGATCGACAACGTGAAATTCAAGCGCAAGGTCGTCCCCGGAGACACGCTGCAATTCGAAATCCACCTGCTCGAGCCCATCCGCCGCGGCGTCGCCGTCGTCGAGGGAAAGGCCTTCGTCGGCGAAACCCTCGCCTGCGAGGCCGTCATGATGGCCCAGGTCGTTAAAAACAAGAAAAAATGATTAGTCCCCTCGCCTACGTACACCCCGACGCTCGAATCGGGGCCAATGTCACGATAGAACCCTTTGCATACATCGCCGGCGACGTGGTGATCGGCGACGACTGCTGGATCGGCCCCGGGGCCGTGATCCACGACGGCGCACGCATCGGAAAGCGCTGCAAAATACACACCGCAGCCTCGATCTCCTGCCTGCCCCAGGATCTGAAGTTCGCAGGGGAGAAGACAACCTGCGTGATCGGAGACGACAACGACATCCGCGAATACGTCACCGTCAGCCGCGGAACCTCCTCGACCGGAACCACCCGCATCGGATCGAACAACCTCCTGATGGCGTATGTCCATGTCGCCCACGACTGCATCCTCGGAGACCGCTGCGTCATCGCAAACCGCGTGTCGCTGGCCGGAGAGGTGCATGTCGGAGACTGGGTCGTCATCGGCGGACATGCGGCCATTCACCAGTGGGTGCACATCGGCGAGCATTCGATGGTTCAGGGAGGAGCGCTCCTGAGCCAGGACCTCCCGCCCTACGTCATCGTGCGCAACGAGTCGCTGCGCTTCGCCGGGATCAACAAGGTCGGGCTCTCGCGCCGCGGATTCACCCCCGAGCGCATCGCGGAGATCCACGAGGCCTGCCGCATCCTCTTCCAGAGCGGGCTCAACTACATGAACGGTTGCGACGAGGTGGAACGGGCGGTACCCCAAAGCATCGAGCGCGACCGGCTCGTGGAGTTCATCCGCACGTCGAAGCGGGGAATCATCAAACCCTACGCCTCGAAACAGGAAGATTGAGCTTTTTTTTACCGGTTTCCGACCATAATTCCGATATAAATAATTGGTATCTCGGAAAATATTACTATATTTGCAGTGTCGAAAGACCGAGTGAACGAATAAGGGGACGGAAGTCCCCTTATTTCATAGTTGGACGCCACCCGAATTTCAATCCTATGATCGACACCCAGAAAATCACGCAAATCGCCGAACGGAACCTCCAAGGAACCGACATGTTCGTGGTCGGCTGCACCTGCTCGCCCGCCAACGAGATCGAACTCACGATCGACAGCGACTCGTCGGTGGCCATCGACGCCTGTGTGACCCTCAGCCGCGCCATCGAGGCCGAACTCGACCGCGACGAGGAGGACTTCTCCCTTACGGTCATGTCGGCAGGCATCGGTTCCGAACTCCGCACCCTGCGCCAGTACCGCAAACTGGTCGGAAGTTCGGTCGAGGTGCTGCTCGCCAGCGGCCTGAAGATCCTCGCACGCCTCGACGCCGTGGACGACAAGGGAATCACCCTCTCCTACGAGGAGAAACAGTCCGTCGAGGGCAAAAAGCGCAAGCAGCTCGTAAAGGTCGAGCGCACGTACCCCTTCGAGGAGATCCGCGCGACTCGCGAATGGCTCGACTTCAAGTAAGACAATAACTGAAAAATAGATACACGACAAAAATGGACAATCTCAATCTGATCAGCAACTTTGCCGAGTTCAAGGAGCTGAAAAACATCGACAAGTCGACGATGATCGGCGTGCTGGAGGACGTCTTCCGCCACGCCCTGCAGAAACAGTACGAAACGGACGAGAATTTCGACGTCATCATCAACCCCGAGAAGGGAGACCTCGAAATCTGGAGAAACCGCACGGTCGTCGAGGACGGCGCCGTCGAGAACCCCAACATGCAGATCGCCGTCTCGGAGGTCAAGGCCATCGACCCCACCTATGAGATCGGCGACGAGTATGCCGACGAGATCAAGCTCTCATCGTTCGGACGCCGCGCCGTACTCTCGCTGCGCCAGAACCTCGCCTCGCGCATCCTCGACCTCGAAAA
Organism: Candidatus Alistipes faecavium; assembly: GCA_019118605.1. Taxonomy (GTDB): domain Bacteria; phylum Bacteroidota; class Bacteroidia; order Bacteroidales; family Rikenellaceae; genus Alistipes; species Alistipes faecavium. The sequence continues at coordinate 5,715 of DWYP01000036.1, read as the reverse complement.
GGCGAACCTTTACGAGAAGTACTCCGAAAAGGTCGGAGAGATCGTAACCGGCGAGGTCTATCAGGTATGGAAGAAGGAGGTGCTGATCCTCGACGACGAGGAGAACGAGCTCATCCTCCCGAAAGCCGAGCAGATTCCCAACGACTTCTACCGCAAGGGCGACACCATCAAGGCCATCGTCAAGTCGGTGGAGATGAACAACAACCAGCCCCGCATCATCCTTTCGCGCACGGCAAACCAATTCCTCGAGAGGCTCTTCGAACAGGAAGTCCCGGAGATCTTCGACGGCCTGATCACCATCAAGAAGATCGTCCGCATCCCCGGCGAGCGCGCAAAGGTCGCCGTGGAGTCCTACGATGAGCGCATCGACCCCGTAGGCGCCTGCGTCGGAATGAAGGGCTCGCGCATCTACTCGATCGTCAAGGAGCTGCGCAACGAGAACATCGACGTGGTGAACTACACCGCCAACCCGCAGCTGATGATCCAGCGCGCGCTGAACCCCGCCAAGATCTCCTCGATCACCATCGACGAGGAGAAGAAGACCGCCTCGGTATACCTCAAGCCCGACCAGGTGTCGCTCGCGATCGGCAAGGGCGGCCTGAACATCCGCCTCTCGAAGATGCTCACCGGATACGACATCGACGTCTACCGCGAGGTCGAGGAGGAGGATGTCGCCCTCACGGAGTTCGCCGACGAGATCGACGGATGGGTGATCGACGCCCTGAAGGCCGCCGGATGCGATACCGCGAAGAGCGTCCTGGAGCTGCCCGTCGAGGAGATTGCCGCACGCGCCGACCTCGAGATCGAGCAGGCGCAGAAGATCGTCGAGATCCTGAAGGCCGAATTCGAATAGTCCGAACCGAAAAAAATTAAAAGACAATATATGGGTAACGAAAGAAAATTAAGGCTCATTCAGGTTGCAAAGGAGTTCAAGGTGGGGCTGAACACCATCACGGACTTCCTGCAAAAGAAGGGCATAAAGAGCGACGGGTCGCCCAACACGCTGGTCGACGCCGCGACGTATGCCGTTCTGGAGAAGGAGTTCGGGGCGAACCGCAGCGCCGCGAGCGCCCGCGACACGATCCGCGAACGAATTTCCCTGAAACAGACGACCATCACTCTCGAAGAAGCCAAGAAGCAGGAGCGCGAGGAGGAAAAGGAGGTTGTCATCAAAAGCAATGTCATCAGCGTGAAGGACGAGATCCCGCAGCCGAAGTTCCTCGGCAAGATCGACCTCTCGCCCAAACCCAAGGCCGCCCCGGCCCCGGCCCCCGCGCCCGCACCGAAGGAGGAGAAGCCCGCAGCGGCGGCTCCGGCGGCCGAGACGGCTCCCGAGGCGCCGGCACACGCGGCCGAGACGCCGAAGGCCGTACAGGATGAGGCCCCGGCCGCGCCGAAGGCCCCGGCAACCCCCGCGGCTCCGGCAGCGGCCGAGCCTGCGCAGGCGGAAGCCCCGCAGGCCGAGGCGCCCGCAACGGCGCCGCAGCCCGAAGCGCAGCCGGCCCCGCAGCCCGCAGCGGAGGAGAAGGCTCCCCAGGCCGAGGTGCACGACAACATCTTCCGGCCCGAAGTGGCGACCCTCACGGGCCCGCAGGTGCTCGGAACGATGGATGTCTCGGGATTCGTCCCCGGAGGCAAGCACAAGCGCAAGCGCCTGCAGAAGGAGAAGGTCGATGTCTCGAAGGCCCAGAAGAGCGCCTCGCAGGGCGGAGGCAAGCAAGGCGGTCAGGGCGGTCAGAACAACCGTCCGGGAGCCGCCGGGCAGAACGCCCCGAAGCCCAACGAGGGTCGCCGCAACAAGAACAAGAACAAGGCCCCGAAACCGATCCTGCGCCCCGAGGTGAGCGACGAGGAGGTTTCGAAGCAGGTGAAGGACACCCTGGCGCGCCTGACGGCCAAGGGTGCCAAGAGCAAGAGCGCAAAATACCGCAAGGACAAGCGCGAGGCCGTGGCCGAGCGCATGAACGAGGAGTTCGAACGCGAGGAACAGGAACGTTCGATCCTCAAGGTCACGGAGTTCGTCACCGTCAGCGAGCTGGCCACCATGATGAACGTGCCGCCGACGGAGGTCATCATGGCCTGCATGAACCTCGGACTGATGGTGTCGATCAACCAGCGGCTCGACGCCGAGGCGCTGGTCGTCGTCGCCGAGGAGTTCGGATACAAGATCGAATTCGTCTCGGTGGAGATCCAGGAGGCCATTGCCGACGACCACGAGGACAAGGAGGAGGATCTCGTCCCGCGTCCGCCGATCGTGACCGTCATGGGACACGTCGACCACGGTAAGACCTCGCTGCTGGACAACATCCGCAAGACGAACGTCATCGAGGGTGAGGCCGGAGGCATCACGCAGCACATCGGTGCCTACAGCGTGGAGCTCAACGGCCAGAAGATCACCTTCCTCGACACCCCGGGACACGAGGCTTTCACCGCCATGCGCGCCCGCGGTGCGAAGATCACCGACGTCGCGATCATCATCGTGGCGGCCGACGACAACGTCATGCCACAAACCATCGAGGCGATCAACCACGCGCAGGCTGCCGGCGTGCCGATGGTCTTCGCCATCAACAAGATCGACAAGCCCAACGCCAACCCCGACCACATCAAGGAGCAGCTCTCGCAGATGAACTACCTCGTGGAGTCGTGGGGCGGCAAGTACCAGGACCAGGAGATCTCGGCAAAGAAGGGACTGAACCTCGACAAACTGCTCGAAAAGGTGCTCCTCGAGGCCGAGATGCTCGACCTGAAGGCCAACCCCAACAAGAGGGCCGTCGGTACGGTCATCGAGTCGACGCTCGACAAGGGCCGCGGATACGTATCGACGGTGCTCGTGCAGAGCGGTACGCTCCATATCGGCGACGTCGTGCTCTCGGGAACCTATACCGGACGCGTGAAGGCGATGTTCAACGAGAACGGCAAGAAGGTCACCGAGGCAGGCCCCTCGACGCCCGCGCAGGTGCTGGGCCTGAACGGAGCCCCGCAGGCCGGCGATACGTTCAACGTCATGGAGGACGACCGCTCGGCGCGTGAAATCGCCAACAAACGCGAGCAGCTGCAGCGCATGCAGGGCATCATGACCCAGAAGCACGTCACGCTCGACGAGATCGGACGCCGCATCGCCATCGGATCGTTCAAGGAGCTCAACATCATCGTCAAGGGTGATGTCGACGGTTCGGTCGAGGCCATGTCGGGATCGCTCATCAAACTCTCCAAGGAGTCCGTACAGGTCAACGTCATCCACGCCGCCGTGGGCCAGATCTCCGAGTCGGATGTCCTGCTGGCCGCCGCCTCGAACGCCATCATCGTGGGATTCCAGGTGCGCCCCTCGGCCTCGGCACGCAAGCTCGCCGAAAAGGAGGAGATCGAAATCCGCCTCTATTCGATCATCTACGATGCGATCAACGACATCAAGGATGCCATCGAGGGTATGCTGGAGCCCGTGATGAAGGAAGAGATCGTCGCTTCGGTGGAGGTCATGGAGATCTTCAAGATCTCGAAGGTCGGCACCGTGGCAGGCTGCGTCGTCCGCGAGGGCAAGCTGCAGCGAAACACCCCGATCCGCGTCATCCGCGACGGTATCGTGATCTACACCGGAAAACTCGGATCCCTGAAGCGCTTCAAGGACGACGTCAAGGAGGTCACCGTGGGCCAGGACTGCGGTCTGAACATCGAATCGTTCAACGACATCCGCATCGGGGATATCGTCGAGGGGTACGAACAGGTGGAAGTAAAACGCAAGTAACCATACAAAAAACCAAACTTAACAGCACACGTAATGAACACACCCATTCATTTTACCACTCCCGAAGAGGCCGTCAAGGTCATCAAATCGGGCGACCACGTGCACCTGAGCTCCGTAGCCTCGGCGCCCCAGTGCCTGATCAACGCCATGTGCAAGCGAGGCGAAGCCGGAGAACTCAAGAACGTCCATGTCCACCACCTCCACACCGAAGGCCCGGCACCCTATGCCGACCCGAAATTCCAGGGCGTCTTCCAACTCGACTCGTTCTTCGTAGGCGCGAACGTCCGCAAGGTCACGCAGACCGGTGATGCCGACTACATCCCCGTCTTCCTGAGCGAGACGCAGAAACTCTACCGCTGCGGCGCCGTGCCGTGCAACGTGGCCATGATTCAGGTCTGCCCGCCCGACAAACACGGGTACGTGTCCCTCGGAACCTCCGTGGACGCTACGCTCGCAGCCGTGGAGTGCGCCGACCACGTCATCGCCGTGGTCAACAAGCACGTGCCCCGCGCCTTCGGACAGGCCATGATCCCGGTATCGAAAATCGACACCTTCGTCGAGGATGACACCCCGCTGATCGAAGCCAAGTTCTCGGAGCCGAACGAGGTAGAGAAGGCCATCGGCCGCCACTGCGCCGCACTGATCGAAGACGGGGCCACGCTCCAGATGGGCATCGGCGCCATTCCGAACGCCGTGCTGAGCCAGCTGGGAGGCCATAAGAACCTCGGTGTGCACACCGAGATGTTCGCCGACGGCGTGCTGCCGCTGGTCGAGAAGGGTGTGATCAACGGCGAGGCCAAGAAGACCGACCCGGGCAAGATGGTTTCGACCTTCCTGATGGGCTCGCAGGCCGTCTATGACTTTATCGACGACAACCCCGGTGTGCTGATGATGGATGTGGGCTACACGAACGACCCGTACGTCATCTCGCAGAACGACAACTTCGTGGCCATCAACTCGGCCCTGCAGATCGACCTCACCGGACAGGTGTGCGCCGACTCGCTGGGTACGAAGTTCTGGTCGGGAGCCGGCGGTCAGATCGACTTCGTGTACGGAGCGTCGCTCTCGAAGGGCGGCAAAGCCATCATCGCCATGCCGGCCATCACGAACAAGGGCGTATCGAAGATCTGCCCGACGCTGTTGGACGGCGCAGGCGTCGTGACGACGCGTTTCCACGTGCACTGGGTCGTTACGGAGTTCGGAGCCGTGGATCTTTACGGCAAGTCGATGCAAGAGCGTGCACGTCTGCTGATCTCGATCGCGCATCCGTCGGCCCAGGAGGAGCTCGACCGCGCAGCCTTCGAGCGCTGGGGTTCACACCACCACTACGTCAAGAGCTACATGGGCAAATAAACGCCTGCAGGCTTATTTCGAAACGAGGCTCTCCCGGAATCCGGGAGAGCCTCGTTTTATTGGCTATGGCAGCAGAGAACCGCACCCGGGCGCAGCAGGGGCCGGATGCCCATAAAGGGGCTTTTATTCCCTCTCCCGCCTGCGCGATTCCTGTTGCGTTCGGTTGCCCCTAAAAGGGCTTTTATGTCCTCTCTGTAGCAGAGAACCGCACCCGATCCCTGCTGCGTTCGGTTGCCTCTAAAAGGGCTTTTTAAAGCCCCTGTCTTAAGAAGGCAGTCATAGATTGCGACCGGAAACTCCATATCGCTCGGCAGCTGATTGCGCGCTTCGGCAGAAATTTATACCATTACAGCCCCAGCAACAGAGATACGATCACGGGCTCTTAATATTTGGAACATAACAAAAAAAGGTCAGACCTTTCGATCTGACCGCCCGATAAAGCCCCTCCTTTCAAGGAGGGGTTTGGGGTGGTTGTCTGCATCTGCGGCAGCGCAGCCGGCTCTTCAAGGTCAGAACCGACAGCAGACCGGGATGCACGTCCCCGCAACTCCCGACCGCAAACAAAAAAAGGTCAGACCTTTCGATCTGACCTTGAAGAGGCGGCTACCTACTCTCCCACG
>DWYP01000035.1 GCA_019118605.1 Candidatus Alistipes faecavium | reverse complement strand
AATTCAGGAGAAAACAATAACCGGAACTCATGAAGGCCTATCCAGCCCCGCTCTTGATATTTTTGAGCATACTTAATATAGAGCGAATGACAATAACCTACAGGGATCGTACTCTTAATAATCATGACCGCGTCTGGATTGACCTCCAACACGAGATCAATTACGTCTTCAATATGATGGGTATCAAAAAAGTTTGTATGAGTATCGTAATTTGTAGGAGTTGCTATTACAACATATTCAGCATCTTTATATGCGGCTTTGGCATCAAGCGTCGCATACAAGTTCAAATTCTTTTCTGCAAAATACTTCTCAATATACTCATCTTGAATAGGGGAGATCCGATTATTGATTTTATCGACTTTCTCGGGTACAACATCCACAGCTACAACTTGATTGTGTTGTGCTAAAAGAGTTGCAATCGATAACCCGACATACCCCGTTCCTGCTACTGCTATTTTCATATTTGGATAATATTTAGATGAGATTATTATTGGCGATATCAATATATTTCGAAATGAAGCAACTCATATTTTCTATCTACTCTCCAATATGTTAAATAGATAGCATTCATGGTATATTTATTAGTAAATTTTAGTACTGGACACAATTACATAACTCACGTCATTTCATTCCATACATTTCTTCGTAATACTTCTGGTAATTTCCTGAGGTGACATTATTCATCCACTCCTGGTTGTCCAGATACCAGCGGACTGTTTTTTCGATGCCCTCTTCGAATTGCAGCGAAGGCTCCCAGCCCAACTCCTTCTGAAGTTTCGTCGAATCAATCGCATAGCGCAGGTCGTGTCCGGCACGGTCGGTCACATAGGTGATCAGATCCATATCCTCTCCTTCCTTACGCCCCAACAGACGGTCCACCGTATTGATCACAACCTTGATGATGTCGATATTCTTCCACTCGTTGAAACCGCCGATGTTGTATGTCTCGGCAATCTTTCCCTCGTGGAAAATCAAGTCGATGGCACGTGCATGATCCTCCACATAGAGCCAGTCGCGCACATTCTCGCCTTTGCCGTAGACCGGAAGCGGCTTACGGTGCCGGATATTGTTGATGAAGAGCGGGATCAGCTTCTCGGGAAATTGGTAGGGGCCGTAGTTGTTCGAACAGTTCGTCACGATCGTCGGCATACCGTACGTATCGTGGAACGCACGCACGAAGTGGTCGCTCGAAGCCTTCGAAGCCGAATAAGGACTGTGCGGATTGTATTTGGTTGTCTCAAGGAAAAACTCTTCGCCATAGGCAAGATGATGTTTGCCCGAGGAGGCCTTGGTGGTGAACGGCGGCTCGATGCCGTCGGGATGCGTCAATTCCAATGCCCCATACACCTCGTCGGTTGAGATATGGTAGAAGCGCTTGCCCTCGTATTTTTCAGGAAGAGACTCCCAGTAAAGCTTGGCTGCCTGCAGCAGGGAAAGGGTTCCCATGACGTTTGTACGCGCAAAAGTGAACGGATCCTTGATGCTGCGATCCACATGGCTTTCGGCCGCCAGGTGGATAATACCGTCCACATGGTATTGTTGCATCAGTTCACAAATCTTCTCGAAATCGCAGATGTCCGCCTTGATAAACGTATAGTTCGGCTTATCTTCGATGTCTTTCAGGTTTGCCAGGTTTCCGGCGTAGGTCAGTTTGTCCAAGTTGATGATCCGATAATCCGGATATTTGTTTACAAACAGCCGCACTACATGCGATCCGATGAATCCGGCTCCGCCGGTAATGATGATATTTCTTTTAAACGTGTTCATGGTTAGTTGTTTTTCATGTTATTCATACATATTGCAAGAGAATCCGTCCAATAGGGAATTCGGATACCAAAGATCTCCTTGATCTTGGTTTTGTCCAAAACGGAGTAGGCCGGACGCACAACCGGACTGGGGAATTCGTTGCTATGGCAAGGCTGGATATCACATGACATATTGCCTGCAAGCTCGGCAATTCTCTTTGTGAAATCATACCACGAGCAGACCCCTTCGTTCGAGAAGTGGTAGATGCCCGTCTTGGAGTATTTCCCAGAGGAATTTTCAGCAACATAATCTTCAAGGACAGCGCGAATGGCACATGCCAGATCGTAGGCATAGGTCGGGGTGCCGACCTGATCGAACACAACCTTCAGGGACGGCTTCGTGGCCGTGAGGTTGAGCATGGTCTTCACGAAATTGCGGCCAAACTCAGAATAGAGCCACGCCGTGCGGATAATGACATACTTGCCTCCTGCTTTCTCGATAAACTGCTCACCCTCCAATTTGGTTGCCCCGTATACTCCGGTCGGGGTACCCTTTTGATCCTCCCGGCAAGGCGTATTGTAGGGATCCCCGCCGAAAACGTAATCCGTGGAAATATGAACAAGAAAGCCCCCAACTGCATTCATGATATCAGCCAGAATCTTAGGAGCTTCAGCATTGAGTTTCCGACAAAGGGCGACGTCGCTTTCAGCCTTGTCGACATTGGTATAGGCAGCACAGTTGACAATGCACCGGATATCATGTTCACGAACCATATTGGCGACAGCATCGGGATCGGTCATGTCAAGGAGTGCGGTTTCCAAGCCTTCTGCCTCGACAACATCGGTAAAAACAAAGCGATGGTCGCTGTTCCTGCTGATGATGCGCATTTCTCGCCCCAGTTGGCCGTTGGCACCTGTAACCAGAATATTCATCTTATAGAATGTTTATCGGTCAATACAACGGAACTCGAATATCGAACGGACTGTCAAAATCCTTTAACAGCGGATGTTTCGTATCCTTGTCACTCAAAATCGCCCTGTCGGTCGGAATACGCCAGTCAATTCCCAGCGAGGTGTCGAGGATGCTGATGCCCCCGTCCGCCTCAGGATGATAAAAATTGTCACACTTATACTGAAAAACGGCAACGTCGCTCAGTACGGCAAATCCGTGGGCGAATCCCCGGGGAATAAAGAACTGCCGGTGGTTCTCTTCGGTGAGCTCCACAGCCACATGTTGTCCATAAGTCGGGCTTCCCTTGCGAATGTCAACGGCCACATCAAGCACCACCCCTTTGACACAACGAACCAGTTTGCTTTGTGAATAGGGGGGAGTCTGGAAATGCAATCCCCGCATCACGCCATATGAGGACATGCTTTCGTTATCTTGGATGAAATGAATCGGAGCGACCTTTTCATCAAATTCTCGCTGAGAAAACGATTCGAAAAAGTATCCTCGGGCATCCTTGAACAGGCGGGGTTCAATAATTACTACCCCTTCAATTGCAGTTTTAATTACCTCCATGATGTCTCCGGATTACAGATTGGATTTCCCGGTACGTTCCAGTTCATCAATCACCTGAATCAAATACTGTCCGTACTGGTTTTTCAACATGGGTTGTGCCAACTGGCGCATTTTCTCGGCATCGATCCACCCCTGCCTGTAGGCAATACCCTCCAGACAGGCGACTTTCAGCCCTTGACGTTTTTCAATGACTTCAATAAAAGTCGAGGCCTCGCTCAATGAATCGTGTGTTCCCGTATCAAGCCAGGCAAATCCGCGGCCGAGGGTTTGCACCTTCAACTCCTTATCATGCAGAAACTGCTGGTTGACAGTGGTTATTTCCAGTTCTCCGCGGGCAGAAGGTTTGATGTGTTTGGCAACATCCACCACCTTGTTGGGATAGAAGTAGAGCCCCACTACGGCGTAGTTCGATTTGGGGTGTACGGGTTTCTCCTCGATCGACAGACAATTTCCCTCTTTGTCGAATTCGGCCACTCCGTATCGTTCGGGGTCGCTGACCCAATAACCGAAAACAGTTGCCTTCCGTTCTTCTTCAGCAGTACGGACAGCCTCCTTCAACATTGAAGAGAATCCTGCTCCGTGGAAAATATTGTCTCCGAGGACCAAACATGCCGAATCATCGCCAATGAACTTTTCTCCAATAATAAAAGCCTGGGCCAAGCCATCGGGGCTCGGCTGCTCGGCATATTCGAAATGCACGCCGTAGTCCGAGCCATCTCCCAGAAGCCGTTTGAATCCGGGTAGGTCCTGAGGTGTGGAGATGATAAGAATCTCCCGAATTCCCGCCAGCATCAATACGGAAATAGGGTAATAAACCATGGGCTTGTCATAAATCGGAATCAATTGTTTGCTGATTCCTTTGGTGATGGGATACAAACGAGTACCCGAACCACCGGCCAAAACAATACCTTTCATTGGATCAGTTATTTTCGATAAACAATATTACTCTTTTTTACGCATCCGGTCAATCCATTCCCGGCCAAACAGGGCCCAACCGGCCGAGGCAACAGCAGCAAGAAAGACAAAGCCGACAAGAATTGCCATCTTTGACGGTTTGGAAGCCTTCAGCGGTACCGTGGCAGGCTGAAGGACCGCATACACCGGCGTATTCTCCTGAACCTTCGCCTTGGCCATCTGAAGTTGCTGCGCCGTTTGGCTGTAGACATTATATGCAAGATTCATTTCATTCTGCAGACGTTCCTGTTCCGTACGTACCGAGCGCAGCACAACATTCTGATTTTGATCCATATATCGGGCATAGGCCTGCTGCGCCTTGTAATAGTCAGCACGGGCCTCATCAAACAATTTCTGTGTATATGCCAGATCATTCCGGGACTTGTTCGTACGATAATCCGTAATATACCGTTGCAGATTGGTCATGACCGTATCCGTCAGTGTCGCCGAAATCAACGGATCCTGCATCGTTACGGAAAGAGTCACAACATACGATTTGGGGTCTACGCTGCAACTGATACGTTCATTCAGGTTCTTTACAACAATCATTTCATCCTTTGTAAGTTGAAATGGATCTGTTTGCCCCTCACCGGATTCTTCGTCATCTTTGAAGAGAGAGAGAGTCCAGCCGATGATCTTACCGGGAAGGCCCAATACGGCGCTCCACCAAGGGGATCGGGTGTGTTCGAAAAGGTAGCCGTACACCGTAGTCTGCAATTCGCCTTCCAGATCCGTTACCGGGACATCGAACAACTCCGTAGCAAACGGAATGGATGACACCACGTCTGGATACAGTTCGGGATATACGGCATCCACCGTATTCATGCTGTTCAGATTGATACCGGCCATGGAAGCCAATGAACTGAGGCCTCCCGATGAGGGTTTACTCCCCTGTAATTCGGGAGCCAACTTTACGGTCGTCGTATACTCTTTAGGGATACTGAATGCTACAACCAGTCCTACCACGGCTCCGATAACACACCATTTGATAATCAGACGGCGGGCATTCCACAATTTACGGGCAAGCTCCAGAAGATCGATTTCTTGTTCTTCTACAGGTTGTTGCTGTTTGTTCTCTTCCATATCGATCTCCCTATTTAGATAGATTGGCAATACTTGCCGCCATAGTACCAATTGAAGCCGCCGAAGTTGTTAAACCAAGAATCTCGCCGATATTCATCCGCTGGCGCTCCCGCTTGCTCGGAACGACAATTTCACATCCGGGCTCAACCTTGGCCTTGCTCTTCACTCGCGCTACAGTACCGTTCATATAAACGATATAGGCGCGATTGCGTTTCGCTCGCTGGCCGTAGCCACCAGCTTGAGAAACGTAGTGTTTCACATTTTTCCCTTTAATATAAACAACTGTATTGGGATACAGAACGTCACCGTTGATACGCACCGTGCTGACGTATTCCGGGACAACCAGGCGGTCCCCCTCACGAAGGACTACATCGTAATCCGATCCGGGGTTTGCCAACGCCTTGTCCAGTTCGATGCCCACCGTATAGGAAGTGCTCAACTGCAGTTTTTCAAGCGATACCGAATCGGCCCCGCGGTTCTGTACGGCATAACGCAGCGTCGCTTCACGGACGGCACGCTCCTCTTCGTTCATCTGGCGGATCAGACGCCCTCCATGCGTATAGGCATCCGCCGTAATGCCTCCGGAGCGGTTGACCAGATCCGACAACCGTTCATTCTTCCGGATCAGGGTATAACCTCCGGGGAAAGCGACCTCTCCGGAGATGGTCACCTGACGCTGTTCCTGATAACCCGGGCTGCGGCGAACCTGCACGACATCATAAGGTTCCAGCAGGAAGCCAGGATCCCCGTCTATCACGAAGCCGTCCTTCAGAGAGAAAGTATACACCTTGCCGATTTCACTCGTCGGCTCGGTGCTCTTCGGATCCTTCAGGCGGCGCGAAACATCGACCTTGACCGTCGAGGCTCCCTCCAACAGACCTCCGGCCTGGAGAACCAGATCCTCGAGCGTCGTATTCTCGGCATAGGGGTATGTCCCGGGGCGAGCCACAAGTCCGCCGATCGTAAAGGCCCCGCGCTCCTGCAGTTCGTGAATGCTCGGAATAACCAGCACGTCATTGCGGCGCAAGGCCACATCGGGACGGCTGCCATCCAAAATTCCCTGCAGATCGAGCGAAAGAATCTCCAGCGACAGGTCGTCCATTTCGCGGAACAACTGGACTCGGGTAAGGAATGCGTCGTCCATTACGCCGTCGGCCCGTTTGACCAGCTCGCCGACTGTCTCGATGCCTCCGCCGAGTTCGTACATGCCCGGACGGTAAACCGCACCGCGCACCTCGACACGGTTGGCGAAACGATCAAGCGTGGCGTCTACCGACACGGCATCCCCGTCCTCGAGCCGATACGAGGAGAACTTCCCGGACGGGATATTGAACAGCTGATGTTCACGACCCGTTTCACGAATCAGGCGTACTTCCTCGGTATAGGCATTTCCCGTAAAGCCGCCGGCATAATCGATCAGCGTCCCGAGCGTTTCGTCGCTCTTCATCTCATAGTACATCGGACGCTTCACATTACCATCGATGCCGACGAGCAGTTCGTAGGGCGGAACAACGATCACATCGCCCTCCTCGAGACGGATGTCGTCCGCAAGCCGCCCGTCGAAGATATACTGATAGAGATCCATCGTGGCGTACTCCTTGCCGCCGCGCATGATCCGCACGTTGCGCAACGAACCGATATTCGTCACGCCTCCGGCCTTGTAGAGGGCATGGAATACCGTGGCGAACGAAGAGAGCCGGTACGTTCCGGGAGTGGTGACCTCGCCCATGATGTTGATCTGGATCGTGCGGATCTGACCCAACGTCACCCGCACGTCGGAGACGGGCTCATCGCCCGAGACCCCGGCATATTTCTGGGCAAAGATTCCACGGATCTTGTCGTTGGCCTCACGGATGGTCAGCCCGTTCAGATAGACGGGGCCGATCTGCGACACCATGATATTGCCTTCGGGAGAAATTTGCTGCCGGATATTGTCTTCGTTGACGCCCCAGATGTCGATGATGATCTCATCCCCGGGGCCGAGTTTATAATTCTCGGGAGTCGCCAGATTCTCGTTCGGTTCGAAGGTCAGCGCCCTCCCGGTAAAGACGTTGTGGCCGAAGATCCGGCGTCCTCCGGAAGCACTCTCCGTGGGATCGCTCACCGTGGCGCTCACGGCATCGAGGCTGCTGGCCGTCGTCTCCTCGGAAGCGTCGCGCCTGCGCTCCTGGCGTTGGCTGCCGACGGTCTGATCTACAACGGAGGTCTCACTTCCCTGGCTGGCTTCGTACCGGGCACGGATGCGTTCGATCTGGCTCTGTGTAACGCCTTTGGCCAACAACTCCTTTCCAATTTGCCTCTCGCCCTTTCCGGCGCTCATGCCCGATTTCACATAGGAGATCACCTGCTCATCGGTCATCTGCGCCCGAACAGGGGCGACACCGACAATCAATCCCAATAAAAAGATAGGAAGAATGATTTTAATGGAATTCATAATATAGATATTAAAATTTTTTTCCGAATACAATCGAGCAAAATGTATTAAAAAGTATTTTCAAATCGAACCACCATGAACGATGGCCTAAATAATATAAATCATATTCCAACCGACATAACATTTTTTCCATCGTATCCGTGTATCCATTATACAAAGTAGCATATGACGTCACACCAGGTCTTATCTGATACAGATACGTATAACGAACGTCGTGCTCGATAATCTGATCTATATAAAATTTACGTTCGGGCCGCGGCCCGATAAATGCCATATCCCCACAGAATACATTCCATAACTGCGGAAGTTCATCCAGATGATGCGCACGTAAAAACTTACCGACCTTTGTCAAGCGAGGATCGTCTTCACCGCCGCTATGACTCAACTGGGGGCCAAACTTTTCAGCATCAAGACGCATTGACCGAAACTTGTATATGTAAAACGGTCGTCCAAAACGACCGATTCGTTCCTGCTTATATATCGCAGGTCCGCCATCTTCTCGTTTAATGGCAATATAACAGATCAAAAAGAGCGGGGAAAAAACGATCAATGCAAAAACTGAAATAAGAAAATCACCTATTCGTTTTACATTTCGGGAAAAGGAAGACATGCCGTCGGGAATAAACCGATCTTTGGGGACATACTCGCTTACGAGAGTACAGATACTTATACCATCATCAGAAGGTCCGCTCTGAAGTTTACTGATCCATTTGGCATATGCACTTTTGTCGATCGCATCAGGCATTCGAAACAACATGAAAGTTTCAGAAGATTGCACGACCGTAGCCATATGCTGCAATAAAACGGAGATTACATCTTTATCAACAACCGTACACGGGAGTTGCATCTCTTTGGAGAAGCCTCGGACATTATTACACCCAAATGACTTTACAAACAATCTTAGCTGATAGGCAGAATAGCCATATGCTATCCACGCATCTATCATATCATTCTTATATAGATAGATATATGTACCGTCATTCTTTTCGTACTCATTGTAAATAAGTTTCTCTCTATTCATAACAACATCAGATTTTGAAACTCACACTTAATATTTCATTCTAGTACACAAGCGACATACTTTGTTTTTGTTTGTTGAATTGAACTGATTCGGAATGCGACGGATACGGATCGTCGGCGAAAGGTTACTTCGTGTCCGGGTCCGGAAGGAGCTCGATCAGATCGGGCTCGACATCCACGGCCAGGGCCATCGTTTCGGGGATCAGCACGACCAGGCGTTTCGCGCGGGATCCCTTGACCTTCATGAAATACCCCACTGTTCCGTCGAACTGTCCGCCGATCACACGGATGCGGGTGCCTTTGGAGATGTCGAGCTCCTCGGGGCTGAAGAACATCGGGCGCCGCGACACCTGCAGGGCGTGCATGAACCGTGTCATCTCGTCGTCCGGGACGACCATCGGCTCATTGCGCCGACCTCCGCGGCGGTACATGAACTGGAATTTGCTGTCGGCAGCGAGAAACGGCGCAAGGGTCTTTTCGTCGGAATGGACGAACATCAGGTTCCGGACGACGGGGACCTGGACCTTCCGGTTGCGTCCCCGGACGAGTCGGATCCGATCCTCCATGGGGATAAACACCTGAATTCCTGCCCGGTCGAGTTTTTCTTTCGTTTGCAGTTCCGTATTGAAAAGAGACCGCATCACGAACCATATTTTGTTCTCAGCACCCATGCGGACGATTGCAAAACAAATCGCGCAACTTCTTCCGGAGCAAACGGAAAAACTGCCACATATTCGGAAACAGGCAATATTCTAACTCCCGAAGAATCACATTACACATTGACCTTCAGCTATTTATAACACTCGCCTCGTCAATCTTTCCCAGTTCCCATCCGCATGCGGCAAGAGTAATGATCCATATTTCAGTTTCAAATGTAGGAAATATTCCTCGAACAGCCAAATGATTCGGGTTTTATTTTTGAACAAAAAAATTCCCCCCCCCCTCGTAATTCGGCTAAAAATCAGCATATTATAAATTCACCCTTCCCGGAAACCGTTCCGAGCGTACAAAATTTGAGCAATATGCATATCGCTGAAAACAAGCAATATAGAATCGAATTACAAAACCCGGACGGATCATTTCGTTTCCTGAACAAAAAGAGGAATCCGCACGGATTCCTCTTTTCAACCGAAACTATTCGAAACTATTCGTAAAGCCCGGATTTCAGACGTTCAACCTCCTCGCGGGTCAGGAACCGCCATGCCCCGCGCTTGAGATTCTTCTTCGTCAGCCCGGCGTAGTATACGCGGTCGAGCTTGGTGACCGTGTACCCCAGGAACTCGAAAATGCGCCGCACGATGCGGTTGCGGCCCGAGTGGATCTCGATGCCCACCTCCTGCCGGTTCTCCTTGACGTAGGAGATCTCGTCGGCATGGATCTCACCGTCCTCGAGCGTGATTCCCTCGGCGATACGATCCATGTCGGCACGGGTCAGGGGTTTGTCGAGCGTCACCTGATAGATCTTCTTCTTTTTGTAGGAGGGATGCGTCAGCTGCTTGGTCAGGTCCCCGTCGTTGGTAAAGAGCAGCAGCCCGAGGCTGTTCTTGTCGAGCCGCCCCACGGGATAGATCCGCTCTTCGCAGGCACCTTTGACCAGCTCCATGACCGTCTTCCCGGCATGGGGGTCTTCGAGCGAGGTGACGTAGCCCTTGGGTTTGTTCAGGACGAGGTAGACCTTCTTCTCCCCCTGGAGACGCTGGTCGTTGAAACGCACCTCGTCCGTAGGCTGCACCTTCGTCCCGAGCTCCGTGACGACCTGTCCGTTGACCGTCACGACACCGGCCCGGATAAAGTCATCGGCCTCGCGGCGCGAGCAGATGCCCGACTGGGCGATAAAGCGGTTCAGACGGATGGCCCCGGTGATCTTCTCGGGATTGAATTTCGGATAGGAGGCCGGCGACGCAGCCTTTCCGGAGGCATTCCGGAAAGGTTTGTCCCCGTAGCGGCGGTCGCCGGCACCGCGCCCGTCCGTCGGACGCTCGCCGTATTTGCGGTCGGCGGCCTTGCGGTCGCCGTATTTATGCTCCCCGTACTTGCGCTCGCCGTATTTGCGCTCGCCGTATTTGCGCTCCTCCGAACGATGTTCTCCATAAGGGGTCTCGCCCGTTTGACGCTCGGAGTACCGGCCCTCGGAACGGGCTCCTCCGAAGCGGCCGAAGGCGGGTTTGTGCTCCCCGTAGGCGGGCTTGCCGCCATACGTCCGGCGGGGTTTCTCCCCGTAGGCAGAGTTGTCGTCCCGCGTGTAGCGGGGCTTCGCGCCGTAGGGATGCGACGTACGGTCGCGTCCTTCGTCGTGCCGCGGCGTGTCAAATACCGGGCGGTTGTCGACCGTGAAATGGGGGTTGTACGAGGCACGCCGGAACGGCTTGTGCTCGTGGTTTGCAGGCTCCGAATCGGCAGCGTCACGCTGCGAACGCGGACGACGCTCGACGCGCTCGGCCGTAGCCGTGACCATGCGAGCCCGCTTGTCGCGTCCGAAGCGGGAAAGCACGGCGGTCGAGTCGTTTTTGAAATCTTTCATGTTGTACTGATTGTATTATGTCGCGCACCGGATGCGGCGAAGTTCCGCCGGCTGCGGGCCTTCCTTTTTCGGGAGGCCGGAGCCGGGATGTTTCCCGGACCCGAAATGCGGGGCAAAGGTAATTCATTTTTCCGAATTGCAACGCCTTGCGCCGAAGAAAGTCCGAATTTGGCACGAATTCTCCCGGCGGAAGCATCCTTTCCGGAAAAGGAGGCCCGCAGCGGGGCGCACGAAGCTCCGCGCGCACCTTCTCCGACAGCCGCGGAACGCATCCGCACGGGCGCCCGAAGCGGAGAATCGGCCGGCGGGAGAACAACGGCACGGGAAAATGGCTATTTTTGCAGCGTGGATCGACCGCACGGGCCGCAGGCATCCTCCGCACGGACCGCCTCCGGGAAAGAGGGGAAGAGGGAAAGAGGGAAAGAGGCAAAGCGGCAAAACGGGAAAAACGGTCGGCCGAGACCAAAAACATGCGACAATGATGACGAAGGAGAACGACAGGGACTGCACGCCGAGGCCGGCACTGTGGAACAGCAACTACCTGAAGGTGTGGATCGCCAACTTCATGCTCTTCTTCGCCTTCTATCTGCTCACGCCGCTGCTGCCGCTCTTCCTGCGCGACACCTTCGCGGCCGACAAGGCGATGATCGGATTCGTGCTCTGCGGATACACCCTCACGGCCCTTGCCGTGAGGCCCTTCAGCGGGTTTGTCGTCGACAGTTTCTCCCGCAAGAAGGTGCTGCTGATCTGCTACTTCTGCTTCGCGCTGCTCTTCGCGGGCTACTACGTCACCGGCTCGCTGCTCTTCTTCGCCGTGGTGCGCACGATGCACGGCGCGCCGTTCGGCGCCACGACCGTGGCCAGCAGCACGATGGCCATCGACGTGCTCGACCCCGCGCGCCGCTCCGAAGGGATCGGATACTACGGACTGAGCAACAACATCGCCATGGCGATAGGACCCTCGACGGGCCTCTACCTCTACCACACGGTGCACGACTTCAACCTGCTCTTCACCCTCTCGCTGGTCATCGCCTTCGCGGGGCTGGCCATCGACTCGACGATCAAATGCCGCGAGCGGCAGCCGATCCGCAAGGAGAGCAAGGTTTCGCTCGACCGCTTCATCCTGCTCAAGGGCTGGAGCGAGGGCCTCTGCATCGCGGCCTTCTCCTTCTCGTTCGGCATCATCTCGACCTACATCGCCATCTACAGCCAGGAGGTGCTGCACATCACCTCGGGATCGGGAACCTTCTTCATGCTGCTGGCCTGCGGACTGATCCTCTCGCGCATCGTCGGAAGCAAGTCGCTGCGCGAAGGGAAGATCGTCCACAACGCCTCGGCGGGCATGCTGCTCTCGCTGTGCGGGTACCTGACCTTCAGCGCCGTGCCGAACATCTACGGATACTATGCCGCGGCGCTGCTCATCGGACTCGGCAATGGACACATGTACCCCGCGATGCAGACCATGTTCATCAACCTCGCGCCGCACGAACGGCGCGGCACGGCCAACTCGACGATCCTCACCTCGTGGGATCTGGGCGTCGGGCTGGGAATCATAGCCGGAGGCAGCGTCGCCGAGCACCTCGGGGGCTACTCCGCAGCTTTCTGGCTGGCATTTGCCGTAAACGCCGCGGGCGTGCTGTTCTACTTCCTCCATGCACGCCAGAGTTTCCTGCGGTGGAGGCTCCGCTGATACGGAAACGGGAAAGCTCCGGCGCACCGGACGGGAACCGAAGCCGGAGCCGGGGGCAAAAAATTTGCGAAAACAATTTGGATATTACGAAAATTGCGGTATCTTTGCACTCGCAATACGAAAAACTGGTGCGTTAGTTCAGCTGGTTAGAATACGTGCCTGTCACGCACGGGGTCAGGGGTTCGAGTCCCCTACGCACCGCCAGAAGAGTGTAAATCAAGCAGATGCGAGGTTTACGCTCTTTTTTTTGTCCTCTTCCGGCTACCAACATTCGAGACGGTCCTTCAGCTCCGGAAGCCGCTCCCGGCTGAAGACGGGATTGCGCACGCCGCGGCGTTTCTGCGACAGGTAGTCCCCGAGCAGCAGCACCGTCTGACGGCCCAGCAGCACGATGGCCACGAGGTTGCAGAGGGTCATCAGCGCCATCGTGACGTCCGCGAGGCTCCATGCCAGATCGAGCGTCGCCGCGGCCCCGAACATCACCATCGCCCCGACAAGCAACCGGTAGAGCGTCAATACGCCGCGCCGCGAAGTGATGAAACGGATGTTCGCCTCGCCGTAATAATAGTTGCCGATGATCGACGAGAAGGCGAAGAGGAAGATCGCCACGGCGACGAACACCCCGCCCGCGGGTCCGATCTCCGAGACAAGGGCCGCCTGCGTGAGCTGAATGCCGTTGAGAGAGGGGTCGGGAACCCCGCCGAAGAGGATGATGAAGGCCGTGCAGGAGCAGATCACGAGCGTGTCGGTGAAGACCCCGAGGGTCTGGATCAGCCCCTGCTTGACGGGGTGCGAGACGTGGGCCGTGGCCGCGACGTTCGGCGCCGAACCCATGCCGGCCTCGTTGCTGAAGAGCCCCCGCTTGATGCCCTGCATCAGCGCCGCCCCGACCGTGCCGCCCGCCGCCGGGCCCCAGCCGAAGGCGTGCGAGAGGATCAGTTCCAGCACCTCGGGAAGCCGCCGGAAGTTGAACGCCACGATCCCCAGCGCGAGCAAGATGTATCCCAGCGCCATGACCGGGACGATCACGCTGCTGACGCGCGCAATGCGGTGGATACCGCCGAAGACGATCAGCAGCGTCAATGCCGTGACGGCGGCGCCGACCCAGAGGTGATCCAGCCCGAAGGCGCTCTCCCAGGCGGCGCAGATCGTGTTGCTCTGCACGGAGTTGAAGGCGAAGCCGAAGGTTACGGAGATCAGCACGGCGAAGAGCACGCCCATCCAGCGTTGTCCGAGTCCGTATTGCATGTAGTAGGCCGGGCCGCCGATGAAGGAGTCCTTTCCGCGGCGTTTGTAGAGCTGTGCGAGGGTCGATTCGACAAAGGCGCTCGCGGCGCCCAGCAAGGCGATGACCCACATCCAGAAGACCGCCCCGGGGCCGCCGATGACGATGGCCGTGGCCACGCCTGCGAGATTGCCCGTGCCGACGCGACTGGCCAGCGACACAGCGAAGGCCTGGAACGACGACACATGCCGCTCGCCGCGGGACCCCGAACCCGACGATTCGCCCAGCACGCGGAGCATCTCCCCCATCATCCGGAACTGCACGCCCCGGGTGCGCAGGGTGAACCACACGGCGCAGCCGAGCAGCGCCGCAATCAGGATGTAACCCCAGAGGATGTCGTTCAGGCCGGCGATCCAGCCGTTGAGTGTCTCCATACGCGTCACGTTTTCGCTCTTCCCGGCAACGCATTATTTTGAAATGCAGGCCGGGCTTAGGGCCGGTTAAAAAAAGCGGGGCAGCTGTCAGCGGCCGATCAGCAGGTCGTCGAGCCGGAGTTTGGGGACATAGTGCACCCCGTCGCGGCGGTAGTAGGCATGGCTCTCCCCGGGGCCGATCTCCGTCAGGCGGATCTGCTCGACGCCCCGGCCGACGGCCACGACAAGCAGCGGTTCGAAGGGCAGGTGCAACGCCTCGCGGATTGCCGCGCGGTCGAAAGCCCCGATGCAGATGCCGCTCAGGCCCATCTCCGCAGCCCGCAGGAGCATGCTCTGCACCGAGATCCCGAGGTCGATGTCGACGTAGCGGTCTTCGGCGACCGTCGCGCAGACAACGATGAAGGCCCGCGGTTCGGTGCCCGGAAGCGGGAGGTGCAGCTCCGGGAGCGCCCCGCCCAGGCGGATGTGCGGCAGCACCGAGGGAGCCTCGTCCGACAGCACGGGGCGGAAACGCAGCACCTGCCGGTTCTGTGCCGAGGGGATGCGGGTGTTGACCTCGATCATGCTGCGAAGCTGGTCTTCGCGCACCTCGAACCGGGGGTCGTAGCCGCGGCAGCTGCGGTTTTTCAGAAGCAGGGTGTTAAGCGTCGCATGCGGGCGGCGCGGGGCGGGAGCTTCCGCGCGGGCGCGGTACTCCTCCATTTTGCGTCCCAGGTAATCGTCTGCCATCGTTCAGGGTTTTATGCGTGAGGCAAAGATACGACAACTCCGCCGGAACACCAAACGCCGCAACGGCCAAATAAACACCCGGGAAGGGCATTTGTATGCAAAAAAGATTAACTTTGCGGTAACCAACCTACCGACAACCGACATGCGACGCCTCCATTATGCCCTACCCCTGGCTGCGGTGCTGCCCGTCCCGGGAGCTGCCGCCCAGCGGCCGAACACCTCCGCGGCCCCCGACACCCGTCCGAACATCATCCTGTTTCTGGTCGACGACATGGGCTGGCAGGATACCTCGGTGCCCTTCTGGACCGAGAGAACCTTCTACAACGACCGCTACGAAACGCCCAACATGGAGCAGCTTGCCGAGCGCGGGATGCTCTTCACGCAGGCCTACGCCTGCAGCCTCAGCTCCCCGACGCGCTGCAGCCTGATGACCGGCTGCAACGCCGCGCGCCACGGCGTGACGAACTGGACGCTCTACCGCGACACCCCGACCGACGACCGCTCGCAGACGCTCCGCCTGCCCGACTGGAACTACAACGGCATCTGCCAGGTCGAGGGGGTGAACAACACCTTCGTCGCCGACACCTTCGTCGAGCTGCTCCGCCGCAGCGGATACCATACGATCCACTGCGGGAAGGCGCACTGGGGAGCCATCGACACCCCCGGGGAAAACCCCTGCCATTTCGGATTCGAGACCAACATCGCGGGGCATGCCGCCGGAGGCCCGGCCACCTACCTGAGCGAACAGAACTTCGGATACGACGCCGAGGGGAACCCCCGCTCGCCGTTCGCCATCCCGGGGCTCGAGCGGTACTGGCAGACGGGGACCTTCGCCACCGAGGCGCTGACGCAGGAGGCCCTCCGGGCCCTCGACAAGGCGAAGGCCTGCGGGCAGCCCTTCTACCTCTACATGTCGCACTACGCCATCCACGTGCCGATCGACCGCGACGAACGCTATTTCGCAAAATACAAGGCCAAGGGGCTTTCGGACAAGGAGGCGGCCTACGCCTCGCTGATCGAAGGCATGGACAAGAGCCTCGGGGACATCATGCAGTGGCTCGAGGAGAACGGACTCGCACAGAATACGATCCTGCTCTTCATGGGCGACAACGGGGGCTTCTGCACCAGCACCGCCTGGCGCGACGAACCCCTCTACACGCAGAACTACCCGCTCAACTGCGGCAAGGGCTCGGCCTACGAAGGCGGGATCCGCGAGCCGATGATCGTCTGCTGGCCGGGCGTCACCCGTCCGGGAAGCCGCTGCGACAGCTACGTGATGATCGAGGACTACTTCCCGACGATCCTCGAGATGGCCGGGGTGCGCCGCTACGAGACCCGCCAGACGGTCGACGGTGTGAGCTTCGTGCCGCTGCTCCGCGGCACGGGCGACCCTTCGCGCGGCCGGAGCCTCTACTGGAACTTCCCGAACCTCTGGGCCGACTCCCAGGGGCCGGGCATCGCGGCCACGGCGACCGTGCGGCGCGACAACTGGAAGCTCATCTATTATTATGAGACGGGCCGCAGGGAACTGTTCGACATTCCGAACGACATCTCCGAGAAGCACGACGTGGCGGAGGAGCATCCCGACGTTGTGGAGCGGCTCTCGAAGGAGCTGGGAAGGTACCTGCGCAAGGTCGGGGGCATGCGCCCCACGTTCCTCGAGACGGGACGTCCGTGCCCGTGGCCCGACGAGCTCTGAGCGGCGGCCGACACCCGGGTCCGGATCCCGTGGGGCAAGACAGCAGGCGAAACATGGAGGCAAGACAGGAGGCGAAACACGGATCGGCACTCGGGACGAACAAAGCCCTGCGGGCCGATCGGGAAGCGCGGCATCATATTCGCGGCATCATATAAATGCAACCCAATGTAACGCGCGGCCCGGGTCCGTGCGGAGCGGATTCGGATCGCCGGGATCCCCTGCGCGCAGCCTCCCGCCCCGCACGGACGTTGAGATCTTGCGGGCTTCGGGGCCGTAAGGGGTGTCCGAATGTTTCGTACCACAACCCCGAATTTCTATTTTCACCCTGTTTTTTGTGCATATCGGATCATTTTCCGCCCATTCGAAATAAAATGAAATGATATTTATTTCGTTTTGTTTTGATTTTGCGCAAAAATTGATTATTTTCGCAGAAAATAAACCCACCAACGTATGAACAATACATACGACGTCATCATCATCGGCGGAGGAGCCACCGGGGCCGGAATCGCACGCGACTGCTCGCTCCGGGGTGTCAAGGCCCTGCTGCTCGAGCGTTCCGACATCTCGACCGGCGCCACGGGCCGCAACCACGGACTGCTCCACAGCGGCGCCCGCTACGCCGTAACGGACCATGAGTCGGCCGTGGAGTGCATCCGCGAGAACATGATCCTGCGCAAGATCGCCGCACACTGCGTCGAGGAGACCGACGGACTCTTCATCTCGCTCCCCGAAGACGGACTCGAATACCAGGCCACCTTCGTCGAGGCGTGCCGCAAGGCCGGCATCCGCGCCGACATCATCGACCCCCTGCAGGCCCTGCGGCTCGAACCCTCGGCCAACCCCGCGCTGATCGGCGCCGTGCGCGTACCCGACGGCGCGGTGGATCCCTTCCGGCTCACCTCCTCGAACATCATCGACGCCAAGGCCCACGGCGCCGAAATACGCACCTATACCGAAGTGACGGAACTCCTGCGCGAACAGGACCGCATCGTGGGCGTACGGGCCTACGACCACCACACACGAAGCGAAATGTGTTTCTACGCCCAGGTGGTCATCAACGCCGGGGGAATCTGGGGCCACGGCATCGCCGCAAAGGCCGGGATCACGATCAACATGCTCCCCGCCAAGGGCGCGCTGCTGATCTTCGGACACAGAGTGAACAACCTCGTGCTCAACCGCTGCCGCAAGCCGGCCGATGCCGACATCCTGGTTCCCGGCGACACGATCTCGCTCATCGGCACCACCTCGAGCAAGGTACCCTTCGAGGAGGTCGACAACATGGTCATCACCCCCGACGAGGTGGATCTCCTGCTGCGCGAAGGCGAGAAACTCGCCCCGCAGCTGGCGCAGACCCGCATCCTGCGCGCCTACGCGGGCGTGCGGCCGCTCGTGGCCTCGGACGACGACCCCAGCGGCCGCACCGTAAGCCGCGGCATCGTCTTGCTGGACCACGCCACGCGCGACGGGCTCGAGGGATTCATCACCATCACGGGAGGCAAGCTCATGACATACCGCCTGATGGCCGAGTGGGCCACCGACCTGGTATGCCGGAAGATCGGCGTGAACCAGACGTGCCGCACGGCCGAAACGCCCCTCCCGGGCTCGGCCGAAAGCCGCCGGGAGGTCGACCGCAAACTGCACGACAAACCCGTCGTACAGCGCCGTTCGACCATTTCACGCCACGGGGCCCTCGCCGTCGAGATCGACAGCCGCGACTCGATCAAGAACAGCCTGGTCTGCGAATGCGAGGAGGTCTCGATCGGGGAAGTCGAATACGCCCTCGAGAACCTCGCGGTCAACAACCTCGTAGACCTGCGCCGCCGCACGCGCGTCGGGATGGGTACCTGTCAGGGCGAGCTGTGCGCCTGCCGCGCCGCCGGACTGATGGGCCGCCGGGATCCCGTGTGCGCCCGCAAGGCCAAGGCCGACCTGGTCTCCTTCCTCAACGAACGCTGGAAGGGAATGGCCCCCATCGCCTGGGGCGACACGCTGCGCGAAAGCGAATATACGACATGGGTCTATGAGGGCGTTTGCGGATTGTCGGACGAAACGGAGAAAACTGCAGCACAATGAAATTCGATACTGTAATCATCGGAGGAGGCCTCGCGGGAATGACCTGCGGCATCCGGCTGGCCGAAGCGGGCCGGCGTTGCGCGATCGTCTCGCAGGGACAGAGCGCGATCCATTTTTCGTCGGGGTCGTTCGACCTGCTCGGGCGACTGCCCGACGGTACGGCCGTCACGGATCCCGTGGCGGGCATCGCCGCGCTGGAAAAGGATGCCCCGGAGCATCCCTACGCCGTAATCGGCGCACGGGCCTGCGAAAAGTACGCTCAGGAGGCCCCGCGGCTCCTGCGCGAAGCAGGCATCCCCGTCTCGGGCGACTGCCGCGCCAACCATTTCAGGATCACCCCCATGGGAAAGGCCGTACCCACGTGGCTGACCATCGACGGGTACCTCACCGCCGGTCAGCCCGGAGCGCTGCCCTTCCGGAAGGTCTGCATCGTCAACGTGGAGGGATTTCTGGATTTCTATCCGGAGTTCATCGCCGAGGAGTTCCGCAAGGCGGGCGTCACGTGCCGCTTCGGGAGCTTCAACCACCCCGACCTGGAGAACATCCGCCGCAACCCGAGCGAGATGCGCTCGGCGAACATCGCCCGGGTCTTCGACCATGAGAAGAACCTCGAAGCGCTGGCCGCCAGCATCTGCGAAGCGGCGGCCGACTCCGAAGCCGTCATTCTCCCGGCCATCATCGGAATCAACCGCAACGACGCCCTCGAAATACTGAAGCAGAAGGTCGCAAAACCGCTCTACCTGCTTCCGACGCTACCGCCCTCGATCCCGGGGATCAAGGCCCAGCAGCTGCTCCAGCGCCGGTTCCGCGCCCTGGGAGGCGAGTACTTCCTCGGCGACACCGTATTGCCCGCCGAAACGGAGAACGGGCACGTACGTTGCGTCCGGACGGCCAACCACGGCAACATTCCCTTCGAGGCCCGGGACTTCGTCCTCGCCACGGGAAGCTTCTTCAGCCGCGGACTCATCGCCTCGCCCGACCGGATTCTCGAACCCGTATTCGGGGCCGACACGCTCCATGCCCCCAGCCGTGCCGAATGGTACACGCAGCGCTTCTTCGACCGTCAGAACTACCAGGCCTTCGGCATCAGGACAGACCGCTCGCTGCGGGTAGTCAAGGAGGGGGTTCCCGTCGACAACCTCTACTGCGCAGGGGCGGGCCTCGCAGGGTTCCACCCCGTACAGGACGGGTGCGGAGCCGGAGTCTCGCTGCTCTCGGCGCTCCATGTCGCAGACCGGATCTTAAACAGCAAGCAATCATGAATATCCAGCAGAATACCGTCAGCGAAAACAATTTCGAGCAGTGCATCAAGTGCACGGTCTGCACCGTGTACTGTCCCGTTGCGGCCGTGAACCCCGACTATCCGGGGCCGAAGCAGGCCGGGCCCGACGGAGAGCGCCTGCGGCTCAAGCAGCCGGGCTTCTTCGACAGCGCCCTGAAATACTGCCTGAACTGCAAGCGCTGCGAGGTGGCATGCCCCTCGAACGTCCGCATCGGCGACATCATCCAGGCCGCGAGGATCAAGTACGGGCCGCAGCACAACACCTCGCTGCGGAACTTCGTGCTGGCGAACACCGACCTGGTGGGGACGCTCGCCACGCCCTTTGCGCCGATCGTCAACACGGCCGTGGGGCTGAAGCCCGTGCGCTACGCCATGGACAAGGTGATGGCCATCGACCACCGGCGCGTCTTCCCCAAATACGCCCACGGAACCTTCACCGCCTGGTACCGCAAGCACGCCGCCGCGGCACAGGCCGCCTACCCCAAGCAGGTGGCCTACTTCCACGGCTGCTACGTGAACTACAACAATCCGCAGCTGGGCAAGGATCTCCTGCGCGTGATGAACGCCCTCGGATACGGCGTGCAGCTGCTCGACAAGGAGAAGTGCTGCGGCGTGGCGCTCATCTCCAACGGGCTGCACAAACAGGCCCGGCGGCAGGCGCAGACGAACCTCCACGCGATCCGCACGGCGGTCAACGACCGCGGCATGGACGTGATCACCACCTCGTCGACCTGCACCTTCACGCTGCGCGACGAGTACCCGCACCTGCTGCGCCTGGAGAACGACGACGTGCGCGACCGCATCGAGCTGGCCACGCGCTACCTCTACCGGCTCCTGAAGGAGCACGGCAAGGAGCTGAAGTTCAAGGACACGGCGCCCCTGCGCGTCGCCTACCACACGCCCTGCCACATGGAGAAGATGGGCTGGGGATACTATTCGATCGAGTTGCTGCGGATGATCCCCGGAGTCGAGGTGACCGTACTGGACTCCCAGTGCTGCGGCATCGGCGGAACGTACGGGTTCAAGAAGGAGAACTACGCCACCTCGCAGGCCATCGGGGCGCCGCTGTTCCGGCAGATCGAGGCCTCGGGGGCCGACATCGTGGCCACGGACTGCGAGACCTGCAAGTGGCAGATCGAGATGTCGACCTCGAAGCCGTGCGAACACCCGCTGCACATCCTCGCCTCGAGGCTGGCATAGAAGGCCGCCGGGAAAACACGCGGACGGGGAGCGATTCCTTTGGGGGATCGCTCCCCGACCGTTTTTCCCGGGAAAGGGCATATGTCCGGAGCGGATACGTGCGGGCCGCGGGTGTCGTGCGAACGTTTTTTTTCGTATCTTTGTTCGGCGGGTTTCCCGCGACAGACAAACGACACATCCAAACGCTACATCCAAACTGCTACCCATGATCCGAATCCTCCGCCTCGCTCTTCCGGCCCTTGCAGCGCTCTGCGCCGCCGCGGCCGCCCACTCCCAGGAGTACCCGTTCCGCAACCCCGCACTCCCGATCGAGGAGCGCGTCGGAGACCTTGTCTCGCGCCTCACCCTCGAGGAGAAGGTCGCACAGATGCAGTACTTCACCCCGGCGATCGAACGCCTCGGAATCCCGGCCTACAACTGGTGGAACGAGTGCCTGCACGGCGTCGGCCGCTCGG
Organism: Candidatus Alistipes faecavium; assembly: GCA_019118605.1. Classification (GTDB taxonomy): domain Bacteria; phylum Bacteroidota; class Bacteroidia; order Bacteroidales; family Rikenellaceae; genus Alistipes; species Alistipes faecavium. The sequence goes on along the minus strand of DWYP01000035.1, from coordinate 8,144 downwards.
GAGACCGCGTCACGGTCTTTCCGCAGGCCATCGGCCTTGCCGCGACCTTCGACCCCGCGGGGATCGAGCGCATGGGACGCATCATCGCCGCGGAGGCCCGGGCCGTCTACAACGAGGCGAACCGATCGGGACGCGGCGGCATGCAGTACAAGGGCCTGACCTTCTGGACGCCGAACATCAACATCTTCCGCGATCCCCGCTGGGGCCGCGGGCAGGAGACCTACGGCGAAGACCCCTACCTCACGGGGCTGCTCGGAAAGGCCCTCGTGCACGGGTTGCAGGGAAGGGATTCGCTGCGGCTCGACGTCTCGGCCTGCGCGAAGCACTATGCCGTGCACAGCGGGCCGGAATCCTCGCGCCACGTCTTCGATGCCGAGGTGAGCGACTACGACCTCTGGGACACCTATCTCCCGGCCTTCCGCGAACTGGTCGTCGAGGGGCGCGTGAGCGCCGTCATGGGGGCCTACAACCGCTTCCGGGGGCAGCCGTGCTGCGCCAGCGACCTGCTTCTCGATGAGATTCTGCGCGGATACTGGGACTTCCGGGGATACGTCACCTCCGACTGCGGGGCGATCGACGACTTCTTCCGCAACCACCGCACGCATCCCGACGCCGCGACGGCTGCGGCCGACGCCGTGATCCACACCGTGGACCTCGACTGCGGGAGCGTCTTCTCGCACCTGACCGAGGCCGTGCAACGGGGGCTGATCGACGAACGGGAGATCGACGAGGGTCTCGCGCGCCTGCTGACCATCCGCTTCCGCCTCGGGATGTTCGATCCCGCGGAGTGCGACCCCTATGCGACACTGCCCTACTCGCTGCTCGAAAGCCCCGCGCACAAGGCCCACGCCCTGAAGCTGGCCCACGAGTCGATGGTACTGCTCCGCAACGACGGGATCCTGCCCCTGGGGCACGACCTGCGGCGGATCGTCGTCATGGGCCCGAATGCCGACAACCCGGAGGTGCAGCTGGGCAACTACAACGGATTCCCCTCGCGGATCGTCACGCCGCTCGAAGGGATCCGCGCCAAGACGGGTGCCGAGGTCGTCTACCTCAAGGGGGCGGACTACGCCGCGGCGGCCGACGCGCCCGAGGCCGTGCAGCAGGCCGTGGAGGGCGCCGATCTGGTCATCTTTGTCGGAGGTATCTCCCCGCGCCTCGAGGGCGAGGAGGGCGATGCCGGGAAGGACGCCCCGGAAGGGTTCTTCGGGGGCGACCGCACGACCATCCGCCTGCCCGAGGCGCAGACCGCGGTCATGAAACAGATCCGCGAGGCGGGCATTCCCCTCGTCTTCGTCTGCATGTCGGGGAGCGCCGTAGCATTCCCCTGGGAGGCTGCGCACGCCGACGCCATCCTTCAGGCGTGGTACGGAGGGCAGGATGCCGGAGTGGCCGTCGCCGACATCCTCTGGGGCGACTGCAATCCCTCGGGACGCCTGCCCGTCACCTTCTATGCCGATGATTCGCAGCTGCCCGACTTCAACGACTACTCGATGCGGGGCCGCACGTACCGCTATTTCGACGGCGTGCCCCTCTACCCCTTCGGATACGGGCTGAGCTATACGACCTTCGCCTACGACACCCCCGTATGCCGTACGCCGCAACCGCGCACGGGCGAAGAGGTCACGTTGACCGTCCGCGTACGCAACACGGGCGACCGCACGGGCGAAGAGGTCGTACAGCTCTACGTCAGCCATCCCGACGCGCCGTCGCCGAAGCCGATCCGCGCCCTGAAGGGTGTGCGGAGGGTCACGCTGCAGCCCGGGGAGGCGCAGAGCGTGGAATTCACCCTCTCGGCCCGCGACCTGGCGCTCGTGCAGCCCGACGGCGCGACGGTCTGCTCGCCCGGTGTTGTCCGCTGCTACACAGGGGGTTCGCAGCCTTCGGATGCCGGGCAGGAGGCGCGGCAGAGCTGCGAGATCCGCCTCCGCGGCAAGGCCGTCACGCTCGCGCGTTAGCGCCCGGCGCCGGGCGGAGCGTGGAGCCCGAAGGCCGGGCGGAGCGTGGAGTCCGAAGGCCGGGCAAAGCGTGGAGTCCGAAGGCCGGGCGGAGCGTGAAGCCCGAAGGCCGGGCAAAGCGGGGAGTCCGAAGGCCGGGCGGAGCGTGGAGCCCGAAGGCCGGGCGGAACGTGAAGCCCGAAGGCCGGGCGGAGCGTGAAGCCCGAAGGCCGGGCGATGCCGCCCGATGCCGTCCATCGCCGCTGCCTCCCCCGCTTCCACCGCTTCCACCGCTTCCACCGCCGCCGGAGTCCGGGAAGATTCCGAAGAAAGCCCCCGCGGGCAATTGGATATGTCGGAGTTTTTTCGTACCTTCGTTTGTATAGCAACCCGAACATGCTTACCCTACCGCTCGCCATAACTCCGGCAGTCCTGCTTCTATATTCCCGGATCGGCATCTCCTGCTTTCTGCTGGCCGCAGGCATCTATTTCCTTGTCAACAGGAAAAAGCGCCTCCACCGCCTGCTGGGAGGGGTGCTCCTCTTCTGGATGCTGCTCCACGTGAAGGACCTGCTGCTGATAAGCGCCCCGCTCTCCGACCCGGGACTCGAACGGCTCTGCATCTGCATCGACATGCTCGCCGTCCCGACCTGCGCCTTCCTGCTCCTCGAGCTGACATGCCCCGGATGGTTCACGTGGCGCCGGGCCCTGCTCCACGAAGGGCCCTTCCTGCTCCTGCTCCTGCTGTACCTCTTCCTGCCCTCGGGCCTCGTATTCTATACGGACGTGTTGCTCGCACTCGGATACGGCCTGGGGATCATCGCACGGCTTTTCCGCACCATCCCGGCCTACAACCGCGTCCTGCGGGAGAATTTCTCCAACACGGAGCGGCTCGATCTCGAATGGCTCTGGAAGCTGCTGATCTTCTTCATCCTCTTCCTCGGCATCTGGGCCTACACGTCGCTCCAGATCTCGGCAGACATCGACATCCTCTACAACGTAGTCTCGGGAATCCTCTGGTGCGTGATCTGCTACAACATCCACAAGCAACAGCCCCTCGTGCTGGCCGAGGCCACGGCCCCGCAGCCGTCGGGCTCGGTTCCCGACGGCTCCTACCCGGAGTTCTCGGACTCCCTGGAGCGGCTGTTCTCCGAGCAGAAGATCTGGCTCAACCCGCGCCTGACGATCGGCGAGGTCGCCCAGCGGCTCGGGTCCAACCGCACGTACCTCTCCGACTACCTCAACCATACGCTCGGCACGACCTTCTACGAATACGTCAACGAATACCGTATCCGCGCCGTGGCCGAACGTCTCGCCGCGCCGGAGTGCTCGATGACCATCGAGGCCCTCGCCGAGAGCTGCGGATTCAACTCCGTTTCGACCTTCCGGAGGGTCTTCACCCGACGCTACGGATGCACCCCGACGCGTTACAGGATCCGGCAGGCCCGCAAACGCCCAACGCCCGGATCCGTGGCGTAAACAGTGCCTCCGGGCACTGTTTTTTGTGACAATGACGCATCAATTGACGCATTGATCCGAGGGTTCAGGCGGACAAAAATATCTTTGTGAGGTATTCATTTCAAAAATCCGCTTATGAAGAAACTCGGCCTGCTCATCCTCTGCGCCCTGCTCGGTACGGGTGCCGTGTCCGCCTCTTCGGACGAACAAACGCCTGCCCCGGCACTTCCCGAAGGCGCCATCCACCACTTCGATTTCAGCGGCGACCTCTGCGACCGCATCACGGGGCAGCCCATGTACATCTCCTCGTACTCGAAATACGGCAAGCCGAAGACAATCTCCCGCAGCCGTCTGGTACCCGACAGCGTGCAGTACGTCGACTCGCCGGAAGGGGAACGCACGGCAATCCGGATCCTCCCGATGGAGTTCATCGGGAAACTCAACTGGGCGGACTGCCCGCAGATGACCGTCTCGATGCTGCTGCGCTTCGACACCGAGGACAACAAAGGGCACAACAACTGGATCTCGTGGCTCGAGACGATCTATTACGACGCCTCGGGCGAACGGATCAACCACCCGGAGCTGAAGCGCGAGCACCGTCCGCGGAAGTTCGAGGGCGAATACCACACCAACGGAAATATCGACGCCACGCAGAACGACGAGGGCATCAAGCTTCCGAAGGACGAATGGATCCGCTTCACGATCGCCGTGGACGAATCGGCCGGCGTCCGCAAGATCTACATCCAGGACCGCGTCGAGACCTCGGAGTGCGAGCTCCCGCAGGACAGCACGCTCCACACGAACCGTGTGGGACTCTTCCAGGAGTCGCTCCCGGGGCGCATCAAGGGCTCCGTCGCGGATGTCGCGGTCTACAACCGGATGCTGACCGATGAGGAGGTTGCACAGATACACGGCGTCGCGGCGTTCGACGATTTCACCGTCTTCGACGCCTACCGGCCGCTCTTCACGCTGGTCTTCGTGCTGACGGTCATTCCGGTGTTCTTCTGCATCCGGCGTCCGCGGAAAATCAGACGCCTCGACACGCCCCCGACCTCCCGGGGCGGCAACGACGATCAGGCCCTGGAGGCCGTCAATCAGGCAATCGGAATCTGGTTCCAGAACACCGGGGAGCAGAACCTCGTCAACTGCAGCGAGACCGACAGGCTCACGTTCCGCTACCCGCGGGGTCGCGTGATCCCGAAGATCCGCAAACGCCTCCTCCGCGCCCGGGATCTGCAGCCCGCGGACCCGGAGATCATCCGCCGCATCAATGTGGTCATCGACAACTACAACGAGGCGATCGACTACCGTTTCAACGGTTCGATGATCTATATTGTCGTGTTCTTCGCAGCGCTCTTCTTCCAGGAGGCCTTCCAGGGCACGCGCACGATCTTCACCTCGCACGACATCACCCTGTGGGGCTCGATCGTCAACACCTTTGCCAAGCACTGGCCCTTCATGCTGCTGCTGGTGCCCTATGTGGCCTTCTCGATGGGCTGGAGCCTGATCGGCCACTTCAACAAGGAGATCGAACTGGAGTCTTCAGGCATCGCGCTCCGCAAGAAGCGCTCGCTCGGAAGCAAGATCCGCGAAGCGGCATCCTCGGGAGCCGGAATTCTGAAGGTCATCCTCTCGGTGGCCGGGGTCTTCCTGCTGTGGTGCGGAAAGACGATCATGTGGGGAATACGCAACTCCACGGAGGTGGTCAAGCACTTCCGCAACGGCGTCCACGTAGCCACCACGACGGGTGTCAACGTAGCGATGTTCGCCGCGGGATTCCTCTTCGTGGCCATCGTCATCGCCGTGATCTACTTCATCCTCACCTACGCGGCGATTCTGGTCATGCTCTCACCGCTCGCGGTCATTCCCTACAAGATCATCCGCAACTATTTACTCCACAGATAGACACGGCCATGAAACGACTTCTTCTGCTCGCCGCAATCCTTCCGATGCTGAGCTCCTGTTCGATCATGGGCCCGGCATTCACCGGGCTCCTGCAGGAGCCGACGCCGCAGGTCGGAGGCATCATTCCGGACGGGAAGCGTTTCACCCCGGCCGAAGACCCCGCAACAGGGCTCTACGGATACCTCAACGACTGGGGCATGTGGGCCATACGGCCGCAGTTCGAGGGCGTCCAGCCGTTCCGGAGCAGCGGCATGGCCCGCGTGCGGATCGGGCACCGCTACGGAGCCATCAACACGCTGGGGCAACTGGTCATTCCGGCGGTATTCTCGAGCGGGAGCAACATCTACGCAGCCATCGAGTCGATCGAGAAGGGACGCCTCGCGGGCCTCGAACTCTGGGCCGAAGAGGATCCGCAGACCGGGCTCTTCGGATACCTCGACCACTTCGGGCGGTGGGCCATTGCGCCGCAGTTCCCGAGCTGCAGGAACTTCGGACAGAACCGCCTTGCCATCGTGCAGGTGGCCGACGGACACTGGGGCGCAATCGACATGCAGGGGAATATGGTCATACAGCCGCGGTTCAAAAGTTCCTCGGACGCACAGACCGCGGCGCAACGCCTCGGCAGGCCGTAGCCCCATACTGGAGGCCGGACGGCCAGACAGCTTGCACGGCCGGACGGCCCGCACCATGCCATGCGCACCCCGATCCCCGGAAGAGGAGCTTTGAGGTCGCAGGAGATGCATACCCATCAACCAACATACAACAGGATGCAGCGGGGAGCGCCAGGATGGTGCTCCCTGTTGTTTCGGAACGGGAAACGGGACCCGTACTCGCGCCGCGGCGCGAGTGATTTCCCGCGAATTGTTGCCAACACCCCCGGCCCCTGGGAGGGAAGCCTTGAGGTCGCGGGGGACGGGTCCGCCTCTCAAAACACAAAGCAACAGGGAGAACCTTTGAGGTCCTCCCTGTTGCTTTGGAGCGGAAAACGGATTTCCGACCCAAGCATATTCCTCATTCACAATCAGCTCATTACGTAAAGCATTTTCCCAAAAGGTCACTCCCGTGATGCGGTCATCATGCACTCGTTTGCATCCCAATGCTTTCGACAAAGATATGAATTATTTTCACACAATTCAAGAACGCTATTGTCTAGCTCGTCGCTTTATTACATCCCACACTCCATTTACAATTTAAATATGCGTATAGATATTGTAGCAAAGATGGGCTGTGCTCCACAAGAGCTAAGTGATTGCGTCTATTGGTGGATAAAATTAATGTTTTCGGATGACTCGAGCGAAAGTGCGAAGGATACAATACTCCGTCCCGAAGAAAATAAGCTTTGTGAATTAATCGCAACAGAGGATTCGGATTGTAACATCTCGAAAAGTATTATTTGTTGTAGTTGGAAAAATTACTAAATCTATTCTTGATAGTTGATTGTGTGGCTTATTATGCGTATATTTGTTAGGAAAATGTCCATCGAGAACTCTCTCAGTAATCATATAATTGGTGATTTATGGAAATTACAAGTTTTGCGATTAAGAAATTGCATGGTAAATTAGACTATGAATTGAAATTGAAAAACAATACCCTAATTTTAATAGGAGAGAATGGGTCCTGCAAAACAACCATTATTAAGATGCTGTTTTATACATTGTCAATGCAATGGAGCAAGTTATCCCAGTATAATTTTAAAAGTGTTACTATTCAAATAAATGAACATGCTCATACAATAACTAAAACAGATATCAATACTATTGCATTTTTTGATGAAAGTTTTATTAGAAGGTTTCCTGCACCTATTCGGAATGAACTCAGATTCGCTCAAACTCGTGGTAGGACGATTGACATAGAAAAAATTGAGTCTTTATGTCGTCGATATGGGTTTCCTGTAGATTATATTTTACGGGAGCTAGATATTGAGTCAACATTTGACTTTTTTTCTGAATCTGAGCCAGAGACGGTCGAAAAACATGCGGCTTTAAAACACCGACTATCTTCTCTTAAATCTGCATTGAAAGATACTTGCGTTTTATATCTACCCACTTATCGAAGAATTGAGCAAGACCTTAAAGTTGTGTTGGGTAGAGATATTGATGAACAAGAATATCGTTCGAAACGGTCGCAAAATAATAGTAGAAATAATGCATTTACAGAGCTTGTAGAATTCGGCATGAGTGATGTAAATGATGCAATTAATAGAACGCTGAATACACTGAAAGATTTCTTTAGAGATAGTTTAAACTCATTAACATTAGGCTATTTAGGTGATGTAGTTGAAGAAAAGTATAGAAATGTTGATGTAACACCTATTAAAAATGCAGATGACGATACTATTCATAATATCATGAATCGAGTCGATGAAAAAATTTTATCAACCCAAAATAAAAGTCGACTATTAACAACTTTACGAGAAATAAGGGATCGAGGTATCATATCTGAACACGATAGAGTAGTCTGTCATTATTTTATAAAACTTTTGAATTCCCATTCCGAATTGGAGAAAAAAGAAATCCAAATACGAAAATTCGGAGAGGTATGCGGTAAATATCTGGAAAATAAAAATGTTAGATATGATAGCTCTAATTTTACATTTTCCATAATGTCTAATATTGACAATCAACCGGTGGAATTATACCAATTATCATCTGGAGAAAAACAGATTGTTTCTTTATTTAGCCAATTGTATTTGTCCGAACAAAACCAATATTTTGTTTTAATTGATGAGCCAGAATTGTCATTATCTGTAAAATGGCAAAAGCATTTTTTAGTTGATGTTAGGAATAGTGGATTTTGCAATGGATTAATAGCTGTTACACACTCTCCGTTTATATTTGATAACGA
>DWYP01000034.1 GCA_019118605.1 Candidatus Alistipes faecavium | reverse complement strand
CAGTAGTGCTTGCGCAGGTATTGCAGGTGCAGGGCCATCATCGTGACGTCGGTGCGCCACTCCTCCAGCCCGATCAGCACGCCCATGCCGATCTTGTGCACCCCGGCCTGCCCCATGCGGTCGAAGCCGTTCACGCGCCACTCGAACTTCGACTTCATGCCCGCCGGGTGGTAGCGGTTGTAGTTCTTGCGGTTGTAGGTCTCCTGGAAGCACACCACGCCGTTCAGGCCCGCGTGCGTGAGCCGTTCGTACTCCTCGGCCGCCAGCGGCATCACCTCGATGGTGAGGTTGTTGAACCACGGACGACACGTGTGCAGCGCCTCTTCGATGTAGTCGACGCCCGCGGCCCGGGGGTTCTCGCCCGTGACGAGCAGCAGGTTCTCGAAGGGCCCCAGTTCGCGGATCGCTCGGCACTCCTCTTCGATCTGCTCCTGCGTGAGGATCACCCGCGGAATGGCGTTGTGGCGGTTGAAGCCGCAGTAGACGCACGAATTCGTGCACGAGTTGGTGATGTACATCGGGATGTACATCGAGACGGTCTTCCCGAAGCGCTCCTGCGTGTAGCGGCGGCTCAGGCGCGCCATCGTCTCGAGGTAGGGCGCCGCGGCGGGCGAGACCAGAGCCATGAAATCGTCGAGCGTGGGGTGTCCCTTTGCGAGCGCCCGCTCGACATCCGCGGCCGTCTTCGAGAGGATCCGCGCGGTGGTCTCCTCCCAGTCGTATTTGGCCAGTTCTTCTGAGAACATCTCGGCAGCGATTTTAATCGAGGAACGACGTGAGGGGGCTGCTCGCCTCGGCGCACCGCGCCTGGGCCCCGAGCCCCGATTCATAGGCTTCGCGCCCCGCCTCGACGGCCTGCGCAAATGCTTTCGCCATGCGCACGGGGTCTCCGGCCACGGCAATGGCCGTGTTGACCAGCACGGCGTCGGCGCCCATCTCCATCGCCGCGGCGGCGTGCGACGGGGCCCCGAGTCCTGCGTCGACGACGACCGGGACGTTGCTCTGCTCGATGATGATCTCCAGCAGTTCGCGCGTCACGAGGCCCTTGTTCGTGCCGATCGGCGCGGCGAGGGGCATCACCGTGGCGGCCCCGGCCTCCTCAAGGCGCTTGCACAACACCGGGTCGGCCTGGATGTAGGGCAGCACCACGAATCCCATTCTGGCCAGCTGCTCCGTGGCCCGGAGCGTCTCCACGGGGTCAGGCAGGAGGTATTTCGGGTCGGGGTGGATCTCCAGCTTGATGAAGTTCGTGCCGAAGGCCTCGCGGGCCAGCTGCGCCGCCAATACGGCCTCCTCGGCATCGCGCACGCCCGAGGTGTTGGGCAGGAGCTGGATCTCCGGACGGCGCACATGTGCCAGCATGTCGTCCTGGGGGTTCTGCATGTCGATGCGTTTCATCGCCACGGTGACCATTTCGCTCTGAGAGGCTTCGATGGCCCGGGCCATCAGCTCGTTGGAACTGAACTTCCCGGTGCCTACAAACAGGCGCGAACGGAACGTCCGTCCGCCGATAACCAATTCGCTCATTGTCTTCTATGATTTGGAATTTTCTTCTATGATGTCGATGATTTTGCGGGTTTCGGTCGCGGGATCCGGTGCTCCGAGCAGCGCTCCCGAGAGGGCGATTCCGGTGGCTCCCGCGGCAAGAATCTCCGCGACGTCCGCGGCCGTGATGCCGCCGATCGCCACGACCGGAAGCGTGATGCCCGCCTCGCGGCAGCGGGCGAAGATCGTCCGGTAACCCTCGAGCCCCAGAATCGGGCTCAGGTGCTGCTTCGTCTCGGTGAAGCGGAAGGGCCCGAGGCCGATGTATCCGGCCCCGGCCTCCGCAGCGCGGCGGATCTCCTCGAAGGTGTTGGCCGTGGCCCCGACGATCCGCTCCGGGCCGAGGATCCGGCGCGCCTCGGCGACGGGCATGTCGTTCCTGCCCACATGTACGCCGTCGGCCCCGAGCTCCCCGACCAGATGCACGCGGTCGTCCACGAGGAACGTCGCCCCGAAGGCGCGGCAGAGGCGTGCAACCTCGCGGCCCGCGCGCAGGAACTCTTCGTCCGAAGCGTCCTTCATGCGCAGCTGCACCCAGCGGCAGCCGCCCTCAAGCACGGCCCGCGTGCCGGATATTTCGTCGAAACGTGCGTTTCGGTGTGTGATGAACTGAAGCATTCTGATATTTATTCATTTTCGTTTGCGTATCCGTGCAGCGCGGAGAGCGTCCTCCGGAGCCCTTCGTGCGAGGTGTCGCGCCAGATGCAGCCCAGCAGGGCCGCACCCCCGAATCCGTACTCCCGCACCTGCGGAAGCCGCTCGGGGGTCACGCCTCCGAGGGCCAGTACCCGGCTGCCGAGCAGCCCCCGGGCAGCCGCTTCGCGGAGCTGTGCCGCGGAGAATGCCGCGCGGTATCCGCTCTTGGAGATGCTGTCGAACAGCGGGCTCAGGAAGAGGTAGTCCTCCGTGCGGCATGCCGCAAGCTCGTCGAGGGTATGGCACGAGCGGCTCACAAGCCCCCGAAAGCCCTCCGGGGCCTCGGGACTCCGACGGTTCAGGTGCACGCCCCCGAGACCGTATTCCACGGCCAGGGGCAGGGCGTCGTGAAGCGTCAGCTGCGGGTAGAGCTCCGCGGGCAGCGCCTCGAGGAGCCTCCGCAGGTCGCCTTCCGCGGCAGAGGGCTTGCGCACGTGCACGCGGTCGATTCCTCCGCCGAGCAGGATGCGGATCACCTCCGCCTCGTCGGGCCGGAACGCCGTGTCGGTGATGACGATCAGCCGCATGCTCATCCTCCGCAGACGGCCCTTACGATCGTGACCTTTGCCTCCTCTTCGAGGTGCGTCGTCGGCCATTCGGCGCGCGGCACGACGCGGTTGTTCACGGCTACGGCCGTACCGTCGGCCGCGATCCTCTGCCGTTCGAGCAGCTCCGAGACCGTCGTATCGCCGGGGAGCTCGACAGGCGTTCGGTTGACATAAACGTTCATGCTGATACCGTAATTTCAGAAGGGCGCACGCCGGGAGCAAAGCCATTACGGTCTATGAACAAGTCCTTTCGGCGGCACTGCCCGCATCAAGTTCATAGGGTATGATCTCAGCCCGACGGGTCGAATACCGGCAGGGCACCCCTCTTGTGTTAGTGGCAACAAAGATAACGAAAAAAAAATTTAGCCGCAGCGTGTGGAGTCAAAAAATCGCAGTGCGGATGTTGCAAATTAAAAATAAATACGTACATTTGCACCACCAAAACGGGATTCAGATCCCTTTGGCACGGGAGAATCCGTAGCTCAGCAGGTAGAGCACAACACTTTTAATGTTGGGGTCCTGGGTTCGAGCCCCAGCGGGTTCACCAGAGAGGAAGGCCGAGTGGCTTTCCTCTTTTTTTGTTGGGGTCCTGGGTTACCTCCTCGCCGAAACCCCGAACCGTCCTGCGGACGACATCGGCGGCTCGTCGGTGAGGATCGGCCTTTCGGCCGACGTTCGAGCCCCAGCGGGTTCACCAAATATCCGGCAACCGATATGTTGCCGGATATTTTTTTGCGTGGGGCTCTCACCTTCGGTTACCTCCTCGCCGAAACCCCGAACCGGAAAACGGCGTGAAAATCCGCACAAGCGAAAGTTCGCCGAGCGTCGGAATGCCCGTCGCGGCCGTTGCTCGCAGCCCGTGGCCGCGTATTCAAATCTGCCCCCTCCTCGGAGGGGGCTTTATGGGAAGGACGGGAGCGGATTCAGCCGTCGGAAACCCCGTGAGGCCCCGCAGCCCCTAAAACCCCTTTCTTAAAGGGGCGGTTTCTTAAACCGGCTGCCGGACTTTCTTTTGTTTGCGGGGGCTCCTCCCTTCGGTTGCTTTGCGGGGCTCTGTACGAGCACTCAATCCATTGCTGCGATCGGCATGGAATTCAATACCGGCAAGAAACTATTCGTCCCGTAGCCCTCCGGATCCGAGAACCGGGCAATAGCGGGCAATGGCGCGGAATCCGTTTGGGGAACCGTTCGATTCATTTTGATATGTCAGGAATATGCCGTACTTTTGGGATGGTCTCAAACTCCTGTCCGGTCGGTCGAATGCCATTTTTTTTCTCGGTTGTCGAGTTGTTTCGGGTCCATGTCATGGAATTGTAAAACTTTTTCAGAACAAGTCAAGAAAGCCGCCATGAATTCACGAATCCTCCGCACCATACTGCTGTTTTCCCTGTGTGTGACAGCGGTTTCCGCCGCACAGGCTGCCTCTACGGTTCAGGGGCGCATCTATCTCAAGGACGGCCGGGTCATCGAATGCGGCGAAAAAGACCGCATCGAACTCCCCAAACATGCGCAGGATGTCAAGCTATTGCGGCGCGCTTTCTACAAGGACAAGAGCAAGGAGATCTACCGTTACGAAGAGATCGACTCGATCGTTTGCTGGCATGCCGCGGCGCCCGAACATCCGCATAAGTTCATCCCTGCGGCGGCTGCGGGCTGGCTGTGGGTCTACTTCGAGACCCCGCATATCTGCGTCGGCGTCTTCGCGCAGAAGGGCTATGGCGTCGATTCGAACGGCGGCATCGAGGTGCTGGTCAAATACCGCTCGCTGAGCCGTTCGCGCACGGCCTACTACCTGCGCAAAACAGGCGAGGCGGAGTTCTACGACGCCGGATCGGCCAGCCGCCGGGGCAAGGATCGTTTCCGCGAGTCGGTGGCCGCCTATGTGTCCGACGACCCCGAACTCGCCGAACAGATCCTGCAGTCGAAGGCTTCCGACCGCAGCCGCACCATTCTGATGCTCGAGGCGTATCGGCCCGCAGTACATTGAATGTTCAAACACTAACCTGAGACAGATATGAAACGCTTTTTCCTTTATGCATTGGCTGCATTGGCCACCATCGGCATGATCGCCCGTGCCGAAGCCAAGGATCCCGAGGATGCGGAGTCGGATCATGTGGTCATTACCCTCAAATCGGGAGAGAAAGTCGACTGTTACGTCCATCGGGGCTGGCATGCCGAGAATTCGGTCTTCAAGAAGGAGAACTACTCGTTCAAGGTCACGAAGACGCCCGACGACAAGGAGCCGATCGAATATACGGCCGATGACGTCGTGAGCATCGACTATGTGGAGACGACGGCCGACCATCCCGACGGTCTGCGCTGGGAGTCGCACCCGCTCGCCAAGCCCAACTTCGCAAGCCGCTACCACACGATGCAGATGCTTTTCTGCGTCAACAAAGTGGGCCGGAACGCCACCACCTACTGGTGGAAAATATGGGTTTCTTCGGGGATAAACGGCATGGGGAGATCGCTTCAGACGAACTACGGCATCCGTTTCCACAACGATCCCGAGGGGATTGTCTATCCCTACACGCTGGTCAACTCGGTGCTGATGAAGGATCGTTACCCGGGGCTTCAGGATTTCTGCAAGAAGTGGTTCAAGGGGCCCGAGGGAAAGGTTCACGACAAGGAGGCCGAGGAGAATGACTCGTGGATTCTCGACATGTACGACGCCTATCTGGAGCAGATGGGCGACGCGGCGGCCAATCTGCCGTATCCTGTTCCCGACAAGAAATCCGGTAAGGAGTAGCCGAAGCTTTGGCCCGGGGGCCGACGTCCGCTCCGGCAGGCCCGCAACGCTTCCGGAGAGTCCCGGAGGGATTCGGACAAACCCGAAGGCCCCCGAGAGCCCCGGAGGGATTCGGGCCAGACCCTTGGGAACCCCGGACAAATCCCGAAGCCCCCCCCCGAAGAGATTCGGGCAAATCCGGACAAAATAATCTTGAAAAACCTCGCAAAATCAGTATTTTGCGAGGTTTGTTCTTTTCGGCATCCTGCCTGCTTCAGACCGCGGAGGGCCTGCTATTCAAACAGCCCGGCGCGCTTCGTGTCGTAGGCCGTGCTCTCGATCGCCTGCGGCTGCCGGAACTTGCCGAACTGCCAGTAAACCGAGAGGGTAAACGTCCGGCCCAACACCTGACGGTAGCCCGTTTGCGTGAAGGTCTCCGTGCCGATCACCTCCCTGACCCGGCGGCTGCGGTGCAACAGATCGGTGATGAAGAGGCTGACACCCAGATGCGGCTTCCTGAAATAGCGCGACAGCTGCAGCTCCATGTCCGGATACATCGTGAAGTCACGGCTTTGGGCCGACATCGAGTAGGGGCGGAGCTGGCATCCGCAATAGATGCTCGTTCCCCATACCGACAGGGTGGCGCTCGCATTGGCTGCAAAGCTGTTGACCGCGTTGCTGGGGGCCGAAGCGAATTCGTAGGTCGTATTCGTATAGCTGCCGCCGAGATTCAGTCGCAGGATGCGGGCCGGCTGCAGCCGCAGGCTGAGGTTGACCCCGTGCTGGCTGTTGCGTCCGATGTTTTCGTAGGTCGTCGTCGAGATGTTGTTCCCGTCGACGGTGGTGATGCGTTCGATGGCGTTGTCGGTGAAGGCGTATCCGTAGGAGAGGATGATGCCCTTGATCCACCCGGATGAAAAATCGCGTGAGACGGTTCCTCCGAAGTTGTGGGTATATTCGCCTTTCAGATGCGGATTTCCCGTGCGGAGGTTCTCCGGGTCGGTGGCGTCCACATAGGGGTTGAGTTGCGAAACACTGGGCCTGCGGACGCTGCCCCGATATGAAGCTCCGAGACTGAACCGCTTGATCCGCAGGGAGACGCTGGCGATCGGAAGGATATTGAACTCGTTGTAATCCAACTTGCTGCCTCCCGTGCTGAGGAAGGTGCCCTTGTTGCTGACGTTTTCGCCCTGAAGCGAGAGCCCGTAGGAGAGTCTCTTTTTGAAGGCCGAGCCCATAAAATGCACACGGGCATAGGCGACCTGCTGGCGGTAGTTCAGTCCGTCGAAACGCGCCTCTTCGGAGTAGAACGTGTCCGTGGCGGGGTCGTACAACTGGTAGTCTGTGGCGTTGTCGTACAGGCGGTTGATGTATCCGGCATACGTATAGAACGCCCATTTCCGCTCGGGGGCCGGATCCGTCAGCAGCATTGTGAAATCCACGTTGTGCTCGCGCGATCCGCTGGTTGCCGTCACCCGGCGGTTTTCATCCTCCGCACCTGTCTGCGTGTAGAGCATCGACTGGGAGCTGTTTGTGCGCGAATCCTTGTAGGTGTACTTCAGGTTGTAGTTGTTCCGCTTGCCCCGGCCTTTTCCCCACTTCTGGCTCATGGTAAAGCCCGCATTGAACCGCATCGGCGCATCATCGTGCCCGCGTGTCGTGTTGCTCGTGGCCCGAACCTCCCCGCCTGCGGCATCCCGTGTCTGGGAGCGGGAGTCGCTGAAGGTATCCGATTCGCTTTTGACGGTGGAGACGGCCAGGTTGAGATCGATCTTTTCGTCGAACAGCGTCCGGAACAGGTTCATGCCCAGGCTGTGGCTCATGGAGTTGCTCCACGAGGTCTGCGTATTGTCCTGCGTTTTGTAGACGCTCTGCGGATCGAGCATTTCGCGCAGCGTGCGGGAGCTCAGCTTCGGGGCGTCGGTGTATCCGAAGTTGTAATTTACACCGATCCCTGTCCACGGGGTATTCGCTACCGCATTGGCCCCGGCAGCATATTCGCCTCGTGTCGAGGCGTTGGCGCTGAGCTGCCCGGCAAAACCGTAGGGCAGCGGGGCGGCCAGTTCGATGAGCAGGATGGGTTCCGTGTTGTTGTACTCGGGGGATCCGGGCAGCACGAGCTCGATCTTCGACATGTAGCTCGCCTGGATGAAGTTCATCGGATACTGGCGTTTGGCGTTTATCATGCCGTTTTCCCGGTTGTCGATGTAGATTTGGGTAACCGGCGTATTCTCGTATTGCAGTTTCCCGTTGCCGGGATTCATCTCCAGTTCGGGGATCTTGCCCATGATCTCCATCATCCGCATGCGCCTGGCATCGGGGTCGGAGGCCACGTCGTAAACCAGCCGGTCCGTTTCGCGCCGCACGAGCTGCCGGGCCTTGATCTCGACCCCCTGCACCTCGACGCCGGCCTTCAGGGCTATTTTTCCGAGATCCTGCCCGCTGTTGTCGAAGGCGATCTTTTTCGAGAGGCTCTGATATCCCACGAAGGAGAACCACAGCTGATAATCGCCCCTGCGGGGCAGGCTGACGGAAAAGCGGCCGTCGGGATAGGTGATTGCCGACGCGGCCTGTTCTCCGTTCTTGTCCAGCGCGACCACGGTGGCATAGGCCAGCGCCTTGCCGTCGGCCGCATCGACCAGCCGACCGACGATGTTGCGGCTCTCCTGGGCTGCCGCGCCTTCGGCCGACAGCAGCGCGGGGAGCAGGCAAAGCATGAACAGGATCTTTCGGGAGAGGTTCTTCATGAATAGGGGATTGGATTACCGAAAGTTAAAAAAAAATCGGGAAATCAAAAAATCCGGACGACATTTCCCTTGCCGTCGGCTTTCGGATTGCGGGGGTCAGGATTGCGAATTGAAAATGCGGGCGGCGAATGCACGCTCCGGGGTGCGGACAGTCCGCAAAACGACATCCGGCCGGGAGTTTGATCCCGACCGGATGTTCCGCTTCATATAACGCTCATTAACCTACCAGTCTTTCAGCCACTTGCCATAGCCACTTGTACCATCTGGAAGGTACATTAAGTTCGATGTAACACCGGTATAATTATTATTAATATTTAACAATCCTGTACCATTTCGTCCATCATCAGCAAAATTTACACAAACTCCTCCATATGATTGTCCGCTTGATTCATATTCATTCTGGAGTCTGGTCATTAAATCCTGGAAAACCAGAATCTGACTTTGTTTGTTTCCTGCGGCCCGCCACCGATAGATATTTTTCGTATCCTTAAGTGTTGTCGGATCCTTATCTTTATACCATGGAGCATTGATGCAGCCATATTTAGCAGGATTCAAACCGGCAAAAGGCTTATGGGTGTATTGGGAGACTTCTACATCATCCGGATGCCACGGATCACAGATTTGTGTAATTTCATTACCACTGTTGTATCCCGACCAGGCATAGTCCAAATATTGCCCGACTTCAATACCGCCAGTTGCCTCCGTATCCCAAAAATATTCGGTCGGCTCCTCGTGGTCGGTAACAGTCAGCAGTTTGTCAGATCCAAGGGCTTCACGCATTGCCCGGATGAGTTTCGGATAGGAGGTGGTATTTGTTTCCGGCATTCCCTCTTTACCATATCCTGAATTACGATCCCATAGGTTAATCCCGTCAAGGTTGTAGGTTTCAACAACTGTCTTGACCTGTGCCACAAAATCGGCGATCTGCTCATCCGACAAATTACAGAATCCGAGGCCGGTTCCACCGCCCTCCAGACTGAGGCACACCTTGCGTTCCGTCTCCTGTATGGGCCAGATGTAGGTCGAAGCGCGGCTCAATACATGCGTCATGTCCGATCCCAGATCGAGCAGGGCACGGCCGCTTGCCTCGTCGTATTTCAGGGTGACCGTCCGCAGGTTGACAATATTGCCTACCGCACGGGTCCATAATTCTTGTGACGGTCTACGCTTCTTCTTGGTCAAATAGAAATCAGTTACCAATCGCGGATCATAATCTTTCGTATTGATGTAGAATACCATAAGGATAGGTTCCGTTGCATTGCCATCTCCTTCTTCCGGATAAAATTTTGCTTGATCCAAAGGATAGTCGCCGACAAACGGTTCTCGGACGGTAATATTGAAATATATGATATTGTCTCTCAATATATTACCTTGCCATCCGGTTGAGACAGGCAGCACATATTCTCCGGCAGCAAGTCCTTCGGCCAAAAATTTAATCTGTTTCAAAGCAGACTGCTTCCCGTTGGCAGATATTTCGAGCGTATTGCCTTCCACGAATTCATAGTTCGATTCGGGAAGAAGGGTACGTTCTACTCCGGTTAGAGTATTATAAGCCTCAATAACGGATTCGTCTATCTGCAGTTGGATGGACACGTTTTCAGATACCGGTTTTGTTTGTTCGAAATAGACGCCGTTAACCAAGAAGCCGTTGCCCTCAGTTAAGATCATATCAACGGTATTTTCGCAACTGCTGCTACAACGCAATATACCGTACACATTCTCAATCTCTTCTTTATCGGGCAATTTGCCTCCCGACTGCTCCACGGAATCCGTCTCGCAGGCCGTGAAGCCCGCGAGAACGGTCGCCGCAAGGAGCATCGTTCCTATTGTTCTGAATATCTTGTGATTCGTTTTCATGATTTACTCCTCCGTTTCGTTGATTTTCGGAATTTCGATACCCGCGGGCCATACGATGTCGGTCTGGGCCACGCCGTCGTTGCCGTACATCGAGTAGTCCTTGACGGTATTGCCGGCCCCCTCGTTGAACTTCCAGTAGCCCAGCAGGGTCGGGTCGCTCTCGGGATCGGTGATTTCGTACATGTTCTCCCAGATCTGTTCGGGCGTGCGCGCCACGGACCACACGCGGGCCTCGGCGATCTTGCCGTTCAGCGGGCGGTAGTCGTCGTAGGACTTGCCGATAAAGAACTGGTAGGCGTCACCCAGTTTGTTATAGCCTGTCTCGTCGGTTTCGTACTGCGGTTTATCGGCTTCCGAAGCCGAGTTCCACAAGTCATACAAGGCACGCATGGCCAGATTGATCTGGTTCTTCTTGCTCGGAGCGGTGATGCCCACGCCGGTCTCCTCGCTCTGGATCTTGCCGTCGACATAGACGCGCACGGTCTGTGTCGCCTGGTCGTAGGTGCAGGCCACATGGTACCAGCGCCCCGTTTCGAGATTCTTCGCGGCGTCGCTCGACGGGAATTTCCCGAACTGCGAGCCGCCGCCCGAGCCGTCGAACTGCAGCTGCTGGCGCTCGAAGTTCGTGTCGCCGATACGCAGCAGCAAATACTGCTCGACACCCATCACCGAGGAGATGTTCACGGTGCTGGTATTACCGCTGGCGTTAACGATCGAATTTGCGAACTGGTCGATATAGATCAGCGCCTCGTAGGTCATGGCCGTGAGGCCGTTCCACGACTTGCTGTTGGCGCCGTACTTGTCGAGGGTCGGGAAGTTGATCCAGTTGCCTTCGTTGAGCTGCGCCGCGACGGTGATCGCCGAGGAGCGCTTCACCACATAGTAGGCGACGTCCGAACCCCCGAGGATCTCCATCGACGCCCCGCTGATGCGCACCGGGACAAGATAGGTCTCGTCCAAAGGCAGGGCCCCGGTCTGCTCGTCGCCCTCGCCCATGAGCTCCTTGAGCTGCAGGGTGACGACGTCCGAGGTGGTACGCCCCGCGGGGATGGTCGCGGTTTCGGCCGAAAGGGCGTAATATTTCGCGTCGAGCATCGGCCACTGCGTGCCGTAGCGGGCATTGTACGTCGCGACGAGCGACGGGTCGACCTCGAGCGTGACCGTCACGTCCCCGTCGGCAGGGTAGGCCAGCGAAATCTGGAACGTGCACTCGTAGGTCGCGCGGTTGTTGCTGATGGTCGCCAGCTGCACGGGGTCTGTCTGCGAGACATTCAGATAAACCGCATTGTCGAACTTGCGGTCGTCGGCGTCGAACCGCTCGCAGGCCGTCAGCGCCGCGAGCAGCGCGAAGAATATTATGAGGTATCGTTTCATGGCTCTCTTATTTGGAAGGGTTCAACGTCTGAATCGCCGTGCGGATGGTTTGGTAGTTCATCTCGGCATGGTAGTAGTCCCCGGCGATGTTGTAGGCTGCGAATCCGGCCAGCGGCCCGAACTCCACGACGCAGCGCGCCATCGCCTCCACGGCGGCGTATTCCGTGCGGTCGGCATCCTGCAGCGGAGCGTCGACCTCGGCGGCCAGCAGCAGCCGATCGGCGGCGATGCCCGCATAGGTCGTGGCGTTCAGCACCTGAAGCCGCACCTCGGTGGTATTTTCGGCCTTTTCGGTGTCGAGAACCACATAGTCGAGCTTCGCACGATCCGCCTCGGACACCAAGAGCGGGTTGCCCTCGAGGACGAGCAGCTGCCCGTCGCCCTTGGCTGCCGAAAGCGTCGCGACGATCGCGGCCGTGGCTGCGGCGTCGAGCGGGTCGGCGGTGAACGAATAGCCGCCCATGCCGTTGGCCTTGACGGCGGCGATCACGCCGTCGAGGTAGGTTTTGAGCGCCGCCTCTCCCGAAAACTCCGCCTTGCGGGCCGCGTAGTCCACCTGATAGAGCACCCGGGTGCCCTTCTCGCGCATCGTGGCCATGTCCTCGGTGTCATACGCGGAGAAGTTGTCGGCGTTGGTCAGCGCCACGATGTCGAGCGAATCGGGCAGGCAGCGCATGAAGTCCTGCTCGCTCGAGGCCGGCGAGGGCGAATTGTGGAGCCGCACATACGAAAGGTAGTGCGCAGACGCCTTGTAGGCGCGCAGCGCCGCCGTGTAGTCGGCCCACAGCGCCGGATCCTGCTCCCACGGCTTGAGAACCGTGCTCTCTATGTTCTCCGTCTCGGTCCAGTCGCTGCACGAGACCCCGAGCAGCAACGCCATGACCGGAAGGATCAGTCGGTATATGCTTGTCTGTTTCATATCGGTCAGTTGTTATAGGGTTTGCAGTCCCACCATACGCGCGTACCCATCTGGTCGCCCGTGCGGTTGCCGTTCGTCTGCTCGGCGTTGAGCGTCTGGATCGCCGCCTGCAGGTTCGTGTTGTTCTGCTGGTACTCCTCCACGGGGTAGGGAAGCCGCCGCGCGCCCTGCGCCACGTCGACCCCGCCGCCCGACTTGTCGGCAACGACCGGCAGCAGCCGCGGATAGCCCGTGCGCCGGTGTTCGGACCATGCCTCGACGCCTAACGGGAAGATGGCGATCCACTTCTGCGTGATGATGCGTTCGAGATTCGCCTCGAAGTTTTCCGCACCCGGCGTCCACGCGATCGTGATCGTGCTCTGCGCCGGGGCGCTGTACGTTTTCAACGGGTCGTCGTAGGCCGCGGGTTTGCTGGTGGCATCGGCGATGTAGGCGTCGGCGCCGCTGGCGCCCCGCTCCTCGAACGAGAGGCGGATGGCCTGCTCGTAGAGCTCCTGCGCCGTCTCCTCCGAGCCCCAGCGCAGTTCGTACTCCGCACGCAGGAACGCAGCCTCCGCGGCGTTGAACCACAGGTAGGGGGTCGTCGACTCGACGATCAGGTTCGAATACTTCGTCATGGCCGTCGACTTGCCCGCCACGTCGATGCCGATGCGGATGCCGACGTAGTTGCCTGCGTCGTTCGGCAGAAACATCTTCTCCACACGCGGGTCGTTGTAGCCCGTCATGTAGCAGAGGATGTCGGCCCCCACGCGGTGGTCGCCCCAGTCGTTGTAGATCAGTGTCATGCGGTTCTCCGCGGCGTGCATCTGGGCATTGTCGGCATTCGCCGTGATGACGCCCCCGGCAATCGCCTCGGCGGCCTTCGCCTTCGCCAGCTCGGGCTTCACCTCCGAAAGGCGCATCGCCATGCGGAGCTTCAGCGAGTTGGCATATCGCAGCCATTGCGCGATGTTGCCGTAGTAGACTCCGTCGTAGCGGCTCCACGCTTCGGAAGAGAGCGTCGTATTGCGGCCCAGCGTCTCGATCGCCTCGTCCAGCTCCTCGAACATCTTCGTGTAGACCGCCTCCTGCGAGTCGTACTCGACGTAGACCGATTCGTTGTCCTCGAGTTTCGAGTACGGGATCGGGCCGTAGGAGTCCGTCACGCGCTGCATGATCGCCACGCGCAGCAGCCGCGCAAAGGCAATGGCCACCTCGTCGTCCGTGCCCCCGACGATGCCCTTATAAGGGGTATAGGTCTCGGTGATGACGTTCGCAAAGGGCCACTTGCGCCAGTCGGCCGAGGGGTTGTAGGTCTCGAACTTCGTCTGCCACGTGTCCACCGTGGCGCCGATATAGCCCGCGAAGGGGCCTCCGGTCAGCGATTCGTTGAACTGATACATGTGCTCCTGAACCGGGATCACGAGACCCTGCAAGGTCTTGACCTTCGTGCCCGTCTTGTAGTTCAGGGCCTCCATCTGGCCCTCGGTCACCTGGTTGGGATTGCGGTTGTAATCCTCGAAATCCCCCGTGCAGGCCCCCAGGCCGAGCAGCACGACCGCAAGCAGCAGCCGCTGCACCTTATGATTCGTAGTTTTCATGGTCTTGCTGTTCATTTAGAATTGGAATTTCACGTTGAAGCCCAGGCTCCTGAGCGACGGCATCATGAAGTAGTCGATGCCCTGGTAGTTCAGACCCGTCGACGCCACGGCCGCAGGGTCGAACGGCGCCTTGCAGTAGATCATCCACAGGTTGCGCCCGACGAACGAGACGGTCATGCGCATCCGGTCGCGGAACCACTTCGGAGGGAGCGTATAGCCCAGCGAGAGCTCCTGCAGGCGGAAGTTCGTTGCCGAATAGAGATAATACTGCGGCAGTCCCGACTGCGCGCCGATGGCCTGGTACCACTTCTGCGCGTCGACCAGCTCGCGGCCGTTGATCCACACGCCGCCCGCATCGCGCGCCGCGGCCGAAGCCTCCGAAACGCCGTAAAGATCCAGATTGGCCTGCGTCGCGGAGTAGCAGACGCCGCCGATGCTGCCCGTGAAGAGCACGCCGAGATTCAGCCCCCGCCACGAGAAGTCGTTGCGCCACGCGAGGTTGTAGTCCGGAACCACCGACCCGAGGTAGATGTCCTCGCCCTCGTCGGTGATGAGCAGGTTGCCGCTCTTGTCCACCTCGACGTATCCGTTGTCGTTGAAGCGCAGGCTCGAGGTCGTGTAGAGGTCGTTCAGCGTGCCGCCCTCCTTGAGGATGTACTTCGCCTTGCCCAGCCCCTTGATGTCGAGTTTCTCGAGATTCAACGGTTCGCCCGTCACCGGATTCACGGCATTGGCCGCCAGTTCGATGATCTCGTTGCGGTTCCACGAGAAGGTGAAGTTCGTCGCCCATCGGAAATCCCGCCAGGTATTATCATACCCCGCCGAGAGCTCGACGCCCGTGTTGCGGACGTGGCCCGTCTGCAGGTAGATCGTCGTGTAGGAGGACGAGGGCGGCAGCGAGGGGTCGAAGGTCTGGTTCTTCGTGTCGGCCTGGTACCACGAAACCGAAAGGTTGATGTGGCGCCACAGCCGTGCATCGAGACCGACCTCATAGGTCGTCGTGCGCTCGGGCTTCAGGTCGCCGATCGGGTAGTGGGTCTTGTCCTTCCAGACGCGGTTCGTGGCGTCGTATTCGTAGGTCGGGATCGTCAGGTAGCGCGGGAAGGGCGTACCCACCGAGGCGATCGAACCGCGGAGTTTCAGATAGCTGAATGCCTCGCCCAGATCCCACAACGAAGTGGGCACCCACGACAGGCCCACCGACGGATAGAAAAACGAGGATTCGGACGATCCGGCGATCTGCGAGGCCCAGTCGTTGCGGCCCGTAACGGTCAGGTAAAGCATCTGCTTCCAACCGACCTCCGCCGAGGCAAACACGGACTGCGTCTGGTCGTGCCAGCCGCTCTTCTCGGCGCGCTTCTTCGTGTCGTCGAGGTCGAAGACGTTGAAGACGTTCGGAAGGCCGTTTTCCTGAATCGGGCCCCGGTACGAAAGTTCGTCGCTCTTGACGTTGTTGACCGAGGCTCCGACGTTGGCCTGCAGCGACCAGTCGTCGCCGAAGGTTTTGTTCACGTTCACCATCACGTCGCCGTAGGTCTGCGTGTTGTAGCCCCGGGCTTCGGTATAGTGTCCGTTCTTGCCGCCGTCGGTGATCGTCGTGTTCGACGAGGCGTAGAGCTTCTGCGTGTAGAGCGTGTTGACGTTGTCGATCCTGACACGTCCCGTGACGTTCAACCACGGCAGGATGTCGTAAGAGGCCGAGAACGAGAGCATGTAACGCTTCTTGTCCGTATTGCGGAGGTTGCGGTAGGCGATCCAGTAGGGGTTCTGCATCCGCAAATCGCCGCCTTCCATATCCGCCGACCAGAACTGCTCCATGAGCTTCGTGCCCTCGTTGTAACGCTCGAACCGGCGGTAGAGGTCGAAGTTCTCGCCCCGCGGGAAGAGGTAGGCCGGAACCAGCGGGTTCGAGTAGACGCCCTGGTTGGTCATGTTCTGATCCTGCTGGTAGATATAGCTCGCCGAAGCATCGAGGCGGAGTTTGTCTTTCAGAAAGTAGCTGGTATTGCGGAAGGTGAAGTTGTAGCGGTCGTACTCGTTATTCGGGATGATGCCGTCGGAATTGACCGACGCGGCCGAGAAATAGGTCTGATTCTTGTCCGTACCGCCCGAGACCGTCACGGCATTCGTGTAGACATGGCCCGTCTCGAAAAAGTCCTCCGGGGTGTATCCGTAGCTCGACGCGGCATTCAGCCGTGCGCCCCAGCTGTAGATCTTCGAACCGCTGCCCGTGCCGTTGAGCCCCGTGCCGTAGCGGTTCTGGAACTCCGGCAGCACGAAGGGATTCAGGAATTCGGTGTTGCTCGAAAGGGTCACCTTCAACGCACCCGCCTGCCCCTTCTTCGTGGTAATCATCACGGCGCCGTTCGCCGCCTCCGAGCCGTAGAGGGCCGCGGCCGCAGCACCCGTCAGCACCGAGATCGACTCGATGTCCTCGGGGTTCAGGTCGGCGATGGACTCCGTGGCGCCGCGCGAATCGAACTCCGTGCCGCCCCCGCCGCCGAAATTGTACATCGGGATGCCGTCGATCACGTACAGGGCATTCGACGACTGCGAGATCGACTTGTTGCCGCGCAGGATGACCTTCGCGGCACCGCCGACGCCCGACGACGAGGTGTTGATCGTCACACCGGCCACCTTTCCCGAGAGCGAGTTCATGAAGTTGGCGTCCTTGACCGTCGTGATGTCCTCGGCTCCGACCTGCTGGACGTTGTACGAGAGGGCCTTCTCCTCGCGTTTGATGCCCAGGGCCGTCACCACGACCTGCTCGATCTCGGATGCCGTCTCGTTGAGCGTTATTTCAAAATAGCTCCTGTTTGCGACGGCAGCCGTAACGGGTGTATAGCCTATGAAGCTGATTTCAAGCGACCGGTCTTTTGCCGGAGCCGGAACCAGCAGCGTAAACGTTCCGTCGGCATCCGAACTGACGCCCACGGTCGTGCCCTGCACGAGGATGCTGGCTCCCGCAATCGGATTTCCCCTTGAGTCCAGGATCCTTCCCGATACGGACACGGGTTTTTCCTCTTTCGGGGTCAGGATGATGTAGAATTCGTCGATCCGATAGGAGATGTCCGTATCGGCGAAAAGATGTGCCAGCACATCCTGAATCGCTTCCCGGGAGACATCAATGCTGACTTTGCTCCGGGTGTCGACACCTTTGTTGATGAACAAGTAACGAGTTTGATTTTCAATCTCTTTCATGACCTGCGCGAGGGGCGTGTCCTCCATACTGACGGAGATGCGGGCGGTTTGCGCCGACGCCGTGCAGACGCTTCCGAGCAGAGAGATTGACAATACGAACTCAAACAGTCTTCGAAACTTGTTGAAGAATGCTGTTTTATTCATATCTTTGCAATGTTTAAGGTAATAGGTTAGTTGGTTGTCTCAAAAAAAACTCAATTCAATCTATTATCGGGCCTGCGGGATCCTACCTCCGCAGGCTTTTTGTTGAATGAGTCGCACGTGGGGGTTGCAGCTATGTTTTCATGGGCGTCTCGTTTTGGGGTTCGACAATTCGGTATCGGGTCAATAAATCGTCACCACGTTCGTCTCGGGGTCTTTCCGGTAGGAGAAGTCCGCCGTATATTGCAGGATGCGGAGGGCCTTGTCGATGCCGTCGTTCACGCGGATTTTACCGCTGACGTTCCGGATATCCGGGAGCGTATTGATCTCAAGCCTGATTTCGACATCGAAGGCTTGTTCGAATTTTTCCATCAGTTCGTCGAACGGCAGCCCCGCAATGCAGACAAGCCCCTCTGTCCAGCAGAGGATTTCCGGATCGGTGATCGGTTCGACGAAGATACGCCCGGAAGCCAGATTCGCCACGTCGCGGGGGTTCAGCACGATCTCCTTCTGCGCGGGGTCGAGTTTGTTGGTTATCCGGACTTTTCCCTCGAACAGCGCCGTCGAGAAGCGCCCGCGTTTCTCATCGGCCACCACATTGAATCGGGTGCCGAGAACCCGGATGTCGGATGCGAAGGTCTCCACGACGAAGGGGTGGTCTTCGTCGTGCGTGACATCGAACACGGCCTCGCCCGACAGCCTGATTCGGCGGACGTCCCTGCTGAACACGGAAGGGTATTCGATGACCGATCCGGAGTTGAGCTGAACGTCGGTGCCGTCCGGGAGCGTGAGCCCGAGGCGTTGTCCATAGGGCACCTGCAGCGTGTTGATCTGCCCGGAGAATTGTTCGTACGTGCGCTCGCGGCCGATATATCCTCCGACAAAAAGGCCGATGGCGAGAACGGCTGCGGCCTGCAGCGTAATGCGGGCAATGCTTTTCCAGTGCGAGACAATCCAGTTCGTCGGCCGCATCTGCTCGCCGTACAGTTCCATCATGTCGATCTGCAGGTGGGCCTCATCGACACACCGCTGAAACTCCTCGGGATTCTCCGCATACCATTGCTCGACCTGTTCGAGCTCTTCGGGCGTTGCTTCGTTGCGCAAGGCCCGGTATATTACGTCCTGATTCATCATTCCGTCGTTGAAAGTTGAAAAATGGTCTTTTTTTGTTATCCTTTTATCCTTAAACGCACGAACCCGGGAAGTTTACAGCCGCTTTGCGCAAATAAATTTATTTAATAATTTGTTAAAATATTTTATTTGTCTATGTGGCTGACAGCGAACGGTTCCCGGAGGCGCAGCGCTTCGGGGACGGCAGAATTTTTTTGCGCTTCGGGGAAACGAAATGCTCCGTAACGGAAGGGAGGGGGTATCTTTTCGCGCAAAAGCGCACGTTTTCGCAAAGATTTCGTATATTTGAAAAATGTAGCGATGTTTGTGCATGGAGAAGCCGACGAAAATACTGACGGCCGAAGAGTTCGACAAGCTGTTCAGCGAAAAGGAGCGTTTTGTCCGAATCGCCTGTTCCTACGTCAATGATATCGAGGCGGCGACGGATATCACGACCGACGGATTCATGTACCTGTGGGAACACCGCGACAAACTCGACATCGACGCAAACATCAGGGGATACATCTATAACTACATCCGAACGCGCTGCATCTCGTTTCTCCGCAAGCGGAAATCCATGCTCAAGGCTCACAGCGAACTCTACAAAAAGGAGCAGTGGCGGATCGAATCGGGCATCAACACGCTCTCCAACGAGGAGCTGATCGGGAAGCTGTTCGAGTCCGAGATCGTCGAAATATACCGTCGGGAGCTGGCGAAAATGCCGATGCTGACGCGCAACGTCTTTTTGGCCAGCCGGCTGGAAAACATGACATATTATCAGATAGCGCAGAAATTCAACTTGACGGTACGTCAGGTTACGTCCGAGATCCAGCGGGCGAGCTTGTTGCTCAGGACGCCCCTGAAAGATTACCTGCTGGCCGCCGCCCTGTTTTTTATATCCTTCAGGGATTGAAACGGCAGGGACGCGGGCAGCCCGCCGGGGCTGCCGGATTTTTTTTGTTTGCGCGGAAAGGCCCCGGAGGGCAGGGGCGGGCTGCCTCCTCCCGGTTGCCGCCGCGCTGCGGTTCGGAATGCCGGGAGCGATTTTTTTCTGCCGCGGGAATTTTGATATGCCGAAATAAAAAGGTATTTTTGTCAACGTTTCGTCGAACCATGTAAAAACATATGTCTCCTATGTGTAAAGCCTTGATTATCGGCGCCGGAGGTGTCGGAACCGTGGTGACGCAGAAGATCGCCGCAAACCCCGTATTCAGCGACGTCATGCTGGCCAGCCGCACCAAATCGAAATGCGACGCCGTCTCGGCCGCCATCGGCGGCGGCCGTGTCAAAACCGCCCAGGTCGATGCCGACAACGTCGCCGAACTGTGTGCGCTGTTCCGGGAGTTCCAACCCGATATCGTTGTCAACGTGGCCCTTCCGTACCAGGATCTCACGATCATGGACGCCTGCCTCGAATGCGGCTGCAACTACCTCGACACGGCGAACTACGAACCCCGCGACGAGGCGCACTTCGAATACTCCTGGCAGTGGGCCTATCAGGACCGCTTCAAGGCCGCGGGTCTGACGGCGATCCTGGGGTGCGGCTTCGACCCGGGAGTGACGGCCATCTTCACGGCCTACGCCGCGAAGCACCATTTCGACGAGATCCGCTACCTCGATATCGTCGACTGCAACGCCGGGAACCACGGCATGGCCTTCGCCACGAACTTCAACCCGGAGATCAACATCCGCGAGGTGACGCAGAAGGGCCGCTACTACGAGAACGGGGCGTGGGTGGTCACCGAGCCGCACGAGATCCACAAGCCGCTGCACTACCCGGGCATCGGCGAGCGGGAGTCGTACGTCATCTACCACGAGGAGCTCGAGTCGCTGGTGAAGAACTATCCGACGATCCGCCGGGCACGCTTCTGGATGACCTTCGGACAGGAGTACCTCACGCACCTGCGCGTGATCCAGAACATCGGCATGGCGCGCATCGACCCGATCCTCTACAACGGTGTGGAGATCGTTCCGATCCAGTTCCTGAAGGCGGTGCTTCCCGATCCGAAGTCGCTGGGTGCGAACTACCACGGCCAGACCTCCATCGGCTGCCGCATCCGGGGCGTGAAGGACGGCAAGGAGCGCACCTATTATATCTACAACAACTGCGACCACGAGCAGGCCTACAAGGAGACCGGCACGCAGGCCGTGTCGTTCACGACGGGTGTTCCGGCGGCGCTCGGGGCCTCGATGTGGGCCAAGGGACTGTGGCGCGGCGCCGGGGTCTTCAACGTCGAGGAGTTCGATCCGGATCCGTTCCTCGCCGAGCTGGGCGAGCAGGGGCTTCCGTGGCACGAACTGTTCGATGTCGACCTGGAGGTGTGATACGCACCGCGATCCGACAACGATCGAAGGGGCCGTGCGGAACATCCGCCCGGCCTCTTTTTTTGCCTCCGGGGCAGGCGCGCATAGGTATAAATACGTATTTTCTCGAAAATCCTCGGCCGGGAATCGTCCCGAGCCGATGATTTTCTTAATTTTGTTCCGTTTTTGATCCGAAACACACGATGATTGACTTCCTGACGATGCCTTCCCCGTGCTACCTCCTCGACGAGGAGCTCCTGGCGCGGAACCTGGCGACCATCGACCGCGTACGCGCCGAATCGGGCGCCGAAATCATTGTCGCCCTGAAGGCATGCGCCATGTGGAGCATCTTTCCCGAACTGGCCCGCCACTCCGACGGCGCAACGGCAAGCTCCGCCGCCGAAGCGCGCCTCGTGCGCGAGGAGTTCGGCTCCCCGGCCCACACCTACGCCCCGGTCTATACCGAGCGCGACTTCGACGAGATCGTGCGCTGCAGCAGCCACATCACCTTCAACTCCCTCACGCAGTTCGGACGTTTCGGGCAGCGGGCCCTCATCAACGGACTCTCGTGCGGCCTGCGCATCAACCCCGAGTATTCGCCCGTCGAGACCGACCTTTACAACCCCTGCGTCGCAGGGTCGCGCCTCGGCGTCACGGCCGGGCAGCTCGCCGCCTGCGGGGGCCTGCCCGAAGGCATCGAGGGATTGCACTTCCACGTGTTGTGCGAGTCGCGTCCCGAGCACCTGCGCCTTGCGCTGGAAGCCGTCGAACGCCGCTTCGGCGACTGCCTCGACCGCGTGAAGTGGCTCAACATGGGCGGCGGGCACCTGATGACTCACGCCGAGTACGACTGCGACGCGCTGATCGCCCTGCTGAAGGAGTTCCGGGCCCGGCACCCGCACCTGCGTCTGATCCTCGAGCCCGGGAGCGCCTTTACGTGGCGCACGGGATACCTCGTCTCGACGGTCGAGGACATCGTCGTGAACGGCGGCGTGCACACCGCGATGCTCGACGTGTCGTTCGCCTGCCACATGCCCGACTGCCTCGAAATGCCCTACAAACCCGTAATCGTCGGGGCACACGAACCCGCCGAAGGGGAGCGCCGCTGGCGCATGGGCGGCACGAGCTGCCTGGCCGGGGACTTCTACGGCGACTGGGCCTTCGACCACGAGCTGAAGGTGGGGGAGCGCATCGTTTTCGAGGACATGATCCACTACACGATGGTCAAGACCACGATGTTCAACGGCGTACACCACCCGTCGATCGCCATCGCACGCCGCGACGGACGCCTCGACATCATCCGCGAATTCGGATACGAGGACTTCAAGCACCGCATGTCGTAAAAACCTTACCCAAGACGAAATAATGGAAAATTTCACCCCCTCTCCCTACACGCTCGAATGCGTCGCCACGGGACGCACGTTCGAAGACACCGGCTGGCTGCTCGCCGACCCGCAGCACAAGGAGCCGTCGCTCATCCGCGCCCGTTACGCCCGGCGGCAGCTCGAAGTGAAACCCGCCGACTGGGGCCTCTACCGTTTCAGCGACTGGATGCCCGTACGGCGCATCCTCAAGGGTTCGTCGGCCCCCGTGACCTACCGCAGCAAGGGCCTTGCCGCGCACCTGGGCCTCGAGAACCTCTGGATCACCTTCAACGGATACTATCCGGCCATCGGCGCCACGATGACGACCTGCTCGTTCAAGGAGACCGAGGCGTACAGCGTCTGCGGGCGCGCCGCGGCCGACGAGAAGCGCATCCTGGTCGTCGCCTCGGCCGGAAACACCGCCCGGGCCTTCGCCAAGGTGTGCTCCGACAACCGCATTCCGCTGCTGCTCTCGGTGCCCTACGACAATATCGACGCCCTGTGGTTCGACCATCCGCTCGACCCGTGCGTGCGGCTGATCTCGTGCGCCGCCGGGGGCGACTATTTCGACGCCATCCGCCTGGGCGACATGGCCCTGAAGAACCCGCGCTTCTACGCCGAGGGCGGTGCGAAGAACATCGCGCGCCGCGACGGCATGGCCTGCACGGTGCTCTCGGCCGTGACGACCATCGGCCGCATTCCGGACTACTATTTCCAGGCCGTAGGCAGCGGCACGGGCGCCATTGCCGCCTGGGAGGCCAACCAGCGGCTGATCGAGGACGGACGCTACGGGACGAACCTCATGCGCCTGATGGTTTCGCAGAATGCCCCGTTCGTGCCGATGTACGACGCCTGGCAGGCCGACTCGCGCAAGCTGCTGCCGTACGATGCCGACAAGGCGCGGCGCGACGCCGAGATCATCGACGCCAAGGTGCTGTCGAACCGCCAGCCGCCCTACAGCATCGCCGGGGGCCTCTACGACGCTCTGAAGGCGACCGACGGCGAGATCTTCGTCGCCACGAACGCCATGGCCCGCAAGGCGCGCAAGCTCTTCAAGGAGCTCGAGGGCGTGGACATCTATTCGGCGGCGGGCGTGGCCACGGCCTCGCTCATCAACGCCGTACACGCCGGGAAGATCGACCCGCAGGCTACCGTCATGCTCAACATCACGGGCGGCGGCGAGGAGCTTTTCCAGCAGGACAAGGAGCTCTGGTACCTGAAGCCGAGCCATGTCTTCCCGCTCGATCCCGATGCGGAGAACGTGGTTCAGGTCGTGGACTCGCTCTTCGCGCAGGAGACGAAGTAGAGTCACTGGATCACCTGAAACAGAGACGATTGCATGAAGTGTTGAATGGCGGTGCGCGGTGGGAGGCAGCAAAAGGAGCCTCCATGCCGCCACCGCTTTTTCCATACCCCCGAACGGGCCGACGAAGAGCTGCAGCCATTCTTCAGGACGACCGTTTTATTTTATTACAAACCAAAAACTTAAAAACATGAAACACATCCAGAACGGGATGAACTCCCCGGCCGTACGCTGGCGCCGCTGGAACCGCAAGGGCTGGTCGGCCTTCGCGAGCATGCGCCGCAGCGTCTCCATCGGAGTCCTTGCCGTCGGGATGTCGATTCTCATGCTCAGGACTGAGGGTGCGCAGGCACAACCGGCCGACACCTCCGCCGTCATGAAGACGCTGGAGATCCTCGAGGTCGGGGTCACGGGGAGCCAAACGGCTCCCACGCGCAACGCACAGTCCTTCACTCCGCTGTTCGATCGGAGCATGCAGGCCGCCGCGCCTGTCCAGACGCTGGAAGCCGTCCTGCGCCTCGCTCCTTCGGTCGACATCCGCGAACGCGGAGCAAAGGGCATGCAGGCCGACATCTCCGTACGGGGAGGCTCCTTCGACCAGACCATGATCCTCCTGAACGGCATCGACTTTACGGATGCCCGCACCGGTCACCAGTCCCACGCGCTGCCCGTGGACCTCGACTGCGTGTCGGGCATCGAGCTTATCGACGGCGTGCCGGGCGTCGGTGCCTATGCCGGGGCGGTCAACATCCGCACGACGCCCCTGTACCCCGCGTACCTGCGTTTCGAGGGCTCCGGAGGGCAGTACGGATACGCCTATGCAAATCTTTCGGGCGCTCTCACGCCGGGGCGGTTTTCGCTCTTCGGGGCCGCATCCTACCGCCGCAGCGACGGATACCGTCACAACACCGACTTTGCGAATACCAACGCCTACGTACGGGCCACGTGCGACGGCGGCCGTGCGGGGTTCTTCGACTTTCAGGCCGGGTTGCAGCAGCGCGCCTTCGGGTCGAACGGCTTTTATGCCGCCTACAACCCCGAGCAGTGGGAGCGTACGGCCACGGCGCTGACGTCGCTGCGCTGGGAGAAGCACGCCGGGCGTTTCGCGTTCGGGGCGTCGGCCAGCTACCGCCGCAACGCGGATCGCTACGACTGGAAGCGCGGCACGGCGCTGAACCGCCACCGCACGGACAATGCCGGGGCGCGCCTGTGGGCCGACGCCGACTGGACGGGCGGCACGACCACCCTCGGGGGCGACTGGGGCTACAACCACATCTTCAGCACGAACCTCGGGGAGAAGCTCCCGCAGCCCCACGGCGACTACACGCACGCCACGGAGCGCCATACGGGCAACCTCTGGCTGCGACACGCCAAGCGTTGGCGGAAGTTCGACGTGGCGGCTTCGGGCGGCGTAAGCTGGACGCCCTACGGGACTTCGGCGCTGTGGAACCTTTCGGGAGGATGGCGCCCGACCGAGGAGCTGCGTTTCGGCGTCGGGGCCTGGCAGTCGATGCGCCTGCCGACCTTCACCGATCTCTACTACTCCTCCCCGGCGCAGATCAACAACCTCGACCTTACACCCGAAAAGGCTGTTACATACAATGTAAAGGCCAGTTATATGAAGGATTACTGGAGTATATCGGCACAGGGATACTACCGCGCCGGACGCGACATCATCGACTGGGTCTGGCGTCCCGAAATGGGCGACGACGGAAAGGGCCGCTGGCATTCGGAGCAGGCCAGCCGCCTGGCCACCTTCGGGGCCGAAGCGACGGCCGCATACAGTCTCCCGCAGGGATTCCTGCGCCGCGTGAGCTTCACGTACGGATACGTCACCACCGACCGCAACACGGAGATCATCGCCCGGAGCGCCATGGACTTCATGCGCCACAAGGCCGTGCTCTCGGTCGGGACGCACTTCCTGCGCCGCGTGTCGCTGACCCTCACAGGGTCGTTTTACGACCGCAACGGCAGTTACACCTACTATCCGGTCGTGAACGATTCGTCGGTGAGCGAGGTGCGCGACTTCGAGCCCTATTTTCTGCTCGACGGACGCCTGCAGTGGGAAAAGGGGTGGTGCCGCCTCTATGCCGACGTCACGAACATCACCGACACGCGTTATTGCGACATGGGAGGCATTCCCCTGCCGGGAATCTGGTGTACGGGAGGCGTTGTCGTGACCTTCGGGAAGTAAATCCTCTCCCGCGGCGGCATGGCTGCAGCCGCCGGCGGGTCGAAGTGTGAATCCTGTGCGGCGTACGGAGTGTCTCTCCGTGCGCCGCACCTGTTTTTCCGGGCGGTGCATCTGTTTTTCGAAGGACGTGCCTGTTTTTTCGGGCAGGCAACCTGTTTTTCCGGGGGTGCGGACGGAGGGGCGGAGGGGTTTGTCCGGAGCGTGTGTGGTGCGGGGCCGGATCCCGGCGGCGCAGCTGCCGGAAGAGGAGGGTCAGACCTTGACGGTGAGGATATCGTCCCACTCGGTGGTGTAATTGCGCGAAAGGTGGTTGCGGTTCATCTTCAGCGGTTCGAAGCCCTGCGAGGCTACCACGACCTTGTTGCGCCCGAAGTGGCGGTTCGCGGCGTCGACCGCCTCCATCAGCCGCGCGTGCTTCTCGCGGTCCACCGTGTCGAAAAGATCCCGCTGCGTCCCGTCTTTCGGCACGAGCTCCGAGAAGATCACCCCGGCCTTCTTGTATCCGTATCCGGCGCGGAAGATCCGCCGCAGGGCCGCGGCGGCCAGAGGCACCAGCTCCAGGGTGTCGTCGGTCGGAACCGCCGGACGCACGGTCTCGCTCTCGAAATACTGCGGAAGATCCTCGCGGTGGCGGTTGGTGAAGATGTAGACCGTCAGCTCGGCGCACAACGCACGTTCGCGCCGCAGCTTCTCGGCGCACATCGCCGCAAAAGTCGCCACGCCGGTGTGCAGCTCCTCGAGGTCGGTCAGCTCCCGGGCGAAGCTCCGCGAGACGGAGATCTGCTGCCGCGCCTGCGGGGCGCTCTCGAAGTCGATGCACGCCTCGCCCTGCAGCTCGCGCCACGTGCGCAGCCCGGTGATGCTCATCCGCGCACGCACCCACGCGGCATTCCGCTGCGTGAAGTCCCAGGCCGTGTGCACGCCCGCGGCCTGCAGCATCCGCCGGTGGCGGCGTCCGACGCCCCAGACATCCCCGATCGGGAAGCGGCGCAGCACCTTCTCGATATCCTCGGGACGGTGCATCAGGCAGGCGCCGTTCAGCCGCGGGTACTGTTTGCAGAGCTTCGAGGCGATTTTTGCCAGGGTCTTCGTCGGCGCGATGCCGATGCTCACGGGAATGCCCGTATCGCGGCGCACGGTGCGGCTGATGCGGTGCCCGAGTTCGTCGAGCTCCCCGAGGGGAATGCCCCGCAGGTCGAGGAACGCCTCGTCGATGGAGTAGACCTCGGCGGCCGGAACCATGCGGCGCAGCGTCGCGATCACGCGCCGCGACATGTCGCCGTAGAGGATGAAGTTGCTCGAGAAGACCGCCACGTCGTGCCGCTCGGCCAGCTCGCGGATCTGGTAGAAGGGGTGTCCCATGCCGATCCCCAGGGCCTTGGCCTCGTTCGAGCGCGCGATGACGCACCCGTCGTTGTTCGACAGCACCACGACGGGCCGCCCGTTCAGCTCGGGGCGGAAGACCCGTTCGCACGAGGCGAAGAAGTTGTTGCAGTCGCAGAGTCCGTACATGGCAAGGGGCCCGGGGCGGGGAGGTCAGAATTTGCGGATCGTGTAGGTCACCACGCCCCAGACCGAGAATTCGTCGTCGGGGAGGATCTCGATCGGCCGGTAGCGGTCGTTGGCAGGCAGCAGCGTGATGCGCCGTCCGTCGATCCGCACCCGCTTGAGGGTGAACTCCCCGTCGAGGAAGCAGACCGCGATGCAGCCGTCGGCGGGTTCGACGGATTTGTCGACCACCAGCAGGTCGCCGTCGTGGATCCCCGCGTCCTTCATCGACTCGCCCGAAACCCTTGCGAAGAAGGTCGAGGCGGGGTTGCGCACCAGCGTGCGGTTCAGGTCGAGCGAAGGCTCCAGGAAATCCTCCGCAGGCGAGGGGAACCCCGCCGAGACGCAGCTCGAGGCCATGGGAACGGCCACCTCCGAGGTGGTGTCGGGGGTGATGAGCTGCAGTTGCGGGTCGCGGGTATCCTTTTCCATGATCGGGGCGTGTGTGCCGCTACAAAGTTGCAAAAAATATTCCCCCGTTGTATCGCCCCGGCGGGCGTTCGGGCAAAAAAAACGGCGGCCCGGATTCCGGGCCGCCGTCCGTACGGATTTCCGCTCAGAGCGCGAAGACCATCGAAATGGGGTAGTGATCCGAGATGTAGGGGGCTCCGTAGTTGCCGTCGAGGGTTCGGAACTCCAGGCATTTCAGTCCTCCGCGGAAGTAGAGGTGGTCGATCACGATCGTGTCGGGGGCCGAGCCGAAGCCGTTGAAGGTTCCCTTGCTGTCGCTCACGGCCGACTTCTCGCGCACGGATTTCATGTATTTGGTCAGCGGCTTGAAGATCAGGCTGTCGACCGGGGTGTTGAAGTCCCCGCCGACGATGACGGGTTTCTTGCCGGCGATCGTGCGGATGCGCTCGACGAGCAGCTTGACGCCCTCTTCGCGGGCCACCTTGCCCATGTGGTCGAGGTGCGTGTTGAAATAGAAGAACTCCCGGCCGGTGGTCTTGTCGCGCAGCTCGACCCAGGTAGTGGTGCGGTTGCAGGCGCCGTCCCATCCGCGCGACACCTTCTCGGGGGTCTCGCTCAGCCAGAAAGTCCCGCTGTCGAGCAGCTCGAAGCGCGACTTCAGGTAGAAGACCGCCATCGTCTCGCCGCCCTGGGCGCCGTCGTCGCGGCCCACGCCGACATAGGCGTACTGCGGGCATTCCGCCTCGATGTACTGCAGCTGGTCGAGGTAGGCCTCCTGCACGCCGAAGACATCGGGGGCCTCTTCGCGGAGCATCTGCGCCGTGGCGTGGCGGCGCTTCTCCCAGGAGTTGTCGCCGTCCTGTGCACGGCCGTTGCGCAGGTTGTAGGAGATCAGCTTGATCGTTTCAGCGCCGTCGGCAGCGATGGACGGCATCATGCAGCCCGCTGCGAACAGCAGGGCAAGAAGCATTTTTTTCATATTCGGATCGGTAGTGGTTTTTTCTTTCGTACAAAGATAGCGAAAATTCTTTCAAAAACCTACCGCCGTACGCCGAAACCGCATCCGCAGGCGGATTCCCGGTCCGGAGAGCCGGTTTTCCGGGCAAAATTCGTATCTTTGGCTGTACGAATCTGTCCCTGTCCAGCCATGAAAGCCTATACATATATAGAAAAGGGCCGCTTCGAACTTCGGGAGAAGCCCCGGCCCGTATTGGAAGACCCGCGCGACGCCATCGTGCGCGTCACGCTGGCGAGCATCTGCACCAGCGACCTGCATATCCTCCACGGCAGCGTGCCCCGCGCCGTGCCCGGCATCACCGTGGGACACGAGATGGTCGGCATCGTCGAGGAGACGGGGGAGGCGGTGGGCTCCGTGCGGGTCGGCGACCGCGTGACGGTCAACGTCGAGACCTTCTGCGGCGAATGCTTCTTCTGCCGCCGCGGGTACGTGAACAACTGCACGGATCCCGACGGCGGCTGGGCCCTGGGGTGCCGCATCGACGGCGGGCAGGCGCCCTACGTGCGGGTGCCGCACGCCGACCGGGGGCTCTGCCGCATCCCCGCGACGGTGAGCGATACGCAGGCGTTGTTCGTGGGCGACATCCTCGCCACGGGATTCTGGGCCGCGCGCATCTCGGAGATCTCTCCCGAAGATACGGTGCTCATCCTCGGGGCCGGGCCCACGGGCATCTGCACGCTGCTCTGCGTGCGGCTGAAGCACCCGCGTAGGATCATCGTCTGCGAGAAGGATCCCGCGCGGATCCGCTTCGTGCGCGGGCTCTGTCCCGAGGTACTGGTCACCACGCCCGGGGAGTGCCGCGACTTCGTACTCCGCCACAGCGACCACGGAGGCGCCGACCGTGTCGTGGAGGTCGCCGGGGCCGACGGCACCTTCCGCATGGCCTGGGAGTGTGCGCGTCCGAATGCGATCGTCACCGTCGTGGCGCTGTACGACGCCCCGCAGGTGCTGCCGCTCCCGGAGATGTACGGCAAGAACCTCACCTTCAAGACCGGAGGGGTCGACGGATGCGACTGCGCCGAGATCCTGCGCCTGATCGAGGCGGGGGAGCTCGACACCACGCCGCTCGTCACGCACCGCTTCCCGCTGAGCCGCATCGACGAGGCCTACCGGCTCTTCGGGAGCCGGCAGGAGGGGGTCATCAAGGTGGCGGTCGACACCGCGGAGTAGTCCGCGTGAAGACCCGACAGCAGGGCCGGCGCAATGCGCCGGCCTTTTTTGCGCCCCGGCGGGACGCCAGGATCTCCTTTCCGGCCTCTGTCTGCCACCTTCCGGGGCGATTTTCCCTTTCATATTCTTTCGTTTTGCGGTTTCGCCAGGGTTTCGCTTGTGAAAAAAACGTCCGCATATGAAAGACTTTTAGTCTTTTTTTCATAAATTTGCTCTTGTTAGTGTTAGAGAGGTTGTTATGAGGCGAATCCTATTACGATTGCTATGGGCGGCATGCTGGATGCTGCCGGCAAGCCTGGCCGCACAACAGTACAACGTTTCGGGCCGCGTGCTGGTGCAGGGCTCCGAAACCCCGATCGGTCAGGCCGTGGTCGAACTTCCCGATGCCGGGCTCTGGGCCGTGGCCGACAGCAAAGGCAACTTCTCGGTCAGGAACGTCCCCGGCGGGAAGGTGCTCTTTTCGGTCTCCTGCCTGGGGTACGTCACGACCCTGACCGAGGTGGAAATCCGCGCACACACCGATTCGCTGCGCCTGTATGCCCCCGAGGATAACCTGAAACTCGAAAGCGTCGTCGTGACGGCCCGCGAGTCGACCAACGCCATGGCCACCTCGCGCACCATCGAGGGAAATGCCATCAACCACCTGCAGATGGTCAACGTCTCGGATATCTCGACGCTCCTGCCCGGAGGCAAGACCGTGAACCCCGACCTGATGAACGACAACGTCTTCTCGCTGCGCGACGGCGGCTCGAAGGCCGGGAACGCTTCCTTCGGCACGGCCGTCGAAATCGACGGCGTGCGTCTGTCGACGAATGCCTCGCTGGGCGAGATGTCGGGCGTGAGCACGCGCAACATCGCCTCCACGTCCATCGAGTCGGTCGAGGTCGTGACGGGCGTTCCGTCGGCCGAATACGGCGACATCTCCTCGGGAATGGTCAGGATCTCGACCCGCAAGGGCCGCACGCCCTACATGCTGGTGCTCTCGACCAATCCCCGGACCAAGCAGATGTCCGCGTCGAAGGGCTTCGACCTCGGGAAGCGCCGCGGCGTGCTGAACAGCAAC
Source organism: Candidatus Alistipes faecavium (assembly GCA_019118605.1). Taxonomy (GTDB): domain Bacteria; phylum Bacteroidota; class Bacteroidia; order Bacteroidales; family Rikenellaceae; genus Alistipes; species Alistipes faecavium. The sequence continues at coordinate 25,418 of DWYP01000034.1, read as the reverse complement.
GTCGAGTACACCCAGGCCACGAAAAACCCCACGTCGCCCTACACCTCCTATTCGCGCACGGGGCTTTCGCTCAACTACCAGAACACCTTCGCACGGGTGCTGCGCTTCGACCTGGGCATGGCCTCCAACATCGGAGGCATGAACTCCGAGGATGATCCCGATGCCCAGGCCGGGGAGTGGGAGAAGGCCCGCGACAACGCCTTCCGGGCCAACACGTCGCTCAAGTGGCTGCTCAACCGCAAGGCCATCACCAACGTGGAATTCGACGCCTCGGTGAACTTCGCCGACAACCTCTCGCGCAAGCACGTCTACAACACCACCTCGACCTCGAGCCCCGCGGTGCACGCCACCGAGCTGGGATACTTCATCGCCGACATGCTCCCGGCGACCTACTACTCCACGCAGTGCATCGACTCCAAGCAGCTCGACTATGCCGCGAACCTCAAGGCGACGTGGGTGCGCAGCTGGGGCGAGATCCACAGCAGCGCCAAGGCGGGCCTCTCGTGGCGCGCCGACGGGAACGTCGGGCAGGGCGCCTACTACGAGGAGGCGGAACTCGCGCCCAACGGGTACCGCCCGCGGCCCTATACCGACATCCCCTACATGCACAACCTTGCGGCCTACGTCGAGGAGACGCTCTCCGTGCCCCTCGGGAAGGGCTCCGTGCAGCTGATGGCCGGATTGCGCGGCGAGAAGACCTTCATCCGCGGCACCCGCTACGACAAGACCCAGAGCCTTTCGCCGCGCCTGAACCTCAAGTACCGCATCACCGACTGGATCACCGTGCGCGGAGGATGGGGCATCACCGAGAAGCTCCCCTCGTTCAACATCCTCTACCCGGATCCCAACTACCTCGATACGCCCGTCTACGGCATTTCGTACGGCGGTCAGAGCCTCTACGTCTACCACACGCGCCCGTATGAGCTCATGTATAACCCCGACCTGAGGTGGCAGCGCAACCGCAACTCCGAGGTGGGCGTCGACCTGCGCATCGGGCAGACCTCGATCTCGCTCGTCGGGTACTTCAACCGCACGCGCTATCCCTACGAGCTCACCAACGAATACGAACCCTACACCTACCGGGTAAGTTCGCTCCCCGCGACGACGCCCGACGGCGAGGCCTTCGTCATGCCGGCGAATCCGCTCTTCAAACTCGACAACCAGTCGGGCGAGATGTTCATCCGCGACGCCGACCACATGGAACAGGGATGGATCGCCCTGACGGGCACCGACAAGCGGACTTTTGTGCGCAACATCTACCAGAGCAACGGCTCGCCCGTCGACCGCATGGGTCTGGAGTTCGTCGTGGACTTCCCCGAGATCCGGCCCCTGCGCACGCAGCTGCGCCTCGACGGCGCCTACGGGTATACGAAATACATCAACGAGGGCGAGGCGTGGTATTACCCCGCAACCTCCTCGGGCGGGGACTTCTATCCCTATGTGGGCATCTATGCCGACAACGGCAGCGCCTCGACGATCACCTACAACGGCACGAAGACCCATGCCCTGGACATGAACCTCACGGCGACGACCCACCTTCCCTCGATCCGCATGATCGTGACCCTGCGTCTCGAGGCGGCGCTCATCCGCCGTTCGCAGCGCCTCTCGGAGTACAACGGGCAGGAGTACGCCTTCAACGTCGACGAGGATCGCAATCCCACCGGCGGGAGCATCTACGACGGAAACAGCTACACGGCCATCTGGCCCATCGCATACCTCGACCGCGACGGCGTGCGCCATCCGTTCACCGACGCCGAGCGCAGCAACCCCGAAGAGTTCGGGTCGCTGCTGCTGCGTTCGTCGAACACCTACACCTACAACGAGGACGGATACGATCCCTACTTCTCGGCCAACCTGAGCATTACGAAGGAGATCGGGGACCATGTGTCGATCTCGTTCTATGCCAACAACTTCACCAATTCGCGTCCTTTCCTGCGTTCGTATGCCACGGGGATCAAGTCGGTCTTCACGCCCGCGTTCTATTACGGACTGACGGTACGCCTCAAATTCTGACGAACGATGAAAAAGCTGACTATCTATCTGCTTCTGTTGCTTTCGGCGGCCTGCACGTCGTTCGAAAGGGATCCCTACGGGGATGCGGTGCGGACGCTGGACGTGACGGTCGTATATCCCGAAGACTATGCGCAGTATCTGCGGGCCGGCGTCGACGTGACACTCGCGGACCGCAATTCCGGGAACGTCTACACGGCCCAGACCGACAACTCCGGGGCCGCGGAGTTCCGCGTGACCGCCGGGCACTACAAGCTCTCGGTGCTCGACCTGCCCGACGACGAGGCCGTATTCAACGGCTCGGTCGAGCTGGTGGACCTCTCGAAGGGAAACCTCTCCCTCTCGGTGGAGCTCGACTTCTCGAAGCCCGGGACGATCATCATCAAGGAGATCTACTCCGCAGGCTGTCCGCAGGATCCCCCCTCGACGGGCTCCTATACCTACGACAAGTACATCATCCTGCACAACAACTCCTTCGAGACGCAGTATCTCGACGGACTGTGCCTGGGAACCGTCGCGCCCTACAACTCCTCGGCGCAGAACAATCCCTGGACGAGCACCGACTCCTCGGGGAACCTCGTATTCCGGGAGTTCGCGGCCATTCCCGACTGCGTGTGGCAGTTCCCCGGAACGGGAAGCGATTTCCCGCTCCAGCCCGGGGAGGATGCTGTGATCGCCTACCACGGCGTAGACCACACGGCGACCTATTCGCAGTCGGTGAACCTGAACCGCAAGGGGTATTTCGTGCTCTACGACCTGCTGCTCTATCCGGGCACGAAGAACAATCCCACGCCGACTCCGGGCGACCAGATCGACGAGGCGCACTACATGAAGGTGCTCAAGAAAACCGGAAAGAGCGGCGAGAGCGGCGCCAACACCTACGTGATCTCGAACAATTCCCCGGCGGTCATCATCTTCCGTGCACCCGAGGGCTTCGACCTCGAGGCCTATCTGTCGACCAAGGATTCCGAGGCCCAGAACGGCAGCCTGCTCTACACGAAGGTGCCCTGGGAGTGGATCGTCGACGGCGCGGAGGTCGCCGACAACACCGGGGCGGTGCGCACCAAGCGCCTGCGCACGGATGTCGATGCCGGAGCCGTGGGGTTCTCGGCCATGGCCCAGGGGCATACGCTCCACCGGCGGCTGAACGAGGACGCCACCGAGTCGGCGGGATTCGAGGTCTACTACGATACCAACAACTCGTCGAACGATTTCTATGAGCGGGAGACACAATCGCTGCGTGAGGAGTTATGAAACGGATACTGATCTTTCTGCTGCTGATCGCCGCCACGGGAGCCGTGGCGCAGGATCGTTTCGACCAGACGTGGCGCCGCAATCCGTGGAACGCCTCGCTCAACGCCGCGGGAATCCGCCTCGACAGCATCAGCCACTCCTATGCCGAGGCCTACTTCACCAAGGAGAACGGCGGGATGACGAGCCACTCGTCGTCGGACAACAGCTGGAACGCCGGCGTGCGCACCGAGTCGATCCGCCACCTGAAGCGCGTCTCCTTCGCCGGAGGTTTCAACTACGACTATTTCGACGGACGCAACATGTGCGGTTCGATGTTCACCGTCCCGGGCTATTATCCGGTCGACATCCTGGAGTTCACCCCCGGGCGCAAGATCCGCGAGAGCTACAATTTCCAGGCTGCGATGTCCGCGGAGCTGAATCCGCACTGGCTGGCGGGATTCGACGCCCGCTTCGAGGCGCGGAACTACGCCAAGCGCAAGGATCTCCGGCACAAGAACACCCGCCTGGATTTCGAATTCGCCCCCGGAATCCTCTACCGGGCCGGGCGTTTCGCCGCGGGAGCCTCCTACATCGTCGGTATCGACAATGAGAAGCTCGAGGCCGAGGAGATCGGCTCCACGCCCGAATCCTACAAGGCCTTCTTCGACCGCGGGCTCCGCTACGGATCGCTGCAGCTGTGGGAGAGCAACGACCTGCATCTGACCACCTCGGGCGTCTCGGGATTCCCCGTGCGGGAGACCACGCAGGGCGCCGCCGTGCAGGCACAGTACGGGCCGCTGTTCGCCGAGGCGGCCTACCGCAACCGCCAGGGCCGCACGGGCGAGGGCGGAACCATCTGGCACGAGTTCGCCACGGACAACTTCACGGCCGATGCCGTCGTGACGCTGGGCAAATCCCTCAGCCGCCACTACGTCCGCCTGGGGATGGAGTGGGAGTCGCTCGACAACCGGGAGAACATCATCACCTACGAGACCGTCAACGGCGTCTCGACGCCGCATATCCACGGCTCCACGCCGATCTTCGGCCGCAGGAGCCTCGACCTGAACGGCGAATACGAATGGAAGCGCGAGCAGATGGACTGGCGCATCGGCGCAACCTACACGCAGCTCAACCGCGAGTCGACGCTCATGTACCCCTGCGTCAAGGAGCAGCGGATGCACTGGCAGACCGTCTGGACGACGTTCCTCTACCGTTTCGGGGCCTGGGAGGCCACCGTCGCCGCGGATTTCCGCAAGGGCTCCTTCAGTGAGAAGGAGCGCGTCTCCGAGGCCCCCGCGGCCCCGGGCGACTACCCCTCGCAGCTGACCGAGTACTACCTCTACGAAAACGAATACCTCACGGCCCCGCGGCTCGGCGTCGGGCTCGCCGTGCGGCGCAACATCCGCCGCTTCTACGTCGACCTCACGGCACGCTGCGAACACGGTTTCGACCTGCAGTATGTCCCGCAGGCCAACCGCATCGCGGCAACGCTCAGCGTAGGATACAACTTTTAGCGACAAACAATCTTAACCCCAAAACGATACGTACCATGAAAAGAATCTTTACGTTCGCAATTGCCGCCCTGCTGTTGGGCGCCTGCGACAATAAGTTTGAAAGCGGGACGACCGACGGAACATCCCCCGAGAACATGAAGGTGACGATCGATCCCACGATCACGCGCGCCACGGAGGTGGACTTCGAGGCCGATGACGCCATCGGCGTTACGATTACGACCGCCCAGGAGACCTATGTCTCGAACCGGAAGTTCGTTTACGGAACGGACAGCCGCTTCTCGGCCGAGGAGGCGCTGCTCTGGTATGAGGATGTCAACGCTCCCTCGACGCTTTTTGCATACTATCCCTATACCGACCCGGCTCCCGCGGAGTTCACCATTGCCGCCGACCAGAACGGCGACGGATACGGCGCTTCGGACCTGATGACGGCCTACAAGGATAACGTGTATCCTACGAAGAACGCCATCGGCATGACCTTCCGCCACAAAATGGCCCGTCTGATCCTCACCGTGGACAACGAGACCGACTATCCTGTCACGAAGCTTGCGGTGACGGGAACCATCGGCACGGCCGTGATCGACGCTTCGGCCAATACGGTGACCGTCAAGAGCGACGGCGCGGTTCAGGATGTGACGGCACGTGAAGTGGCTGCCGGATCGAAGTATTACGTGCTGCTTGTCCCGCAGTCGGCGAAGTTCAGCGTTGCGGTGACCACCGCCGAGGGAACCCGCACACAGAGCTATACCGAGACCGAACTCATCGGCGGCAAGAGCTATCCGGTGACCGTGCGCGTGAAGCCCGCGAACATGGAGGTCTCGATGGAGGGCCCGATCGACGCCTGGGAGGAGGCCGACGAGATCCTGACCGAAGGCCAGGGCACGCTCGACGTTCCGACGGTCGAGTGGGGCGGCGTGAAGTACCGCATCGTGACGCTCAAGGACGGCCGCACGTGGATGGCCGAGAACCTGCGCTACGTACCCGCCGGGAAGAGCGTATCGAGCGATCCGACCGACGGCAGCGGCATCTGGAATCCGTGCGACCTGGACAAGACGGCCGCTCCCGACCTCGCGGAGAAGAACGGCCTGCTGTACAGCTATCCCGTGCTGCTGGGCATCGACGGGGCCCTCTCCGGAGATAATTTCGACAAATACGAAGGTGTTCAGGGCATCTGCCCGCCGGGATGGCACATCCCGACGCTGGACGAGTGGATGAAGCTGGCCGGCACGGGTTCGGGTGGACTTTCCGACCCCACGTCGCCCTACTTTGATTCTGCTACGGCAGGAGCTCCCATCCCGACCCTGAATGCCGACGGGTTCAACCTCCTCGGCTGCGGATACATCAACGCAGCATCGGCCTCGGCGACTCCGGCCTACATGGCCGTCAAGTCGGCAGCCGACGCCACGGCCTTCGGCATGGGCTACTTCCCCAGCTCGACGTCCTATCAGATTACCTACAACACGGCAGGGGACGCGTCGTCGGGAATCAAGAACATCCAGTACTATGCCGGCATGATTACCTACAACGCCAACTACAACCGTCTGACGGTGGCCTACAACGGTGCATACAGTGCCGTTCCCGTACGCTGCATCCAGGATGCCGAGTAGCATGACCCCGCGACACACAAACACACAACACGAACACATTGCATGAAAAGAAAACCCAATTACCTGAAACATGTGCTGCAGTGGGGCGTCCTGGCTGCCATTGCGGTCACGGTGATCTGGTCGTCGCTGGCCGACAAGGCCGTGGATGTCGAGAAGTACTGTCCGTTCGGCGGGCTGCAGGCTTTCGGCACCTATCTGGTCAACAATTCGCTGGCCTGCTCGATGTCGATGCTCCAGATCATGATGGGCCTGGCCCTCGCCGTGGGCGTCATCCTCTTCTCGAAGCTCTTCTGCGGATACCTCTGCCCGCTGGGCACCGTGGGCGAAGCGATGGGGCGCATCGGGAAAAAGCTGCATGTGCAGGTCGAGATCCGTTCGGGAAGCGTGGCCGACAGGCTGCTGCGCGTTGTCAAGTACGTTCTGCTCTTCACGATCCTCTACAACACGCTCTCCTCGAGCGAGCTCTTCTGCAAGCAGCTCGACCCCTATTATGCCGTGGCCACGGGATTCAAGGGCGAGATCGTCCTCTGGATGTCCCTCACGAGCCTCGTGCTGCTGCTCCTGGGCGGCTTCGTGGTGAAGATGTTCTGGTGCAAGTACATCTGCCCGCTGGGCGCCGCAAGCAACATCTTCAAGTTCACGTGGCTGCTGCTCGCCGCTGCGGCCGTGGCATGGATCCTCGGGCTGCTCGGCATCGAGGGCATCTGGGTCTGGGTCGTCGGCGCGACGTGCCTTGCAAGCTACCTGATCGAGATGATCAAGCTCCGCAGCTGCACCTTCCCGCTGATGTATGTCACGCGTGACGCCAGCTCCTGCAACGGCTGCGGGCTCTGCACGAAGAAGTGCCCCTACAACATCCGCGTCCAGGACCTCGCGAAGGTCAAGCACGTGGACTGCACGATGTGCGGGCAGTGCATTTCGTCGTGCGCGACGGGCGCCCTGCAGTTCAACGGCCGCAAGTCGCTGCGCTGGGTTCCGGGCATCCTCACCGTCGTGCTCTTCGCCGTTGCCGTATGGCTCGGCTCCACGACCGAACTGCCGACCATCGACGAGAAGTGGGGCGACTACGAGCAGGTGGAGGGTCTCCAGACCTACCGCCTCGACGGACTGCAGACCGTGAAGTGCTACGGTTCGTCGAAGGCCTTCTCGGCGAAGATGCAGACCGTGGCGGGCGTTTACGGAGTCAAGACCTTCGTGCGCCGACACGGCGTGGAGGTGCTCTTCGACCCCGCGAAGACCGATACGGTGAAGATCCAGGCCGCGATCTTTACGCCCACGCAGCGCAAATACGCCACGCCGTCGGCCGACGTGCCGGTGCTCGGCGTGCTGAAGCTGGGCGTCGAGGGACTCCACGACCGCATGGACATGGTTTACTTCGGCATGGCGCTCCAGAAGATCGAGGGAATCTACGGATTCACGGCTGAATTCGCCTGCCCGGTCGACGTGACCGTCTATGTCGATCCTGCGGTGCCCGTCACCGAGGAGCAGTTCGAGGAGGCGATCAACGCCAGGGAGCTGGTCATCCCCGGCAAGGAGGAGGACAAGGTCTTCCCGATGCACACCGTGCTGAAGAGCTACGCTCCGGCCGGAGAGGTTACGCGCGAGGAGTTCGCGCAGGTGATGTTCCGCGAGATCGAGGCCCTCAAGGGGCGCTTTGTCGCCAACCAGGAGAAGTGGGGCGACAGCGAGCAGTATCCCCAGGCCATTTACGAAATGGAGCTTCCGAGCATCGAGAAGCCCCTCGTACGGCGCTCGTTCCCCTATTTCAAGAGCTTCCTCTCGTGCCAGGACGGCATCATGTCGCTGGATTTCGTCCTGCGTGAGACCACGCCGGTGATGCGTATCCACTACGTGAAGTCGATGTGGGACGACGCACGGATCTGGAAGGAGATCTTTCAGGCCGAGAAGTGGACGCTGCGCATGGCCGACGGAACCTTCAAGGAGTCGGATCCTCAGCTGAAGTTCTCCGTCGAAGGACACACGGTCGAGGAGTAGCCGCGATGCGGAGGCGCCTCCGCTCCGCAGGTGCGGAGCGGCGCATGCCTCCGGATCCATCCATGAGACGAAGTCCCTCGCGGTTGCCAATCCGCGGGGGACTTCGACAAAACAACGGGGCGCGACAGCGCCCGCACGGCTGTCCCGGAGGGAGGCCGGAAACGAATAAAACGACAGACGATGAAAAAATGGTTTACATGCGCCTGCGCGCTTCTTCTGGCTCTGCAGCAGGCGGCAGCCGACGAGGGTATGTGGCTTGTCCACAATCTGGGGCCCATCTACCCGCAGATGCGGGCCGAAGGGCTGAAACTCAAGCCCGGAGCGATCTACAACGAACAGGGCGCGGCCCTGGCCGATGCGGTGGTTGCCGTGGACGGCGGCATGGGGTCGGGGAGCATGATCTCCGACCAGGGGCTGATGATCACCAACCACCACGTGGCCTACAGCGACATCTGCGCCCTCTCGACCGAGGAGCACAACTACCTCGAAACGGGATTCTGGGCCCGTACGCGCGGGGAGGAGATTCCCGTTCCGGGGAAGACGGTGTGGTTCCTGCGCAAGGTCGAGGATGTGACCTCGGAGGTCGAGGCGATCAAGGACCGGCTCAAAGCCGAAGGCCGCTGGGGCGTGATGTCGATGCGCCGCGTCTATTCGGAGATCGAGAAGAAGTACGCCGCACAGACCGACTGCGAGGTTTCGTGCGTGGCCATGTGGGGCGGCAAGAGCTACCTGATGTACTATTACGACGTCTACCGGGACGTGCGGCTCGTCGGGGCCCCTCCCGTGTCGATCGGCTCCTTCGGAGGCGACTATGACAACTGGAGCTGGCCCCAGCACAAGGGCGATTTCGCCCTCTACCGGGTCTACACCGATCCTGAGGGACGCCCCGCGGACTATGCGCCCGAAAACGTCCCGCTCAAGCCCCGCCGGGTGCTGTCGATCGCCACGGGCGGCGTGCATGACGGCGACTTCCAGATGGTCATCGGATTCCCGGGGCGCACGAACCGCTACTCCTCGTCGTTCTCCATCGAGGAGAAGCAGTGCGTCAAGAACCCGATTGTCGTCTGCAACCGCCAGGAGCGCATGGACATCATCCGCCGCCACATGGAACGCGATCCCCGCGTGCGGATGGCCTATTCGGACAATTTCTTCTCGTTGAGCAACTACGCCGACTATGCAAAGTGGGAGACGCGCTGCCTGCAGCGTTTCGACGTGCCGTCGATCCGCCGCGCCGAGGAGGCCCGCATGCAGGAGTGGATCGACGCCGACCCGTCGCGCAGCGAGGAGTACGGCGACCTGCTCGAGATTCTCGGAAGCGGATATGCCGCCCGCGCGGAGGCCGAGTGTGCGTTGAACTACTTCCGTGAAACCTGGCTGGGGCCCAGCGAAGCCCTGCTGACCGCAAACCGCGTCTCGTCGTACCTCGGGAAACTCGACCGCATGCACCGCGATTCGCTGAAGCGGGCCGACAAGGATGCCGCGAGCGTGCTGAATGCCTCGTTCCGCCTGCGCGGGAACTACGATCCGGCGACCGACCGCGACCTCTTTGCACGCATGGCGGTGAACTTCACGGCGAACGTTCCCCGGGAGCTGTGGGGCGAGGCCCTCGCGGAGATGTTCGACGCGGCGGGAGGCGATGCCGACCGCATGGCCCGCGAGGCGTTCGATGCGTCGTTCTGCTCGACCGCCGAACGGTACGATGCCTACTTCTCACAGGATCGCTCCGTGGAGGAGATCCGCCGCGACCCGCTGGTGGCCCTGACCGAATCGGTTCGCGTGCAGACCTTCACCTCGTGCGTGAACCGCGCCGAGGAGCAGGGGTGCTGCCGTGCCGGCAAGGGGAAGGGCATGGGTCGCGGACGCCGTGCCGCCGGGAACTACGTTTCGCACTACGAGTCGCTCTACGAAGGGCTTCTCTACGACTTCCGGGCTGCGGAAGGCGTGCCGCAGTATCCCGATGCCAACTCCACGATGCGCCTGACCTACGGAACCGTCGGGCCCCTCTCGCCGTCGGACGGCATCCATTACGATTCGCGTTCGACCTCGGCGGGATACATGGAGAAGTACAATCCCGGACAGTACGAATACCGCGTCGACGAACGCCTGCGCGGACTGCTTGCCGCGAAGGACTGGGGCCGCTGGGGCGAGAAGGGCGTTCTCTACGTGAATTTCCTGACCAACCACGACATCACGGGCGGGAACTCCGGCAGCCCGGTGCTCGACGCCCGCGGACGCCTCGTGGGGCTTGCCTTCGACGGGAACCGCGAGTCGATGGCCGGGGACGTGTGGTTCCATCCCGAACTGGCCAAGACCGTCTGCGTGGACATCCGCTATGTGATGTGGGTGATCGAGAAATACGCCGGGGCAGGGTGGCTGCTCGAAGAGATGAACTTCGAAAAATAACCCCGAAAGACAACAGGAACGGGGGCTGCGAGATCCGCAGCCCCCGTTTTGCATGCCCGGATGATCTCTTGCCGCCGATGTTTCACGCCGGCGGCCTCGGAGAGAGGCCCCGCCGTAAAATATTTCGCCGGGAGATTTTCAAATTTTTTATCAGGGCGATCCGTAAAGAGATATGTTTGCAACCGCCTCTTTATAAATAGAAGACGAATTATCATATTTTATTAGAAATTTGCATGCATAATATATAAAATTGAAAGTACGGTGGGATTTTTTATCACAAATTGAAATTTATTTCGTCTCCGGAGCTCTTTTCGTTAGGATAAAAAGAAATTATTTATTATTTTTGTGAAAATCTTGAGCCCAACAATGAATCGTCGAATCCTTGTCATATGGGCCTGCAGCCTCCTTCTGGCCGGATATGCGCTCCCGGCATCTGCGGCCTTTTCCGCCAAAAAGAAAAAAAGTAAAACCGAACAGGCCGAAAAGCCGAAACCCTCGAAATACAAGACTACCTTCTCTGCCGAAAAGGGTTGTGTCACAGCCTCAAGTTCCTTTCTGACCCTGCACAAGGTCAACGGGAAACTCTACATCGAGATCCCGCGCCAATACCTCGGACGCGAGGTGCTCATCGCCGCCACGGTGACCGGGACGAGCGACAGCGACGTGGCAACAATCGGATACAAGGCCCGGCAGCCGCTCCACGGACGTTTCGTCGAACGCGACAGCAGCATCTTCCTCGAGCGCATCTCGGTGCTTCCCGACCTCGCGCAGGCCGACTCGCTCAACAGGCGCAACATTCACCTGACCCATCTCAATCCCGTCGTGTGGGGAGGGGAGAAGTACTTCTGCGAGTCGGACGACCGGCAGCACATCGTTTTCGAGGCCACGTCGCTGTTCCGCAGCGTCGACGACCTCTCCCCGCTCGGAACCAAGACCGCCATAGGGCTGACACTGAAACCCAGCCTCAAGTCCGAGCGCAGCACGTTCGACGAGCTCAAGGCCTTCGACGACAACGCCTCGGTGAAATCCACCCTGTCGTATACGGTGACCTCCTCGCTGCTGGGGCTGCTCACCGTGCTGCGCGATGCCCCGGTGAGCGTGCAGGCGACCCATACGATCCTGCTGCTCCCCGAGCAGAAGATGCGCCCGCGTCTGGCCGACAGCCGCATCGGAACCTTCCTGACCGACCGTCGGAGCCTTGCGGCCGACGCCGACAAGATCGTGACCTATTCGGTGGTCAACCGCTGGCGCCTGGAGCCCCGCGATACCGCGGCCCTGCGCCGGGGAGAGCTCTCCGAGCCGGTGAAACCCATCGTCTTCTACGTCGACAACGCCTTCCCCGCCGCATGGCAGGATGCCGTACGCCGGGGTATCTTGCGCTGGAACAAGGCCTTCGAGGCCATCGGATTCAAGGATGCCATCCGCGTGGAGCCCTTCCCGACGGACGATCCCGAGTTCGACCCCGACAACCTCAAATACTCCTGCGTGCGCTACGTCCCGACGGCCGTCAGCAACGCCATGGGCCCCTCGTGGGTCGATCCCACTACCGGGGAGATCATCAATGCCTCGGTGATCGTCTACAACGACGTCGCCAAGCTGATCAACAGCTGGCGTTTCTGCCAGACGGCGCAGATTGACGAACGCGTCCGTGCGGTGCGGATGCCCGAGGAGGTGATGAGCGAGTCGCTGGAGTATGTCCTGGCCCACGAAGTGGGGCACTGCCTGGGATTCATGCACAACATGTCCGCTTCGGCCGCCTTCGCGGTCGACTCGCTCCGCGATCCGCGCTTTACGGCCCGCTACGGCATGACGCCCTCGATCATGGACTACGCGCGGTTCAACTACGTCGCGCAGCCCGAAGACAAGGGTGTGCGCCTGACGCCTCCCGACCTCGGGGTCTACGACTACTACCTGGTGCAGTACGCCTACCGTCCGATTCCCGAAGCCCGCGACATGCAGCAGGAAAAGCCCGTGCTGGAAGGGTGGATCGAGGAGCATGCCGGAGATCCCCTATACCGCTACGGACGCCAGCAGACCTCGTTCCGCTGCGACCCCACGGCCATCGAGGAGGATCTCGGCGACGATGCCGTCCGCGCCTCCGACTACGGGGTCGCCAACCTGAAATACATCCTCGCACACCTCGACACATGGATTCCCGACGACGAGGATGCCGACTACCAGCACCGTCAGGAGCTCTATGCGGCGCTGCTCAAGCAGTACGACCGCTACGTACAGGCCGTGATGCTCAACATCGGGGGTATCCGCCTCTACGATGAGCGCGACCGTTCGCGTACCGAGGCCGTGGAGGCCGGACAGCAGCGGCGCGCGGCCCGCTGGGTACTCGAACGCCTCGGCGACAGCGAGTGGATCGACCGGACGGCGGTAAGCGAGCGCCAGCCCCTGCATGTGGGGAATGCCGCGAAATTCACCTCGGAGACCTTCTCCGACCTGCTGGGCAAGCTCAAGGCCGTGGTGCTCTCGTCGCACATCGCGCAGGGTGAGGCCTACACGCCCGAAGAGTTCGTCGGCGACATTTTCGAATTCGTATGGCGCCCGACACGGGCCAACAAACCCCTGACCCCGACCCAGCGCATGCTCCAGAGCGAGTTCGTCGACGCCTGCGTCTCGGATCTCGAACCGGGCGGCAGCACGCTCAAGATCAGCGCCCTGACGGCTGCCGAGGCCTATCGTCCCTCCCTGCGCCGGATCGCCGCCGCGGAGATTCCCGAGGCCCACGCCGCAGCGTTCGGCCAGCTGGTTGCCGAGTACGGCCCGCAGGCCATAGGGGAGCGGATGTTCGGGAAGGCCGGGTATAACTGGCAGAAGAAGGTCAGCATCAGCTCGATCGACCAGACGCCGGCGTTGTGGTACGACACGGCCCGGCGCTGCGAGAAACTCCTTGCCGCGAAGGCCGCGACAGCACATGCGGCCGACCGCGCGCACTACGCCCTGTTGCTTTTCCGCCTGCGCGGGGCGCTCTCTCTGGAATAGGCCGCAGGGGGATACGCCCTGAGGCCTGCGAAAAAAGGAATGCTTCGCACTGCGGCCGGGAATCCGGCCACCGGTGTCGAAGCCCCGGGCCGGAGGAGGGGAGAACAGGAACGCCCCGAACCCCGGCGCCCGGAATACGGAACACGAACACGTGTAACCAGACACCTCTAACCATCAAACTATGAAAGGGAACTTTACGCTATCCACTGTCAGTCCCGGTTATTGGCTGCGCCGCACGGCCATCATGCTGTGCGCCCTGACGATCCCCCTGATCACGGCTTCGGCAAAAGGATCGGGATCAGGCGAATTCCCGTCGCGGAACGCCGCGTACGAGTCGGACGAAGTGCAGGCCCCGCCGTCGAAGACGAAAACGATCAGCGGGCAGGTGTTTGACGAACAGGGCGTGCCGCTCATCGGCGCCGCCGTCATCATCAAGAACACCTCCCGCGGCGTCAATACGGATACCGAAGGCAAGTTCTCCCTGGCCGTTCCCGACGACGGCAAGGTCGTCGTGCTGTCGATCTCCTATGTGGGAATGAAGACCCGCGACATCGGGATCCTCGAGCAGACGTCGATCAAGGTGCGGCTGCAGCCCGATACCGAAATCGACGAGGTCGTCGTCACGGGATACGGCGTCGTCCAGCGCCGCGAGGATCTGGTGGGAAGCGCCTATCAGGTCACGGCCAAGAAGCTGGAACTGATGCCCGTGGCCAGCGTCGACAAGATGCTCGACGGTCTGGTGCCGGGTATGACCGTAACCTCGGGGTTCAACAACAACGACGAAAGCATGCGTGCCCGCATGACGGTGCGCATCCGCGGAGACGCCTCGCTCAACGCCGCGAACAACCCCCTGTGGGTCGTTGACGGCGCCCCGATCTATACGGGGGACATCAACGGCATGACGATCGGAACCTCCTACACCGTGGCGCCGCTGTCGTTTCTGAATCCCAACGACATCGAGTCGATCACGGTGCTGAAGGACGCCTCGACGACGGCCCTCTACGGCGCCGACGGCGCCAACGGCGTCATCCTCATCACGACCAAATCGGGACAGGCCGGAAAGACCAGCGTCAACGCCAGCGTCAAATACGGCATCGCCTTCGCCAACGAGAGCACGCGCTTCAAGGTGCTCAACGCCTCGCAATACATGCAATACGCCCAGGAGGCGTGGACCAACGCGGGATATCCGCTCTCGGCCTTCCCGTATCAGGACAACGAGTACAACAGCTACTCCACGACCGACACGAAATGGCACGACCTTTACCTCGATGTCGGGCAGACGCTCCAGGTGGATGTCAGCGCCAGCGGCGGCAACGACCGGATGAAAAACTACATCTCCGGGGGGTACTACACCGAAGACATGATCCTCAAGGGCAACCGCCAGCAGCGTATTTCGCTGCGTGCGAACTCGAGCTACAAGCTGACGCGCACCTTCGAGGCGTCGCTGTCGCTCAGCGGGACGTACAACATCAACAACATCTTCCCCTCGACGCGCAACTACTACATGATGCTCCCGATCTTCTCGCCCTACGAGAACGACGGACATACCTACCGGTTGTACAACTACTACAGCCGCGACTCGTACTTCGAGTATGCGCCGCGTCTGTACAAGTTCACGGCCAACGACCTCCCGGAGCGCGACCAGAACGACAACGACCAGTACTCGCTCAACGCCCAGATGAACGCCTCGCTGAAGTGGGAGCCCATTCAGGGGCTGTCGGTCACGACGCAGTTCGTGTCGAACTACATCAGCACCTACGAGGGAATCTACAACGCCCGGACGAACCTCTCGGGATACGTCGAAAATACGCCCATGGGGCAGTCGTACCGCTCCGGAGTCTTCAATCTCAACTGGGCGAGCATCAGCCGCATCAACTTCTCCCGGCAGTTCGGACGGCACAGGATCAACGCCCTGGCGGGACTCGAGTTCAAGGACCAGACGAACCGCTACCTCAATGTCTCGGGCTACGGTTTCATCAACGACCAGATCAAGGAGATCAACTATGTCTCGGATGCCAATATCGACGGAGGGAGCAACACCGATTTCGACCGTTCGCTCTCCTACATGGGGCAGGCGGCATACTCCTACGACGACCGCTACTACCTCACGGCCAACGTCCGGCGTCAGGGATTCTCCGAATTCGGGGAGTATTCCCGCTGGGCGACCTTCGGGTCGATCGGCCTGGGGTGGAACATCCACAACGAGAAATTCTTCCGCAGCAAGGTCTTCGACACGCTGAAACTCAAGGGATCGTTCGGCACCAGCGGAAACTCGCGCATCTCATCCTCGTCGGCCGACGGAAGCTATTCGATCAGCACATCGTATTCGTACCTCGGGAACATGGGGGCCCTGCAGAGCGCCGTGGCGAACCCCGGCCTGACCTGGGAGACCACCTACATGACCAACATCGGTGTCAGCATCGGCCTCTTCAAGCGCCTGATGATCGACGCGGAGTTCTACAACAACCTGACGGACGACATGCTCACCGAGAGCCGCGTCTCGACGATCGTCTCCGAGGACACCGTGCTGTGCAATATCGGCAAGATGCGCAACCGCGGCTATGAGATCAGCATCGTATCGGCCAACATCGTGCATCCGGAGTTCACGTGGCGCACGGAGCTGAACATCGCCCACAACAAGAACCGCATCATCTCGCTCTACGAGGGCATCACGAAGAGTTTCGGAAGCTATGTCTGGGAGGAGGGGCGCTCGAAAAACGAATGGTACCTGATCCGCTGGGTCGGCATCGACCCCGCAGACGGCAAGCCCATGTGGTACGACAAGCGCGGAAACCTGACCAAAATCTACAATTACGACAACCGCGTGGGCACGGGCAAGACATTCGACCCGGCACTGTTCGGCAGCATGACCAACATCCTGCAGTGGAAGAACTTCACGCTGCGCTTCATGCTGAACTATACCATCGGAGGATGGCAGTACACGAGCATGGACAAATACGGGCTGAACGGCGGATACGACATCATCGAGCAGAATGCCCCTGTCGAGGTGCTCGACCATTGGACCGCCCCGGGTCAGCTGTCGCTCAACCCCCGCCCGGCGTATAAGAACGACATGCACGCGGCCCTCTACAACGACCGCTTCCTGCATCGCCGCACCAACATCCGGCTGCAGAACGTCGCCCTGACCTACAAGATCCCGGAGACGATCTGCCGGAAACTCCGCATGTCGAGCGCCAGCGTGTCGCTCGTGGGCGACAATGTCTACCTGTGGACTCCCGACCAGAAACGCGGCAAGAACAGCTTCAAGACGACGATGAACTCGGGCTATCCGATGACGACGACCTATTCGATCAACCTTTCCGCAACCTTCTGACAGTGACGATTATGACACGATACCACAACATACTGACGTTTGCGCTGCTGCTGGCCGGGGCAACCGGATGCAGCAAGTTCCTCGAGGTGGACAACATCGGGAAAAGCTCTACCGAGAGTTTCTTCGCCGAACTTTCGGGGCTGGAAAGTGCCCTGGACGGACTCTACAGCGAGACGTTCAACTACTACGACGACTACATGAACTATGCGGATCTGGCCAGCGACCTGGTGGATCTGACGCCCAACGCTTCGGAGCTCCAGACCGACATCTTCGAATTCCAGGCCCTTCCCGAGGACAACGCAGGATATCCGCGGCTGCTGTGGAAGGCGGCCTACAACGTGGTGACCAACGCCAACAATATCCTCCATTTCGGGCCCAAGTTGAAGGAGTCGTATCCCGACGACGCGAAGAAGATCGACCGGATTCTCGGGGAAGCCTATTTTATCCGGGCGCTCATGTTCCTGGAGCTCAGCAAGGTTTACTCCCAGAACTACACCTACACGGACGATGCGTCGCATATGGGCATCCCGACCCCCACACAGCCGTTGTCGTTCAACGCCACGGTCGCACGCCCGACGCTGAAGGCCACCTACACGCAGATCCTCGAAGACCTCGGAAACGCCCGGAAGCTCCTTGCCGAGGGGGATCCCCGGACCGGGGGAAAGGAGGTCTACTACGTCTCGGACCGTGCATGCCGGGCCCTGCTGGCACGCGTGTACCTCTACATGGGCAACTACGAAGAGGCCGAGAAGTATGCCTCGGAGGTGATTGCCGAAGTGCCGCTCACGCCTTATGCCGAATACGAGATGATGTTCCGCTATCCGGAGGGGAATCCGGGCAAGGAGTCGATCCTGCGCCTGAGCGGATACGAGAAGACCTCCTCGCTGTCCAGCCTGTACGATCCCACCAACCAGCCGAGCGCCGTTCCGTCGCAGACGCTCCTCGCGCTGTTCGACGATCCGGATGACCTGCGCGGCAAGCGCCTGCTGCATTACGACCCCGTCTACGAGGGGTATGACGACCTGCTGCACGGAATCGAGATGGACGCCTGCGTGAAATACTACATCAACGAGAAGTACCTCGTGGACAACAAGGGCCTTTACGGCCATGTCGATCCCTTCGTGCTGCGCTGCTCGGAGATGTACCTGATCCGCGCCGAGGCGCTCTGCAACCGCGCGACGCCCGACCTGGAGGGCGCCGCCGCCGACCTGAAGGCCCTGATCGCCCGCGCCACGGGAAAGGATGTCTCGCAGGTCACGCTGACATACGCCGGGAAGGAAGAGATGAATGCCCTGATCGAGAAGGAGCGCATGCGCGAGCTCTGCTTCGAGGGGCACCGGCTGACGGACATTACCCGTCGCCACCAGAATCTGGTCCGCGACGCCTCCACCACGGCCAAAACCACCCGCATCGATTATCCCGACTACCGGTTCGTGCTTCCCATCTGCCAGCTGGAGATCGACTCCAACGGGGCCATGAAGCAGAATCCCGGATATGTCGGAGCCACGGAAAACTAAACGCCAAAACTCTTCGAACCCATGATCCGAAACATGAAATACCTGCTCTTTGCGGCGGCCGCCGTACTGCTCCTCGGGGCGTGCGAGAAGGAGGAGCCCTATGACCATCCCTTTGTCTACGTCATTCAGGCCGACGACACCAGCTATGCCGCAACCTCGACCGTCTCGTCGCAGGCCACAGTCGTCCGAACCTACAACGTCTGCCTCAGTTCGAAAAGCCTCGAGGAGAATCTCGTCGTCGACTACTCCTTCACCGTCGGGAACGGGCTCACCGAAGGGGTGGATTTCGAACGCGTGACCACGGGCAGCCAGGTTGTGATCCCTGCGGGGGTCTATTCGGTTCCGATCCGCATCCGCTGGCTTCCCAACGAGATAGACACCTCGAAGGACAACACGGTTACCATCCGCATCGAATCAAACAGCCTCGGCTTCACGAACGGATTCCCCGGTCCGGACGAGATGTCGCGGCAGCACACGATACGCAAGATAAACAACTGATCACTCACCTTTAATAACAACGACTATGAAAAAGATTTTCTGGATGTTATGCAGCATGACGGTACTGTTTGCCGTCGGCTGCGAAAGCGACAAGACCGAAGACGAAGGCCCGGTCGGCGAAGCCCGGATCACCTCGTTCGTATTCAGCGCCGAGAAGAACGCCGACTTCCTGCTCAAGGACTACACCGGCACGATCACGGATTCGAAAATCAGCGTGCAGGTTCCGGCCGGAACGGACGTGAGCTCGCTGATCGCAACCTTCGAAGTGGAACAGGAAGGCACCGTCGTGACAGTCAACGGCACGGAGCAGGTCAGCGGCACGACGGCCAATGACTTCAGCGTTGCGGTGGATTATCTGGTGACCTTCGGAAAGAAGAATGCCCTCTACACGGTGACCGTCGGCGAACTGCCCGAGGCAACCTGGCAGAAGGTCTCCGAGACGGAACTGGCGACGAACGAATTCCGTATGGCCATCGACCCGACGGACAACCAGCCCGGATTCGCCATTCAAGTCCGCAGCGCGGAAGATGCCCAGGGCCCGATCCTCTATGCGAAACTCGACGGCTCGTCGCTGTCTTCCGAAACGGCATATGCCGGCAACAGCAACTATATCGCTTTCGGATACAACAAGTCCGGACAGCCCTATATCTTCTTCCAGGACTATGTGGAGACCTCATCCGAACGAGCCGGAGGCATCGTCACCTATACGGGCGGAAAGTGGAACCGCGAGAATGTCACCACTCAGAAGCCGAACGCCTATGTAGGCCATGCCATCTGCGATGTCGACGGCAAAATGTTCGTCTTCTCCTCCAACGACAAGGCAGGGACGAACGTTCCGCGCCGCGAGATCAACATGACGACCCTGTCGGGCGGCGCCTGGACAACCGATCAGGCCATTCCCAACCGTCCGCTCAACAGAGGCTACTGGCCCATCGCCTATGAGAAGGACAACACGCTCTATCTCATGGTCAGCAATCCCGTATCGCCCATGTCCGTCTCCTTCTACAAATACGCGAACAACACGTGGTCGACGATCCTTGAGGCATACTCCTATCCCAGCGCATCGGGCGACGGAACGTTCCAGGATTTCCCCATCAACGGCATCGGCCCCAACATGGTAGTTGACGACGAAGGGAACATGTACGCTGCCATTACGTACATGTACTCCCCGCAGGTACTGAAGATCAATGCCGCAACCCAGGAGGTATCGCTTGTCGGAAGCGCCATTGCTCCCGTGGGATCCATTGCCGGCCGCTACTGCCGCGTAGCCATCAGCCCGCTGGGAAAACTCTACCTCGTCTACAAGAAAGCCGACGATGCCGCGCAGCTGCAGGTCGTATCGCTTGACGACACGACCAAGGACTGGGGCGCCCCGGTACAGATCAGCACCGACGAGGCTGAGGATTTCGACATCAAGTTCGCTCCCGACGGCACGGCCTATCTGGCCTATACGGTCAGCAACGATATCGACATGTCGACGGGAACCGTGATCACTCCCGGAAAGCTGGTCCTCTACAAGCTGGCCACCGCCGAGTAACACGAGCGGCCATATTCCGCACCGGACGGATCCCGACGTGAAATACGTGCCGGATCCGAAGCCGATGCGGCATCATTCAGGATGCGGGCCCGCAAGGCCCGCATCCTTTCAATAGAACGTCAAACCGCGTCAAGACGCCAACGACCCCCATTCGCATGAAAGCCATTTTCGCACTCCTTGCGTCCGCGGCGCTGCTCCTCCCGGGAAGAGCCGCCGCACAACCGTCCGCCACACCTCCGCCGAAGCCGTGCTCGGGCACGGTGTTCCTCGACCGCAACGCAAACGGACTCCGCGACCGCGGGGAACGCCCCCTGCGCGGCATTCCCGTCTCGAACGGCGATACCGTCGTCATGACCGACCGCCACGGGCGTTTCACCCTTCCGCTCGCCCCGCACGGCAGCGTGTTTCCCATTCTCCCCGCCGAGTATGACTTTCCCGGCGGTGCGATCCGCAACGCCCGCTTCCGCTACTTCGCGGAGGTTCCGCAGTCGTGCGGCTGCGACTTCGGGCTGGTGCGCCGCGACGCTCCCGCACGCTTCAGCATCGCGGCGGTCGGCGACGTGCAGTTCGGGGACTCGCTTCAGGCAGGCTATGCGGCCCGGAGCTTCTTCTCGGAAGCCGCTGCGGAGCGGGAGCTGGATTTTGCCCTGTTTCTGGGCGATCAGGTGAACGACAACTGCGAAATGCTCGAACTTTTCGCTTCGCTGGCCGGACAGCTGCCCATGGCGTCGTGGACGCTTCCGGGCAACCACGACCGCGACATGGACAGCATCCGCACGCTGGAGCGCTACAATACGCTTTTCGGAGCCGATACGTATGCTTTCAACCACGGGGAGGTGCATTTCGTCGTTTTCAACAACGTGCTCACCCAGGGCCGCCGCGGATACACCGGAAGGCTCACCGAGCGGCAGCTGCGCTTCCTGCGCAACGACCTCCGGCAGGTTCCGCAGGAGCGGCTCGTGGTCATCGCGCAGCATATCCCGATGTCCGCGACCGAGAACCGCGCGGAGGTGCTGTCGCTGCTCGAAGGACGGCGGTGCCTGATCCTCTCGGGACATGCCCATGCGACCTTCCGCACGCGGCACTCTGCACAAGTGCAGGAGCTGACGGCCGGAGCCGTCTGCGGGCTGTTGTGGACAGGGGAGGAGGATCTCGACGGGGTTCCGCTCTCCCTGCAGCCGTGCGGCACGCCGCGCAACTATTTCCGCATCGACTTCGACGGAGACGGTTACAGGTTCCGATTCAAGGGGATAGGACTCGATGCCTCGCGGCAGGCCGACGTATGGATTGCCGGCAGCGATCCCGAGGATCGGAGCATCGAGGAACTTGCGGCGCTTCCCCGGGGGACGGTCGTCGTGAACCTCTTTGCCGGAGGCCCCGACACCGAGGTGCGGATGCAGCTCGACGAGGGGCCGTGGCAGACGCTCACACGCGCGAAGATCCCGGCGCCGAGCGTCCTGCGTTCGCGCCAACGCCAAAGGCTGGGGCTCCGCAAGCCCTTGCAGGCCCATCCGTCGCCGCACAGGGCGACCCCTTCCCCGCATGTATGGATGGGGCAGCTGCCCGCAGATACGGCCCCGGGAGCCCATACGCTGCGCCTCGAGGCCCGGGATACGACTTCGGACGCCGCCGTGCGGATCTCCGACACCCGGGTGATCGTCACGGGCGACTGATTGATTCTCCGGACACGAAACGGGACGGTCTCTTGCGGGCCGTCCCGTTTTGCATTCCGCCCGAAGCGGCGGCTTCCGCCGACATTGGCACCCACCGCGGCAGGGAGCGCGACGACCTGCCGCGGCCATAAAACGGCATCCCCCGTCACCGAACGCAGGACGGGGGATGGAGTGTTGCCGACAGACGTCGGGCATCAGGCCTGTTTGCCGGAAAAGATCTTCCAGACTCCGGCACTGAGCGCCGCCCCGACAAACGGCGCGACGATGAAAAGCCACAGCTGCGACAACGCAGCGCCGCCCTCAAACAATGCCGGGCCGATCGAACGGGCCGGGTTAACCGACGTTCCCGTAATCGGGATGCAAACGATATGCACCAGAACCAGTGTCAGGCCGATGGCGAGACCCGCAAGATTGCCGGCTCCGTGTTTGGGATCCGTGGCACCCAAAACCACCAGGACGAACACGAACGTGAATACCGCTTCGGCGATGAATGCCTGGAGCATCAATCCTTCGCCGAAACTGTTGGCGCCAGTAGCTGTCGGGCCGCCGTTCATGCCGCTCGAGACCAGCGCGTAGAGGATTGCCGAGCCGAGGATGGCTCCGAGCACCTGGAAAATCATGTAACATGCGGCCTCTTTTCCGCCCATGCGCCCCGAGAGGAAGACACCCAGTGTGATGGCAGGGTTGATATGGCAACCCGAAATGTTGCCGATGGTGTATGCCATGGCCACGACGGCAAGACCGAAAGCCAGCGCCACGCCGATCGTTCCGACCCCGGCGCCGACTGTCCCGGCAACACTTCCGGCAAAGGCCGCGCTGCCGCATCCCATCAGGACGAGTACCATCGTCCCGATCATTTCCGCAATGTACTTTTTCATTTTTGTGAGAGTTTTAGGCCGTTCGGTATACGCCAATAAAGTTAATCAAAATATCGGGGAAATGCAAGGGATCCGCGTTCCGGCAGTTGTGCGACGTTCCCGCGGGATCGGGCAGGGGAGGCGGGAGCGGTAGTATTTTGCTTTCGCGTGCAGATAATCCAAAAACAAAAAGCCTCGTAAACTCTTCGTTTACAAGGCTTTCATTTGGTTTGGCAGGCCCTCGGGTTTTGTTGTTGCCCTTTCCCGGCCCCCTCCCTGGCGGTGCGTAGGGGACTCGAACCCCTGACCCCGTGCGTGACAGGCACGTATTCTAACCAGCTGAACTAACGCACCAGTTTTTCGTATTGCGAGTGCAAAGATACATGTTTTTTTTAAATCCCCAAACGCTTTCAGCCCTTTTTGAAGAAAGAAAATTGAACACTTCCGTAACTCCTTAATTGCCAGAATTCCGGATACGTGGAAAAATCCATCTTCTTCGAGTGCTCGAATATCAGAAGCCCCTCCTCGCGCAGAAGACCCCGCTCCAGCACCTGGCGGATGACCTCCTCGCTCCCTTCAAGGTCGTACGGAGCGTCGGAGAAGATCACGTCGAACTGCTTCGTGCAGCTCTTCAGGTAGAGGAAGGCGTTGGCCTTGACCGCATAGAAATGCTCGAATCCCAGCTGTTGCGCCGTATGGCGGATGAAGTTGTAATGCACGGGGTTGATCTCCACCGACGTGACGCTCCGTGCCCCGCGCGAGGCGAATTCGTAGCTGATCGATCCGGTTCCCGAAAAGAGATCCAGTACGTCGCACTCCTCGAAGTCCACGATATTCCCGAGGACGTTGAAAAGGTTCTCCTTGGCGAAATCCGTCGTCGGACGCGCCTTCAGGTTCCGGGGAGGCACGATCGTGCGGCCCCGGTATTTGCCGCTGATTATTCGCATATGGCCTTTTTGAAGCGTTTGGCCGCAAGCCGCCGGGCATCCCGGCTGCCCGCACCGGAGAGGTACAACGTATAGTCGCGAAGCGGGAATTGGCCGCCGAGCCGCTCGAGAAGATACAGCAGCTCGGTGTCGTCGTCCGAAGACAGCACCTCGGCAAACTGCAGCTCCTTGTCGTAGACCTTGACCCAGGTCATCCCCGCCGTGCGATGAATCCACACACACGTTTCGCGCTGCGGGGGATCCTGCAGCAGCGGGGCAGTGAAGCGCAGCGCTCCGCCCCATGTCTCGCGCAGCTGCGACACCACATCCCTGCGAGCGGCGATCAGGGCGACGGTCCCGTCGCGGGGCTCCGAAGCGACGAGGCATTCGTCGTCGCGCAGGGGCATTCCGCAGGCCGCGAACCACGCCCGCGCCCGCTCCGGATCCGCGGGGTCGCACAGCGCCGCGGGCGCGAGCATCGTACGGGGCATCAGCATCTCGACCTCCACGACCTCGCCTTCGCCGAGGGGCTCCCGGAGCTCCGGGAGTGAAAAAGAGTGTCCATCCAACGGCTGCTGAATGGACACTTTACGAATGGTTTTCGGAAGATTATTCCCAGTTACCGGCCTCATTGTTACCTGCCTCCATGGATCCGAACTTGACTCCGGCGTAGCGGTTAAAGTTGTTCGTTTCGTCGTCGATGAGGTTGATGACGTTCTGACGGTATGCGATCGTATCGAGGAATACCTTGTAGGGAGCGCGGCACTCGACAACCGGGATCACGACCTTCGACTCGGTGGAGATGATGCCGGCCTCGAGGATAAACTGCGCCTTGTTGTCGGTGCAGGGGATATAGCGGAAGTTCTCGACATCCTCGCGCGTCAGTTTCTTGGGAGCAAAAATCGTGTCGATCACGGCGATCTTGAACTTCTCGACATTCTTTTTGCCGGACTTCTTCAGCATGGCCATTGCCACGGAGTCATCCTCGTCGACGATCTTGCGCTCCAGTTCGAGGGTATCGTTGAGCACGAAGGAGATCAGCGTATCGAAGCTGCCCGTAAAGCGCTGATACTTGGATTTGAAAGAGCGCTCGGCTGTACGGATGTCCTTGATGCGGTCGATGACCTGAGCCTTTCTGTCCTTCAGTTCCTGGTCGAAACGAATGGGTGTCGAGATCTGGACGTAGATAACATAAACCAAGCCTATGATGACTACGGCAAGAATGATTTGAGCAATTTTTTTCATTTTACTAATATTTGTTGTTAATTTTGTGCATTTCCAGAAAACTCCCTATGTCCAGCACACATATTGCGACCCAAATTTACA
>DWYP01000033.1 GCA_019118605.1 Candidatus Alistipes faecavium | reverse complement strand
TTCAGTAATAAATACAGAATAAAATAAGCCACTTGAATCAATTTTTTGAAATTTTGCATATAATTTATCAATAGCTTCTTTCTCTAGTCCCGCACGGAGATAGTCCTGGACAAATGTATCCATTACATCATGCCCTGCTTTACTTAATGCTTTAAAAGTAACGAATAAATCTATTGCGTCTTTTTGGTATGGAGCCAAATAAGTCTTTACCTTTTTAACAATTTCATGTGAGACATATGTATATGTTGCATTAACTATATTCCTGTTTTGATTCTGGCTTTTATGCATTCTCATAACCAAATCCCCCGATTTAAGGAAACTCTCGGGCGTAATATTTTCTTCAACCCATTCGATTTTTATCCTTTGTGCATCAAGATTTGGGACCTTTTTATTTAACAATGCAATATAACTATTAATATTTGCTTGAATATTAAATTTTACATATTGTTTATCAGCTCCAACATATATGGTCTTTGCAATTTTATAGAAAATGGAAAGCCACTTTTCTACTATTTCTGGATGCGTTAACAGATAAACCGCAACACCTCCGCCAATAATAAATGATCCAATAGGAATTATAATATTAATCGTAATCATTTTTGTTTATCGCTTAAATAACTATTCATTTTATAAAGGCATTTCGGATTATCACAAACAAACTTCACGACGTCGCCTTCGGGAAAAACCGAGGCGATATTCTCCATCGAAATTACATTATTGCAAAATTTACATCTTTCAGTTCCTGATATAATTTTTTCATATACCCCTATATTTTTTAAGAAACTCTCGAATTTATCTTCATACACTGCTTTTACAGCATTATCCGGTTTTACAAATCTTGGCTTCATATCTACTTTCTGAATTCAAATTATATTAATAAACTTAATCAAAATAGATAATACTAAGATATAAAAAACATGTTATATTTACAATAATTATCTGAATACTAAAATAGAAACTTTTGACATAAAGAATAGGCTGCGAACTCAATCGCAGCCTTTGCTTATTCCAGGGGTTCCCACTCCGGGAGTTGGATGGTGTCCCGGATCTCGGGACATCGGATCACCTCGACCGTCGTATCCTCGTAGACGTTGCAGGCCGTGAAGAGCGAGACGAAGATCGCGCCCCAGGCTGCGGCCAGAAGAACGTAGGTCAGAATCGTTATTATGCGTTTGCGTTTCATGTGCTTAGTCCTTTAACAGTTCCAAAATTTCGGGGTCCAGATTTCCCCGGTACTCCATGCGTTCATCCCGGCGGCAGGCTTCGAGGAAGTGCTCGCGTCCCTCGGCCTTGCGGCCCAGCCGCGAGCAGGCGATGGCCCGCAGGTACTCCGTCACGGCATCCGTCGGCATCGTCGAAAGCAGCTCCAGCGCCCGCTCGTTGTGGTCCATCGAGAGGTGTGCCACCACCGTATTGCGGTCGTTGTAGTCGTTGAGAATATAGAGCGCCCGGGCATACTGACGCCTCTGCAGCAGCTCCACACCCCGGGCATAGGTCGTGTCGAGTTCCGTGGTGTGGATCGTATCCTTGACCATTCCCTTGCGGCGGAGGTTGTAGCGGAAATCCACGGAGCGGAGCTGCGGGTAGATCACCTCCTTCAGGCAGGCGTACTCCCGGGGGAAGCGCTCGCGCAGCAGCCGCTCTCTTCGGTCCGGATCCCGCTCCGCGGAGAGGAGTTCCAGTATCGCCTCGCGGTTCGTCAGCGCTGGGTCCGTGCGGATGCGGTTCATCAGATCGGGCCACGCCTCGGCGACCCACCGTACGGTCAGCAGCGTGTCGATGCCCCGGCCGTAATGACGCGCCAGGTAGCGTTTCAATGCCTCGGCGCGTCCCCGCGAGAGGCGCTCGTTGAAGGCGTAGCGGCCCTCCGGAGAGGAGGAGGCCGTGAGGGTGATCGTATCGACGTAGAACTCCTCCTGCTCGATGATCCGGCGCATCAGGCCGGAAATCTTCTCCAGCTCGCGGCCGTTGTCGCCCAGCGTATCCACCACCCGGGTGTCGCCCACAAAGAAACGGATGTAGTTGCGGTCGCGGACCGTGACATACTTGTCGATCACGCGGATGCGGTAGCGCGGCATCGTATCGACAAAGGAGAGCATCGACGAGACCAGGTAGGCCAGCGTATCCGAGGGCGGCAGCCGGTAGGCGCTGTCGTCCACGGCCTGCACCTCCCCCGTGAGCGTGATGAGCATCTTCTTCGAAGTCTCGTCCGTCGGAACCTCCTGCGAATAGTAGTAAGTGATCGTACTGCGGTTCTCGACCAGCGAATCGAGCCGGGCATCCTCCGGGTAGGGAAACTTCACGAAGCGCTGGAAGGCCGCCTCCCGCCCCAGCGTATCGGGCCGGAAGCGCCGCACATAGGTCTCGTACTGCCAGTAGTCGCGCTCCTGCAACAGCGAGAAGCGTCCCCCGCGGATCACGAGATCCTCCAGCGGAACGGTCCCGTCGGGCTTGTGCAGCAGGGGCGTGATGACCACGCTGCGGCTGCTGCCCAGCAGCTGCTTCGGAAGCGTAACCACAAAGTCGAGGTGCACCCGCCCGTTGCGTTCGGGAACCGAGCGGACCTTCGCCACGACCGTCACCTGCTCGATCTGCAGCGACATGACCCGCTCGCCGTCGGGCAGCGTATCGACCGGAGCCAGGAAGAAGGTGTTGCTGTCGCGCTGGAGCCGCACGACCTGCGGCCTGTAGTCCTGCTGTTGGGCCTGACGCTCCGCGCGCGTCAGTTGCGAGAGATGTGCCGCGGCACGCTGACGCTCCAGGCGTGTGGCCACCGAGCAGCCCGTCGCGGCACACATCGCGGCGGCGAGCATGCCGCACAGAATCATTCGTTGTGCTTTCATGGCTAAAACAGATAGGCAAACGACACCTCCAGGCGGGAAGGGGCCAAGGTCCAGCGTCGCGTGTGGTAGATATATTCGTCGTCCCAGTCCGAGACCGTAGGATCTCGTCGGGTGTCCTTCGTATGAAAGAGGCCGAGGCCCCCCTCTACGGCCACGCTCCACCGTTTGGAGAGCAGCCACGAATAGCCGCAGGAGAGGCCCGCGCCCCACGCCCGGCCGTCGTAGCGGCGCGTGCGGCGGCCGACGAGGTAACTGACATGCGAGAGCTGCGCACCCACAAAGGGGCCGACCTGCGTTTCGTAGAACCAGCAGCGGGCGCCGAGCTGCGCCGCGCGGAACGAGGTGGCAAGCGCCTCCGTGCGCAGGGGGTTCCAGAACAGCGCTCCCTCCAGCGACCAGCGGTCCGTCAGGGCCACCTCGACGCCGAGGTTCAGCGTCGCCGTACAGGCCGCCAGCGCATTGGCCCGCACGGCGAAGATCTGTGCCGCAGCCTTGTGGGGCGAACCCCACAAGGCCATAAGCAGCACCGTCAGAATCGGTATGATGTGTCGTCGTTTCATCGTCTTAATCATTTGTCTTACTCACGGACGCAGCGGACGGGATGTGCTCCGTAGCGGAAATAGGAGGTCGCATAGATGCTTTGATACGCTCCGGAGATGTTGATCGAAGAGCAATCAACCCCAAAATGGTTGAGTTTCGAGCCGTTCCAGGTGTACGGCGACGCCGTATAGACACAGGCGTTCTCGCCGTTATTTTCGTAGCGTGAGCCATTCAGAAATCCGCCCAGCGGGTACTTGGCCGTCTGTGAGCCGTTGCAGTAGATCGTGGCATAATATGGCACGGAGGCCGAAGCAACGCTAATATCCTTGAAATCCTCCAGGTCGGGAACCCGCCAGCCCGGAGGACAGGGGTCATAGATCGTCTTGTCCGTAATCATAATGATCTCCGAACCGGTGGTTCGGTTGCCCCACAAATTCGAATTGGAATCATAAAGCCAGTCCGACACCGATTCCCACGGCTCCCAATCTTCAAAAGTGGCGTCGTACATGTACCACGTCGGATGCTGAATCGACCACTCGATCGTCATCACATCGTAGGGAACAGCATATTCCCGCGGATCACAGAGCTCATATTCATATCCGGGAGCATACGTAACATCTCCACGGCACGGCTCATTCCAGACGGCCTCACGAAGCAGCGAGGAGTAGATCATCGGGTCTTTGCGGCCCCACTGGTAGAACAACCCGCGAGAGGCGGGTTGGGTATAGTCCGTCGTCTCGGCGCCGAGATTCCGATCCATGAATACCGCTCCGGAGGCATAGGTCTGACCCGAGCTCTCCATATCGTAATCCACGGACCAGATATGCCACGACCAGATACAATCGCCACGGCTGTCGAGCAGTCCAATGACAGCATTTCCGCGCTTGGATCCCGTGGTAAAGGTGATTCGTCCGTCGGCAAAAGAGACATCCGAGATGATTGCATTCCGTTCGGTTCCGGTTTCCCAGATCAGAATGGCGGAGGTCCCGTTCAGGCGTTGCGGGCGGATGTTCGTCGTCGTTTTTCCGTTGCCCTGCACCGTAGCGTCGAACGAGTAGGTCGTATAGAGTTTGCGGGCGATATAACAGTTGGCCGTGCCGCCTTCATCCAGCGGGATGGCTTCGGCCTTAAAGCGGGCGTAGAGTTCCGTGCGGGTCTTCTGCGGACGGAACGCATAGGTTGCCGAGGTGGAGAGGCGTTGCGTATAGCCGCTGTCCGAGTACCACCCCTCGAACAGATACCCCGCACCGGCGCGTGCCGTCAGGCTGCAGCCCTGCTCGTGGCACAGCGCCACGCTTCGAAGGCTGCTTCCCGAGCCGGTCTCACCGTTCCACAAAGCACCTGAAACCGAGATCGTACCGCCGGTCGAAGGTTTGGCATAGACAACGTTGGCCATCTGATGTTCGAAGTCGTAGGTTCCGCAGACCCCATAGGGATCCCGCAGCGTAATGCGGTAGGCAAAGCGGGAGTTCGAAGAAGTGTAAACCGTCGGGCTGTACTGCACGCCGAAGAGATTGGTGCCGTTCGGATTATATACCTTGAAATCCGGACCCGATTCGCCGTGGAAGTCGTCGAAAAAGACCTTCGAGCTCTCGCCCGACACGACGGCGAACGTCCCGTTCAGCGGCAGCTCCTCGGCGTTGTTCTCCACGTCGATATGCAGCAGCGTCGTCCCCTCGTAGATGCAATAGTCGCCAAAGCGGTAGTCATCGAAGTCATCCCACACCTGAATCGAGTAGGAATAGACGCGCGTGTCGATCTCGTTGTCGCCCAGAATCGAGATGCGGAAGGTGTAGTGTACATTGGCCCGGACGTTGAAGTCCGAGGTGTTGTTGCCGCCCAGGTAGACCGTATAGAGCAGGTTCCGGCTGCCGTTCGCGGCGCGGATCAGCAGGTACGAAGCGTGCTCCGGAGCATTCTCGGGGCTTTTCTGCCGCTGGTCGGTGATCGACGGAACGGTGCCTTGCAGATTCGGAAACAGATAATATTCGCCCGATGCCGCCGTTCCCGAGAGCGTTGTCTCGGAGCTGTCCGTATAGTCGGCCGGATCGGACGACGGAGCCGCCTGTGGATCGAAGAGCGCCGCAGTGCGCGGAAGCGAGATCAACTGCACGGAGCGCAGCTCGATATTGGGGTCCTGAACGCCGATCTCGTAGGAGACTTTGGCCACGCACCGCCGGACCTCGATGGTCGAGAGGCTTGCGCCGGCGCTCGTAACATCAAGCTCCTCCTCGGCGGCCATTGGAAGACGTTCGTAACTTTCGGCGTTCGAGATTCGGAGTTCCTCTTCCGAGGGGTTCTCCCCGAGGTCGCGGCCGAGGTTGGCGGCAAGGCGCATCCGATAATGTCCGGGCACGACCTCGAAGCGAAGGGTCGTCGCCTGTTGGTAGCGATGCAGGAGCAGTTCGCCGTCGTCGTCATAGAGGTAGAAGTTCAGATCGGCGATCGCCTCCTCGTCCGTCGAGCGGGTCTGCTCCTGCATCCCGTCGGGACGGACGGCGATCTCGACCGCCACGCCGCGAGGTGCCACGGTCTCCTCCGTCGGGCTCTCCCGGCATCCCGTCAGTGCAACAAGGCTTGCTGTCAAAAAGAACAGCAGTTGCTGGGTTCGTTTCATAACAGTTCGTATTTGGAAGGTTAGAAAGAGGGTCCCGTCCGGCCCCTCGGGGCAAGGCGGGACCCGCAGCACATGGATTAGGCACCCAAGTCGACCGACTGCGTGACGGGAGTCTCCCAGTCGGCAACCGTTACCGACACCTGGCAATCCTGCCCTACAAGGCCCGTGATATGGGCCGCGACACGGTAGTAGCCGTTGCGGAGGATCTGACCCGCAGCCTTGCCCGTCAGCTCGATCGAATAGGTTACATCCGAACGGTCGTCGCTCGTCGAGCTGCTGCCGTCACCATCGTAGGTCGCGTTGATCTCCAGCAGCACGCGGCTTCCGGCATCGAGCGTCCCCGTTTCATAGAGGTAGAAGAGGTTGTTGTACTTCGACGAAGCCGTACCCGGGGTCTGCGTATGGGTGTAGGTCATGGCTCCCGTCGAGGGCTCCCCGGCCACGACAAGCGACTGCGAAGCGGCGCGCGAGAGCTTCACCGAGGTGATCGTGATCGAGCCGGGATACTTCTCCGAAAACTCCGGGGCGATCGTGGTCTGCAGGGCGACCTTCGCCACCGTGCGTTTGAGCGAGATACCCACCTGCGTCGAGGTGTTCACCGCACCGACGGTCTTGGTCGTCGAGCCCGACATCACGAAGCCGCCCGAGCGCAGCGCCTTGGTCGAGACATCCGCGAAGGTACCGTTATAGTCTCCGGCCGACTTCTCCACGAGAGCCGTGAGTGCCGACCGGGTCTTGGCCGACGAAGCGTCGTAGTTCGCAACGGCATAGAACGAGCATTCGGTTCCGGCCGCCGACTTCGGAAGCGAGAAGGTCGCCGATTTCGAGGCGAGTTCCGAGACCGTGAAATCGCGGCGCAGAATCAGATCGCCCGAGGCGTTGAACGTGAAGACCGAGAGCGACGAGAGGCTCTTCTCCCACGCCTCGGCCGTGGCCGTGGCATCGAAGAAGGCACGGGTCTGTGCATCATCGCCCGAAGAGAGGATGATCGTTACCGAAGCACCATCGGGGTGTGCCTCCGGAGCGGGGTTCATCATTTCGGTTTCCTTGTTGCACGAAGCAAACAGCGCAGCGACGAGAGCCGCCATCGCAAAAATTCGTTTTTTCATGGTTGTAAGATTTGAAGGGGTGATTGAAAAATTGGTTATTTGAAGCGTTTCGAGAGAGGTGCCGGGCGTTCGGGACTCTGGTAGCCCGGCACTCCGTTTTCGTCGATCCACCGTCGGATGGCCCGTCGGAGACGCTCCTTAAGAAGCCGGAACTCGGGACGCTGGGCAAAGTCGTCTCCCAATGGGGTACGCTCGAAGATCGGCGAACAGATCCGGGTCAGCTTCAGCGCCACCGCCTGACGCTGGCTTTGGGGAATAGCCGGGTAGTCGGTTTCGAGGATCAGATGGACCGTATCGTAGGGCGAGAAGAGTAGCCCGCGGAATAGAATCCGGTCGGCAACACGGATCGCTTGGTCGACCGGAACACCGGCTTCGATGCTTTGCCGATAGCCCTCGAATGCCAACCGGCTGCGTCGCTCGATCATCCGTCGGTAACGGGGCTGCGAAGGATGCCGCTCCTCGAGAAACTGCCGGAGGCGCTCGCTGAACCACGTTTGATCGGGTCGTTCCATCGTCGTGCGGCATTAGCGTTTCCGGCCCCGGCTCGGCGCTTCGGGCGTCGGTTCCTGTTTTTGGGGTTGCTTTTGTTCCTGTCCCTGCTGTTTTGACTGGGAGGTCTGCTGCTCCTGGCGGCGCAGGTTCGTGAAGTCGTAGTCCACACCGTTGGTCTGGGGGTTGAGCCGGATAATACATGAGAGCGGTTTGCCGTTTTTCCCGAGAATCGGATGGGCCTTCTCCTTCGAGCAGTCGAGACCTTCGGGGCTCTTCACGGCGGCAAGCTGCCGCTCGTCAAGCTGCTTTGAAAGCGACTCGGGAATGTAGGGTTTGCTGTAGCGGTAGTCCGTCATCCGGTATTCGCGCGTCAGGGCATCGAAACCGACCTTCCCCGAATAGGTGATGTCGCCGTTACGCATCGTGCACCCTTCGACCTGCACGCGGCTTCCCGAGGCGAGGTTCTCCTGCTGTGCCTCGGTCAGCCGCACACCGTTGAAGAAACGCAGGTCCGGAACTTCACGTTTGGGCACCGTTACGAAGCGGTTGGTAGCCGGGTTCAGTGTTACATAGCACCACTCCTTTTCGCCCGTATGCGGGTTAGGCATCTCGTAGAGGCGGTCCGGGGTCTTCCCCGACAGCATCTGCTCCTTGTCGCTGGCTGTGAACATCATTCGGAACTCCTCGCGTTCGAACTCCGGACGGGCCAGGGCACTTTCGAGCCCTACCTGCACGTCGCCGTTCAGATCGCGGAAGGGACGCAGGGCAAACTCTCCGGCAACGGACAGGTCGCCGACCTTCAGACTGATGTTGTGGAGCTCCGTCGTGGGAAGTCCCAGCTTCATCGCCTCCAGCTCCTTCGGCGTAACGACAACGCCCATCTCCTTCAGTTCCTGCAGGTGCAGGTCCTGCGTGTCGAACTTGACCCGTTCAAGTTGGAATGAGGTAACGCGATGGTCGTTCAATGCCTTCAATCCCTCCGGGTCCTTCGGGTTGTCGGCCAGCCGCAGCAGCGACTGTGCCACCTCGCTGGCCTTGTCCGCCGCGACTTTCAGGAAATGGAACGGTTTGGCATTCTCCTGCGAGAGGAACCCCTTGATGAAAGCGCCCACGGCCGAGCTGTTCCGCAGGTCGAAGAAGGCCGGTTTGTTGGCCGTGAGCGGTGAGGTGGTGACGGCCTTGTACTGTCGGCCCTCCTGCTTGAGCTCCGAGACGGCCTCTACGGCGCCGTTCTGTTCGTTGTAGAGCAACAGCGTCTCCTTGTAGGTAGGATCGGCCTGCTCCGGGGCCTGGTTGATCGGTTGATTCAGATTTTCTTCGGGCATAATGCAACTGTTTTAAGTGAAACAAAAGGTTGATGCCGCGAATATAAAGGACCGAATGTCCGTCGCTTCCAATCGTCCTGCGCAGACCGTACATGGCCGTCAGCCGCGGGTTTTCCGCACGATGGGTTACTGCTTTTTCTTCGGCAGGAGCCCCGCGAGGTCGGGGTCGCTCTCGATGCGGCGGATCTCCCGTTCAACGATCTCGACCACCTCCTCCTTGATGCGGTAATAGTTCTCGCGGATGATCTCCTCCATGCGGTCCGTGCCCTCCTCGTCGAGAAACGAGGAGATCTGCGGGATGGGAACGAAACGCCGCTCCTCAGCCTGAATCGCCGCACTATCCAGCTCGATGCGGGCATGGAAAATCTTTTGGGGCAGGGGCTGGTCCACGTTGTCGGCCACCGAACCGACAAACATCCCCTGCGTGAGGTTTGAGATCTTCGACGGCGGGATCAGCGCGTCGAGCTGCGTGTTGGTCGAATGGGTGATGTTCTCGTTCGAGACGGACTGCGACTCGCGCAACTGGACGATCTTGCCGAAGCGGTCGGAGAGCGTGCGGGCCGTATCGCCCACCACCTGCCCCGAAAAGATGTTACCCACGGTGTTGAAGATTACTTTCGCCTCCTTGTCGCCGTAGTCGCGTTCCAACTGCGAGAAGTCCTGGAAGCCCAGGCAGACGGCCACGCGGTTCGAACGGGCCGTGGCGATGAGGTTATCCAGCCCCCGGAAGTAGATCGTCGGAAGCTCGTCGATGATGATCGAGGATTTTAGTCGTCCCTTCTTGTTGATTAACCGCACGATGCGCGAATTGTAGAGTCCCAGGGCTGCCGAATAGATGTTCTGCCGGTCGGGGTTGTTCCCCACGCAGAGAATCTTGGGCGAGGCCGGATTGTTGATGTCCAGCGAGAAGTCGTTGCCCGTCATCACCCAGTAGAGCTGCGGCGAGATCATCCGCGAGAGGGGAATCTTTGCCGAGGCGATCTGCCCCTGCAGCTGGTCCTGCGCATTGCCTCGCCAGGCGTCCATGAAGGGCGAGAGGTAGTTTTCGAGTTCGGGATAGGAGGTCAGCACCGGGAAGATCTTCTCATAGGGCTGGTTCAGAAACTCCACGGCGTGCGGAAAGGTGCAGCAGCGGCCTCCGTCGTAGATTTTCAGGTACCAGATGATTGCCGCCAGCAAGATAATCGGCGAATCGACGAAGAAGTCGCCCTGCTTCTGGATCCATGTCTTGTTTAGGTTCAGCATGATGGTATAGGCCGACTCGTAGGCGTCCGAAATGTCGGTCATGAACTCCGGGGCGATGGGATTGCAGCGGTTCGAGCGGCGGGGGTCGTCGAAGTTGATGACGCAGAAGCGCGGCCGCGTCGGATAGGCATCCAGATGGTGCAGCAGGTGGTTGTAGGCCAGCAGCGACAGGTCGTCGAACTTGAAGTCGTAGATATACATGGCAAAGCCCTTCTCGATCTGCTGGCGGATGTAGCTGTTCACCACGGCATAGGACTTGCCCGAGCCAGGAGTTCCCAGCACCATCGTCGCACGGAAGGGGTTGATGACGTTAATCATCCCCGGCCGCCACTCGCCCCGGTAGTAGTAGCGGGTCGGAAGGTTGACCGAATATTCGTTTTCGAGGAGCCGTGCCTCCTGCTCGAAGCTCTCGTTGTCGTCGTTGAAGGGATCGCGGGCAAGGGTCGTATGCAGCAGGCGGCGAACCCACACCCCGGCGGTCAGCAGCGCAAGGTAGCCGCCCAGCAGGGTCAGCACATAGCTCCAAAAGCGAACCTCCAGCCCCACGGGAAGGCTCCGCAGCGAGTCGTTGCCGAAGAGCAGAAAGAAACCGGCCAGCGCCAGGAGGAGAATCTGCCGCTTCGAGGGTTTCCCGTCCCGCACGCTGCGTGTGCCGTAGCAGCCCAGTACCAAAAAGAAGAGGGCGCAGAGTTTTGTAATGGATGACCAGGTGAAGAGCCCGGTCGACTGTTGAAGGTTCCAGAAGATCCGATCCACGACGGGAGTGGTCAGTGCATGATGCGCGAACCAGTCGTAACAGAACCAGTAACTGTTCAGCCCCAGAAACACGATTCCCAGGGCTCGGGCAAACTGGACGATCTTCTCTAATGCCCGCAAATCATCCTCCTGTTGCATACTTGTCGGTTTAAGGGCAGCAAGATAACGGAAGAACGGGGCAGGCTGTTCCTGCGGACCTTCCCAGGCCGCAGATGGCCGGTAAGCATGGTGCGCGCTATATTATTCCTGCAATTACAAAAAATCCCGAACGGTCGAACGACCATCCGGGAAGAAAGGTTTACTTTTGGCTTAACTCGACCAGCGTACCCCGCAGCGTATCGAGGAAGTGGGTCAGGCGGTTCTTGCGGTTCAGGACAGCCCAGCGGCAGTTGTCCGGATTCTTGAAACTCGTATTGCAAAGAACTTCGAACTCTCGGATTACTTGCATGAAGGTGGCCGGGGAGTCGTCCTGCTGGCAAAAGAAACCCACAGCCGACAAAGCGGCGATCACCTCCATCAGGTCGGAGTTGGTGTATTTTTTTGAAATTTTAAGGGGAGAATGATGGTGTTCAGAAGGAATTTCTCGGATTCCCGGATACTTTAGCTGCAAATAGATCATCTGTTTTTCGAAATTCACCAACGAAAGAGAAGAACGGATCAACAGGCACTGCAATGAATCGGAATCGTTATAGCTTTCCAGCAACTGAACCAATGTTTCGCGGATTCGGGCAAGTGTTTGCAACGAATCAAGTTTCGAACATCCGTCTTGTCTGGAGACTTGTTGGATTCGATTGATAAAACGATTATATGCAATATTTAGGCTTTTTCGATCATTATCGTGCAACGGCTTGTTAGTCAAAGAAAGCAGTTGCATTATAAAATCACTCTTCTCAAGCCTTTTAACACTCTTTTGCATGACCGGGATTGTGGGAGAAACACAATGTACCGCATAAATAATCATACATTGTGTTGGAGTTGGCTGGATTTTCGGGATTTGTGTCTGTTATTTTTTACTTTTCAATTATTATTTTTACCTTTGCAAAACAATCAGAATATGATTGTTTTGATCCTATCGTCACCACCCGAAATCGCAAAATTTTATGAGACGAATAGGATGGATAGGTGATTCGTGTAAACAGGCACGAATCAACCTATCATTTCGTCGGGTTTTTGCGAGCCTCGGGTGGTATAGGTTGAGTTCGTGCCTTTTTGTGAACCTTATAAAGCTGCCGTTAAAAGCATGAGCGACATCAAAGCCGGTGGTACAGCTTGATTACTCGATATGCGGATAAAATACGGCAGCTTTTTTATTTAAGTTAAGGCAGATCACAATCATTGTGGGTGATGGTTTGGCTCCCAGATGAAATCCAGTTTTTTGCATAGTTATTCCCGTCATAAGTCACAGTCTTTCCTAAAGCTCCTTCGGCAATCTTTACAAAGACATTCAAAGGATTTATGTCGTCCGCAGAACGCATGTCATCAGTAGATATGACGCCATAACCTCCTTGACTGGCTTGAATGCTGCGGACTTTAATTTGATTTAGAAAATATGATATGTAATTAGTGGATATTTTCAAAGCCTGTGGCGACCATCTGTCGTTTGTTACGCCCAATATTGAACTTGAGGACATAAAAACATTCGGGCCATATGTTCCGTGATCCGCATAATCAAGTGCAGTTCCGGCAAGAGCCGATATTTGATTGTAATTACCCCATTGACGAACGGTTATCAACCGATTTTCATCGGGGAAATATGTATCGAATTTCTCCCGTAACTTCAGAATGATGTTGCTATATGAGTTATATACCATACCCGAATATTCTGAATACTGGTCGTCGAAGGTTATTCCGTTCAAACCATAACTGCCAACAACCCACACGAGAATATCGGTAAAAGCATCAGCCTGGGTCTCATTCATATTGGCCACTCCCATATCCTGACCGTCACCCAAAATCCGCAAAAGTACCTTAATACCTTTTTCCTGCAATGGCCGAATATAGGTGTCTGCATTCGCCAAAACATGATTCATATCGGAGTCCAGATACAAAGTCGGCATATTATCCGACGATTTGTGAATCTTCCCGGCATCCAGTACGCACAAATCAAGGAAGGGCTCGCTGGAATTGGAAATGGTATCTGTTAAATAATAAGATTTTGCATTTAACGGATTGGTCGTATTCACATAGACTGTCGTCATATTCAAAGGCGTTCTGTTCCCATGATCTACATTGGGAATCGAAGGGAATTCTATTCCAGGATCAGGATCAGGGTTGGGATTGGAATTAAGCACGTCTTCGTGTGTAATCTCATGTCCTTCAGGGATAAAGGTCCAGTCTTGTTCGTAGGCGGTTCCGTCATAAGTTACCGTGGAATTGTACGCCCCTTCTGCAATACTTTGCAGCACCGGCAATGGATTGCAATCTGTGGCAACATGCAGATTATATGTGGTAATGAAGTTATACCCTTGATTTGCAGCCTGAGCGGATCTGATTTTGATTTGATTCAAAAAATATTGGATATATTGCAGGTTAAGATTAAGGGTTTGAGGAGAGAACCGATCCTGGGTTACTCCGGAAACACTCGGTGTCGCGATGAATACATTAGGTCCGAACGTGCCGTGATAGACATAATCAATCATTGCGCCTGCGTCTGCATTAATCTGGTTGTAATTCCCCCATTGGTCTACACCTATCAATTTATGGATGCCGGGAAATT
>DWYP01000032.1 GCA_019118605.1 Candidatus Alistipes faecavium | reverse complement strand
CCCACGCATGCTGAAAAATCTTTTATGCCTTTTCAGTGGTTAAAACAAATGAGTGAATATATAATACTGAAAATAAGAGAAATACAATGAAATTGGCGCATCTGTTTAATTATTCCGATTTAATGGGATTTCCTATATTCAAATGCGGCTCCGGGTACTTTTCGGAAGGCGGCAGGTCATTTGACCTGCCGCCTTCGTCTTTTCGGCCGTTCCCGCTTTTGCCTCCTCTGCGGCCCGGTGCCTCCCTGCCCCCCTTTCCCTGATTCGCATCCGTTGTCCTGCCCGGAGCAACGGCCGATTTTCCCGCCTTCGGAAGAGGCACCCAGAACTGAAATAATCCCGGAAGTCCCCGGAACGCCTCTGGAGAGGTTCCGAAAGGCGTGTTTGTTAAGTTTTTTAAATACATGCCGAGTATTGTTTTGTGTTACGCACCGCAGGTTGCCGGATAATGCAATTATTTTCGAAAGGAGTTTGCCGGATTGCGATTTTTTATTAACTTTGAAGCAATGCTGAAATACTAATCCAACTCATATCTTTTTCGACTATGGCAATCATTGATCTTGTCCGTTGGTCACCTCAAGGAGATGAAACGATTTTTGCGTGGCGTTTCCCGCATACGAATCTGAGCACCTATACCCAGCTGATCGTTCAGGAGTCGCAGGAGGCAGTGCTCTTTTCCAAAGGCCAGATCATGGGAAAATTCGGCCCCGGCAAGCACACGCTAAACACCGAGAACCTTCCCATCCTGCGCTCGCTGTACGGCATTCCGTTCGGCGGAAAGAACCCCTTTACGGCCGAGGTGTGGTTTGTCAACCGGATTCAAACCTTCAGCATCGACTGGTATATCGACCGGATGGCCATCCACGATGCCGATTACAATACGCAGCTGCCCCTGACGGCCTCCGGGCAATACGGCCTGCAGGTGACCGATGCCGAGAAGTTCCTCGTGAAGATCGTCGGCACGCGCAGCGAATACACGCAGGAAGACCTCACCGAACAGTTTACCGGGGAGTTCACGACCAAGACCAAGTCGACCATCGTGCAGTATATGCTCAAGCACCGGGTGGGCTTCAAGCAGATTTCGGCCTATCTGGACATGCTCTCCGAGTACCTGCGGGGCGCCATGAATCCTTTCTGGGATGCGCTCGGGCTTCGGCTGAACAAGTTTTATGTCAGCACGATCGACATTTCCGATGCGACGCCCGAGGATCGGCGCGTCAAGGAGGCCATATCCCAGCAGGCGGCCATGTCGATCACGGGCCATACGTGGCAGCAGGAGCAGATGTTCGATACGGCGAAGAGTGCGATCGGCGGACTGGGCGACAACACGGGCGGACTGCTGGGCGGACTCCTTGCCGTGCAGATGATGGGCGGCCTGGGCAACGGCGCCGCCCCCGGCATGATGCAGCCGCAGTACAACCAACCCACCTTCGGAGGCCCGGGAGCCGCTCCGCAGCCCGGCATGCAGCCCGGCATGCAGCCCGGAGGGCACCCCGGAGCGGGAGCCGAAGGGGCGGTCAAGATGGTTTATTGCTCCAACTGCGCGAAGAAGTTCCCGAGCAACATGCGCTTCTGCCCCCACTGCGGCGATCCCTACAATCCCTGCCCCCACTGCGGTACGGACAACGACCAGAATGCCAAACGGTGCGTCAGCTGCGGGGCCTATCTGCAGAGCGGCGCGGGCGTATGTCCGCATTGCAAGGCTCCGCTCGATCCGGGCAGCACCTTCTGCGGGAATTGCGGTCAGGCGATTGTCACCGCCTCGGATACGTGCAGCCGCTGCGGGGCTCCGCTCCCGCCGACGGCCAAATTCTGCCCCAAATGCGGAAACAAACGCAATGGTTGAACCTCAGAAATTTCCGAACGACATGCAAAAGACTCTCTCCTGGATCGCCTTCGTGGGCGGAGAAATCATCCTGTACGTAGCTTTCCGGATCTGGGGAGGCGCCCTTCCCGATGAGATCCGCATTCTGGATACCGTGGTCTCGATGTTGATCCTGGCCCTCTTCTTCGCCGACCTGCTCATCCCGTGGGTCGACTGGAACGGAGGCAGTCACAAACGATTCGGCTCCCTGGGCATCCGGTGGGCCTTCACATGGCTCTATGCCCTCGCGGCTGTCGCCGCGATGGTTGTGTGTCAGAGCCTTTTCCATGTGGAATTCCTCTCCCAGCTGCTGGTTCAGATTATATTGATCCTCGGCCTGGTGCTCGGATTCTCGGCCTCGGTGGGAGCCTCGTCGAAGGTGGAGAGCGTGCATCACCTCGAGCGGTCTCTGCTCGACGGCCCCCGGGAGATGATGCGTCAGGCCCGGCATCTGCAGGAGGTGGCCGAGGAGTCCGGCAATATTCCCGAGGAGTACCGGAACCGGATCGGACAGCTGGTCGAGGAACTCCGTTTCGTCGCCCCGAGTCCGGCGGCCGAGGCCTCCGACCTCGAGGCGCAGTTTGCCGAGGCGCTCCGAACGATCGAATTCGCCCTCCCGGCCTGCGACATGAACCGCGAAACGATAGCCAAAGCTCTTTCGCGGGCCGAACGCCTCTGTTCCCAACGCAAAGCCATCCATACTACTAATTAACCCAACCAACTATGAAAGGAAAAATTTTCCCTGAATCGACGAATAGTTGTCAGGATCAGGCCAAGATTCTGTTCAACTATTATCAGCAGGCCGCTGAAAAAATTGTCGCCGAGGAGGAGCGTCTCGAAAAGCAGATCGCGGTGCTCGAGGAGAAGAAGGCGCAGCTCGAAAAGGAGATCGCCGGACTGTGGGTGTGGTTTTTGACGATCATTCTGTTTTTCGTCTATTTCATCAAGAAGAGCGGGCTGATGAAGCAGATTGCGGATGTCGACACCCGTATCGGCGAATTCCGCAAGCAGCACGATGAGATCTTCCGCGACTATAAGGTCACCAAGCTGGGCGTAGCCTACGTTCCCGTGGCCGAGCAGATCAAGTACGAAGACCGGAGTTTCATCGTCGACTATACGGGGCGGGTTCCCGAATCGGAGGTCACCCTGCAGCTGTCGCGTCAGAACGACCTGCTGATCGACACCATCGGACGCCTCGAGAAACTCTCGGAGGAGGCTCCGATCGTCGAGAGCTCGGAGGATGCCGAGACGGTCGAGACGGGGGACTATTCGACGTCGATCCAGCAGCTCAACCAGCACGACTACCTGGGCAGTCTGGAACGTTCGCTGCGTACGATCTCCTATTGCATGGACGACCTCGACACGACGTCGGTCTCCCTGCCGCTGGTGGCCGACCGGAGCGATTACCTGCAGTTTCTCAAGGAGTTTGCCACGCGGGACTTGCCCGAAAAGGCGGTTGTGGTTCCGGTCTTCGACAAGGAGCGCTACACCGAAAGCGTGAAGAAGTTCCAGGTGCTCAACCAGCTCAAGGATTCGCTGTCGACCAAGACCCAGCAGTTCGAGGATGTGCTCAAGTCGCTCATGTCGACCATCGCCCACTCCGTGCAGGCGATTTCGGCCCTGAAGGTGGCGTCGGTGGACAAGGTAGTGCTCGAGTCCAACAAGGTTCTTTACCAGATTCTGAAGTCCCCCTACAACCAGTATTCGCCGGTGCTCGAGTTCGAGGAGATTGAACGGGTTCGCAACGAGCAGTTCGACTACAGCGAGGACGTGCAGAATTACAAGCCATTCAACCTGCGTCAGAGTTCGCGCATGCGCTACAATCTGGTGACGGGGATGTGGACTTCGGAGGATGGGAATACCTCCAGCATGCCTTTCGGCGTTCATCAGCTCTACGAGGAGATCGTAGCCCCGATCGTGCAGAACCTGATGGCCGAGAACCGCGTCGAGCGTCTCAAGATCTACAACCATATCAAGGATCAGAAGATCGATTACCTCAACAAGTGGCATCAGGACACCGATGCGTTCTACCGTGCCAACCGGGCCGAGAGCGCCGATATCATCAACCTGATGCAGGAGAGCCTGCGCGAATATGTGGCGGCCTACAATACGTTGGTCTCGCTGCAGAAGACCGAAGACAGCATGGTACAGTCGAATGGCGAGCTGGAATCCACGGTGGTGGATGTGGTCGACAACACGGCCGAGACGCTTGCGGCGTTCGAACTGCAGTCTCAGGAGTTCCAGAAGACCCAGGCCGATTTCGAGGAGTACATGGAGCGGCTGAAGGACGACATCGACCTGAAGGCCGAGAAGTTCGGATATATCGAATACTACGATGCGAAGCTGCGTGACGGGTATTCGCACGATGCTGCCGTGGCGACGAAGGAGATTCACGAACTCGACGAACGCCGCAAGGCTCTTGCTTCGGTAAACCCGCTCTTCGCCAAGACGACGGAACTTCCGCCGCAGCCGAATGTCGAGCCCATCACGTTCGAGCACATATCGCTGAATCTTCCGGTGATTGCCAAGGCGGCTCTGGAAGATCTGGATGCCGAGCCGGAGGAGCCGGAAGGGATGCCCTCCGAAGCTCCGGATACGGAGGCCCCGGCAGAGGATGCCGGAAGTCCGGCTTCCGGGGACAGCGGGGAGGACGAGGATGCCGGTGAAGATCCCGAAGCGCAGGACGACGAGGCGATCGAAGAGGACGAGGATGGATACGAGGGGGAGGAAGACGAGGACGACGAGGGGGAGGATGATGACGAGGACGACGAGGACGACGAGGACGACGAGGGGGAGGATGATGACGAGGACGAGGACGAAGAGGATGACGAGGAGGACGAGGACGACGAGGAGGATGAGGATGACGACGAGGATGAGGATGAGGATGACGAGGAGGAAGGCGAGCCTCTGACGCGCGAAGATCTGGAAGAGATGAGCGACGATGAACTGAAAGAGATCCTGGATTACATCGAGATGGAGTATTCTTCGGATCCGTTCGACCGCGAAGGGGCCATCGAGGCAATCCTTGAATACCAGGAATACCAGAACGAACCCGAAAACGAATAAAACCGACGTCCTATGGCTTATATTGATTGTGTAGTTGATACCGAGCCGATGGCTCAGGAGATCAATTCCGTATCCAACCATATCAAGGGGACTACGGCCGCTGTCGTGGGCATGCAGGCCGCCGTCATCCGTGCGGAGGAGGAGGCCTCGGACCATGTATGCGAGAATGTCAACCGGGGTTTCTATACGTTGATCCATTCCCAGATATCACAAAAGATTGCCAAGCTCAAGAGCGAGGTCGATTCCCATCTGATGCAGTTGAACCAGCAGCGGAAACAGCTGCTTGCGATCCGGAACCGCATGGAGCGGGATTACAACATGATCTCGAGCCGCTATCTGAAGCTGTTCAACGGGTTGAATCAAAATCTTCAGCAGCGGGTTTTCGAACTCGACAAGCCGACGATCGAATTTGCCGTGAAGGATGTCGACCGGCTCTCGAACCGTACGCGGATGCTGACGGCGACGGTGCCTGTCGAGCAGCAGGAATCGCTCGGGCTGAGCCAGAAGATTCTGGTTTCGAATGTCAAGTACCGCGGGCTTCTGGTCATCAATTCGATGACTCGTTTTCTGCAGGACATGTATGCGCAGAAGCGGCTGACGGATCAGATTCTGCTCCCGGAGCCGAGCACGGCGGAGAGTGCGACGATCGCGATTCCGGTCATAGTCTGCGAGTCGAACTACGACAGGCACGATAACCGGCGTCTCGACGTGGTTGTGGT
Source organism: Candidatus Alistipes faecavium (assembly GCA_019118605.1). Taxonomy (GTDB): domain Bacteria; phylum Bacteroidota; class Bacteroidia; order Bacteroidales; family Rikenellaceae; genus Alistipes; species Alistipes faecavium. The sequence continues at coordinate 139,497 of DWYP01000032.1, read as the reverse complement.
GCAGCAGGGCCTTTCCGCGGAGGCGCGGGCCCGGATCCAGGGCATGGTCGGGGAATCGGTCCGGACCCTGCCGTGGAGCGACGAGCAGGCTCCCGATGCGGAGCTGAGCAACGAATTCAACAAGTGCCTCGAGAAGTGCGGGTCATCGCCCCGGGTGAAGGAGATGATCGAAAAACTTTTCCGGGCCCATGGCTGTCAAACCGTTAAAATGGGCTGATTATGGGTTACAGGCGAAGTTTTACCAAGCGAATCGCGGTACACTATTCCGGCAGCGTCTCCTATCCGGCATCGCAGAACGGGGGCAGTGTCCCCTACAGCGGTACGGTGTATGAGGATGTGACCGTGAATGTGAACGTGGCCACGGAACCTTTCGACCACAGCATTGCCCGCTGCAACACGCATGTGGGGACGCTGACCGGAGCGGTTGTGGCTACGGAAGCCGCCCAGGTGGCCTCCATCCGGGAAAATGCCCGGAAGGTGGGGCAGACGATCATCGACGGATTTTTCAAGACCGTACGTTCGGAGATCAGTCAGCAGATTTCCGAGCTGACGAGCCGGATCAATGCCACGCTGGTGCATCTGCACGAACTGGCCAGGCGGTGTGTGGACAAGCAGCAGCAGATGGAGAGCGACTACAACCGGATTTCGGCCCGCTACCGGAAGATTTTCGAGGAGCTGAACGGCGAGCTGAAAAACCGTATCTACGAATTGGACCGTCCGACGTTCAACTTCCGTGCGGAGAGCGATCGTAACGCCTCGCGTTTTATCGAGGGGCGTGAAGTGAGCTCGACGCTCGTTGCGGGGAAGGAGGAGAGTTCGCTGCAGGCGCTGATTGCCGCCTCGCGCAGCAAGAAGCAGGCCCGCGATACGATTCAGGAGATCGACCGGTTCCTCACCGGGCAGAAGCGGCTTGAACGGCTGTTGCAGCACTGCATCCTGGATGAGAACGAAGCGTCGTCCATCTACGTACCGGTGTGCTGGGTGGAGACGACGGCGGAGCGGGGTGTGATCGACCGTCATTTTTATCAGCCGGATCATGTGCCCGAGATCCCGCAGCCACAATTCGAGGATGCTCTTTCGGGCGCGAAGTGGTCGGATATGTCCCCGTCCAGCGCCGAACACATCCAGCGATTTTTCAACCGGGAGGTCTCGGAGCATTACGCTTCGACGGATCCGCATGCGAGCCGGGTGAAGGAGTGCATCACCCGCATGTTTAATATTTCCACCATAAAAAGCCTATAATCATGAAGGAACTGAAAGAGATACGTTTCAACGAAACGGATATACTGTTGCAGGACAATCTCGTCCGGGGGTCGATTCTTCCGGAGACCGTTGCCGAGTTGAACCGCAACATCATTTTCAAGGGCGATACGATTGTCGAAGGGCCTGTCTACGGCCATCGGCTGGAGATCCAGCAGGGGAACCTGGAGATCCAGGGAGCGGTTTTCGCCCAGCTCGAGCTGTATGTCAATTCGGAAGCCAGGGGGAACATCACCTTCAGGAAGTCCGTCGGATCGGCCAATACGATCGTTTCGCGGGCCTCCGAGACGCGGCTGCTGTTCTACTCGGACGTCAATGCCAAGACCGTGTCGCTGTACAATGCCTTCGTGGCGGGGAGCATCTATGCCGATGAGGTGGAGCTGGTGAACTGCGTCGTTATCGGCGGAGTCTTTGCCACGCAGAAGGTGGATCTGACCGATTCGATTGTCGGGACATTCAACACGCCGTCGATCATGATCTCCGGCGTTGTCAGCCTGTTGCTGCCGAGTGCTTTTTCGATCGAGAAGATGGTCGTAGCGGCGAATACGCGGCTTTACAACCTCTGCCTTGCCGACCTGGGCTCCCTGTACAAGGGACTTCCGCAGTCTCCGAATTCGGGAAAGATCGCCCTCGACACGTCGGCCGACGAAGTGACGACGAAACTCGTTGACGAACAGGTGCAGAAGACGCTCCGCAGCTATACGGTCATCGGCAAGGTGCTGGCTGCCGACCTGCTGGATATGGACAAGTTCCAGAATCATTTTCTGCTGACGGCCGCCAGCCTCGGTGCCCAGCTGCTGAAGAGCTACGACCTGGGGCTTGACAAGGACGGCAATACGGCAACGCTTTCGGTCGACCGGATCCGGGATTTCTTCTTCGACATCCTGCACGGGAAGATCGAGATCCAGGACATGGACGGGAAGTTCAGCATTTCGCAGATTACCGGAAGGAAATAAAACTGCCGCGGGAGGGGCCTGAATCCGACGTTGCGGGGTTCTCCGGATCCCGCGGCGCGACGGGTGCTCCCGGCGCCATGCAGCCTTTGTGAAAAGAGCGGGGGACAGACTCCCGCTCTTTTTTTGTGCCTTCGTCGGTGTTTTCATGGAACAGGGATTTGCATCGTGCATGCAAAGGGGCGAAAAAACGTGCCGCCGTATCTCTTTTCGGACGATAGTTCGGGACGCTCCAGCCTGTTCGATGCTGCGAAAGGCCCGAAAATCCCAAAAACTGGGTATTGCCCGCCCGCGGGCCTTCCGGTAATTTTGTCCCCGAAAAAAACCTTTACGGATTATGAAAATCAAAACGATTCTTGTGTTGGCAGTCGCGGCATTCTGTTCGATGTCCTGCGACAAGAAGACGAACGACCCGAAAGGGGTCGACTTTGCAGGCAGTTACAACGGCTATACGCTGGCCAACTGCAACTATTTCCAGAACATGATCTCGGCGGATGAGACGGTCGTAATCACGGAAAATACGGACGGCACCGCCTCCGTGTCGTTCACCTCCTCCACGTGGGGCGAATTTACAATCGCCGATGCGCAGGCGAGTGCAAGCGACGGCCTCTGCACCCTTTCGGGCAGCGGTCAGACCCAAATGGGCATGGGCGGCAACACCTCGACGTACGACTGCACCTTCACGGCCGAGATCAAGTCGCAGAGCGATGCCCGGATGAAGTTTGAGATCCCGGCCGTCATGGGCGGCATGACCCTTACGTTCCAGACGGGCGAGGCTCCGGCCGACCTGCTGCTGGCCGGCACCTACGAAGGCTATACGGATGCCGACTGCTCCTATTTCCAGGATCGCTATACCGACGACGAGAACGTGAAGCTGACGGCCAACGGCGACGGAACTCTGAAGGTTGTCTTCGAATCCGCCTCGTGGGGAACCTTTACCGTTGAGTCGGCTACTGCGACTAAGGAGGGCGAAGAGTACGTCTTTACGGGCAGCGGCAGCGTGGCCATGGGAATGGGTGGTTCGACAAGCAACTACGACTTCACGCTGAGCGGCCGGAGCAATGCCGCCAAGGACGACTTCTCGATCGCGTTCAACGTGCCGGCCGTCATGGGGGGCCTGACCATCACGCTGCTGCCGGGAACGGCTCCGACCACGGAAGAGTAACTCTACGGAAAAAGCGAGATTGGCCATGAACTGCAAACAGGTTGGGCTGTTCTTGTCGGGAGCGACATTACTGCTGTCGCTCCCGGCCTGCAACGGCATCTTCGAGGGTATTTATGATATGCCCACAACCGAGACCGGGAACGAATACGGATTTATCCTTGTGGACGAAGGGGCCCGCACGGGAAGGATCTATATCGACGCCACGGATTACACCGAATGGCACTATGTCGATCTGCGCGGCAAACAGGTGACCACGACGGCGGTGGATGGTGCGGCCCCCGAAACATGGGATTTTGCCGTACACCGTTACGATGCGAAGACCAACGGCGCGGCGGTCTGGGAGAGCGCCGTGAAGGATTTCGCATCGCTCCCGCCCGCCGGGTCGGTGCCGTTGGAGTCGTTCGCCCGCGACGAGTGGACCACCGACCGCATTACGGTCGACATGTCGCAGATGATGGACGGCATCATTCTCTACGCCGAGGACTACTGGAACCCGTGCCTTTCGCGCTGGCTCGATGTCGATACCTCGACCATGCCACCGATCTACACCCTCTCGGGGAAGATCTATCTGCTTCGTCTGAAGGACGGTACCTGTGCGGCCCTGCGTCTCGCAAACTTCATGAACGATGCCGCCGTCAAGGGTTATATGACCATCGACTACCTCTATCCCGTTGAATGACGATGAAACCGATCGTGGTTTTTCTCCTCGGAGTGCTGTTCTCCCTGCAGGCCGGGGCTCAATGCAGAATATCCGGCACCGTTTCGGATGTTACGGGTCGGCCGCTCGTCGGAGCAGCCGTTACCGTAAAGGAACAGCCGTCGCTCGGTGCCGTTGCCGACACGGAGGGACGCTATGAAATTGCGCTTCCGGGTAAAGGATCCTATACGCTTTGCGCCTCGTTCGTCGGGTACGAACCGGTCAGCGGAAAGGTCGCAGCCGACCAGCCCGGCCCGTTGAATTTCCGGCTCGCGGAGCGCTCCACGATGATGGATCAGGTGGTGGTGACGGCTACCCGTACCCCGAAACTGCTGAAGGACGTGCCGATCGTCACCCGCGTCATCTCCGAGGCCGATATCAAACAGGTCGATGCGACGCATGTCGGCGATCTGCTGCAAAGCGAACTGCCGGGCATCGAGTTCTCTTACTCGATGAACCAGCAGGTGTCGCTCAACATGTCGGGCTTCGGCGGCAATTCGGTGCTGTTCCTCGTCGACGGCGAGCGGCTGGCGGGCGAGACGCTCGACAACGTGGATTACAGCCGCCTGAACATGGACAACGTCGGGCGCATCGAGATCGTCAAGGGGGCCGTCTCGTCGCTCTACGGGTCGAATGCCATCGGCGGCGTGGTGAACATCATCAGCCGCGAGTCGCGGGAGCCGTGGTCGGTCAACCTGAACGGCCGTTACGGGGCCCACAACGAGCAGCGTTACGGCGGGTCTGTCGGGTTCAATCAGGGCCGGTTCAACTCGATGACCAACGTGCAGTATACTTCGGTCGACGCCATCGATCTCTCGAAGGGCACCGACAATGCGGAGGTCGGCGATTACCGTACCATCTACGGCTCCTCGGCGCTCAACGTCAAGGAGCGGCTCGTCTTCACCGCGGCCCAGGGATTGAAGTTCACGGCCCGGGCGGGTTACTTCTTTCGCCAGCGGGATGCTTCGGAGAGCATCAGGGACCGCTACCGCAGTTTCTCGGGCGGTCTGAAGGGCAACTGGGCGATTACGCAGGCCGATGATCTGGAACTCTCCTATGCCTTCGACCAGTACGACAAGAGCGACTACCTGGTACCCACGTCGCGCGACGTGCGCGACTACAGCAACGTGCAGCACACCCTGCGCGCGCTCTACAACCATACCTTTGCGGAGAAACACATCCTCACCGTCGGCGGCGACTACCTGCGCGACTACCTGATGTCCTACCAGTTCGCCGGCAACGGCAGCCATACGCAGCATACGGCCGACGCCTTCGCGCAGTTCGACTGGAATCCGCACCGGCAGTTCAACCTCATCGCCGGCGTGCGCTTCGACTACTTCTCCGAAGCGCGCCTTTCGCACCTTTCGCCGAAGCTCGGCACGATGTACAAGGTCGGGAACTGCTCGCTCCGTGCCTCCTATGCGGGCGGGTTCCGTGCCCCGACGCTCAAGGAGATGCATATGGACTTCTACATGGGCAATATCTTCATGATTTATGGAAATCCCAATCTGAAAGCCGAGACGAGCCACAACTTCTCGCTTTCGGCCGAGTATATGGCCGGGCGGCACAACTTCACCGTGACGGGATTCTACAATCTGGTGGACAACCGGATCACCACGGTCTGGAACCGGGAGCTTGAAGGGCAGGTCTATACGAACATGTCGCCGCTGCAGGTCGCCGGGGCCGAGGCCAATGCGACGGGACGCTATGCGTGCGGCATTTCGTGGCGCGTGTCGTATGCCTACACGCGCGAGATGATCGAGCGGGGGCAGCCCCTCCTCTCGTCGACGCGCCCCCATGCGGCCACGGCGCGCGTGGCCTACGGCAAGCAGTGGAAGAACTACGGCCTGAATGTGGCTCTGTCGGGACGCTGGCTTTCGGCGGTCACGTGCGACGTCTACACCGAGGTGACCTCCTACGAAGAGACCGTGCGGCAGACCTATCCGGGCTATACGATCTGGAAACTGAGCCTCACGCAGCATCTGTGGCGCGGGATGGATCTGACGCTGGCTGTGGACAACCTTTTCAACTATCGCCCCGATTACTATTACAGCAATTCGCCCACGACCGTCGGTACGACCTGCTCGGTGGGCCTTTCGCTGAATCTCGAACAATTTTTCAAGAGTAAATAAAGGATGAAACAGAAGATACCAATGATCTGGGCGGGCGTGCTCCTGCTTGCCGTCGTATCGGGCGTCGTGGCGTGGAACATCTGGTTCTCGGCCACACGCATCGCCTTTGTGAACTACCAGGCCACGACCCTCGGCCAGATCGCCCGGGCAAACGACCACCGGCGCATCCGCCTTGCCTCGGTCGATCCGTCGGAGTTCGGCCGATTGGGGCATTACGACGCGGTGCTGATGAACGGCATGGGCCTGCGCATCACGGCCGACGAACGGGCCGCACTCCAACGTGCCGCCGACCGGGGGCTTACCGTTATCACGACCATGGCGACCAACCCCGCCAACGAGATCGTCTCGGCGGACTCCGCGACGCTGGCGGCCGTCAAGGGTTATCTGAACGGCGGCGGGCGGCGCAACTACCGCAACCTGCTCGCCTACCTGCGCCGCACGGTCGACGGCAAGCGGTTCGACACGGACGAGCCCGAGCCGCCCGTGGTGCGGGAGCTGAAACAGTTCTACCATGCCGATCCTTCGGATCCCGAGGCCGAAGAGCTGGATTTCGACAGCGTGGAGGCCTACGAGGCCTTTCTTGCGAAGCACGGCTTGCTGAAACCGGATGCCCCGCGGGTGATCGTGACGGGGCAGATGGGCGAACCTGCGGAGCTGGTCGCACGGCTGGAGGAGACGGGCAACGTGGTCTATTCCCTCCGCAGCCTGCCGGCAGCCATTCATAACGGGCAGGCCGATTCGATCCGCCCGTCGGCGGTCATCAACATGGCCCACGGACGCCTGGGCGATGCCGTTGTAGCGTTCCTGACCCTGCGGAACATCCCGCTCTTCGCGCCGCTCAACGTCAACCGGCTGGTCGACGACTGGGAGTCCGACCGGATGGGCATGAGCGGCGGGTTCCTGTCGCAGAGCGTCGTGATGCCCGAGATCGACGGTGCAATCCGATCCCAAGTGTTGTTCGGGCATCGCCTCGACGGTGAGGGGCTCCAGCAGGTTCATGCCATTCCCGAGCGGCTGGAGCGGTTCGTCGGGACGGTGAACCGCCACATCGCCCTGCAACGCAAGCCCAACCGCGAGAAGCGCATAGCGATCTACTACTACAAGGGGCCCGGGCAGAATGCCCTGACCGCCTCGGGCATGGAGGTCACCCCGTCGCTCTACAACCTGCTTGTGCGGCTCCGCAGCGAGGGTTACCGCGTGGAGAACCTCCCTGCGTCGCCCGAAGGGCTGGCGGCACTCATCCAGCAGCAGGGGGCCGTCTTCAACGCCTATGCCCACGGCGCCAAGGCCGACTTCCTGAAAGACGGCAATCCGGCGCTGATCTCCGCCGGGGAGTATGCCGCATGGACCTCCGAGGCCGTTCCGGCGGAACGGATGGAGGAGGTGCGGGCGCTCGACGGCGAATTCCCGGGCGGCTATCTGTCCGATGACGCCGGACGGCTGGCCCTGCCGCGCATCGAGCTGGGCAACGTCGTGCTGCTGCCGCAACTGGCCGCCGGGGCGGGCGACGACGACTTCGCCATCGTCCACGGCACCGATGCCGCGCCGCCGCACGCCTACATCGCCTCGTACCTGTGGGCGCGTTACGCCTTCCGGGCCGATGCGATCGTCCACTTCGGCACGCACGGCAGCCTGGAGTTCACGCCCCGCAAGCAGGTGGCCCTGAGCCGCAATGACTGGCCCGATGCGCTGATCGGCCCGACGCCGCACCTCTATGTCTATTCGATCGGCAACGTCGGCGAAGGGATGATCGCCAAGCGCCGCTCGTATGCCGCCCTGCAGTCGTATTTGACCCCGCCGTTCATGGAGAGCGGCGTGCGCGACACCTACCGCGAACTGAACGCCGCGATCCAGGCCTACAACGACCTGCTCTGCGCCGACGGACAGCCCGATACGCGGGCCGCGGCGCTGCGCGTCAAGCGGCTGACCGTCGAACTGGGCATCCACCGCGAGCTGCGGCTCGACTCGCTGTTGACCCAGCCCTATACCGAGGCGGAGATCGCCCGCATCGAGACGTTTGCCGAGGAACTGGCCGCGGAGAAGATCACAGGCGAACTCTATACGATGGGCGAACCCTACTCGGCGGAGCGTATTCGCAGCAGCGTCTTTGCCATGTCCACCGAGCCGATCGCCTATTCGCTGCTGGCGCTCGACAAATTCCGGGGAAAGGCATCCTCCGATCTCGAAAAACACCGCACGCTCTTCACGCGCCGCTACCTCGAACCGGCCCGCGAACTGGTCGGACGCCTTTTGAGCGGGGCGCAGCAGCCGACCGACGCCTTCATCTGCTCGACGGCGGGCATCTCGGCCGCGGAGCTGGAGCGGGCCCGCGAAATCCAGCGGTCGCTCTCCGCGCCGCAGGAGATGATGGCGCGGATGATGGCAATGGCCTCCTCGGGTGTGCCGATGCAGCATCCTGCCGGCATCCCGAAGTCGGGGAAGGGGGCTTCGAAACACCCTTCGTGGATTCCGAAGATCGGCAAACGGCCCGCAAACACGGGCCAGACAAAGGAGAAGTCCGAGCCCGAGGCTGTCGGAATGCCTTCCGACGCGATGGCCGCCATGATGGGTCTCGGTAAGGAGTATTCGAAAGAAGAGCGCGAATTTGCCCGGGTGGTGACCGAACTCGAACGCACGATCCGCAACGTCGGCAACTACCGACACGCGCTGGAACAGAGCCCTGAGGCGGAGCTCTCGTCGCTCGCCAATGCCCTGAACGGCGGTTATACGGCGCCCTCGCCGGGCGGCGATCCCGTGGCCAACCCCAACACGCTGCCCACGGGCCGCAACCTCTACGCCGTGAATGCCGAGGCGACGCCGAGCGAGGCGGCCTGGGAGCGCGGCAAGGAGTTGGCTGACGAGACGATCCGCCTCTACCGCCAGCGCCACAACGACTCGCTGCCGCGCAAGGTGAGCTATACGCTCTGGAGCGGCGAGTTCATCGAGACCGAAGGGGCAACCCTCGCGCAAGTGCTCTACATGCTGGGCGTCGAACCCGTGCGCGACGTCTTCGGCCGTGTGAGCGACCTGCGGCTCATCCCCTCCGGGGAGTTGGGTCGTCCGCGCATCGACGTGGTGGTGCAGACCAGCGGCCAATTGCGCGACCTGGCGGCTTCGCGGCTGTTCCTCATCTCGCGGGCCGTAGAAATGGCGGCCGCCGCAAAGGACGACCTCTACGAGAACTTCGTGGCACGGGGCGTCGTCGATGCCGAACAGGCGTTGATCGAACGGGGCCTTTCACCGAAGGAGGCGCGCGAGGTCTCGACCCGCCGGGTCTTCGGCGGCGTCAACGGCAACTACGGTACGGGTATTACCGGCATGGTGCAGCGCGGCGACCGCTGGGAGAACTCCTCGGAGATCGCTGCGGTCTACCTGCAGAACATGGGGGCCTACTACGGCAGCGAGAAGGCCTGGGAGGAGGTGCGGCAGTATGCGCTGGAAGCCGCGCTGACCAACACCGACGCCGTTGTGCAGCCGCGCCAGAGCAATACGTGGGGCGCCTTGAGCCTCGACCACGTCTACGAATTCATGGGCGGCATGAATCTGGCCGTGCGCAACGTCACGGGCCGGGAGCCCGATGCCTACCTGAGCGACTACCGCAACCGCAACCGCGTGCGGATGCAGGAGCTCAAGGAGGCGATCGGCGTCGAAAGCCGCACGACGATCTTCAATCCGAACTATATCCGCGAGAAGATGCAGGGCGGGGCGAGTGCCGCCAACGGATTTGCCGAAATTGTACAGAATACCTACGGCTGGAACGTCATGAAACCCGACGCCATCGACAACGAGCTCTGGGACGAGATCTACCGAGTCTACGTGCAGGACAAGTTCGGGCTCGGCGTCCGCGGCTATTTCGAGCGTCAGAACCCCGCGGCGCTGGAGGAGATCTCGGCCGTGATGCTCGAAACGGCCCGCAAGGGGATGTGGCAGGCCTCGGACGAGCAGCTCGCGGCGCTCGCGGCGCTCCACACCGAACTGGTCGACAAGCACGGCCCCTCGTGTTCGGAATTCGTCTGCGACAACGCCCGGCTGCGCGAGTTCGTCGCCTCGAAGAGTGCGCCCGAGGCCGCGCGCAACTACCAGCGGCAGATCCGCGAGGTGCGCGAGGCTTCGATCGATGCAAAGGACGGCACGGTGCTCAAACGCGAGGAGCTCGCTTCGGCGGAACGTACGACCACGCTGGTCAGCAATACGGTGGTTGCCGTGCTGGTCGTCGGCGCCCTTGTGTTGCTGGTTTGTGTGGTGCGGCGGCGCCGCAAAAAGATGGAAGAGTAATGGAGAGCGTCGTCCTCGTCATGATGGTCGTCGTCTGCTTCAACTACCTGCTGAAACAGACCTGGCGCAAGGCATATTTTGTGGCTGTTTCGGCTGCTGTCTGCGCGCTGTTTGTCGGGCTGGCGTGGCCCTGGGCCATCGAACAGTCGAAAAACCGGATCGCGGGCTGGCTCGCCGACACGACGCTGATGCTCGACCTCGCGGTTGTCCTCACGCTGGAGGTCGCCCTGCAGATAACCTTCTGTATCGTCGCGGCGCACATCCACTCGGCAGGGCGCGTAAAACCCTCCGTCGTGCGGATCTACCGCCTGCTGCGCTGGTTCCCGGGACTGCTCGTCTTTCCTGTGCTCTTCAGCCTGCTGGTTGCCGCGATCTTCGCCCTGCCGGGCGTATCGTTCCCGCTGACGGCCTGGTCGCTGGCTGCCGTCGTGGCGATGGTGATTCCTCTGGGGCGTTGGGCGTTGAAGCACCTCCTGCCCGAAAAGGAGATCCGCCTCGAACTGCTTTTTCTTGCCAATGCACTGATTGCCCTTCTGGGAATTATCGCCACGGTCAACGGCCGCACGGCCGTTGCCGGGGCCACGGCCGTCGACTGGCCAGCTCTGGGCGGTGTAATGTCCTTTGTTGCGGCGGGATTGCTGCTTGGCGTGGCGGTTTCCCGAATCAGACAGAAACGTATGAATAAAAAACAGAAATAAAACCATGAACTACATTTCCGACATCCTCTATTGGATTTCGACCGGTCTGCTCGTGCCGGTCATCGTCCTGCTGATCTTCTTTTTCGGACGTTCGCTGCTCCTGATCGGCAGCTTCTTCGGGCAGTATCTTGCCATCCGCCGCACGGCCTCGCTCATCGGACGCGAACTGGATGGGCTCACTCCGCAGACGGTTGCCACGCTTGCCGAGCGCCTTCCCAAAAAGAATCCGTCACTGGTGGTGGTCTACCTGAACCGTCTGCTCGAGGCCCGCAGCAATGCCCCGCTCCGCCAGCGGCTGCTTGCCGATTTCGAGATCGAGGCCGACCGCGACCTCTCGACCTCAAAGACCCTCTCGAAGATGGGTCCCATGCTCGGACTGATGGGAACGCTCATCCCGATGGGACCGGCCTTGGTGGGGCTCTCGACGGGCGACATCGCCTCGATGGCCTACAACATGCAGGTGGCCTTTGCCACGACTGTCGTGGGGCTGTTTGCCGCGGCGATCGGCTTCATCACCCGGCAGGTCAAGCAACGCTGGTATCTGAAGGATCTCTCCAACCTGGAGTTCGTAGCGGAGTTGTTGAATGCCCAAACCGAGAAGCGATGAGACGCCGTCTGCTGAAACACGACGAGGAGAACGACCCGATGAGCGTCGTGAGCAACCTGTTCGACGTGGCGATGGTCTTTGCCGTGGCGCTGATGGTGGCTCTGGTGAGCCGCTACAACATGACCGAGGTGTTCAGCCAGGAGGATTTCACCGTGGTGAAGAACCCCGGCAGGGAGGACATGGAGATCATTACGAAAGAGGGCGAGCGGATCAACCGCTACACGCCCTCGGAGGATCAGGATACGCAGTCGGGCAAACGCGGCCGCAAGGTCGGCGTGGCCTACGAACTCGAAAACGGCGAGATCATCTACGTTCCGGAATAGCGGGGCCCTCCCCGCCCTGCAAACGAAAAGCCCTTTCGGTACGTATGTCCGAAAGGGCTTTTTCCCGTATGGGGCTGTGTCCCGGCTGCGGCGCGGAGCGTTTTTCATCTTTCGATTCCGGCCATTTCGGGCCCTCGCCCCTTTGCCGTCCCGGCAGGCGCCGCCGGGGATCAGCGTCCGTAGAGCTCCTGCAGGAAGGCGTCCAGATAGGCGCCGCGCATGTTGACCTTGTAGAAGCGTCCCTGGGGATCGAGCACCAGGCAGCACGGAATGCCCATGACCTGGTATTCGGAGAAGGCCTTGCCCGCGGTGAAGCCTTCGTCGCGGAGCTGTACCCAGTCCATCTTCTCCTCTTTGAGCGCCCGTTTCCAGTCGGCGTCCTTGTCGTCCACCGAGACGCTGACGATGTCGAAGTCGGGATAGACCTCGCGGATGTGTTTCAGATGGGGAATCTCCCCGCGGCAGGGCCCGCACCACGAGGCCCAGAACTCGAGCATCACGTAGCGACCCTGCGGAATGACCGTCGAGAGCTTGACCTTCTCTCCGTCGAGGTTGTAGAACTCGCAGTCGATGTAGGGTTCTCCGACGGCAAGCCTTTTGGTCATCCCGGCGAGCCCCTTCAGCTGTTCGAACTGCGGGGTGCCTTCCCATGCGGGTGCGAGGATCGCGAGATATTCGTCGACCTCGGCCGCCGTAAGGGATGTCAGGCCTCCCATCAGGTAGGAGATCTCGTCGAACGATACGGCCGCTTCGGGATGCTCGCGGGCAAATTCGATCATGATCTGTGTCCGTTCGTCCTGTGCCTGCTGTTCGGCGCGGACGATCTCGACGCCAGCCTTCCGGGCCTCCTCGGCACGCCCTTCTTCGAGCGGGATGTAGTATTCTTCCGACATGCGCTTGTAGAGTCCGTTCAGCCGGGCGTTCACCTCCTTGCGGCGTTCGTCGAGCGCTCTGCGCAGCTCCTCCTGCCGGGATCCCGTTACGAGGGCCGGCTCCGTGACGCGTCCCTCCTGCCAGTATATCGTCGGCAGGGTCCGGGTGTCGGCCGAGATCGCGATCTTCGAATTCTCCAGGTAGAAGTCCGTGGCGAAGATCTTCTGTGCGTCCGCCTTGTCGGACGGCGTGTCGGGGTCGTTGGTGTCGATCTGCAGGATGTAGCGTCCCGGGGCGTCGACCGATCCTTCCATGCGGAACTTCCCGTTTTCGATCCGGGCGTTGTTCACCTCCTGCTGGGTCGAGGCGTCGATGAGCGAGACCTTCGCCCCTTCGGCGTTGTCGATCGACCCGTCGAGGACGAATCCTTTCGGCTGGCAGGCGCAGAGCAGCGCCGCAGCGCCGCATATCAATAGCAATCGTTTCATGGCTTGGTATTCGTTTCGTTCGATTTTGCAGGCAGTTGCTCGAGCAGGCCGTTTCCGCTGATGGCGGCGCGCGGCACCGGGGCGATGAGCGTCCTTCCGGCGGCGATGAGCGAGTTGTTGCAGAAGTTCTTTCCGTCGAGCATGAAGGCCCTCACCTGGTCGAAATAATCGTCCTGGTTCTCGGTGAAGTTCTCCATGTAGCGGTGCTTCATGATTGTGGCCACGAGCGCCTCGTCGGGAATGGCGTCGATGTAGTCGCGGCCGTACTGTGCGCGTTCGAGCACGCGCTCCAGGGCCGTGCGGGCGGCGTCGAGGTGTGCGCTGCCGCCCTGACGGGCCTCGGCCTCGGCCTTAACGTAATAGACGTCGGCCATGCGCAGGAAGAAGATCGTGTTCGACGGCCCGGAGGTGTAGTCCCCGTAAATGTATTTGCTCATGTTGCTCTCGCCCTCTCTCAGCACGGGGTCGTAGGTCTGGATGTAGCGGTAGTCGTATCCCATGGCGTTGCACTCCGTGGGCGCGATTCCGGTCTCGATGCCGGTTGTCTCGACATACGCCTGTACGTCCATTCCGATGATCATCTTGACATCATCGTCGGACATTCCGTACATGAGGTATTCATCGTACATCGACTGAATGCTCGAGAAGTAGGGCATGCCGTAGTAGAGGTCGTTGACATAGGCGACGAACGCCTCTTCCAGGGAGGGATCCAGTGCGGCCTGCTCCGAGATCCACGTGTAATAGGAGAGGTAGTCGGGCGTCGAGAGCACTCCGTCTCCGACCTCTCCGACCAGTTCGTCGGCAAGTTCGGTGAGCGTCTGCCCCGGCGTGGAGTAATAGACGTTGTACTGGTTCCCGAGCGATGAGTTGGGATAGTAGCAGTAGAGGTCGAAGAGGATCTCCTTCGATCCGTAGGGGTTGCGGAAGGGCGCGAGGAAATCGCTCTCGAGCGCCGAGTCGTTCGCCTCGATGAGCGCCCCGGCGACCTCTGCGGCTTCGGGGTATCGCTGCATGCAGAGCAGAACCTTGGCCTTGAGTGCCTGTGCGGCATACAGCCCGGCATGCCCCACGGCGGGTGCGGCGGGCGCCTGCATGGCTGCCTCCAGGTCGTCGAGGATCGTCTGGTAGGAGTCGGCGACGGAGGAGCGTTTGCGGGCTTCGGTCTTGCGCACGGGCTCGTTCCAGATCACGATGCCGTATTCGGACTCCATGTCGTAGAACTCCCCGAAGGTGCAGAGCAGGTAGTATTCGGCCAGCGCCTTGTTGAGGTAGGCTTCGCCGAGCATCTCCTTGCGTCGCTCGGGGGAGAGTCCGGTGACTTCGGGGCGCGCGTTCAGGGATGCGATGAACGAGTTGGCGGAGTTGATTATCAGATAGAGGTTCGTGTAGAACTTTTCGGTCGCATCGTTTGTATCGGTGATCTGGTTGGTGCGGAACTCGGTGTACCCGGCGATGTTGACCGTCTGAATGGTGCCCGAACGCATCGACTGCAGGGTGAAGAAGGTCGAGACGTTGAAGTGCTTCCACTGGGTATATACTCCGGCGAGTTGGCTTTCGGCCGAGGTGGCATCGGTGATGATGTTGTCGTCGGTGCGCACGTATTCGAATTCCAGGTCGTCGAGGGATCCGAGCAGGGAGCAGGACGACAGCACGGCGGCCGACAGCAAAGCCAAGGCTGTGTATTTGATTTTCATCATGACTGTGTCGTTTTTCGGATTAGAAGGTAAGGTTTACGCCGAACGAGAAGGTGCGGGCCAGCGGATAGGGGTCGTTGTTCTCGCCCATGTCGTAGACGGCGGCACCGAGGGTCTCGGGGTCGATTCCGGGCCACGAGGTGATCGTGAAGAGGTTCGTGGCGGTGAAGAATACCGCGATGTCCGCGGCGTGTATGCGCTTTGTCCACGCCTTGGGAAGCGTGTAGGAGAGCGTGAGGTTCTTCAGCCGCATGTAGGATGCGTCGTAGATGTATCGGTCGGTGATCATCGAGTTGTAGGAGTATCCCATGGCCACCAGGCGGGGGAATCGGGCGTCGGTCCGCTCGGGGGTCCAGGTGTTGCCGTAGACTTCGCGCGTGACGCTTTGCCCGAAGGCCGAGGTGATGTCGTTCAGTACGGCGCTGTAGAGCGCTTCGGCGCCGTAAGAGTACTGGAAGAGCAGCGAGAGCGCGAGGTTGCGGTACTGGAAGCGGTTTGTCCATCCTCCGAAGAACTTCGCCTCGGGGTTTGCCACCACGACACGGTCGTCGGTGGAGATGTGTCCGTCGCCGTTCGTGTCGCGCATGATGTAGTCTCCGACGCCGAGGACGTTGCTCTGGTAGCTCGAGAATCCCTTTTCGACGGCTGCGGCATTGAGCGCGTTGACACGATCCATGTCCTGGGCGATGCCCTCGACGACGTAACCCTTGACCACGCCGACGGGCATTCCCTCGATGAACGTATCCTGATAGGTGGTGCTCAGCTGTGCGGAGTTGAGCTTCTCGACGCGGTTTCTGTTGAGCGAGAAGTTCACCACCGAGGTCCACTGGAAGTCTTTCGCGCGGACGATGTCGCCGCCGAGGGAGATCTCCACGCCGCGGTTGCTCATGTCGATGATGTTGTCGTAATACTCCGACATGCCGGATTCGAGGATGTGGGGCGCGGGAGCGAGGGCTCCGTCGGTGTAGCGGTAGTATGCGTCGACGCTACCGAACAGCCGTCCGTTGAAGAACGAGAAGTCCAGACCGGCGTTCCACTCGCTGGTCATCTCCCAGCGCAGGTCGGGGTTGGGCAGGAAGTTCTTGAGCACCACGGAGGAGACGTCTCCGTAGATGTTTCCGCCGTTGGATACCGACCCGACTTCGTAATACTGGATGTATGCGAAGTCGGGGACGTTCGTCGATCCGGTCATACCCCAGCTCAGGCGGAGTTTCAACTGGTCGATGTTGTTTACCGAGGCCATGAAGGGCTCGTTGCTGATCATCCAACCCGTCGAGACGGCGGGGAAGAATCCCCAACGGTTGTTGATTCCGAATTTCGACGACTCGTCGGCGCGCAGGCTCAGGTCTACGAAGTAGCGCTTGGCGTAGTCGTAGGAGAGGCGGCTGTAAATGGAGTTGAGGCCTCCGCGGTACGAAACGTCGACTCCTCCCTGATACTCGCGGGCCGCCGAGGGCTGGGTCATGATCTCCTCGTCGGCCAGTCCGGCATAGTTCTGGAAGCTTCCGGTGGTGTGGTTGCGGTCGCTACCGTATCCCAGCATGGCCTGCAGGGAGTGGTTCTCCGAGGCGTAGTCGTAGTCGAGGCGGAAGTTGATCGAGGTGTTGATCGTCCTGTTCTGGGAAATTCCCAGCGTCGAGGGCAGCTCCATTCCCGGATAGTAGGGCATGGTCGATTCGGGCATGAGCGAGGATCCGTTCGAATTGTATATCGAGGCGTTGAGGTCGGCGCGCAGCTTCAGGGCGTGCGCTCCCTGCTTGTAGATGTCGATGTCGGTGTATACCGATGCGGTGAAGGTGCTCGACTCGGAGACGTTTTTCAGCGCGAGCAGCCCTACGGGCGAGGGGTCTGTCACGCCCATCATCATCTGCGACGCCGAGGCGTCGATCCGGTTGGGATTTCCGTTCTCGTCGTAGGGCTCCACGTCGGGGGCGTATTTGTAGTTGCGCGTCGGGCCGTAGAGTTCATCCTGTTGCGAGGTGTTGTGCTCCGAGTAGGAGTAGTTCATCACGCCCCCGACCCGGATGCCGCGTATGGGCTCCGTGTTGGCCTGGATGCGTCCGGTGTAGGTGTCGAGGTTGTCCTGCAGGTAGAGCCCCTGCTGGTTGATGGCGTTGAACGAGAGCGAGTAGTCGCTGCGCTCCCCGCCGCCGCGCACGGCGGCACGGTAGGAGTGGCTCACGGCATTGCGGTTGCGCACCAGGCTGTCCCAGTCGGTCGAGGCCTTTCCGTACCGTGCTTCGTTGAGCCCGAGGAAGTTGTATTCGGAGTCGAAGTTCCCGTAGTTCTGGATGACATCCGTGAAGTAGTACGGGTAGACGATCTCCGTGCCGTAGTTGTAGTACTCCTTCATGGCTGCCGAGGCACCCTGAAGGACTTCGCGCTGGAGGTCGAGATACTCGGCGTTGTTGAGCGGCTTGTAGGTCTTGACGGGGTTTGCGATGCTGAGCGTGTATCCGAACTCCACGGAGGCTTTTTCGCCCTGGCGTCCGCCCTTGGTCTTGACGATGATTACGCCGTTTGCGCCGCGCGATCCGTAGATGGCCGTCGCCGAGGCGTCCTTCAGCACGTCGATGGATTCGATCTCATTGGGCGAGAGCGCCTGCAGGGGGTTGATGTTCTGGGTGTCGTCTACGAACTGCGCCACTCCGTCGATGACATACAGCGGGGTGTTGTTCGAGATGCCGGTCGTCGAGTTGGGGTAGGGGGATGTGATGCCGCGGATGTTGATTTTCGTGACGGCACCCGGGGCCCCCGATGACTGGGAGACCATCACGCCCTTGATCGAACCTCCGAGGAGGTCCTGGAGCGACGAGGCCACGGGGGCCATGACGGCGACATCTTCCTGCCGCAGCGAGGAGATCGAGCTTGTCAGGCTGCTGCGGCTGCGGCTTCCGTATCCGATGACGACGACATCGTCCATGCGCTGGGCGTCGCTGAGGAGCGTCACCTCGATTTTCGTGCGGGTTCCGGGGATGATTTCGGCGGGCTTGTATCCGATGAATCGGACGGTCAACACTGCCGAGGGGTCGCGCATCGAGAGGCGGAATCGGCCTTCGGCGTCGGTTACGGCGCTGCTGCCGTCCTCACCGACGACGGTAGCTCCCACGAGGGGTTTCCCTGATTCATCGAGGACGACGCCTTCGACGGGATTCTGTTCCGCCGCGAGGCTCGCGGCCTGCGGTGCGGGGTGCATTTCCTGCGCTGCGAAACCTGCGGACGGCAGGGGGATCGCGAAAGCCAGAAACAGGAAGCACCTCTTCGTCAGTTTGTAGAGAATCTTCATGTGTCTCGGTTTTAGTTGAAAAATAAATCCTGTCCGTTCCGGCAAAGGTGGTGTGGAACCGGACAGGTCGGAAGGAACATTGTTCATGTACGGGCCGGGGAAGCGGATTCCGTCCGACGAAGTGCGCCGGCCCCCCCCCGGTCGGCACAAAGATACGAAAGAAACCGGGAAATTCAATTTTTTCGCAGGAAATCTTCTGTTTTCCGGCCTTTGCGTGCGGGCGTGCGGGTCGTTTTGGCCTATCTCCGGGACTGATTGTCTGCTTTCCGGCGTATTTTGCGCGTGAGCGAGAATGCCTGGCGGTTGAAGATGAAGATCGGCAGGGTGGCTCCGGATGCCAGCAGGGCGATGACGCTCAGCGAGACCGTGGCGTTGAGGAAGAATTGCTGCATGTACTGCACTTCGAGGGTCGGATCGTCGAGTGCCTGGAGGAAGAGGATGAGCGAGAATACCGCCTTGTATGCGTAGATGCCCGGGATCATGGGCAGCAGTGCCGGAATGTAGAGTACCGTCATCGGGCAGCGGATGCTGCGCCCGAGCCAGAGGCTTCCGAAGCCGATTGCCAGAGCCGCGGCGAACGAGGCGGTGGCGATGTCGGTTCCGGCATACTGCATCAGGCAGAACCGCAGGGCGTGGCCGATGGCGGCCAGCAGGGCGATGCGGGGGAACGCCCTGCGCGGCGGGTCGGAGAGGGTGCTGAACCCGATGGCGGCCACGGCGGCGAACAATCCGTCGAGAAGGATGTCGAGAACGATCATAGGAGGCTGTTTTTGAACAACATGAGTGTCGCCGACAACCCGACGGCGATGCAGATGATGAGCAGCAGGGCGTTGATGATGCGGCTGCAACCGTTGAGGATGTATCCTTCGACGATGTCGATGGCCCCGTTGATGAGCGGCACGCCGGGCACGAGAAACAGCGGGCTGGTGGCCAGGGCGATATGCGCCGTGCAGTCGAAGCGCAGCGCCACGGAGGCGCACATCGAGGCGACGAAGGCCGTGAGGGTGAAAATCAGCAGGTGGTTGACGCCCTTGGCCTGCATGCGCTGTTTGACGGCGAGACCCACGATCGTCGAGACGAAGACCACGGCCATGGCGATCCAGTCGCCGCCGAACAGGCGGCAGAAGGAGGCGTTGGCCAGCCCGACGGCCAGCAGGGCGGCTCCGGGACGGATGTAGGGCTTGGCGGTCAGCCGTTCGAACCTTCGGCGGATTTCGTCGAGGGGGAGCTGTTCGTCGAGGGCCTCCCAGCTCAGGGCGCTGAGGTCGGAGTTGCGGACGAAGCTGATGGGCCGCTGGATGATCCTTACGGCCCGGGTTGCGGATTCTCCGCTGCGGGGATCGTGGATCGAGACGATGGAACTTTTCTGGAAGCTCATCAGCTGGATTTCGACCCCCTGGGAGGCGCCTATCCGCTGCGAATTGCGCACCACGCGTGAGGTGTGCACTCCGGACCCGAGCAGGTAGGTCGCATACTCGGCGATGAAGTCGAGTGTTTCGGTCAGTTCGTGATTCTGCTTCATGACGGGGCAAAAATAGTGTATTTGTATAAAATCCCGAGGCCCTTGCGGGGAAAAAGTTGATTTTTCGCGGCCAATTCCCCAATTATGGCTATCTTTGCGGCGGATCGGGTTCCGGCAGAAGCCGGGGCGCGAGCCTTTGCGGACGTGCGGCGGAAGCCGTGCCGTGCGGGTGCGGGCTCCTTCGGGAAACGGGCCGCACGCAGCGCACCGTCCGATTGTTGTACGGATTTAAAGGAAAAAAAGAGATGAATATCGTATTCTATGCTGTCCCCGAGCCTGTTGCTCAGACGATTGCCGACCGTTACGGCTTTGACCTGTACCGCTCCGCCGAGGAGTTCGAGGCGGCGGTGACCGCCCCGGCGGTTCCCCAGACCCCTGTGGAGGAGGCCCCCGAAACTGCTCCGGATACCGCTTCGGAGGCGGCCTCCGAAGCCGTCCCGGAGACGGAGATAACCTCTGTTGCGGCGGACGTTGCCGACGGCCAGATCGTGATTCCCCACGACGGGGAGCTCCGCGAGGAGTCCGACGCGGAGGTGGCTGCGATCGAGATGGCAGGCGCTCCTGTTCCCGCCCCGGCGGATTCCGCCGCGCCCGCCGCTGCCGCCCAGGAGCCTGCGGTGGCCGCCCAGGGCCGGATCCTGCTGCTCGGACGCCTCGACAGCGAGGAGCGGCAGTCGGAGTTCGTCGAGTGGATGGAGCGCTTCTCGGAGCGCATCGATGCCGTGATTTCGGGCCAGAGCAGCACCATCAGCACGGTCTACTACGCTTCGCAGCCGGGGAAATTCTTCTCCGTGGAGCGCCGCCATTCGGACGACGACTGCGAGGATCTCTGCTACGAGCTTTCGCGCATTGTCGACGCCCTGCTGGGCGGCGGCGCGGCCCACGAGGAGATCTGACGCACGGTCTGTTCGCCGTGATCCCGCGCCCGGGCCGCCCGACATTTCGCCCCGGGCCGCCGCGCCGAAATACAAAACCCGCAGTCGGAACGATCCGTGCTGCGGTTTTTTCTGTGCCTCCCGACCTGTGCTCCCGACCTGTGCGTCCCGACCTGTGCTCCCGACGCCTGCTGACCTGCGCCCGCGGGCCGCGGTGTCGGTTTGTTGTGCCGCCGACCTCCGCCCGCCGACCTCCGCCCGCCGACCTCCGCCCGGCGACCCTCCGCCCGGCGACCTCCGTCCGGTCACGCCCGGCGGCGGAAGCGCACCGTGATGTCGTCCAGCGACCCGTCGCGCCCCACGCGGTAGAGGCGCTGGTTGGTCGTGGGGGAGGAGAGGGGCCCGCAGGCCTCGACCCAGGGCCCGAGCTTGATGTAGTCGAAGGCCGCGGGATCGAGCCCTGCGGGCAGCTGCCCGCGCCCCGAATACCATGCCGTGCGCAGCTGGGGCCACGCCCGCCGCACGGCCTCCGAGAGCCGCGCCACCTCGAGCGGCTCGCCGTCGCCCCCCATGAAGGCCACGCAGGTCACCGCCCGGCCGTATCGGTCGAGGAGCCCGAGCAGCTCCCGCTCGTCGAGCTCCCGCCCCGCATCGGCCTGCAGGTGGGGGCTGTGACACCCCGGACAGCGGTTCGGACAGCGCGTGAGGTTCAGGGCGAGGGTCACCTCGTCGGGCACCTCGGCGAACACCACATCGAAATTGTGATAGCGTACCATCTTCCTCAGGCTTTCGGGGCGTCGGCGCTTTCGGCCGTCTGCGGGGCGTGGGCGTAGTATCGCCGTGCGGCCTCCTGCTGGCGCGCCGCCGAGAAGTTCGACACGCGCTTCATGTATCCGATCACGCGCGTGAGGTAGTCCACGTCGTCCGAATGGCACGCCGGGCACTCCCGCAGGTAGCGCTTGTCGATGTGCCCGCAGCGGTTGCAGATCGTGTTCGGGATGTTGAAGGTGAAGTAGTTGCACCCCTCGGCAGCCGCCACGCGCAGCAGCTGCCGGTACTGCTCCTTCGAGAGATGCTCCTCGAGGTTCATGTGCAGGGCCGAGCCTCCGGTGAGGTGCTCGATGTAGCGGCGTCCGTGGAGGCGGAACTTGTCGACGATGTTCAGCGAGGGATCCTCCACGATGTAGAAATAGGAGTTGTAGCAGTCGCGCGGCACGGCATATCCGTCCTCGCGGTCCCACTTGGCATGCTTCACGCCGACGTTCTCCGCGGGGATCATCTCGCAGTTGAACATCAGCTCCTTCGAGCGGTACTTGCGGTTGTATCGCTCGATAAGCCCCAGCACCTCCTGCACGAAGGAGGCGTAGCGGTCGTTGTCGGAGATCTCGATGCCGAGGAACTCCGCGGCCTCGACCAGCCCGTTGACGCCGACGGTGAGATACTGTCGTGCGAGGTTGATGTACCCGGCATCGAACAGCGGCAGCATGCCCTTTGCCTGGAGCTCCTTGAGGTTCTCGTTGTAGGCCGTCTGGACCTTGTGCACGAGGTCGACGACCTCCTCCAGATAGGTGAGGTAGTGCATGCCGTTGCGCGCGGCGTACTGGATGCAGCGGTTGAGGTTGATCGTCAGCACGCTCTTCGAGCCCGTGGAGACGCCCCCGGCGCCGAGCGTGTAGCTGAACCCGTTGTCCTGGATCTCGTTGCGCAGGCGGCAGCACGACGAGAGGGAGTCGGCGTTGTCGCTCAGGTAGGTGAAGAACGAATGCCCCCGGGCATACATCTCGGCGGTGAAGTCGCCCCACTCGGCGTCGCGCACGTCGCCGTCGCGCGAGAGCAGGGCCATCGTCTCGACGGGGAAGGTGAGCACCGTGCGGGTGCGCTCGCGGTTGAACCAGCGCATGAAGCGCTTCTGGAGCCACGAGAGCGACTCCCAGTGGGGCGCGGAGCCGTCGGGGAACCGGAACTCCCCGAAGAGCGACTCGAAATAGCAGCGGTCGTAGTATGCGATGTTCCAGAAGACGGCCTGGAAGTTCCGGGCTCCGGTGGGCTGGTTGATCGAGTAGACGATCTGCTCGAAGCAGTCGGTGATGATCTTGTCGAGCGTGCGGCGCTTCTTCGAGAGGTCGACGACCTCGTCGGCGCGGGTGTAGTAGTCCTCGCCGTACTCCTGTTCGATGAAGTAGTTCATGTACATGAGGAATTCGGGCGTGGCGCAGGCCCCGGACAGCATCGACGAGACGATGAAGACCATGTTGACGAAGCCTCCGCAGAACGACTTGAGGTTGGTCGGGCGCGTGGAGTTTCCGCCGATGGGTATCGTGCCCTGGAGCAGCCACGGATACATGGTGATCGAGGCGCAGTAGTTGGCCATCGAGGTTTCGTCGTTCTTGTAGATGAAGTGGTTGTTCAGCAGGTGGAGGTACTTGTCTGCGAGCTCCTTTCCGTACATCTCCTTGTTGCGGTCGGTGAGCAGGCGGCGGTTCAGGCGGATGAAGTTCCGCTTCGGGAGCTCGCCGATGAGCGTGGCGATGTTCTTGTTCTCGACGTTGGCGTTGGCGTCGAACTTCGATCCGGTGGCGGGGTTCGAGGCTGCGCAGTAGTCCGTGAGGAATCGGAGTTTTTCGCGTTCCTCGCGGTCTTCGGTGTGACGCTGGCGGTAGAGCATGTAGCTCTTTGCCACGGTGAAGTAGCGCTCGGCCATGAGCGCGACCTCGACCTGGTTCTGGATCTCCTCGACCGACATGCCGTCGGCCACGTGCACGCGGCTGAGGATGGCCGTGAGGTCGTCGTCGGTGGCGTAGCTTCCGACCGAGAGGAATGCCTTGCGCACGGCGCGCTTGATCTTTTCGACGGAGAAGGCGGCGCGTTTTCCGTCGCGCTTGACGATGCAGATTTCCGAAATGCCCATGATGGTCTTTATGTTTTATGTTTTCAGGTTCGGACAGACGGGAGGTCGTACGGGGCGGCGGAGCGGGCGTTTCCCGGCCGCACGGGGACAGCCGGAATCCGGAAGGCGCTCTTCCGCAGGCGAAATCGCGTATGTCGGAGTAAAAAAAATGTTGCGGCGTGGCCCCAGATCCCGAGGGCTTCGACCCGTCCGGCAAGGCAGGTCTTCTGACTTGCTCCCTCCGCACGCCTTCCCGACCCCGAAGGGCAGTGGCATAGAGAGTGTGCGGTCATTTGCGGAGCTTACAGCTACGGGAATAGTCCCTGATTCGCACAGGAGTTCCCTTTTGATCCCATGCCGGCAGCCGCCGGCCGGGAACCTTGCACGGAACAAAGATAGTTCTTGCCGGGGCTCCGGCCAACACCGGGGCGGACTTTTAATGAACATTTTGTAAACAATGGCCTCCGGCCCTGCCCGCAGCCGCCCCGCAGGCCGGAATTGCGGATTTTGATCGTTTTGCCCCCGGGAGTAGGCAATCCGGATAAAAATTCCTACCTTTGCTCCGCTATGGAATGCACGCTCACGAAACGCTATGCCCGCCTGTGCCCCGACGCGCTTGTCGCCCTGTGGCTCGGGGTGTGGTGGGTGGCCAATCTCGTGCAGGCCGGGTTCTCGGAGCTGGCCAACGACGAGGCCTACTACCACATGTTCGCCGAACACCTTGCCTGGGGCTATTTCGACCATCCGCCCGTCACGGCGCTGCTCGTGTGGGCCGGCGAACACCTCTTCGGCGGGGAGCTGGGCGTGCGCTTCTTCTTCACGGTGCTGCAGCCGCTCTACCTGTGGGTGCTGTGGCGGCTCGTGCGGCCCTCCGACGCCACACGGCGCGACGCCGCGCTCTACGTCATGATCGCCGCCGCGACGCTCATGCTGCAGCTCTACGGCTTCCTGGCCGTGCCCGACGGGCCGCTGCTCTTCTCCACGGCGCTGTTCCTTGCGGCCTTCCGCCGCTTCGCCGACGGCCGCCCGCGGGCGTGGCTGTGGATGGGCCTCGCGATGGCCCTGATGGCCTACAGCAAATACCACGGGGCGCTGGTCGTCGTGTTCGTCCTCGCAGCCAACCCGCGGCAGCTGCTGCGCCCGACGCTCTACCTGAGCGGCGCCGTGGCCCTCGCGCTGCTCGTCCCGCACCTCGTGTGGCAGTACCACCACGACTGGGCGTCGTTCGCCTACCACCTCTCGGGCCGCAATTCGGTTTTCCGCCCGGGCTACGTCGCCGAGTTCCTCGGCAACATGCTCGTGGTCTTCAACCCCTTCTTCGTGCCGCTCTACATCCAGGCGTGGCGCAAGACCCGTCCGCAGACGCCCGTCGGCCGGGCGCTGAAGTTCCTTCCCGTGGCCTTCATCGTCTTCTTCCTGCTCTCGGCGCTGCGCGGCTACGTCCAGCCGCAATGGGTCATCGTCGCCGCGTTCGGACTCGTCTGCGTCCTTTTCGACTACGCGCGGCGCCACCCCCGCACGCGGCGCTACGTCCTGCGCGCCGGGGCCGTGACGCTCGTCCTCGTGGCCGCCGTGCGCGCGGAGATGCTCTTCAACCCGCTGGGTCTCCGCTTCGAGGTCTTCGACAACAAACCCCACTACGGAGCCATCGCCGACGTGGCCGCCGGACGTCCGGTCATCTTCCGCGGCGGATACGCCGTGGCGGCGAAATACGCCTTCTACACGGGCGGCGAGGCCTACTGCCAGCCCAACATCACCTACCGCACGCACCAGTGGCAGTTCCGCGACGACGACACGCGCTTCATCGGCCGCGAGGTGCTGGTCGAGTGCCCGTTGGAGGGTGCCGACAGCGCGCTGCACGTCGAGAGCGTGACGCTCCCCACGGGGAAACGCTTCTCGTGGTTCGTCGACCGTTCGTTCCATCCCGTGCGGCGGGTCGACATCTCCTTCGAAGGGCTTCCCGAGCGTGTCACGCCGGGCGAGGAACTGCGCCTGGAGCTGCGCATCACGAACCCCTATCCCTACGAGATCCGCGTCGGCGAGGGCGACACGCGCCTGGCGCTGCTGTGGAAACACGGCCGCTTCCGGGTCGACGCCTTCCCGCTCGACGAGCGCTTCACGATCCCCGCCGGGGGCGAACTCACCCGCAGTGTGACCTTCGCGGTGGCGCCGCAGCTCGCCGGGGAGCGCTTCGACGTGGGATTCGCCCTGCAGCGCACGGGCTATGCCAACTGGTTTAACGGAAAACCCCTCCCGACGGAGGTGTCATCACAACCATGATCCAACAGTTCATCAAATTCTGCGTGGTGGGCGGTTCCGGGGTCTTCGTCGATTTCGGGATCACGTACCTGTGCAAGGAGTGGCTGCGGCTGAACAAATACGTGGCCAATTCGCTGGGATTTCTCTGCGCCTCGACCTCGAACTATGTGCTCAACCGCATCTGGACGTTCCACAGCCAGAGCCCCGACATCGCGGGGCAGTACCTGCGCTTCCTGGGCATCGCGGCCGTGGGCCTGGCGATCAACAATGCCACGATCTACCTGCTCCACGGGCGGCTGCGGATGAACTTCTACCTGGCGAAACTCTTCGCCATCGGGGTGGTTACCTTCTGGAACTTCTTCATGAACTACTTCTTCACCTTCTGACCCGGCGGCTGCGGAAGGGGTGTTTTGTCCCGCCGCCTTTGGCCCGTACGAACCGGAACTGTCGGGCAGCCCTGCGTCCATACGAAAAAACTCCCTGCGAAGGGAGTTTTTTCGTGCAAAGAGACCTTTTCCACGCAGGGTCTTCCCCTTTCCCGGATCTCTCCGCCGTCCTCAGGCCGCTGCGACGGGCTCGGAGAACGTCCGGGGCGTGCGGACGAAGGCCGTCCATGCCATCCGCAGCCAGAGGATCAGGAGCAGCCAGAGGTTGACCTGCCAGCCGTAGAAGAGCTGCATCACGCGCGGGGGGCAGAGCACGTCGACGGGCATGACCACGACGACGGCCAGCGTTGCCCAGAAGATCACCCGGTCGAAGCGCGTCAGGGCTCCGGCGCGCTTCATGCTCCAGTACCAGAACTGATAGCCGATCAGCGGGATGACATACGTATGGCTCTCGCTGGAGTTGCTGAACAGGATGACATACCCCATGAGCACGGCCAGACACGTGAGCCGGAAAAAGGGCAGCTTCCATTTGCGGCGGTTGAGCAGCAGTCCCGCGGCGAGAGCGCACAGCACGGCGGCCTGCACCCACATCCGATAGGGCAGCAGCCCCAGGGGCCGCAGGTAGAAGATGTTCATCCAGGTGCGGGTGTCCTTGTGGGAGGTAAGCGCCCCGATCCATTGTCCGTAGTAGTCGGGCAGTTCGGAGAGGGGCATGTTGACGGCCGGGGCGAGGAGGAAGGCCGCGGCGATCAGCGCGGCATACCCGATGTTCCGCCAGAAGCGGGGGTAGCAGAGCAGGAGCCCCAGCTGGAAGATGCCGTATATTTTTGTGAATCCCGAGACCATGATGATCAGCACGGCCCAGAAACCCTTGCCGCGTTCGAGGAGCGAGTATGCGAAGAGGAACATGTATCCCACGGCGACGTTGTACTGGAACGAGAGCTGCGTGCATGCGAGGATCAGGAAGGTATAGAGGAACGCCTTGCACTTTTCGTCGCGCGAGAAACGTCCGGGGAGGGTGAAAACGGCCGCGAACCACATCGAGAAGTTGAAGAGGTTCCAGACGAAGGGCCCGAGCCATGCCGGGAGGAAGGCGAATGGCGCGAAGAGGATGTTGAACAGCGGCCCGTAGAGGAAGTAGTCGAGGTGCGGGGCGGCCTGCGTCCAGTTGTCGCCGTAGGGGGCGATATGTTCCCAGAAGAGCCTCGTGGATTCGGCGAAGATCATGAAATTCTTCTGGCGGCCGCGCGCGACCTCCGAGAAGGAGAGTGCCAGGACGATCAGCGCGCCCAGGATGTAGAGGTTTCGGGGGTTGAGGAAGAATGCAACAAAACGCCCCCGAAAGGATTGCTCTCTGCGGGGGCTGTGTGGGTGTGTCGGTCGTATCATGAGAGAGGGGGGGGGTTATTGGCGTTTGCGGATTTTGCGCAGCGGAAGCCCCAGTACGCCGAAGAAGGCCTCGCGGAAGATCCCTCCCGACATTTTCGACACTCCTTCGCACCGTTCCACGAAGATGATCGAGACCTCGCGGAGCCGGAGCCCGAGCCTCCAGGCCGAATATTTCATCTCGATCTGGAAACCGTATCCCTTCATGCGCACGGCGTCGAGGTCGATGGTCTCGAGTGCGCGGCGGGAGTAGCAGACGAATCCTGCGGTGGCGTCGTGCAGCGGCATGCGGGTGACCGTGCGCACGTAGACCGATGCGAAGTAGGACATCAGCAGGCGCGACATGGGCCAGTTGACGACGTTCACGCCCTTCACGTAGCGCGAACCCACGACCACGTCGTACCCTTCGGCGGCCGCCTGGTAGAGGCGCACCAGGTCGTCGGGGTTGTGCGAGAAGTCGCAGTCCATTTCGCAGATGTAGTCGAACCCGTGCTCGAGTCCCCATCGGAATCCCATCAGGTAGGCGGTTCCGAGTCCCAGTTTTCCGGAGCGCTCCAGCAGGTGGAGCGTTGCGGGGAACTCCTTCTGCCGCTCGCGGACGATCTCCGCGGTTCCGTCGGGCGATCCGTCGTCGATCACGAGGAGCTCGAACGGCTCGGGCAGCGAGAAGACTTTCGAGATCATCTTCGAGATGTTCTCCTTCTCGTTGTAGGTGGGGATGATGACCAGTTTGCGCATGTCGGTGGAAATTTGAATACAAAGATAGAAATATTTTCCGAACCTGTACCGCGGGAAGGGGTTATTTTGTCGTCCGTTTCATCGCGCGGAGTGCGGCCTTGTCCTCGTCCGACACGCGGTACGACTCGACGATCTTCCGCAGGGCGCGGTGGAAGGTCGGGGTGTCGAGCGGGCAGTCGCCGGCGAGCCACGGCATCGTCTGCCGGGGGAACTTTGCAAAGCAGACCGACACGGCCCAAGCCACGCCCATGCTGGCGTAGTAGGCTTCGGTGCGGCATTCTCCGAGCCGTGCGAGCAGCGGCGCGAGGTGCTCCCCGTCGACGAAGTTCCCGGTGGCCATGACCGCCGCGAAGCGGACGTCGTATTCGGCTTCGGCGCAGAAGTAGGGCTGTATGAACTCCCACATCGGCGCGCGCTCCGCGGCGCGGAGCTTCCAGCAGAAACAGTCGCAGAGCGCCCAGTTGTCGATCCGGGGAACGAAGCGTGCGACGAGCTCCAGCTTTTCGGCCGTTCCGCACTTCGCATATCCGATCACAAGTCCCTGCACGAGCCGCTCCTCGAGGGAGTCTCCGGCGGGCGCGTCGACGAACTCCCTCCAGGCGTCGCCGCGTGCGATCTCGCGGGCCAGGGCCCGCAGCCGGGGGATGCGCACGCCGAGGATCTCCCCGGCGCCGGGGATCAGCGCAGCGTTGAAGTCGCGGTAGGCCGGATCGGCCATTTCGAGGAGTCGTTCGCGGAGAGTCATCGATGTCGGAGGCGGACAAAGGGCCGCGGCTGCCGACAAAAATACATTTTTTTGACGGAATTCCTGCATGTTCGGGCAAAAAGCGTATCTTTGCAGAAAGGTATTGTGGACGATGGCAATCCGGATACGGCAGGTGACACATATTTCCGCTGCGGAGATCGAGGCTTTCGCGCGGCTGCTTCCGCAGCTCTCGCCGCGGCTCGGAGCCCTTTCCGCGGAGCGGGCCGCCGCGATCGCCGGGGCCCCGCGCACCGTGCTGCTGGTCGCCGAGACCGGTGACGGCCGGATCGTCGGGATGCTCACGCTCGTATGGTACGACCTCCCCTCGGGCCGCAAGGCGTGGGTCGAGGATGTCGTCGTCGACGCGGCGGCCCGCCGCTGCGGAGCCGGCGAAGCGCTGGTCCGGGAGGCTGTAAGCCGCGCCGCTCGCGAAGGCGTGGGCCGCCTGATGCTGACCTCGGCGCCGCACCGCACCGCCGCCCGCGCCCTGTACCGCAAGATGGGATTTGCTGAGACGGAGACGGGCGTCTTCGTCCTTAAAACGGATACGGAATGAAAAAGATCGTAAAGGTTTCGGCCATCGTGGTGGCCGTACTTCTGGCGGTGCTGCTCGTGGCTCCGATGCTGCTCAAGGGCAAGATCGCCGACATCGTCAAGCGCGAGGCCAACGAGATGCTCGTTGCGCGCCTGGACTTCGCCAAACTCGACATCAGCCTGCTGCGGCACTTCCCGCACGCTTCGCTGGATCTCAAGAAACTGACCCTGACGGGCACCGGACGCTTCGAGGGCGACACGATCGTCGCGGCGCAGCGCATCTCGGTGGTCGTGGATCTCATGTCGCTCTTCTCCGACAGCGGCTTCGAGGTGACGAAAGTGATCCTTTCGTCGCCCTCGGTGCACGCCCGCAAGCTCTCCGACGGCGCGGTCAACTGGGACGTGATGAAACCCTCGGAGGAGCCGGAATCCCCGGAGGAGCCGGAATCCGCAGAGGAAGGGGGTTCGTCGTTCCGCCTCTCGGTGCGGGACTTCCGCCTCACGGACGCCTCGATCCGCTATGAGGACGATTCGACGGGCATGTACTTCTCGACGCAGCCTCTTTCGCTGCGCCTGAAGGGCGACCTTGCGGCCGACCGCTCGAGCCTCGACCTGCATCTCTCGGCCCGGGACATGAACTTCGTGTCGGGGGGCATTCCGATGCTCAGCGGCGCCGAGTCGGAACTCGACGCCCGGATCGATGCCGATCTTGCCGCGGGCCGCTACACGCTTTCGGAGAACACCCTGCGCCTGAATGCCATCGAACTGGGCGTCGACGGATGGGTCGAGATGCATGACCGGGGTTTGTCGCTGGATCTCACGGCCGGATGCGAACGCGTGGAGTTCAAGGATGTGCTCTCGCTCATTCCGGCCTTCTATACGCGGGAGTTCAAGAGCCTCTCGGCCGGCGGGGCCCTGTCGATGTCGCTCTGGGCGCGCGGGGATCTGACCGATACGACGCTCCCGGCCTTCGAGGTGAAGATCGGGGTGGAGAACGGCAGCTTCCAGTACGCGTCGCTTCCCAAGGCCGTGACGAACATCAACCTCGACGCTTCGATCACGAATCCCGGCGGGACGATGGACCAGACGGTCGTCGACCTCCCGCGCTTCGGGATGCAGATGGCCGGGAACGCCCTTTCGGCGACCTTCCGGGCCGAGCACCTTGTCAGCGATCCCGCTTTCCGCCTCTCGGCCGACGGACGCGTCGACCTCGGGGCCGTGAAGGAGGTCTACCCGCTCGACGAGACGATCGACTTGGGCGGCCAGATCACGGCCAACATCGCCGTTTCGGGCCGCATGTCGGACATCGAGAGAAACCGCTACGAACAGATCCGGGCCCGGGGTACGGTTGTTGTCGAGGATATGGACCTTACGCTTCCCGACCTTCCGGAGGTGAACATCCGCCGTGCGGCCGCGACGATTACGCCCGCGGCGATGACGCTCGGAGAATTCGGCGTGAAGGTGGGGCGCAGCGACCTTTCGGCCACGGGACAGCTCTCCAACTATATCGGCTACCTGCTGCGCGGCGACGTGCTGACGGGCCGCCTCTACGTGAAATCGGAGCTGCTCGACCTGAACGAGATCATGAGCGCCTCGTCCTCCGGCGCCGGCGCGGAAGCCTCCGAAGGGGAGCCTGCCGAGGCCTCTGCAGCCGGGGAAGATGCCGCCGCGGCGCTTGAGGTGCCTCGGAACCTGAACCTCTCGTTCAACGCCGACCTGAACCGGATTCTCTTCGGGAAGATGGACATCGGGAAACTTTCGGGCGAGATGCGCATGTCCGACGGCACGCTGTCGCTCGTGAAACTCGCGGCCGACGTCTTCGGAGGCAAGCTTTCGACCTCGGGCAGCTATTCGACGGCCGCCGATCCGGCCCGTCCGGACTTTGCCCTCGACGCCGAGATCTCCGGGGCCTCCTTCCAGCAGACCTTCGAGCAGCTCGAACTGGTTCAGAAGCTTGTCCCGATCTTTGCCAAGACGGGCGGCGACTATTCGATGTCGCTCGACCTGCGCACGGCGCTCGACGCTTCGCTCTCGCCCGACGTGCAGACGCTCAACGCCTCGGGAGAGCTTCGCTCGGCGAACATCAAGGTGCAGAACCTTGCGGCCTTCGACGCCCTGGCCAAGGCGCTGAACAACGACAACCTTCGCAAGATCGAGGCCCGGGATGTCGCCATCCGCTTCGAGGTGCGCGACGGACGGGTCCATACCTCTCCCTTTGACCTGAAGCTGGGCGATGTCACCACGACCCTCTCGGGCTCCACGGGGCTCGACCAGACGATCGACTATACGGCCCGGGTAACGATCCCCGGGGGCCAGGCGCTCCAGACGCTCGATGTGAACATCGGCGGGACGTTCACCGACCCGAAGATCACGCTCGGGGTGAAGGAGGCCGTCGAGCAGGCGGTGAAGAACGTCGTCGACGAGCAGATCCAGAACCTTACCGGCAGCGAATCGCTTTCGGAGGAGATCGAGCGCCAGGCCGAGAACCTGCGCGCCGAAGCCAAAAAGGCGGGTGAGAAGCTCGTCTCCGAGGCGCAGAAGCAGAGCGACAAGCTGGTCGAGGAGGCTTCGAAGAAGGGTGCGCTGGCCAAGCTCGCGGCGCAGAAGGCCGGAGAGAAGCTGGTCGAGGAGGCGCGCAAGCAGGCCGCCAATCTGGAGGCCGAGGCCGAGCGCCAGATCGAGAAACTGACCGCACAGAAGGAGTGACGGCGTGCTGACGGTCTTTGCCATCCTCCTCGCGGGAATCGGAACGGGGCGCCTGCTGTACGGCCGGCGCCTCGGTTTTTTGACCCCGCTCATTACGGCGGTCATCTGGCTGCTGCTCTTTCTGCTGGGTGTCGAGGCGGGCTCCGACCCGGCGGTCGTCGGCGGACTCTCGACCCTCGGTGCAACGGCTTTCGTGATCTTCGCCCTTTCGATCTCCGGGAGCATCCTTGCCTCCTGGGCGCTCTGGCGGTGGATCCGCCGCCGGCCCGGGATGCGGATCCCCGCCTCCGGCACCGCATCTCCCGAGCAGGGGGAGCGCCCCGTGCCGCTGTGGGAGGCCTTGAAGGGAAGCCTCACGATCGTGGCCTTTTTCGTCGCGGGATGCGTCGCGGGAGGGGTGCTCGAACCCGACATGATATCCTCTTCCGTGAGTTCGTGGGTGCTCTATGCGCTGATGTTCTGCGTGGGCGTGTCGCTGGGCAACGACCGCACGCTGCCCGGACGCATCCGGCAGCTCGACCGGCGGCTGGCGCTGCTCCCCGCGGCGACGTGCCTCGGGACGCTGCTCGGAGCGGCCCTTGCCGCGCCGCTGCTCGGCGGTTGCCGCCTGACCGACACCCTGGCCGTGGGGGCGGGATTCGGCTACTACTCGCTTTCGAGCATCTTCATCGCCGACCTGCGGGGCGCCGAGCTGGCCACCGTGGCCCTGCTGTGCAACATCATGCGCGAGATCTTCACCCTGCTGGCAGCTCCGGCTGTCGCCCGCCGATTCGGGCCGCTGGCCGCCGTGTCGATCGGCGGCGCCACGACCTTCGACACCACGCTTCCCGTCATCACGCAGGCCGCCGGGCGCCCCTACGCCGTGGTTTCGATCTACCACGGCTGCGTCATGGACTTCAGCGTGCCGTTTCTCGTGACCTTCTTCTGCTCGCTGTAGACTGCGGGCGCACGGCACAAAAGAAGCGGCCACATCTGCGTGGCCGCTCTTTTCTACCTCGCCGTTACCGTTTTATGTATGTCTGCAGCGCCTCGACATACTCCTCGAAGGCGTCGCGTCCCGTGTCGGTGATGCGGCAGACGGTGCAGGGCACCTTGCCGCGGAAGGTCTTCTCGATGTCGACGTACCCGGCTTTTGCCAGCTTGTCCAGCTGCACCGAGAGGTTCCCGGCCGTGGCGCCGGTCTGCTGGCGGAGGAAGACGAAGTCGGCGCTTTCGACCCCGAGGAGGACCGACATTACGGCCAGCCGCAGCTCCGAGTGCAGCAGGGGATTCAACTCCTTGAACATGTTGCCGCTATTTTTCGTGACGGGTCCGGTAATTGATGATGTGTCCCGGGATAACCATCATCACGAGGAAGATCGCCGCAAAAATCAGCGTTTCGTTGTTGAGCATGTAACAGTTGATCCGCTGCGGGTCGGGCAGCTGTTTCAGGTAGAAGTCCCAGAGGGCAATGGCCGCCGTTCCGGCCATGCCCAGGAATCCGGCCGCGGTGTAGATCTTCGAGCGGACGATCTGCCCGGTGGCGGCGGTTCCGATTGACATCACAAGAGTAATCAGCGCGAAAAGGCTCGGGCGGTAACTCCAGCCGTGGAATATGCAAAGGATGAAGATCGGAATGAGCGACAGCGAGCAGACCCGCCACAGGGCATTGACGATGCGGTCGATTTCGGTGCGGGGCTCCGTACTCCTTTTTTCCGGGAAGAGGCGCATCAGCACGAAACCCAAAACGGGGATGAGAAACCATGTAAGGCTCCATTCCGGGTCGGCGCCGACGATGTTGAGGGTGTAGTTGAGCAGTGAGATGCCGACGGTGGTGTATCCCCAAATGAGGAACGGGCGGCCCGAGTGGCGTTCAAGGCGTTGGCGGGTGTTGCGGATCATGCGCGTGATGAGTTCGATGCTCTCCTGCGCGTCGAGTTTTTTCTCTTCCATATCAGTTGTTTTTTTGTCCATGGATCATATTTGGCTGCTGTTTCGGCTGCAACGGCGGTATCGGAGGTGCGGATGCTCCTTCGGGGGGACATGCGGCTTGTAATTTACATACCTCTTTGTTTTGTAGCCTCAGGTCGGTTCTTCGGACCAGTTCCTCTTTTTTGCTGTTGCAAATATAAAGTAGTTTATTTTATAAACCAAATTTTCAGGCCGAAAAATTCATACCTTTGTATAGAATCCGGTGAGAATCCGATGAAACCGCTATGTATGAAACGAATCCTGATGCTTCTGACTCTCCTTGCCGAGGCGTGGAACGCCTCGGCGAAGGTCACGCTTCCCGAACAGATCTGTGACAACATGGTGCTGCAGCAGAACGCCTCCGTGCGGTTGTGGGGCTGGGCCGGTCCGCACGCGGCGGTGCATGTCGCGGCGAGCTGGGGCTCCGAGTCCTCCGCGACGTGCGACGGTGCGGGCCACTGGGAGGTGCGCCTTGCGACGCCCGCGGGCAGCTACGAGCCGCAGCGGGTGACGATTTCCGACGGCGAAATCGCCGTGCTCGACAACGTGCTGATCGGCGAGGTGTGGCTGGCCGGGGGCCAGAGCAACATGGAGATGCCGCTCGACGGATTCTACAACTGCCCGGTGCTCGGGGCCAACGAGGCGATCGCCCGGGCCGACGCCCGCCGGGACCGCATCCGGTATGTGAAGATCCCGCATGCGGCGGCGTATGAGCCGCAGGATCGCGTCGCCGGGGCATGGCGGTGCCTGACGGCCCGGACGGCTCCTGAGATGAGCGCCGTCGGATACTTCTATGCCGAGATGCTCAACGACGTGCTCGGCGTGCCGGTGGGGATCATCGACTGCACGTGGGGCGGCACGCTGGTCGAGGCGTGGTGCGACCGTGCGACGCTCGAGGCGTATCCCGACGTGGATCTGAACAGGGCGGCGATCGGGAAGCTCAATCCGATGAAGAAGCCGATGATGATGTACAACGCGATGGTTCACCCCCTGTCGTCCTATACGGTGCGGGGATTCATCTGGTACCAGGGCGAGTCGAACGTGGTGAGCCCTGCGACCTACGGCGAACGCTTCACGCGGATGGTGTCGCTGTGGCGCCGGATGTGGGGCGAAGGGGACCTTCCCTTCTACTTTGTCGAGATAGCACCCTGCACTTACTACGGGGATGCCCGGGGCGACCGCTCGGCCTTCCTGCGCGAGCAGCAGTGCAAGGCCCTCGAGATGATTCCCGCGAGCGGCATGGTTTCGACCAATGACCTGGTGGCCTCATACGAGCAGGCAAATATCCACCCGGCCAACAAGCACGATGTGGGGCGCCGCCTGGCCTTCCTGGCGCTGAACCGCACCTACGGCATGGAGACGGTCGCCTGCGAGAGCCCGCGCATGCGGAGTGTGGAGTTTGCCGACGGACGCGCCGTCGTCACGCTGTCGCCTGTCAAGGGCGGCTACAACCGGATGTCCGGCATCGAGGGATTCGAGATCTGCGGCTCCGACGGAGCGTTCCACCCGGCCGAGGTCTCCATCGACGGCAGCCTCCGGCTGATTGTCTCCTCGCCCGAGGTTCCCGAACCGACGGCCGTACGCTACTGTTTCCGGAATTTCCAGATCGGCAACCTGGCCGATTCGCGGGGACTGCCGCTCGTCCCGTTCCGCACGGACGACTTCCCGCCCGCGGACTGACGCCTGTTCCAGCCTGTTCCTGCCTATTCTTGCCTATTCTTGCCTGTCCCAGCCTGTTCCAGCCTGTTCCTGCCCGGACTGCCCGGCATGCGGCGTCGCGGCGACCATCTCCTGCCACTCGGGATGCCGCTCGATGTAGCGTATGATGTAGCTGCACCGGGGGATGATCCGGATGCCCTCGTCGCGGAGCGTGCGGAGCACGGCCGCGGTCAGCCCGGCGGCGATGCCCTGTCCCTCGAATCGGGGCGGTACGATGGTGTGCGTCAGGGCCAGCCCCTCGGGCCGGGGTTCGTATTCGATCCAGGCCCGGGCGCTGTCGTCGAGCCGGAATTCGTAGCGGTGTTCCGCGGCGTTGTGGATGAGCGTGTGCCTCTTTTCCATCTTTTTTCGGTTTATGGGCGGCGGGGAGTATGAAATCCGCCGCCGAAGTCGTATTTTTGCTGCCGTATGTCTTCTCTTTCCGATACGCTGCTCGAATGGTACGCCCTGCATGGGCGCGACCTTCCGTGGCGCCGCACGCGCGATCCCTACCGCATCTGGCTCTCGGAGGTGATTCTCCAGCAGACCCGCGTGGCGCAGGGAACGGACTACTACCTCCGCTTCACGGAGCGTTTCCCCGACGTCGCATCCCTGGCCGCGGCCTCCGAGGAGGAGGTGCTCCGGCTCTGGCAGGGGCTCGGATACTACACCCGTGCCCGCAATCTGCATGCCGCGGCGCGCCGGATCGTCCGGGAATTCGGGGGACGGTTTCCCGCGACGTTCGAGGAGGTGCGGTCGCTGCCGGGCGTGGGCGACTATACCGCCGCGGCGATCTGCTCGGCAGCCTGCGACCTGCCCTGCGCCGCGGTCGACGGCAACGTCTACCGCGTGCTGTCGCGGCTCTACGACCTCGACACGCCGACCGATACCTCGGCCGGCCGCCGGGCCTTTGCCGAACTGGCCCGCGCGGAACTCGACGAGCGGCATCCGGGCCTCTGCAACCAGGCGATCATGGACTTCGGGGCCCTTCAGTGCACCCCTGCGGCTCCCGGCTGCGCGACGTGCCCGCTTTCTGACCGGTGCCTTGCGCTGGCCGCCGGGACGGTTGCCGAACGCCCGGTCAAACGGCCCCGGAACACCCCGCGCGAGCGGTGGTTCAACTACCTGCACATCACCTCGGGCGAGCTCACGGTGCTCTGCCGCCGGGGTGCGGGCGATATCTGGCAGGGGCTGTACGAATTTCCGCTCCTCGAGACCTCCGGGGCGAGCGATTTCCTGCCCCTGACGCGCGACCCGCGCTTCGGGGAGTGGCTGGGCGATGCCGCGTGGCGGCTGTTGGAGAGCACGGCGCTGCCGCGCCACCAGCTCTCGCACCAGACGCTCCATGCCGTCGTCCACCGCATCGAGACGCCCCGCCTGACCGCGGCGGCTGCCGCGGCGGCCGTTCCGACGGAGACGCTGGGCGAGCATGCCGTGCCGCGGCTTCTCGAACGCTACCTGATCAGCATCCAGAGATAACCTCCGTAGAGGAGCAGGAAGAGCACTCCCTCCCAGCGGTCGACGGCCCGGCGCCGGAAGGTGAAGGCCGCCAGGAAGAGCAACAGCGAGGTGAGCAGCACGACGAACAGGTCGCGGTGCGTGATGCCTCCCATCGTGAGGGGGTGGATCGTGGCGCTGAGTCCGAGGATCAGCAGGATGTTGGCGATGTTCGAGCCGATGACGTTTCCCAGGGCCATGTCGGCCTTTCCCTTGAAGAGCGATACGAGCGACGAGGCCAGCTCGGGGAGCGACGTGCCCCCGGCCACCAGCGTGATGGCGATGACCGACTCGCTGACGCCGAGCTGCCGGGCGATTGCCGTTGCGCCGTCGAGGAAGAGCTCGCCGCCGAAGACCAGCGCGGCCAGCCCCCCGACGATCATCACGGCCATCAGCCATCCGGACATGGGGCGTTTTGCCGCGGCGCCTTCGGGCTCCTCGGCCGTCTCGGCCGGGCGGGGCGTGACGCGGATCGTGTATCCTATGAGCGCGACGTAGAGCAGCAGCATGACGATGCCGTCGAGCCGGCCGATGCGGTTCACCTCCCCGATTCCGAGCAGCGCGTCGGACGCCACGGCGAGGAGCAGCAGCGAGGCGAGCACCCCGAAGGGGATGTCGCGGCGGATGTTCCCGGCCGTGAGGGGCAGGGGCCGGACGAGGGCGCAGATGCCGAGGATGACGAAGACGTTGAAGATGTTCGATCCCACGACGTTTCCGATCGCCACGTCGCTCTTTCCGCCGATGGCCGAGAGCACCGAGACAACCAGCTCGGGGGTCGAGGTGCCGACGGCCACGATCGTCAGTCCGATGATGAACTCCGGCATGCGGAAACGTTGGGCCAGGGCGGCGCTTCCGTCGGTCAGGTAGTTGGCTCCGGCCAGAATCAGTCCGAGGCCGATAAGGGTCAGTAAAATATCCATTTTTTACAGGTTTTTCGGGGGTCCGTTCGAAATCCAAAACGGCGGCGTGCCCGGTCAGTCGAGCAGCAGCAGGCTCACGGCCATCAGGGCCATGCCTGCCACCACGCCGTAGATCGAGGTGTGGGCCTCGCCGTATTCGCGGGCCGCGGGCAGCAGTTCGTCGATCGAGATGAAGACCATGATGCCCGCCACCCCCGCGAGGATGCATCCCATGAGCGTCGGCGACATGAAGGGCATCAGTACCAGATAGGCGAGCAGGGCCCCGGCAGGTTCGGCCATTCCCGAGAGCAGCGAGAGCCGGAAGGCCTTCGCGCGGTCGCCCGTGGCGTAGTAGATCGGGACCGACACGGCGATTCCCTCGGGGATGTTGTGGATGGCGATCGCCACGGCGATGGCTACGCCGAGGGTGATGTCGTCGACGGCCGAGGCGAAGGTGGCGATCCCTTCGGGAAAGTTGTGGATGCCGATGGCCAGGGCGGTCAGCAGGCCCATGCGCATGAGCTTGGGGTTGCGCGGGCGGTGGTCCATCTCCTCGAGCAGATGGGCCTCGTGGGGGTTCTCGATCGAGGGTACCAGGCGGTCGATGACGCCGATCAGGAGAATCCCGGCGAAGAAGCTCGCCGCGGTGACCAATGCCCCCGTACGGGGCCCCCAGGCCTCCGAGAGGGTGATGCCGGCCTGCTGGAAAAGCTCGACGAACGAGACGTAGATCATTACTCCTGCGGAGAGTCCGAGCGAGAACGACAGCAGGCGTTTGTTCGTGCGCCGTGCGAAGAAGGCGATGGCGCTGCCGATTCCGGTGGCCAGTCCGGCCCCGAGGGTCAGCAGCAGCGGGAGGAGTATGCGGTGTTCCATGTGCGATGCGTGTTTTGTCCGTGACGATTCCGTCGGGAGCAAAGATAGTGCATAAACGGGAAATACCGAACCCGCAAAAGTTCGGTATTTCTTATCGTATCATCATCGTTTCTTATAGGACGGGTGTGCGGCATGCCCGGATCCGGCCGTCGGGGCCTCCGGAGTCCGGTTCTGCCGCCCCCCCCCACCTCCGCACGGTCATCGGTGCGCCTCGCGGAGGAGCTCCCCGAGCACCTCGATGCTGTCGGCCGTGATGTGGGGCTGCGGGTCGGCCTTGTCGGCCACCTCGAGGGTCGTTTCTCCCGAGAGCACCAGCACGCCCATCGCCCCGGCGTTGTGGGCCATCTGCACGTCGGTGTAGATGCGGTCTCCGACCATTGCGATCTGGTCGGGCTGCAGCCCGTGGCGTGCGAGGATGCCCGAGAGCATGTTGGGGTCGGGCTTGCCGAGGGTGATGTCGGGCCTGCGGCCCGTGGCATGCTCGATGCATGCGCAGATCGAGCCGCAGTCGACGAGCACCGTGGGCAGGTCGGTCGGGCAGACGCGGTCGGGGTTGGTGGCGATGTAGGGGAGTCCCTGCTTCACCCACCATGCCGCGCGGCAGAGCCTGTCGTACTGCAGCGTCATGTCGAAGGCCGCGATGACGGCGTCGGGGCGGTCGTCGGCCGACTCGGC
Organism: Candidatus Alistipes faecavium; assembly: GCA_019118605.1. Taxonomy (GTDB): domain Bacteria; phylum Bacteroidota; class Bacteroidia; order Bacteroidales; family Rikenellaceae; genus Alistipes; species Alistipes faecavium. The sequence goes on along the minus strand of DWYP01000032.1, from coordinate 99,413 downwards.
GCACGACTCATATCCTGCGGCCTCGAATTCGGAGATCATCGAGGGGGTTCCGAGCAGGAAGAGCCTCCGGGCCGCGGGGTAGTGGGCGCGGAGGTAGTCGATCGTGGCCAGTGTGGTGGTGTACATCTCCTCGCGCGAGGCCTCGATGCCCAGCGTGCGGAGCTTGTGGAGGTAGTCGGCGATGCACTTCGAGGGGTTGTTCGTGAGGAAGGAGTATCCGATTCCCATCTCGCGGAGCCCCTGCAGGAAGGGCTGCGTGTAGGGGAAGAGCGACATGCCCATGTAGATCGTGCCGTCCATGTCGAGGGCCACGTGGCGGATGCGGCGCAGGCGGCGCATCAGTTCGTCCTGCTCCCAGACGGAGCGGTAGCGGTGGAAAGGTTGTGTCATGGTTCTATGGTGTTGTTCGATATTCCGTATGGCGCGGTCCGTTGCGCGTGCGGGGAAAATTTCGCAATGAAATCATCCCTGCGCGGCGGATTTTCGATTCAAAGTTATGCTTTTATTTCTTCATGTCCAATTTGTGACGGGAAAAACTTTTTCCGGGGCGCTGTTTGGGGAGTTTCGAGGCGCGGCGGGAGGAAAAATTCGCCTCAGGGAGAAAAAAATTCCTCCATTCGGCAACTATTCGATCCGAAAGTTGTATCTTTGTCCGTTGAAACCTAACTCTTTCATTCCGAAATGACACCTGAACAAAGCAAGCGCTTCAAGTACTGGCAGACGCGGACGATCCTCGCGACGATGATCGGCTACGCGCTCTTCTACTTCGTACGCAAGAACTTCTCGCTGGCCATGCCGGGCCTGGAGGCGGACCTCGGCATCTCGAAGACGAGCCTCGGTATCTTTCTGACGCTCAACGGACTGATCTACGGATTCTCGCGCTTCGTCAACGGCATCTTCGCCGACCGGATGAACGCCCGCTGGTACATGGCCGTCGGACTGGCGCTCTGCGCCCTTGCCAACTTCGCCTTCGGCTTCGGCGAGGACGTCTCCTACTGGATCACGGGCGAGCACATGGGCACGCAGTTCACCAACACGATGATCCTCTTCATGGGGGTGATGTGGGTGGTCAACGGCCTGCTGCAGGGTACGGGATTCCCTCCGTGCGCGCGGCTGCTGACCCACTGGATCCCTCCCAAGCAGCTGGCCACGAAGATGTCGGTGTGGAACACCTCGCACTCGATCGGTGCGGGTCTTGTGGTGATTCTCTGCGGCTACCTGATGGGCCACATGGGCCAGAACGTCAGCGGCGACCCGGCGGCCGTGTCGCAGATCGCCGCCAACCTGGGCGTCGATCCCTCCGATCCCGAGGGCATGGCCACGGTGATGAACTTCGCCACGCACTACGGGGCCTGGCGGTGGTGCTTCTGGATCCCCTCGGGCATTGCGATGGCCGGGGCGCTGGGACTGATGCTCTTCCTGCGCGATACGCCCTCGTCGGTGGGCCTTCCCGAACTGGAGGGCACCGAGACGAAAAAGGTCCAGAGCGAGAAGAAGAGCGACGAGCATCGCGCCTTCCTGATGAAATACGTCTTCAAGAACCCGCTGATCTGGATCCTGGGCTTCGCCAACTTCTTCGTCTACATCGTGCGCTTCTCGGTGCTTGACTGGGGCCCGTCGCTTCTGAGCCAGTCGAAGGGCGTGAGCATGGAGCATGCGGGGTGGCTCGTGGCGATGTTCGAGATCGCCGGCATCCTGGGCATGCTCTTCTCGGGCTGGGCGACCGACAAATGGTTGAAGGGCCGCGCGCACCGCACGTGCGTCTTCTGCATGGCCGGGGCCGCGCTCTTCGTTTTCATTTTCTGGCAGCTTCCCCCCGATGCGCCGATCTGGCTGCTCTTCGCGTCGCTGTGCGCCGCGGGGTTCTGCATCTACGGGCCGCAGGCCCTGATCGGCATCGCCGCGGCCAACCAGGCCACGAAGCGCGCCGCCGCCACGGCCAACGGCCTCACGGGCCTCTTCGGCTACGCCTCGACGCTCGTTTCGGGCGTGGGTCTGGGTTACGTTGCCCAGCACTACGGCTGGAGCTGGGCCTATGTGGGGATCATCGGCATCGCCGTGGTGGGCATGCTGGTCTTCCTGCTGATGTGGAAGGCCAAGGCCGACGGATACGACGAGGAGGAGACCTCCGAGGCTTCGGAGGCATAATCCGGCGCCCGGCGCCCGACGGTATTTCCGGCGGAGGAATTCGGCGGTATGACCGGCGGTACCCCCGGCGGCACGCTCCGATGGTGTAGCTGCCCCTCCCTTCCGGTAAAGCGACCCCACGGCATTCCGGCGGAACATTCCGGCGGACGGATCCGATCGTTAATAAAAAATAAAATAAAAAGTCCCGGGTATTTTCCCGGGACTTTTTTATGCCCTCCGGGCCCTGCGCTTCGGATAGGAAGCCCGTCGCACGCCTGCCGCCGCACCGTGCACCGATTGTTGAAAAAAAATCCCGGAAATTTTTGCGCACGCGGCGAAAAACCCCTATCTTTGTGCTCGATTAAGGCGATACCGAGACCTATGAATTGTAACCCTCACATTCCATCGGCGCAATCATTCCGGTTGCGGGACCATTGGTCGGGTTTTCAATCTCCGGCGGCCTCGGGCGTTTTGTTTTATTAGGGTAACTGTTTCGGTTGCCCTAATTTTTTATGCGCGCCAGCGAACCATGAAGAATTTCTACACCCATGCGCGGATCTTCCGCAACGGACGCTTCGAAGAGGGCCGGGTGGTCGTCGAGGCGGGATGCGTGGTTCCCGACTGCGCGCCGCAGCCCGGCGACCGAGTGTCCGACCTCGGGGGCCTGTGCCTCGTGCCGGGACTTGTCGACGTGCATGTCCACCTCCGCGAACCGGGCTTCCCGCAGAAGGAGACCATCGCGACCGGAACGGCCGCAGCGGCCGCGGGCGGCTATACCACGGTCTGCGCGATGCCGAACCTGAACCCTGCACCCGATTCGCTGCAGACGCTCGGCCGCGAGCTGGAGATCATCCGCCGCGATGCCGCGGTGCACGTGGAGCCCTACGCCTCGATCACCCTCGGACAGCGCGGCTGCGGGGAACTGGTCGACTTCGCGGCCCTCGCCCCGCAGGTGGTGGGCTTCTCCGACGACGGACGCGGCGTACAGTCCGCGGAGCTGATGGAGGAGGCGATGCGCCGTGCGGCCTCCGTCGGCCGTCCGATCGTCGCCCACTGCGAGGTCGACGACCTGCTGCACGGGGGCTACATCCACGACGGCGCCTACTGCCGCGCACACGGACATCGGGGCATCTGCTCGGAAAGCGAGTGGCGGCAGGTGGAGCGCGACATCGCACTGGCCGAGCGGACGGGGTGCCAGTACCACGTCTGCCACGTCTCCACGAAGGAGAGCGTCGAGCTGGTGCGCCGGGCCAAGGCCCGGGGTCTTCGCGTGAGCTGCGAGACGGGCCCGCACTACCTGCTGCTGTGCGACGAACAGTTGCAGGAGGAGGGGCGCTTCAAGATGAACCCCCCGCTGCGGAGCCGCGCCGACCGCGAGGCGTTGCTCGAAGGGATCGTCGACGGCACGATCGAAGTCATCGCCACGGACCACGCCCCGCATACGGCCGAGGAGAAGTCCCGGGGGCTGGAGGGCAGCGCCATGGGGATCGTGGGGCTCGAGACGGCCTTTCCTTTGCTCTACCGCTACCTCGTCCTCGAAGGGGTGATCGGCTTCGACCGCCTGATGGCGCTCATGTCGGGCAACCCGCGGCGGATCTTCGGCCTCGGGGGCGGAATCGAACCCGGGCAGCGCGCCGACTTCACGGTGCTGGATCTCGATGCCCGCTATCGGGTGGATCCCGCGACGTTCCGCTCGAAGGGGCGTGCGACGCCCTTTGCGGGCTGGGAGGTGCAGGGCCGCGCGGTGCTCACGGTCGCGGGAGGCCGCGAGGCATACGATGCGGGAAGAGTGACAACGACAACAATATCAGATAAGGACTGCTAAGGATGAAAGCATTTACGAAAAAAATCGTCCTGGAGGACGGCCGCGAATTCTACGGCTACGGCTTCGGCGCCGACCGTGAGGCCATCAACGAGATCGTCTTCAACACCTCGATGGTGGGGTATCAGGAGATCATGTCCGATCCGTCGTACACGGACCAGATGGTGGTGATGACCTATCCGCTGATCGGCAACTACGGCATGACCGACGAGGATTATGAGACCAAGACGCCGACCATCGGCGGGATGATCGTGCGCGAGTACAACGACCTTCCGTCGAACTTCCGCTACACGAAGACGCTCAACGAGGTTTTCGAGGAGCACGACATTCCGGCCATTTCGGGGATCGACACCCGGGCGCTGACGCGGATCATCCGCGACGAAGGCACCCAGAAGGTGATCGTCACCGACGCCGCGACGCCGCGCGAGGAGGCGCTGGCGCGCCTGCGGGCCTACGAGATGCCGCACGACATGGTTTCGCGCGTGAGCTGCCGCAAGCGGTGGATGTCGCGCGTCCCGAACCACAAGTACGACGTCGTGGCCATCGACTGCGGCATCAAGTACAACATCGTGCGGCTGCTGAACCGCGTGGGGTGCAACGTGATCGTTATGCCCTACAACTCGACGGTCGAGGAGGTGCTGGCCTTCCATCCCGACGGGCTGGTGCTGTCGAACGGCCCGGGCAATCCGGAGGACGTGACGCCGGTGATCGACCTGGTGAAGAAGCTTCGCGGACGTCTTCCGATCTTCGGCATCTGCATGGGGCACCAGTTGATCTCGCTGGCCTACGGGGCGAAGACCTTCAAGATGAAGTTCGGACACCGGGGAGCGAACCATCCGGTGAAGAACCTGCAGACCGGGAAGCTCGAGATCACGAGCCAGAACCACAGCTACGCCGTGGACATCGGCTCGCTGGAGGGCACGGGCCTCTCGCTGACGCACGTGAACCTGCTCGACGGCACGGCCGAGGGCGTGGAGTGCGCCGCGGAGGGCGTCTTCTCGATGCAGTACCACCCCGAGAGCGCTTCGGGACCGCAGGACAGCGCCTATTTGTTCGGAAAGTTCACTAAAATCATGGAGGAGTACAGACATGCCTAAGAGAAAAGATATCAAGAAGGTAATGGTCATCGGGTCGGGCCCGATCGTGATCGGACAGGCCGCGGAGTTCGACTATGCGGGTACGCAGGCGTGCCTGGCACTCAAGGAGGAGGGGTACGAGGTGATTCTCGCCAACTCGAACCCCGCCACCATCATGACCGACACGCATATCGCCGACAAGGTCTACATGGAGCCTCTGACGCTGGAATACGTGGCGAAGATCATCCGCTACGAGCGACCCGATGCCATTGTCCCGGGACTGGGCGGGCAGACGGGCCTGAACCTTGCCGTGCAGCTTGCCAAGAAGGGCATCCTCAAGGAGTGCCAGGTGGAGATCCTCGGCACGTCGTTCGAGTCGATCGAGCAGGCCGAGGACCGCGAGCTGTTCAAGGAGCTGTGCGAGTCGCTGGGCGAGCCGGTGCTTCCGTCGGAGGTTGCCAACTCGGTGGAGGAGGCCGTGGAGATCGCCGCGAAGATCGGCTATCCGGTGGTGCTGCGCCCGGCCTTCACGCTGGGCGGCACGGGCGGCGGCTTCGCCGACGACGAGGCGGAGCTTTGCGAGCTGATGCGCCACGCCCTGGCGCTCTCTCCGGTGCACCAGGTGCTCGTCGAGAAGAGCATCAAGGGCTACAAGGAGATCGAGTACGAGGTGATGCGCGACCGCAACGACACGGCCATCAGCATCTGCTGCATGGAGAACATCGACCCGGTGGGCATCCACACGGGCGACTCGATCGTCGTGGCCCCGAGCCAGACGCTCACCAACAAGGAGTTCCAGATGCTGCGCGACTCGGCGCTGAAGATCATCCGTGCGCTGAAGATCGAAGGGGGCTGCAACGTGCAGTTCGCGCTCGACCCGCTGTCGTTCAAATACTACCTCATCGAGGTGAACCCGCGCGTGTCGCGCTCCTCGGCCCTGGCCTCGAAGGCTTCGGGCTATCCGATTGCGCGCGTCAGTGCGAAGATCGCCGTGGGCCTGACGCTCGACGAGATCCATATCGCCAATACTCCGGCGTCGTTCGAGCCGACGCTCGACTACGTGGTGACGAAGGTCGCGCGCTTCCCGTTCGACAAGTTCTCCGACGCGTCGAACAAGCTGGGCACGCAGATGAAGGCCACGGGCGAGGTGATGTCGATCGGCCGCACGATGGAGGAGTCGCTGCTGAAGGCCGTGCGGTCGCTCGAGACGGGCGTGTGCCACATCTACCACAAGAAGTTCGACACGTGGACGAACGACGACCTGCTGGCCTACATCAAGGAGGGCACCGACGACCGCCTCTACGCCATTGCGCAGCTGATCCGCGGGGGCGTGGATCTTGCGCTGATCTACAACAACACGAAGATCGACATGTTCTTCCTCGAGAAGTTCAAGAACATCGTGGAGTTCGAAAACGTCGTGCGTGCACACCCGGGGGATCCGGAGACGCTGCACGACGCCAAGCGCATGGGCTTCAGCGACAAGTTCATCGGGCAGTTGTGGGGTCTCACGCAGCATGACATCTACCGCCTGCGCGAGAAGCATGACATCTTCCCGGTCTACAAGATGATCGACACGTGCGCGAGCGAGTTTGCGTCGTACGTTCCCTACTTCTACTCGACCTACGAGCAGGAGAACGAGTCGGTTGTCAGCGACAAGGAGAAGATCATCGTGCTGGGCTCGGGCCCGATCCGCATCGGCCAGGGCGTGGAGTTCGACTATTCGACCGTGCATGCCATCTGGTCGATCCGCGAGGCGGGCTACGAGGCGATCATCATCAACAACAACCCCGAGACCGTGTCGACGGACTACACGACCAGCGACAAGCTCTACTTCGAGCCGCTGACGGTCGAGGACGTGATGAACGTCATCCACCTCGAGAAGCCGAAGGGCATCGTGGTGTCGCTCGGCGGACAGACGGCGATCAACCTTGCCGAGCCGCTTTCGGAGCTGGGCGTTCCGATCATCGGCACCGACACGCAGGCGATCCGCAACGCCGAGGACCGCGGGTGCTTCGAGCGGATCATGGAGGAGCTGGGGATTCCGCAGCCGGAGGCCGAGGCCGTGACGGACATCGAGGAGGGCGTGCGCGCCGCGGCGCGCATCGGCTATCCGGTGCTCGTGCGCCCGAGCTACGTGCTGGGCGGGCGCGCCATGCAGATCGTCTCGAACGAGGAGCGGCTGCGCCACTACCTGCAGACGGCCGTCGAGGTGAACGAGGACTCCCCGGTGCTCGTCGACCGCTACATCATGGGCAAGGAGCTCGAGGTCGACGCGATCTGCGACGGGCGGGATGTCTTCATCCCGGGCATCATGGAGCATGTCGAGCACACGGGCATCCACTCGGGCGACTCGATCAGCGTTTACCCGACCTTCAGCGTGAGCCGGAAGGCCAAGGACAAGATCATCGACTACACGGTGCGGCTGGGTCTGCGGATCGGCATCGTGGGACTTTACAATATCCAGTTCATCGTGGCGGGCGACGACGACGTCTACGTCATCGAGGTCAACCCGCGCTCGTCGCGCACGGTGCCGTTCCTGTCGAAGTCGACGGGCGTGCAGATGGCGCACATCGCCACGCAGGTGATCCTGGGCAAGACGCTGCGCGAGCAGGGCATCACGGAGGTCTACGGACACGAGAAGACGCGCTGGTACGTGAAGGCCCCGGCCTTCTCGTTCGCGAAGATCCGCGGCATGGATTCGTACCTCTCGCCGGAGATGAAGTCCACGGGCGAGGCGATCGGCTACGACGACAAACTCACGCGCGCGCTCTACAAGGCGCTGCAGGCCACGGGCATGCACGTTTCGAACTACGGGACGATCTTCGTGACGATCGCCGATCAGGACAAGCCTCAGGCGCTGCCTCTTGTGAAGCGTTTCTACGACCTGGGCTTCAACATCGAGGCGACGACCGGCACGGCGGAGTTCCTGCGCGAGCACGGCATCCGCACGCGTACGCGTCGGAAGCTGAGCGAGGGCAGCACGGAGATCATCGACGCGCTGCGCCAGGGTCACATCAGCTACGTGATGAATACGATCGACATCAACCAGCACAATACGCGCCTGGACGGCTACGAGATCCGCCGCACGGCCGTTGAGAACAACGTGACGGTTTTCACGGCGCTGGAGACGGTGAAGGTGCTGCTCGACGTGCTGGAGGAGATCACGCTGCGGGTTTCGACCATCGACGCGAAATAACCGAACGAAGTATCGCGGCCGGGGCGTTTGCGCGCTCCGTGCCGCCAACAGACGACCATGTACAAGAAAGGCATCTATCGGATTCTGGAGAATGTGCCGCTGACCGATGCGGTGTGGCGGATGCGGCTCGAGGGCGACACGCAGTGGATCACCGCCTCGGGGCAGTTCGTCAACATCGCGCTGGAGGGCCGCTACCTGCGGCGCCCGATCTCGGTGTGCGACTGCGACGAGGGGACGCTCACGCTGATCTACAAGGTCGTGGGCGACGGCACGGCGCAGATGAGTCGCATGCTCCCGGGCATGGAGCTCGACCTGCTGACGGGCCTTGGCAACGGCTTCACGCCGAAGGCGACGTCGCACAGGCCCCTGCTTGTCGGCGGGGGTGTGGGCGTTCCTCCGCTCTACAACCTTGCGCGGCGGCTGCTTGCGGCGGACATTCCGGTGCAGGTGGTGCTGGGATTCAACACCGCGCGGGAGATCTTCTACGAGGAGGAGTTCCGGGCGCTGGGCTGCGAGGTCACGGTGGCTACGGCCGACGGCTCGCGCGGCGTACGGGGTTTCGTGACCACGGCCATCGCCGGGCGGGGACTGGAATTCGACTACTTCTACGCCTGTGGGCCGCTGCCGATGCTGCGGGCCCTTTGCGAGGCGGTGCCGCAGGACGGGCAGCTGTCGTTCGAGGAGCGCATGGGCTGCGGATTCGGCGCCTGCATGGGGTGCTCGTGCAAGACGAAATACGGCAACAAACGCATCTGCAAGGAGGGCCCGGTGCTCGAAAAGGGTGAAATCATATGGTAGAGGAACGCAAAGACATTCGGACGGCGTCGTCCGCAACGGAGCCCGTTTCGGGAGCCGCGGCTCCGGAAGCCGACCTCACGGTCGACCTGTGCGGCGTGCCGCTGGACAACCCGATCATCCCGGCCAGCGGCACCTTCGGCTACGGCAACGAGTTCCGGGAATTCTACGACATCAACATCCTGGGGACATTCTCCTTCAAGGGTACGACGCGCGAGGCGCGCTTCGGGAATCCCACGCCGCGCATCGCCGAATGCACCGCGGGGATGATCAACGCCGTGGGGCTTCAGAACCCCGGCATCGACGCGGTGATTGCGCGGGAGCTTCCGCGGCTGCGGGAGTTCTTCCACAAGCCGGTGATCGCCAACATCTCGGGCTTCTCGGTCGAGGAGTACGCCTACTGCTGCGAGCGCATCGACCGCGAGGAGCAGGTGGGGTGGATCGAGGTGAACGTCTCGTGTCCGAACGTGCGCCACGGAGGCATGTCGTTCGGCACCAGCCCGGAGGCCGCCGCGGAGGTGACCCGCGCGGTGAAGGCCGTGACGACGAAGCCGGTCTTCATCAAGCTCTCGCCCAACGTTACGGACATCGTCTCGATCGCCCGGGCGTGCGAGGAGGCCGGGGCCGACGGCATCTGCCTTATCAACACGCTGCTGGGCATGCGCATCGACGTGGCGCGGCGGCGTCCGGTCATCGCCAACACGATGGGCGGCTTCTCGGGCGCCGCGGTCTTCCCCGTCGCCGTGCGCATGGTCTACCAGGTGGCAAAGGCATGCCGCATTCCCGTCATGGGGTGCGGGGGCGTGCAGACGGCGCGCGACGTGATCGAGATGATGATGGCCGGTGCCACGGCCGTGCAGGTCGGGGCCGCGAACCTGGTGAACCCCTACGCCTGCCGCGAGATCATCGAAGCGCTGCCGGACGAAATGGCGCGGCTGGGTATCCGGCGGCTGCGCGACATCATAGGAATCGTACAGTAAAACCCTCAAAAATAAATGAAACGCGATGTAATCATAGCCTGTGACTTCAAGTCGGCGGGCGACACGTTCCGCTTCCTCGACCTGTTCCGCGACGAGGAGCGCAAACCCTTTCTGAAGGTGGGCATGGAGCTCTTCTATGCCGAGGGCCCCGGGATCGTCCGGGCGATCAAGGCCCAGGGGCACAAGGTGTTTCTCGACCTGAAGCTGCACGACATCCCCAACACGGTGAAGAAGGCGATGGCCGTGCTTTCGCGCCTGGACGTGGACATGTGCAACGTCCACGCTGCGGGGACGATCGAGATGATGAAGGCCGCGCGCGAGGGGCTGACGCGCGCCGACGGCACGCGTCCGCTGCTGATCGCCGTGACGCAGCTCACCTCGACGAGCGAGGAGCGCATGCGCGACGAACTGCTCATCGGGGCGTCGATCAACGACACGATCGTCCACTACGCGCGCAATGCGCGGACGGCGGGTCTCGACGGCGTGGTCTGCTCGCCGCTCGAGGCGGGGATGGTGCACGAGGCCTGCGGTGCGGACTTCCTGACCGTCACGCCGGGAGTCCGCTTTGCCGACGGCGAGGCTGCCGACCAGGTGCGCATCACTACTCCGACGCGTGCGCGCGAGATCGGCTCGGACTTCATCGTCGTGGGGCGCCCGATCACGGCGGCTGCCGACCCTGTTGCGGCCTATCGGCGTTGCCTGCGGGAGTTCGTCGGATAGTCCGGCGGGCTTTTTGCGGCGCGACCTCGAAACCATAATCGAAAAACGTCATGAAACCCGTCAAACTCTTCTACCTGAAGACGTGCCCCTTCTGCAAGAAGGCGCTGCGCTACATCGAGGAGGCGAAAGCCGCCCATCCGGAACTTGCCCCGATCGAAATCGAGATGATCGAGGAGTCGGAGCAGCCTGCGGTGGCCGATCGTTACGACTATTATTATGTGCCGACGTTCTACGTCGGCGGCGAAAAGGTGCACGAGGGCGGCATCTACCCCGAGGAGGTGGAGCGGGTGCTTCGCCGTGCGCTGGAGTAGGCAACAGGACGACGAAACGTACAAACACGAAAATAATGGAAAAAGCTATTGCAAAAGACCTGCTGTCGATCGGCGCGGTGTTCCTGCGCCCCGAGCAGCCGTTCACCTGGGCCAGCGGCATCAAGAGCCCGATTTATTGCGACAACCGCCTGACGCTTACGGCCCCGGAGGTCCGCAAGCACGTCGAGGCGGGGCTTGCGGAGATCGTCCGCACGAAGTACCCCGAGGCGGAGGTGCTGATGGGCACCTCGACGGCCGGAATCGCCCATGCGGCCATCACGGCGACGATCCTCGACCTTCCGATGGGCTACGTGCGCTCGGGTTCGAAGGACCACGGGCGCGGCAACCAGATCGAAGGACGCCTTGAGAAGGGCCAGAAGGTCGTGGTGATCGAGGATCTGATCTCGACGGCCGGGTCGTGCATCGAGGTGGTCGAGGCGCTGCGCGAGGCGGGTGCCGAGGTGCTGGGCGTGGCTTCGATCTTCACCTACGGGATGAAGAAGGGCCTCGATCGTCTGGCCGCGGCCGGGGTGACCAACTACAGTCTCTCGAACCTCGACGCACTGGTCGACGTGGCGGCCGCCGAGGGCTACATCAAACCCGAGGACAAGGCGCGGCTTCTGAAGTTCCGCGACAATCCGTCGGACGAATCGTGGATGAACCGATAAAAACCCCATACGATGCGACATCTGATAGACCCGACCGATCTGACGGTGCAGGAGACCGAGCAGATCGTGGCCCTGGCGGAGGACATCATCGCCAACCGCACCAAATACAGCGAGGTGTGCAAGGGCAAGAAGCTGGCGACGCTCTTCTACGAACCCTCGACGCGTACGCGCCTGAGCTTTACCTCGGCGATGCTCGAGCTGGGGGGCCAGGTGATCGGCTTTTCGGACGCGAACTCCTCATCGGTTTCGAAGGGTGAGACCGTGGCCGACACCGTGCGTGTGATCCGCTGCTTCGCGGACATCATCGCCATGCGCCACTTCAAGGAGGGAGCTCCGCTCGTGGCGTCGCAGTATGCCGGGATCCCGGTCATCAACGCCGGGGACGGTAGCCACTCGCACCCCACGCAGACGCTTACCGACCTGCTGACGATCAAGCGCGAGAAGGGACGCTACGACCACATGACCATCGGATTCTGCGGCGATTTGAAGTTCGGCCGCACGGTGCACTCGCTCATCAAGGCGCTGTCGCGCTACGAGGGGATCCGTGTTTTCCTGATTTCGCCGCAGGAGCTGCGCCTTCCGGACTACATGCTGGCGGAGATGTCGGAGAACTCGAAGCTGGAGTTCCACGAGGTGCGCACGATGGAGGAGGTGATGCCCGAGCTGGACGTGCTCTACATGACGCGCGTACAGAAGGAGCGGTTCCTCGACGAGGAGGAGTTCGACCGCGTGAAGAACAGCTTCGTGCTCAACCCCGAGAAGCTGCGCACGGCGAAGCGGGACATGATCATCCTTCACCCGCTGCCGCGAGTGAACGAGATCACGCGTGCGGTGGACAACGATCCGCGCGCGGCCTACTTCCGGCAGGTCGAGAACGGCAAGTTTGTGCGTATGGCCTTGATTCTCACTCTTCTGCGCCGGGCCGACGAGAACCGGCCCTTTGTGCACACCCCGGTTTTCAGCGAGGAGTACATCGTCAACGAGCTGGAGTGCTCGAACCGGCGCTGCATCTCGGCGACGGAGGATGTCGACAGGCTGTTCCGGCGGATGCCCGACGGGACGTGCCGCTGCGCCTACTGCGAATCGAAGGCGCGGTAGGGCGCCGGGTGCGAATGTGGATAAATTGTCGATAGAATCTGCGACGAAATATTTTGAAAGTCGCGCCGAAACCGCTATTTTTGTAACGTTGTTTTAACATTTACCAGATTTGTTGTTGGCGATGCATGATGCCTGTCATACCGACTCCGGGGCCCGGAAACGATTGCGAGGGCAATGGGAGGCAGGGTATGTTGTCCGCTTTTCGGCACACGGGCAGCAGGATCGGTTCGCACAGCAAGATTCGGTGCGCCATATGCGCGGATAGCTACGGGCCGCCATGACAAATGCGATGTCGTGGCGGTCTGCTTTTTTGTCCGGAGAACCTGAAACATTGTACACTCGATTATAAACTCGATAACTATGAAAGTTGGCGTAATTATGGGCTCGGTGAGCGACTACGAAGTGATGTCCGAGGCCGTTGCGATGCTCGAACAGTTCGGCGTCGAATTCGAGAAACGGGTCGTCAGCGCCCACCGCACGCCCGATCTGCTGTGCGAATATGCCAAGACGGCCAAGAGCCGCGGCATCGGGGTGATCATCGCCGGGGCGGGCGGCGCCGCGCATCTCCCGGGCATGGTGGCGTCGATGACGCCGCTGCCGGTGGTGGGCGTTCCCGTGAAGTCGCGGGCACTCAACGGCCTGGATTCGCTGCTGTCGATCGTGCAGATGCCCGCGGGCGTTCCGGTCGCCACGACGGCCATCAACGGGGCGAAGAACGCCGCGCTGATCGCGGTGTCGATCCTCGCGCTGCAGGACGAGGCGCTTGCCGCGAAGCTCGACGCCTTCCGTGCCAAACAGACCTCCGACGTGCTGAAATCCGAGCTGTGATGAAGACGATCGGAATCATCGGCGGGGGACAGCTGGGACTGATGATCGCCGAGCAGGCCCATGTGCTCGGCGTGCGTGCCGTTGCGCTCGACCCGGCACCCGATGCCCCGGCCTTCCGGGTGTGCGACGACCATCTCGTCGCGGCCTACGACGATGCCGCGGCCCTCGAGGAGCTGTGCCGCCGGAGCGATGCCGTGACCTACGAGTTCGAGAACGTCCCGGGCGACATTCTCATCCCGCTGAGCGAGAAATACAACATCCCGCAGGGCTACCGCCCGCTGTACGATTCGCAGGACCGCCTGCGGGAGAAGAGCAACGCCCGCGACCACGGGCTGCAGACGCCGCGCTTCGCGGCGGTCGACGACGAGGCGTCGCTGCGCGCCGCGGTGCGCGAACTGGGCCTCCCGGCGGTGCTGAAGACCCGCACACTGGGCTACGACGGCCACGGACAGGCCGTGCTGCGGAGCGAGTCCGACATCGAACGGGCGCTTCCGCTGCTCACCGTACCCTGCATCCTCGAGGAGTTCATTCCCTTCGACTCGGAGGCGAGCATCGTGATGGTCGCCGACCGGGAGAGGGTCGTGAGCTTCCCCGTGGGTCGGAACATCCACCGCGACGGGATCCTCGACCTCTCGATCGTCCCGGCCGCGGCCGATCCGGAGGTGCTCGGGCGCCTGAAGACCCAGAGCGAGCGCTTCATGCGCGACTGCGGCTACGAGGGGATCCTCGCCATCGAGTACTTCCTCCGCGGGCGGGAGATCTACTTCAACGAAATGGCCCCGCGGCCCCACAACTCGGGCCACTACACCATCGAGGGGTGCACGACCAACCAGTTCCGCGAACTGGTGCGCTACCTTACGGGCGAGCCGCTGCAGGAGCCGCAGCTGATAGCGCCCACGGTCATGAAAAATATCCTGGGTCAGGACCTCGAGGCGGCGTGTGCGGTCGAGTCGGAGGGGCACGCCGACACCTACGTCCACATCTACGGCAAGACGGAGAGCCGTCCGAAGCGCAAGATGGGACACATCACCTTCGTCGGCCTGAGCGGCGCGGAGTACGAGGCCCGCTGGGCGGCGCGCTTCGTGCGTTAGGGCCGGAAAACAGGAAGCTCAAGAAGAACAAGACAAACCGAACAATAGATGAATACGACCAACTACCGAATTTTCGTCGAGAAACTCCCCCGTTTCCGGGTTGAGGCCGAGAGCCTCCGCCGCGAGTTGAACGCGAACCTGAATCTGCAGCTGGGCGAACTGCGCCTGCTGAACGTCTACGACCTTTTCGGATTCACTCCGGAGCTGCTCGAAAAGAGCCGCTACACGGTTTTCGGGGAGGTGGTGACCGACGAGGTGCGCGATACGTGCGACCTCGCGGGCCGCAAGTACATCGCCGTGGAATACCTTCCGGGGCAGTTCGACCAGCGTGCCGCCTCGGCCGTCGACTGCGTGCGGCTGATCGAGCCCGATGCGCAGGTGAACATCCGCTCGTCGAAGCTGCTGCTTTTCGACGGCGGGGTGAGCGACGAGGACCTAGCGAAGATCCGCCACTACTACATCAACGCCGTGGAGTCGCGCGAGAAGGATCTCTCGCGCCTTACCGACATGGAGCAGGCCGAGGTGAAACCCGTCGAGGTGCTCGAGGGCTTCACGCGCATGGACGACGGGGAGCTGGAGAGCTGCTGCGCGAAAATGGGCCTGGCGATGAACGCCGACGACCTTCGCGAGGTGGTGAAATATTTCCGCGAGGAGGGGCGCGACCCCTTCGAGACGGAGCTTCGGATCCTGGATACCTACTGGAGCGACCACTGCCGCCATACGACCTTCACGACCGAACTGGAGGGCATCACCGTCGAGGAGTCGTTCGCCCGGGAGGAGATCGAGGGGTCGCTGGCACTCTACCTGCGGATCCGCCGCGAGCTGGGGCGCGAGCACAAGAGCGTCTGCCTGATGGATATCGCGACGATCGGCGCGCGCTACCTGCGCCACAAGGGGCTGCTCGACGACCTGGAGGTCTCGGAGGAGAACAACGCCTGCTCGATCTATGTCGACGTCGACGTCGACGGGCAGACGGAGCGGTGGCTGCTTCAGTTCAAGAACGAGACGCACAACCACCCGACGGAGATCGAGCCCTTCGGAGGCGCTTCGACGTGCCTGGGCGGCGCGATCCGCGACCCGCTGTCGGGGCGCAGCTACGTCTACCAGGCGATGCGCGTGACGGGTGCCGGGAACATCTACCAGAAGGTGAGCGAGACGCTTCCGGGCAAGCTGCCGCAGAGCGTCATCTCGAAGAAGGCCGCCGCGGGCTACTCGAGCTACGGCAACCAGATCGGCCTTGCCACGACGCACGTGCGGGAGATCTACTACGACGACTACGTGGCCAAGCGCCTGGAGGTCGGGGCCGTGGTCGGGGCCGTGAAGGCCGAGAACGTCCGCCGCGAGCGTCCCGCACCGGGCGACCGGATCATCATGCTCGGCGGCCGCACGGGCCGTGACGGCATCGGCGGTGCGACGGGTTCGTCGAAGGAGCACAACGCCCGCTCGCTGGAGACGTGCGGCAGCGAGGTGCAGAAGGGCAATGCCCCGGAGGAGCGGAAGCTGGAACGTCTGTTCCGCCGTCCGGAGGTGACGCGCCTGATCAAGAAATCGAACGACTTCGGTGCGGGAGGCGTCAGCGTGGCGATCGGCGAGCTGGCCGACGGCCTGGACATCTACCTCGACCGTGTGAAGACGAAATACAGCGGCCTGAACTCCACGGAGCTGGCCATCAGCGAGTCGCAGGAGCGCATGGCCGTGGTGGTCGAGGCGAAGGACGTCGAGGCGTTCATGGACTACTGCCGCGAGGAGAACATCGAGGCGGTGCACGTGGCCGACGTCACGGATACGGCGCGCATGCGGATGTTCAAAGGCGAGCGGAAGGTCGTGGATCTGAGCCGCGCGTTCATCGACAGCGCCGGGGCGAAACACTACGCCGAGGCGAAGATCGGGGCGGTGGAGGACCGCAACCCCTTTGCGCGCCGTCCGGAGGGTGGGACTGTTGCCGAACGCTTCGCCAACAACCTGAAGGACAACAACGTCGTCTCGCAGCGGGGGCTGATCGAGATGTTCGACTCGACGATCGGCCGCTCGACGGTGCTCATGCCCTTCGGCGGGCGCACGCAGCGCAGCGAGACGCAGGTCTCGGTGCAGAAGCTCCCGACCGACGGGTATACCGACACGGCGAGCATCATGGCCTTCGGCTACAACCCCTATGTTGCTTCGTGGAGCCCCTACCACGGTGCGGCGTATGCCGTCGTGGAGGCCGCCGCGAAGGTCGTGGCCGCAGGTGCGCGCTACGACCGCATGCGCTACTCCTACCAGGAGTACTTCGAGCGCATGACGCGCAACGCGGAGTCGTGGGGCAAGCCGCTCGGGGCACTGCTCGGGGCGCTGAAGATGCAGGTCGAACTGGGCCTTCCGTCGATCGGCGGCAAGGATTCGATGTCGGGAACCTTCCAGAATATCAACGTACCTCCGATGCTGATGGCCTTCGGCATCACGACGGTCGACGCGCGGACGGTCATTTCGACCGACCTGAAGGGCGCGGGGCACCGGATCTACCTCGTGCGCCACACGCCGCTCGAGAACCGCATGCCCGACACGTCGCAGCTCAAGCGGAACTTCACGTTCGTGAGCGAGCAGATTGCCGCGGGCAAGATCCTCGCGGCGTGGTCCGTGGGCTTCGGCGGCGTGGCCGAGGGACTTGCGAAGATGGCCTTCGGGAACGGCATCGGCGTGGATGTGCAGGCCGACGAGTCGACGCTCTACGACTATTCCTACGGTTCGATCCTCGTGGAGTGCGAGGGCACGCTCGAATACCCGCATGCCGAACTGGTGGGATTCACGGTCTGCGACGAAGCGATCACGGTCGGCGGCGAGCGCATGCCTCTCGAGGAACTCTACCGTGCCAATACCGGGAAATTTGCGGCGGTCTACCCCGACAAGGGTGCCAATACGGCTGCGGTGATGACTTCGGAGCCTGCGGCAAGGAGCTTCACCTACCCGGGTGAGGCGGTCGAGCATCCGCGGGTCTACATTCCGGTCTTCCCGGGCACGAACTGCGACTACGATACGGCCAAGGCGTTCCGCCGCGCGGGCGCCGAGGTGGAGATGGGCGTGCTGTGCAACATCGCCGGGGACGACATCCTGCGCTCGATCGAGCGGATGAAGGAGCAGATCCGCCGGGCGCACATCTTCGTGCTGAGCGGCGGTTTCTCCTCGGGAGACGAACCAGACGGAAGTGCGAAGTTCATCGTCAACGTGCTGAACAACCGCGACATCCGCGACGAGATCCACGCCCTGCTCGACCGCGGGGGCCTGATCCTGGGCATCTGCAACGGATTCCAGGCGCTTGTGAAGTCGGGACTGCTGCCCTACGGACGCCTGGGCATGGTGACGCGCGAGTCGCCGACGCTGTTCCGCAACGACATCAACCGCCACATCTCGCAGATCGTCACCACGCGCGTGGCGACGACGAACTCCCCGTGGCTGAAGGGATTCCGCCTGGGCGATCTGCATTCGATCGCCGTCAGCCACGGCGAAGGGAAGTTCGTGGTCAGCGAGGAGCTGGCCCGGGAGCTCTTTGCTGCGGGGCAGGTAGCCTTCCAGTATGCCGACGCCGCGGGGAACCCGACCTCCGAGGCGCCGTACAACCCCAACGGGTCGTCGTACGCCATCGAGGGCCTCGTCTCGAAGGATGGGCAGATCCTCGGCAAGATGGGCCATACGGAGCGCTGGGAGGAGAACCTCTTCAAGAACATCGCGGGCAACAAGGAGCAGAGCCTGTTCCGCAACGCGGTGTCGTATTTCCGCAAGGAGGAGTAGCACCCGGAGGTCAGGCGGCACAAACTGTATAAACGGCACAAACACACAAGCATAAAAGCATAAAGCATAAAACAGACATGAAACAGCTCGAAATGCTCTATGAGGGCAAGGCGAAACAGGTCTTTCTGACGGACGATCCCGAAAAGATCATCCTTCGTTACAAGGATACGGCGACGGCATTCAACAACATCAAGAAGGCCACGATCGAGCGCAAGGGGGTGGTGAACAACGCCATTTCGACGATTCTCTTCCGGGAGCTTGCGAAAGCCGGGATAAGGAGCCATTACATCGAGACGCTCAACGACCGCGACCAGTTGTGCCGCCGTGTGGAGATCATACCTCTGGAGGTAATCGTGCGCAACGTCATTGCGGGCTCCATGGCCCAGCGTCTGGGCATCGAGGAGGGCACGCAACCTTCGAACACGATCATCGACATCTGCTACAAGCGGGACGAGCTGGGCGATCCGCTGATCAACGACCACCACGCCGTGGCGCTGGGGCTTGTGACCTACGAGGAGCTGGAGCGCATCTACGCGATGACGGCGCGCATCAACGAGGTGCTGAAGGATCTGTTCGCCCGGATGAACATCCGGCTGATCGACTTCAAGATCGAGTTCGGCCGTACGCCGGACGGGGAGATCATGCTGGCCGACGAGGTGTCGCCCGACACGTGCCGTCTGTGGGACATGACCACCAACGAGCGGCTCGACAAGGACCGTTTCCGCCGCGACCTGGGGCGTGTCCGCGAAGCCTATGAGGAGATTTTGGCGCGACTGAAGAAAATTACCGAATAAGTATAAGATGGAGAAAGTGATATTCGACCGAGAGTTGCATGAGGAGTGCGGGGTGTTCGGCATCTACGGGGTGCCCGATGCCGCGTCGCTCACCTATTACGGGCTGCATGCCCTGCAGCACCGCGGGCAGGAGGGGGCCGGTATCGTCACCGTGGACGATCGGGGCACGTTCCGCCGCATCAAGGGGGGAGGTCTTGTGACCGAAGTTTTCAACGAGGAGAAGCTCGCGACGCTGAAGGGCTCGATGGCCATCGGGCACGTGCGCTATACGACGGCCGGAGGCGGGGGCGTGGAGAACATCCAGCCGTTCCTGTTCCGCCACAATACGGGAGATTTCGCCATGGCGCACAACGGCAACATCGTCAATTCGGCGCTGCTGCGCGAGTACCTCGAGAACCGGGGCAGCCTTTTCCAATCGACCTCCGACAGCGAGATCCTGGCACACCTGATCAAGAAGGAGTCGCGGCTGCACGACCGTCCGCGGATCTATGCGATCATCGACGCGCTGAACATGCTCGAAGGGGCCTTTGCGTTTCTAATCATGACGGCGAACCGGATCTATGCGTGCCGCGACAAGTACGGACTCCGTCCGCTGTCGATCGGGCGCCTCGGCGACGGATACGTGGTGTCGAGCGAGACGTGCGCCTTCGACGTGCTGGGCGCGGAGTTCGTGCGCGACGTGGAGCCGGGCGAGATCGTCACGATCGACAAACGGGGCCTCCGCAGCAGCGACTATTCGAAGTACAAGCGTCACGAGATGTGCTCGATGGAGTACATCTACTTCGCACGTCCGGACAGCGACATCGAGGGCTGCAACGTCCACGCCTACCGCAAGGAGTCGGGGCGCCTGCTCTGCAAGGAGGCTCCTGCCGATGCCGATATCGTGGTGGGCGTTCCCGACTCGAGCCTGAGCGCCGCGATGGGTTATGCCGAAGAGAGCGGCCTTCCCTACGAGATGGGGCTTATCAAAAACAAATACATCGGGCGCACGTTCATCCAGCCTACGCAGGCACTGCGCGAGAAGGGCGTGCGGATGAAGCTCTCGGCCGTGCGTTCGATCGTGCGGGGCAAGCGCGTGGTGCTTGTCGACGACTCGATCGTGCGGGGCACGACCTCGCGGCGGATCGTCACGATGCTCAAGGAGGCCGGGGCCACGGAGGTGCACGTGCGCATCGCGAGCCCCCCGATGATCGGTCCCTGCTTCTACGGAGTCGACACGTCGACCTACGACGAGCTGATCTCGGCGCGCAAGAACGTCGAGGGGGTTCGTCAGGAGATCGGCGCCGATTCGCTGGCCTTCCTCTCCTCGGACTCGCTGCTCCGTGCGGGGAACCGCAGCGAACTGTGCATGGCCTGCTTCACGGGTCGGTATCCCACGACGCTGTACCAGTCGGTGGAGGATGCCAACAAGGACGGCAAATAATACGGAAATCCTATAAAACCATATAGCTATGGCTCAAAGTTATGAAAAGGCCGGCGTGAACCTCGAGGCCGGTTACGAAGTGGTGCGGCGCATCAAGAAACACGTGGCTTCGACGGCCCGTGCGGGTGTGATGGGCAACATCGGGGCATTCGGAGGGATGTTCGATCTCTCGGCCCTTCAGGTGAAGGAGCCGGTGCTGGTGAGCGGCACCGACGGCGTGGGCACGAAGCTCAAGCTGGCGTTCCAGATGGACAAGCACGACACGATCGGCATCGATGCCGTTGCCATGTGCGTCAACGACGTGCTGGCGCAGGGCGCCGAGCCGCTGTTGTTCCTCGACTACGTGGCCGTGGGCCACAACGAACCCGCAAAGATCGAGGCCATCGTTGCGGGCGTGGCCGAAGGGTGCCGTCAGGCGGGCTGCGCGCTCGTGGGCGGGGAGACTGCCGAGATGCCGGGCATGTACGCCGCCGGGGAGTACGACATCGCGGGCTTCACGGTGGGCGTCGTCGAGAAGTCGAAGCTCATCGACGGTTCGAAGGTCCGCACGGGCGACGTGCTGGTGGGCATCGCTTCGAGCGGTGTGCACTCGAACGGCTTCAGCCTTGTGCGCAAGATCGTCGCCGACAACTATTTCGATCTTCAGAAGAGCTACCCGGAGCTGTCGAACAAGCTGCTGGGCGAGGTGCTTCTCACGCCGACGAAGATCTACGTGAAGCAGGTGCTCGAGGTGATCCGTCAGTGCGACGTCCACGGCATCAGCCACATCACGGGCGGCGGCTTCGACGAGAACATCCCGCGGATCCTGCACGAAGGCCAGGGCCTGGAGATCGAGGAGGGCTCGTGGGAGATCCTTCCGGTGTTCCGCTTCCTGGAGAAGTACGGACAGGTCGCGCACCGCGAGATGTTCAACATCTTCAACATGGGCATCGGCATGGTCATCGCCCTCGACGCTTCGGAGGCGGAGAAGGCCGTCTCGATTCTCACGGCGCAGGGCGAGCGCGCCTCGGTCATCGGACGTGTCACCGACTCGGGCCATGTCGTCATCCGCTAAGCCTCTTCACCGTCTGGCGGTCTTCGCCAGCGGCAGCGGCACGAACTTCGAGGCCATCGTGACGGCCTGCGAGCGGGGCGAGTTGCCGGCCGAGGTGGTGCTGATGGTTTGCGACAAACCCTCGGCATATGTTGTCGAGCGGGCCGCACGGCACGGTGTTGCGACGTTCGCCTTCTCGCCGAAGGAGTACGCCTCGAAGGCCGACTACGAGCGGGAGATCGTCGCGCGGCTGGATGCCGCGGGCGTCGAGCTGGTCTGCATGGCCGGATACATGCGCATCGCGGGCGACGTGCTGCTCGGGGCCTACGGCGGGCGGATCATCAACATCCATCCCTCGCTGCTGCCGGCCTTCCGCGGGGCGCACGCCATCGAACAGGCCTTCGAATACGGCGTCAAGGTCTTCGGCGTGACGATCCACTACGTCGACGCCGAGCTCGACGGCGGGCGGATCATCGCCCAGCGGGCCTTTGCCTACGAAGGCCGCGACGTGGCGGAGCTGGAGTCGAGAATTCATGCGGTGGAATACCCGCTTTATGTGGAAACAATCGGTAAACTGTTAAAAGAAAAAGAGATATGCGAGCATTGATTAGCGTAAGCGACAAGACGGGCGTCGTGGATTTCGCCAAGGGGCTGCGGTCCCTGGGCTGGGAGGTGATCGCCACGGGCGGCACGATGAAACTGCTGCGGGAGAGCGGCGTCGAGGTGATCAACATCAGCGACGTGACGGGCTTCCCGGAGATCTGCGACGGACGCGTGAAGACCCTTCACCCGAAGGTGCACGGCGGACTGCTGGCGCGCCGCGACGATCCTTCGCACCTTCAGGCGCTGAAGGAGAACGGCATCGAGTTCATCGACATGGTTTGCGTGAACCTCTACCCGTTCCGGGAGACGATTTCGAAGCCCGACGTGCGGATGGAGGATGCCATCGAGAACATCGACATCGGCGGGCCTTCGATGCTGCGCTCGGCGGCGAAGAACTGGGCCGATGTGACGGTGGTGTGCGACCCTGCGGACTATGCGCAGGTGCTCGACGAGATCCGTGCCGGGGGGAATACCGAGAAGGCCACGCGCCTGAAGCTCTCGGCCAAGGCCTATACCCACACGGCCGAGTACGACGCGATGATCGCCGCATACATGCGGGCGCAGGCGGGCCTGAACGAGAAGCTCTTCCTGGAGTTCGACCTCGTGCAGTCGCTGCGCTACGGCGAGAACCCGCACCAGGGTGCGAAGTTCTACCGCGAGGAGCATGCAGTGCCCTATTCGCTGGCCTTTGCGCGGCAGCTGCACGGCAAGGAGCTGTCGTACAACAACATCCAGGACGCCAATGCCGCGCTGTGCATCGTGCGGGAGTTCGACCAGCCGTTCTGCGTGGGCCTCAAGCACATGAATCCCTGCGGTGCGGCCGTGGGCAAGGACGTCGTGGAGGCGTGGACGAAGGCCTACGAGGCCGACAAGGTCTCGATCTTCGGCGGCATCGTGGCCACGAACCGCACGCTCACGCGTGAGGCCGCGGAGCTGATGAAGCCCATCTTCCTGGAGATCATCATGGCCCCGAAGTTCGACGAGGGGGCCCTCGAGGTGCTGTGCACGAAGAAGAACCTCCGTCTGCTGGAGGTCGACATGTCGCAGGGGGCCGTGGATGCGAAGCAGTACGTGAGCGTCAACGGCGGACTGCTGGTGCAGGATCTCGACACCGCGACGAAGGAGGTGACTTCGGAGATGTGCGTAACGAAGGCGCGGCCCGCGGCGGAGCAGATGGACGACCTGAACTTCGGGTGGCACATTGTCAAGCACGTGAAGTCGAATGCCATCGTGGCGGTGAAGAACGGCCGGACGCTGGGTGTCGGCGCGGGTCAGATGAACCGCATCGGCTCGGCCGAAATCGCCCTCAAGCAGGCCCGTGCGGCCGGTGAGACGGAGGGCATCGTCCTGGCGTCGGACGGATTCTTCCCCTTCGACGACTGCGTGACGCTGGCCGCCGAATACGGCGTGACGGCGATCGTGCAGCCGGGCGGCTCGGTGCGCGACGAGGATTCGATCCGCAAGGCCGACGAGATGGGCATCGCCATGTGCTTCACCGGCGAACGCCACTTCAAACACTGATTCACCTAAAACGGGACAACAACATATGAACGTACTGGTTATCGGTTCCGGCGGACGCGAGCACGCCATTGTCGACGCCCTCGCGCGTTCGCCGCAGGTTGAAAAGATCATTTGTGCGCCCGGGAATGCGGGCATCGCGCGGCAGGCCGAGTGCGTGCCGATCCGCGAGACGGAGGTCGAGCGGCTGCGCGATCTTGCCCGCGAGCGGGGTGTCGCCCTGACGGTCGTGGGCCCCGAGGCGGCGCTGGCCGCGGGCATCGTCGACTGCTTCAAGGCGGCAGGACTGCGGATCTTCGGCCCCACGAAGGCCGCGGCGCGCATCGAATCGTCGAAGGAGTTTGCCAAGAATCTGATGGCCCGCTACGGCATTCCGACGGCCGCCTACCGGTCGTTCACCGACTACAAGGCGGCGCGGGACTACGTCGCGGCGCGCCCCTTCCCTGCGGTGCTGAAATACGACGGACTGGCCGCCGGCAAGGGCGTCGTGATCGCCCAGACGATGGAGGAGGCCGACCGGGCGCTGCGCGACATGCTGCTCGACGACAAGTTCGGCGAGGGCAAGGTCGTGGTCGAGGATTTCCTCACCGGCCCGGAGTTTTCGCTCCTGTGCTTCGTCTCGGGGAGCCGTGTGTGGCCCATGGTGCTCTCGCAGGATCACAAGCGGGCTTTCGACGGTGACAAGGGCCCCAACACGGGCGGCATGGGCGCCTATTCGCCGCTGCCGTTCATCACCGCGGAGGACGAGCGCTTCGCCGTGGAGCGGATCATGCGCCCGACGGCCGAGGCGATGGTCGCCGAGGGCTGCCCCTTCGAAGGGGTGCTCTACGGAGGCCTGATGAAGACCCCCGAAGGGATCAAGGTCATCGAGTTCAACGCCCGCTTCGGGGATCCCGAGACGGAGGTGGTGCTGCCGCGCCTGAAGAGCGACATCGCGGAGATCTTCTGCGCCGTGGCCGACGGAGGCGATGCACGCCTGGAATGGGACGACCGCCCGGCGCTGGGCATCGTGCTGGCCTCGAAGGGCTACCCGGGAAGCTACGGGAAGGGCCACGAGATCAAGGGTCTCGACCGCGTGGAGGGTACGGTCTACCACATGGGCACGAAGGCCGACGGTGACCGCATCCTGACGGCCGGAGGCCGTGTGCTGTTCGTCGTGGGGCGGGGTGCGACGTTGGCCGAAGCGCGCGAGGCGGCGCTGCGCGACGTGGCGCGCATCGAGTGCGACAACCTCTTCCACCGCACCGACATCGGACACTGGGCTTTGGATAAATAACGAAAAACGATATGATTATCAGCGGAAAAGAACTTTCGGCACGACTGAAGGCCGAAATGGCCGAGCAGGTGAAGACCTTCCCGGCGAAATACGGACGTGTGCCCCATCTGGTCGTCATCCTTGTGGGTG
This sequence comes from Candidatus Alistipes faecavium, assembly GCA_019118605.1. Classification (GTDB taxonomy): domain Bacteria; phylum Bacteroidota; class Bacteroidia; order Bacteroidales; family Rikenellaceae; genus Alistipes; species Alistipes faecavium. The sequence goes on along the minus strand of DWYP01000032.1, from coordinate 74,160 downwards.
AGGACCCGGGCAGCGTGAGCTATGTGACGGGCAAGGCGAAGGCCTCGGCCGAGGTGGGGATCCGCAATACGACGATCCGCAAGCCGGAGACGATCTCCGAGGCGGAGTTGCTGGAGATCATCGCCTCGCTGAACGCCGATCCGGAGGTCGACGGCATCCTCGTGCAGCTGCCGCTCCCGAAACACATCGACGAGGACAAGGTGATCGCGGCAATCGACAAGTCGAAGGACGTGGACGGATTCCACCCTCTGAACGTTGCGGCGCTGTGGCAGAAGCAGCCCTGCACGCTGCCCTGCACGCCGAAGGGAATCATCAAGATGCTGAAGGCCGCCGGGGTGGAGATCTCGGGCAAGCGCGCCGTGGTCATCGGGCGCAGCAACATCGTGGGACTGCCGGTCTCGAAGCTGCTCCTGGACGAGAACGCCACGGTGACGATGGCCCACAGCCGCACGCGCAACCTCGCGGAGGTGACGCGCGGGGCGGAGATCCTGGTGGTGGCCATCGGGCGTCCGAAGTTCATTACGGCCGACATGGTTTCCGAGGGTGCGGTGGTGATCGACGTGGGCGTGAACCGCAATCCCGAGACGGGCAAGCTGTGCGGCGACGTCGACTTCGCGGCCATCGAGCCGAAGGCTTCGGTCATCACGCCGGTGCCGGGAGGCGTCGGGCCGATGACGATCTGCTGCCTGATGGAGAACACGATCGAGTGCTTCCTGCGCAGCCGCTGACCCGGAGCCGGAAGGAGTTTGTTATCGAAGGAGCCCGGAACCTTATAGCAAGGTTCCGGGCTCCTGCATCTCTGTCCGGGGTGTTTGCCCGTGTCGGGGGCTGGTTTCGGGGCTGCCGCGGGCCGGGGTCGCTATTTGCGGTGCGTGGCCGTCAGCGTGTCGGGCAGCGGCGCCGAGGCGTCGCGCCGCCAGACCATCGAAAGGTCATCCTCCGTGCGGCCCGTTCCGAAGTCGAATCCGTCCTCGGAGACGAAGCGCGTGGGGACGTGCCCCTCGAATCCGAATCCTGCGTAGAACTCCCTCAGCCACTCTTCGCCGGGCGTCGGGATGAGGAACGCCGCGTCGTCGCCGCGCTCGCGGATCCGCTGCATCGCCTCGTGCAACAGCCCCGCGGCCAGTCCGCGGCGGCGGAATGCCCGGGCCGTGGCCACGCCGTAGATGTAGGTCGTGCGCCCGAGACAGGTGTCGAACGGCACGAGGTGCAGCATCGCGGCCAGCTGCCCGTCGACGGTGGCGGTCACGGCCCTGCGCCGCGAGTAGTAGCGGATGATGAAGCGGTCGATGAACTCCTCCTCGTCGCCGAAGGCCTCCGCCCACAGCTCCTTGCAGGCCAGTTCGTCGGGATGCAGGCGCATGGCCGTGAACTTGTGCTGCAGGAAGGCCGGGTGGTAGGAGAGCTTCGACTGCCGCAGTCCCTCGATGCCCATGTCCTCCTCGCGGTTGATGAGCGTGAAACGCTCCGGGAGGTGCTGGGCGAAGAGCTTGTTGATGATCGTGAAGGCCCCGTCGAACTCCGTGTCGGCCTTCTCGACGTGTGTGTCGAAGGTGCGGTCGTTGAGCGCCGATCCGTAGGTAAAGGCCGCCAGGCGGTCTCCGACGTAGATGCAGCCTCCCATGAGCCCCAGCTCGTCGAAGTGCTCGAAGGCCCGGAGCATGGCCCGCTGCTCGGCGCTCTGCTCCGAGGTGCGCTCCTCGCCGTGCGCGCGGCGCCATTCGCGCTCGAGGGCCAGGCATTCGTCGAAGTGCGCCGGCGTGAGCTCCTCGTAGCGGTAATCGGGGTATTCGGCCACGAAGCGGTTGATGTGGTTGCGCTTGGGCTGGTAGCGGTGCCCTGTGAGGTTGCGGAGATCCTCGGCGCGGTAGACGTAATCCTCCAGCGCGCGGTTCGACTCGAAGGCGAATGTCCCGGCGTGCATGTTGCGCACCTGTTCGCGCGCCTCGTCCGAGAGGCCGATCAGGCGCAGGCGCTGCCCCCGTTCGCGGGCATCCTCGAGCAGCTGCGGGAGGATCGGCGTAAAGTCCCCCGGGCCGATCGGCTGCATGTATCCGATGCGCTCGCCGCCCTCGATGTGGAAGCGGATCACGAGAAATCCCCCGACCTCGGCCCACGTGGTGTGGTAGACCTCCTGCCAGCAGTACATGTTCGCAAACGCGAGGTCGTTGTTGCAGATGCCCCACGGCATCGTGTAGCGTTCGATGGCCGCGCGGTCTTCCAACCGCACGGGTTTGAAATCAATCATCGGCGGTAAAGTTTTTACGTTCGATTCGGGTGTAGTACTGTTGTACGAGGGCCTCGAAGGAGCGCAGCGCGGTGCTGTCGGCCGCCTGTGCCGCGACGGGCTGCGTCGCGTCGTCGAGCTGCAGGGTCGTGCTGTCGGTCAGCGCGCGGAAGGCGCCGTCGTAGCTCACCGACCAGCGCGGGCGCGCCGGCTCGTTGAGGATGTCGCGCCCGAAGGCGAAGTAGGACTCGCGGTTGCCCAGCAATCCCAGCAGCGTGGGCATGATGTCGAGCTGCTGCGTGATCTCGCCGACCGTGCCCTGCAGGGCCCCGTCGGGCGTATACATGAATCCGAGGATGTGCATGTTCCCGGGGTAGGTGCGTGTCTGCGGGGCGAACTTCTCGGACGACACGTGGTCGGCCACGAAGACGAAGATCGTGCGCCGGAACCACTCCTCGGCGCCGAATCGTTCGAAGAAGCGGCGGAAGGCCTGATCGTCGTAGGCCACGCCCGGGTGGATCCGGGTGTAGCCCTCGGGGAGCGTCGCGGCGTATTTGTCGGGCACGACGAACGGATGGTGCGCCGAGAGGGTGAAGAGCGAGGCGAAGAACGGCTCGGGCGTCGCCGCGAGCTCCTCGCCCATGAACTGCAGGAAGGGTTCGTCCCAGATGCCCCAGTATCCGTCGAAGTCGTCCCTGCCGTGGCGCGCCTCGTAGTCCTCGCGGCTGACGAGCCGCTCGATGCCCGCCGAGCGGGCGTAGGCGCCGAATCCCATCGAGCCGCTCTCCGAGCCGCAGAAGAACGACGTGGCATAGCCCATCGAGGCGAGGATCGCCGGGAGCTGGCGGCTCGGGCCGAGCGACTGGGGCATCAGCACGAAGGGTGTGCGGAACGAGGGGATGCTGCCCAGTACCGAGGGCATGGCCTGGATCGAGCGCGTGCCGTTGGCGTACATCTGCGTGAAGGTCAGCCCGCGGCCCATCAGCGAGTCGAGGAAGGGCGTGAATCCCTTCACCTCGCAGTCGGCGTAGACCTCCGGGCAGAGCCGCGCGGAGTGCTCGGCCGACATGCTCTCCATGATGAATACCACGACGTTGCGCCCCGAGAGGTCGACGGCCGCGCTGTCGGCGGGTGCGTGCACGGGCGAGAAGTGCCGCGGGAGCTCCTCCTCCGGGAAGTGCTTCACGTACTTCACGCCGCCGCCGTTCCCGGCCGTGCGCAGGATGCAGAAGGGGTTGCTCAGGATCAGGTTGGCCTTCATGCCGTCCGAGGTGTAGAGCATGGCGTTCGAGAGGGTGATCGGCCGTGTCATGCGTGTCATGCCGCCCCGGGCCCCGGCGATGCAGAGCCCTGCGGCCAGGGCGAGCAGCAGCGTCCCGCCGGCGTAATAGGCCCAGCCGCGGCGGAGCAGGCTCTCCTCACGCACCCTCCGGCGGTATCCCCATGCCAGCAGGGCGATCATCGCCGCGCCGAAGAGCGCGAGCAGCCAGTTTTCGGCCAGGAACTTCGCGGCCAGCTGCAGGGAGTTGTCGTTCTCGGCGAAGAAGATCTCGTCGGCCGTGAAGCGTTTCTGCGCATAGTGGAAGTAGATCGTGTCGGCGATGTTCGCGGCGACGACCAGCACGGCGTTGACCGCGACGTAGTATCCGAAGCAGAGGTTCCGCCACCAGCGCCGCTCGCGCACGTGCAGCGGCACGAGTGACAGCAGGACGAACAGCCCGTCGGCATAGACGATCGACGCGGTGTCGAACTTCAGCGCCCCGGCCAGCAGCGGCCCCGCCTCGCTCCACGAGAGCGTGCCGAGCAGCTCCGCGTTGTAGAGCCAGAAGACCGCACGGCAGAGCATCAGCACCGCGTAGAGCAGCACGATGCGCCACAGGAGCAGCGCCACGGGCGTATGGAGCAGGCGTTTCATCGCTTCCGGGGGTTATTCGCAGGCCTTGAGCGACATGTCGAGCGAGCGGATCTGGTGCGTCAGCGCCCCCACGGAGATGAAGTCGACGCCGCAGGCGGCGTATTCGCGGAGGTTTTCGAGCGTGATGCCGCCGCTCGACTCGGTTTCGCAGCGTCCGGCGACCTTCTCCACCGCCCGGCGTGTCATCTCGGGCGAGAAGTTGTCGAACATGATGCGGTCGACACCTCCCGCGGCGAACACCTCGTCGATATCCTCCAGCGTGCGGACTTCGCATTCGATGGGAATGTCCTTCCCCTTGGCCGCGAGGTATTCGCGCGCTCCGGTAATCGCCTGGCGGATGCCTCCGGCAAAGTCTATATGGTTGTCCTTCAGCAGGATCATGTCGAAAAGTCCCATGCGGTGGTTCTCGCCGCCGCCCAGCTTCACGGCCATCTTGTCGAGCACGCGCATGCCCGGGGTGGTCTTCCGCGTGTCGAGGACCTTGGTGTGGAGCCCCTCGAGCTGTTTGACGTAGACGGCCGTCTGCGTGGCCACGCCGCTCATGCGCTGCATGATGTTCAACAGGATGCGTTCGGCCTGCAGCAGCGAGCGCAGGCGTCCCGAGACGTAGAAGGCCACGTCGCCGGGTTTCACGCGTGTGCCGTCCTCGAGCACCTGCTCGAAGCGCATCTCCGGGTCGAGGCGGTGCAGGACGATCCGTGCAATTTCAATGCCGGCAATGATGCCCTCCTGCTTGCACAGCAGGCGCATGCGTCCGTGTTCGTCGGCCGGGATGCAGCAGAGCGACGTGTGGTCTCCGTCGCCGATATCTTCCTTGATGCAGAGTTCGATCAGTTCGTCTACGAAAGGTTTGTATTCGGGTTTCATGGTATTTTGATTTTGAGATTGTCGTTGTGTCGTGTCAGATGCTTCCCTTTTCGAGCAGCCGCCCTTCATACTCCATGCGGTAGGTTCCCAGACGGGGCACCGTGCAGGTGAAGGCTACGCGGCAGAGGGTGTTCTCGATCGATCCCTCGACATCGGTGAGGGTGTACGAAGGCATCGGCTGGTAGCTGTAGCCTCCGCCCACCTCGTTCGGAAGCCGGACCTGCGGGATGCTGCTCTCTATTTCGAAGGTGAGCGAAGCCCCTTCGCCGGGGGTGTATGCGAACTGGTAGATGCGCATGTCGAGGGCCGGCATGGCGGCGGCGAAGCGCGTCTGGTGCATGTAAAGGACCAGCGTTTCGCGGTCTCCGGCGAATTCGAACCATGCCTCCGGATCGGAATAGCTGCCGCCTTCGCTGTCGGTGACCGTCGCCGTTCCGTAGAAGTGCATGTTGTCGCTGGTGAAGAATCCGTCGGAGATCGAGGTGTTCTCCGAGGCATATCGGATTTTGGAGGTTCCGTCCTCTTTGTCGCAGGCCGCGAAAGCGGCGACCGTCAGCAGCAGGAGAATGATTTTTTTCATGTCGGTTATTTTTGAATATGAATGTTCAGGGTGACGCCGAAGGTTCGGGGACGCCCGCGCTGGACGAACTCGTTGCCCATCGACTTGAAATAGAAGACATCGTAACGGCCGTCTGCGAGGTTGCGGCCCCAGAGGTCTACCGAATAACGCGGGTGTTCGATCCTCAGCGAGGCGTCCAGCAGGGCGTAGAAGGGTTGCGAGCGGGAGTTCTGCTCGTTCCACCAGATGCGCCCGGCACACCGCGTGCCGGCCTGCACGACCACGTCGCCGAGCCACGCAACGTCCGTCGGAATCGTCCACACGGCATCGGCCGAAAGGGTGTGCTGCGGGGCGTAGGGGATATGCCTGCCGGCGAAATCCTCCCGGCCGTTGTCGTAGCGCACGAAGCGCGCGTCGGTGTATCCGTAGGCGGCGTTGATGTCGACCTGCCGCCACGGCGAATACTGTACCGCCAGCTCGGCCCCGAGGCTGCGCGTCTGCCCGGCGTTGGTCATCATGCGCCCGGTGCCCTGCCCCTCGGGAAAGACCGTGAGCTGCTGGTTGCGGCAGTCGATCCAGAAGAGCGCGAAGTCGCCCCGCACGACGCCGTCCATACAGGAAAAGTGCCCTCCGAATTCGAAGTTCCAGCTATATTCGGGCTTGTAGGACATGATGTCGGGTTCGTCGTAGTCGAGTCCGGAGACCATCTTCCACTTGAGCTTCTCCTGCAGGATGTCCGAGAACATCTGCGTGTTGAATCCTCCGGCCTTGTATCCGCGGGCCACCGAAAGGTAGAGGTTGCGCACCTCGTCGAAGCTGTACATCGCCGCGACCTTCGGGAGCACCTCGACATAGGTGTGCCCGATGCGGTTGGTCTCGTCGATCGACGCGCGCATCGGGATCGCGCTGCCGCCGTTGATGCTCAGGGCGTAGTCCATGTCGGCGAGGCTGTGGTAACGGAGCTCCGTGCGCTCGATGTCGGCGCGGATCCCTGCCGTCAGCTGCCACCGGCCCGTGACGTAGCGCGATTCGTGGTAGAGAGCCCCTCCGTAATTGGGCATGCGGAAGTCCGACGACAGCAGCAGCTCGTCGGCATCCATCGTGTAGACCAGGTCGGGATTCCCGTTGGCGTTCTTCAGGATCAGCTCCTCGATGCCCGTGCGCTTGAACCGCACTGGGGCATCCATCGTCCCGTGGCGGTAGAATCCGAACGCCCCTGCGAGCCAGCGGTAGGCGCGCTCCTCGTCGGAGCGGATGACAAGGTCTTCGGTCAGGGCGTGTTCGCGCAGCGCCTGCTTCAGGGTGAAATAATCCCGGGGCGTGAAGTCCTGGTCGAGGGTCATCTCGTCGTCGGAGTACTGGTAGCTGGTGATCGACGAGATCGAATACCGCCCGGCGTCGTAGCGCACGGTCAGTCCGTTCGTCAGGGTTGTACGCTCGTAGGAGCAGGGGTCGTTGCAGCCGATCGCCCCGCTCTCGAGGAGCGTCCGTTCCCCGTCGCGGATCGCCTCGCCGAGGTAGGCGTAGGGGTACCCGCCCTGCCGGAGCGTCGAGATGGAGAAGGTCTCGTCGATGCGCAGGCGGCTGCCGGGCTGCCACTGCAGCTTCAGGCGTCCGCCTCCGAGGCGCTCCCAGTCGCAGCGTCTGCCCGTGAAGGAGTTTTCGAAGAAGCCGCCCGTGCGGGTGTAGTATCCCGAGACGGCGATTCCGAACCCGTCGGCGGGGCGGTCGTAGAACGAGGCGCGCAGGCGGTACGAATCGCCGCTGCCGTATTCGGCCGTGAGGCGCACGCCCTGCCATGCGAGCGGCGAGAGGGTATAGACGTTCACCACGCCTCCCATCGTGTTGCGCCCGTAGAGGGTCGACTGCGGGCCCCGCAGCACCTCGATGCGCTCGACGTCGGCCAGCTCGGTGTCGAAGTTGTTCTTGTTCAGCAGCGGGATGTTGTCGACGTTGAACCCCACGACGGCCTGGTCGATGCGTGCCCCGAGTCCGCGGACGTAGATCGACGAGGTCATGCGCGAGCCGTAGTCCGGGGCGTGGAAGTTGGGTATGCGCTGCGAGAGGCTCTTCAGCGAGGCGAGGCGTCCGCGTTCGATCGCGCGGATGCCGAGGGTCGCCGCCGCCACGGGCTGCGAGCGCAGCACGAGCCCCTGCTTGATGGCCGTGACCTGCACCTTGTCGACCACGATCGTCGTGTCGGCGGCCTCGGGGCCGCCGAGCGGCACGATCCCGGCGGAGGCGCGGGCCGCAGCCGGGGCGAATGGCAGGAGCATCGTCGCAAGAAGTATCGTGAGGCGTCGTTTCGTCATTCGTGGTGGTAGGGTTCGTTGTGCAGAATGGTGAAGGCGCGGTAGATCTGTTCGGCGAAGATCGCCCGCACGATCTGGTGCGAGAAGGTCATGCGCGAGAGCGACAGCCTGGCGTCGGCCCTGCCGTAGACCTCTTCGGAGAATCCGTAGGGCCCCCCGATGACGAGCACGAGCCGTTTGATTCCGCTGTTGAGGCGTTTCTGGAGCCATTGGGCGAACTCCACGGAGCGGTATTCGGTGCCGCGTTCGTCGAGCAGCGCGACGAAATCCCCCTCGGAGAGCTGCCGCAGGATCGCTTCGCCCTCGGCCGTGCGCTGCTGTGCGGGGCTCAGTTTGCGCGTGTTGCGCACGTCGGGGAGGGTCGTGACGGCGAACCGGCAGTAGAAGTTCACCCGCCGGGCGTACATGTCGACCAGCGCCGCAACCTCCCTGGAGTCGGTTTTCCCGATGACGATCAGCTCGATGACCACGTTATGCCGTTTGATGTCCGCGCGGGCGCCCGAAAGAGGTTCAGAGGTCCGTGTTCCACTCGCCGTCGGCGTCCGAATAGATCACAGGACGCGAAGGCTCCACGGATTTGAGCCATTCGTAGGCCTTGTACATGTTGTATCCGTTCCCCGAAGGGCCTCCCAGTTCGTAGGCGATCACGCAGGTGAAGTTCCGCGAGCGGTAGTACATCGCCTTCACGCGTGCGAGGTATTCGTCGGCATACTCCGGGTTGTTCGACAGCGTGCCGCCCACGGCGCGGTTGTCGCGCTGCTCCGGGGCGCTGATGTTCGCGCGGTCGATGACATAGAGCCCCAGCTCGTCGCACACTTCGTAGAACCATGCCGGCTGCGGGTAGTCCGGGCAGAGGGTGTTCACGCCCTTCGTTTTGAGCGCCTTCAGCTCCGCGAGGGTCGTCTTGCGGTCTGCAGCGGCGTTGTAGGAGGCCTTTTCGAGCCGGAGTTCGCGGCCCAGACGCATCAGGCGCCCTTCCGAGAGCTCCGTTTTCCCGAATCCGAGCTTCAGGGGCATGTATTCCTTGTAGACGCCGTTGCGGCGCGTGAAGAGCATCACCTGATAGAGCGGCGGGTTCTTGGCCCCGGCCTCCCAGCGGTTTTCATAGGTGTGGTAGATGTAGGGCCGGAAGCGTACGGTGTCGCAGGAGCGGCCCGGGAGGGTGATCTCCCGCATGTTGAAGTCGAGCAGCTTGCCCTGCGGGGAGTAGATGTCGTAGCCTACGGTGACCTCCTCGTCGTAGTTGAAGGCGTTCTGGGCGATGATCGCCAGCTCGAGGATGCCGCAGCGGTGCGTGGAGTCGGGCACGAGGGCGATTTCGAAATCGCGGATCGAGCGTTTGTTCTGGTAGTAGAGGTAGCTGTTCTCGAAGGCCGGGCGGGAGGTCGACGGCGCGGCGTCGAGCGGGCTGCGGCGTCCGAGCATGACCAGACGGAAATTGTTCGCTCCCTGCCGGACGTAGGGCGTGATGTCGAATTCCGCAGGCGTCAGGGGGTCGTCGATCTTTGCGATCTCCCGGTCGTTGAGCCACAGCGTGCAGGGGGCTCCGGGGTTCTCAATGTGCAGCAGCACCACGCCGTCGGTCCATGCCACGGGTATCTCGACGCTGCATCCCAGCAGGGCCGCGATCTCTCCGTCGGCTTCGGCGATCGCCCGGGGGCTGAACGCCATCCAGTAGCCTCCGGCCTCGCGGTTGCGCTCGGCGGCGTCGTGGCGGGCGTCGTAGGGCACGACTTCGGTGCGGTAGATGCGCCCTCCGGCCGGGGGCAGCGCCACGGGGTTGCGCTCCTCCTGGGCCGCTGCCGTACATACACAGACTGCCAGGGCAGCCGTCCATATCGTTCGTTTCATCGCATACAAGGTCTATGATCCGGACAAAGGTACTTTTTTTTTGCCAAATCGCAAATAATAGCTAACTTTGTCAATTCAGAAAAACAGCTTTAAACAGAACCATTCACGTACATATACAGAGATGAAAACGCAGAGAATAGCAGAAATCCTGAAATCGGGGGCCGTCGATACCGATATCGTCGTCAAGGGCTGGGTGAGGACCAAGCGCGGGAACAAGAACGTCGCCTTCATCGCGCTGAACGACGGGTCGTGCGTGTCGAACATCCAGGTGGTGGTCGACCTTGCGGTGATTCCCGAGGAGCGTCTCAAGCCCGTGACGACGGGGGCCTGCATCCGTGTCGACGGGCGGCTCGTCGCCTCGCCCGGAGCCGGTCAGGGCGTCGAGGTCCAGGCCTCGGCCATCGAGATCTACGGTACGGCCGATCCCGAGACCTATCCGCTGCAAAAGAAGGGCCATTCGCTGGAGTTCCTGCGTGACATCGCCTACCTGCGCCCGCGAACCAATACGTTCGGGGCCGTGCTGCGCATCCGCCACGCCATGGCCTACGCCATCCACGAGTATTTCAACCGCAACGGGTTCTACTACTTCCATACGCCGATCATCACCGCTTCGGACTGCGAGGGCGCCGGTGCGATGTTCCAGGTCACGACCCTCGACCTGAACAACCCTCCGAGAACCGAGGACGGGAAGGTCGACTATACGAAGGACTTCTTCGGCAAGTCGTGCAACCTCACCGTCTCGGGACAGCTCGAAGGTGAACTCGGGGCCCTCTCGCTGGGGCGCATCTACACCTTCGGCCCGACGTTCCGCGCCGAGAACTCCAACACTCCGCGCCATGCGTCGGAGTTCTGGATGATCGAGCCCGAAGCGGCGTTCTACGACCTGGAGGACAACATGGAACTGGCCGAGGATTTCCTGAAGTACCTCATCCGGTATGCGCTGGACCACTGCCGCGAGGATCTGGAGTTCATGAACAAGATGTGGGACAAGGGCCTTCTCGAACGCCTCGATTTCGTCCTTCACAACGACTTCAAGCGTCTCGACTATACCGAGGGCATCGAGATCCTCAAGGCTTCGGGCCGGAAGTTCGAATTCCCCTGCGACTGGGGCTGCGACCTGCAGTCGGAGCACGAACGCTACCTCGTGGAGGAGCACTTCAAGCGCCCGGTGATCCTGATCAACTACCCGAAGGACATCAAGGCCTTCTACATGAAGCAGAACGATGACGGCAAGACCGTGCGCGCGATGGACGTCCTCTTCCCGGGCATCGGCGAGATCATCGGCGGCTCGGAGCGCGAGGCCGACTATGAAAAGCTCCACCGCCGCGTGCAGGAGCTGGGCATGAGCGAACGCGAACTGTGGTGGTACCTTGACACGCGCCGCTGGGGATCCGCCCCGCACTCGGGATTCGGCCTGGGATTCGACCGCCTGCTGCTCTTCGTGACGGGCCTGACAAACATCCGCGACGTGCAGCCCTTCCCGCGTACGCCGCTGCACGCCGACTTCTGATCCGGCATTGTTGCGCCCGGCAGACGGAAGGACCCGTGTCCGGCTTCTGAAAAGGGCGCGTGCCGGCTTGTAAAGAATGATCTTGAGATGATGAAGAGAGTGATCCTTTCCCTGCTCCTGGCCTTTGTGGCGTGCGGAGCGTGGGCACGGTCTGCCCGGGAGAGCGTGTGCAACCTGATTTTTATCGGCAACAGCATCACCGAGGGCGTCCTGCATGCCGACAAGGCGAAAACCGCCCCGCCCGTGGCCGCGGCCGAATTCGTCGGACGCATGACCTCGGGCGAGGTCCATTTCCGCAATTGCGGCCGCTCGGGCGCCACGACGGTCGATTTCCTTCCCGCCCGGAATGCCGATTTCCGCCGTGTGGAGCAGGCCGTTTCCGATCTCCGCGCCTTGGACGCTTCCGCCCCCTTCGTCGTGTCGATCATGCTCGGGACGAACGATTCGGCTTCGAGCGGCCCTACGGGCGCTCCCGTATCGGACGAGGAGTACGCGCACAACCTCGAGACGATCATCTCCCGCATCCGGGAGCTGTGCCCCGGGGCGATTTTCGTGTTGCAGCGCCCGATATGGTACAGTCCCAACACCTACAACGGTTCCGTGTATCTGGTCGAGGGGCAGCGGCGCCTGGAGGGATATGCCGATGTCCTGCTCTCTCTGGCGGAGAAATACGACGATGTGTATCCGGGAGACCGCTCGGGATACGACTACTTCCGCAGCCATTACCGGAAATACTGTTTCCCCGAGGAGGGGAATGCCGGGGTTTTCTACCTGCATCCCAACGAAAAGGGGGCGCGCAGGCTCGGCAAACTGTGGGCCCGGGCCATTGCAGCGGCGCTGCAGGCTGCCGGCAGCAAATGATCCGGCATGCCGGGCGGCCCGAGGGAATGTCGTCGCGTCGGCCGGTCGGCCGGGGACTGCTTCGCGGCCGGAAACAGATGAATGAAGAAACCGGATTGGAATGCTGAAAAAATTCTAAATTCGGACCCATTATGGCAATCAATCAGAAACAGGTACTTTCGCTCCAGCAGAAACTCTCTCCGCAGCAGATCCAGATGATCAAGCTGCTCGAACTGCCGACCATGCAGCTTGAACAGCGCATCAAGCAGGAGATCGAGGACAATATCGTACTCGAGGAGGACGAGCGTCCGGCCGAGGAGGACACCGGGGAGGAGCCCCAGCAGATCTCCGTCGAGGAATACCTGCGCGAGGACGACACCCCGTCCTACAAGAGCCGTATCAACAACTATTCGAAGGACGACAAGCAACGTCCGGTCTACCTGACCGAGGGACGTTCGCTGCAGGAGTACCTTGTCGAGCAGCTGGGCTACCGCAACCTTCCCGAGCGCGAGATGCGCCTTGCGGTCTATCTCGTGGGGAGCATCGACGAGGACGGGTACCTGCGCCGCGACCTGGAGTCCATTGCCGACGACATCGCCTTCACGATGGGCATCGAAACCTCGGCCGAGGAACTCGAGCGCGTGCTGGGCGAGATTCATGAGCTCGAACCCGCAGGCATCGGAGCCCGGGATCTGCGCGAATGCCTGCTGCTGCAGATGGCCCAGATGCCCCTCGACACGCGTCCGCGGCGCCTGGCACGCAAGATCCTGACCTCCTATTTCGACGAGTTCGCGAAAAAACACTACGAAAAGCTCATGGCGCGGCTTCAGGTTTCGGAGGAGGATTTCCGCGAGGCGATCGCCGAGATCCGCCGTCTGTCGCCCAAACCCGGGAACCTCTATGCCGAGGGCGGGTCGGACGCCGCACCCTACATCGTCCCGGACTTCATCCTCGACTACCAGGACGGGCGCTTCAACCTCTCGCTCAACTCTTCGAACCTCCCCGAGGTGCGGATCAACCGCCGCTACGTGGAGATGATCCGCTCGATGGTCGGCAGCGACGGAAAGGTCAGGGAGTCCGACCGCGAGGCCCTTCAGTTCGTCAAGAACAAGATCGACTCGGCGAAGTGGTTCATTTCGGCAATCAAGCAGCGCCACGACACGCTGATGCGCACCATGCAGACGATCCTCGACTACCAGCAGGAATATTTCAAGGATGGCGACAAGTCGAAACTCCGGCCGATGATCCTCAAGGATGTGGCCGACCGCACGGGCCTCGACGTCTCGACGATCTCGCGCGTGGTGAACAGCAAGTACGTGCAGACGCAGTTCGGGATCATCCTGCTCAAGTCGCTCTTCTCGGAGGCCATGCAGACCGATTCGGGCGAGGAGGTGTCGAGCTACGAGATCAAGCACATCCTGCAGGAGTGCATCGACGAGGAGGACAAGCGGCACCCGCTGACCGACGAGACGCTGATGGATATCCTCAATGCGAAGGGATACCGCATCGCACGGCGTACGGTGGCCAAGTACCGCGAGATGCTGGGCATCCCCGTGGCGCGCCTGCGCAAACAGATTTAGAGCCCCTCCGCGGGCGGCCGCACATTTGCGGCGGCTCCGCACGGGCAAAACGTTGGATTGATGAAGATGGATTTCCGGAAATATTCGAACCTGCTGTCGTGGGTTCTGCACCCCTTTCTGCTGCCGTTGTACATGATGGCGCTGATCCTGACGATGACGCTCTTCGCGCGTTATCCCGCGGGCGTGAAGTTCTATCTGGCGTGGGTCGTGACGCTCTATGCCGTGATCATTCCCGTGCTGTCGCTCGCCGTGCTGCGCTCGCTGGGGCGCCTCTCGGACTTCCGCATCGACCGGCGGAGGGAACGTATCCTGCCCCTGTTGATCGGCACCGTCTGCTATCTCCTCTGCGCCGTCACGATCGCCAAACTCCCCTCGGCGGTCTTCCTGCGCAAGTTCATGTTCGCGGCGGCCTGCTGCGAGGCGATGTGCCTCGTCGTGTCGCTGCGCTGGAAAATCAGCCTCCACATGACCGGCATGGGCGCGGCCGTCGCGCTGCTCGTGGTGATGAACGTCGTGGGCGTCGGTACGATGCTCGTGCCGCTGGCCGTGGCGATTCTCCTGGCCGGGGCCCTCGCCTCGGCACGCCTCTACCTGGGGTGCCACAACGGCGCGCAGGTGCTGGCAGGATTCGGTGGCGGCTTCGTCGTCTCCACGCTCGCGGTGCTTTTCCTGTAACCGACTCTTCCAGTGTCCGGCCTCCCTGCAATCGGCTCTTTCTGCAACCGACCCTTCTTTTTTGGCCCCTCCCGGAAACATGAAAACCCCGGCCTCCATCGGAAGCCGGGGTTTTTCGTCGTATCTCCGAACCCTTGCGGGCGGGAGGACTAAACGCAGCCCTGGGCGAGCATGGCGTTGGCAACCTTCATGAAGCCGCCGATGTTGGCTCCCACGACATAGTTGATGTATCCGTCGGGCTGGGTGCCGTACTGCACGCACACCGCGTGGATGTTCTTCATGATCGAGTGGAGTTTTTCGTCGACCTCCTCGGGCGTCCAGGTGATGCGCATGGAGTTCTGGGTCATCTCGAGTCCCGAGGTAGCCACTCCGCCGGCATTAGCGGCCTTGCCCGGGGCGTAGAGCAGTTTGTGCTGCTGGAAGATCTTGATGGCTTCGGGCGTCGAGGGCATGTTGGCGCCTTCGGCGACGCAGATGCAGCCATTGTCCACCAGGGCCTGGGCCTGCTCTCCGTTGAGCTCGTTCTGCGTGGCGCACGGCATGGCGATGTCGCACTTCACGCCCCACGGGCGCTCACCCGGGTAGTAGGTGGCCGAAGGATAGCGGTCGGCGTACTCCTTGATGCGTCCGCGGAAGACGTTCTTCAGCTCCATGACGTAGTCGAGTTTCTCGGGGCTGATGCCTTCGGGGTCGTGGATGTATCCCGACGAGTCGGAGAGCGTCACGACCTTTGCGCCGAGCTCCGTGGCCTTCATGCAGGCGTACTGGGCGACGTTGCCCGATCCGGAGATGCAGACGGTCTTGCCCTTGAAGGAGTCGCCGCGCGTGGCGAGCATCTCCTGTGCGAAGTAGCAGGTGCCGTAGCCGGTGGCCTCGGGGCGCAGCGGGCTGCCGCCCCAGTCGCGGCCCTTTCCGGTGAGCGTCCCGGTGAACTCGTCGCGCAGGCGCTTGTACTGTCCGAACATGTATCCGATTTCGCGGCCTCCGACGCCGATGTCGCCGGCCGGGACGTCGGTGTCCTGTCCGATATGTCGCTGCAGCTCGGTCATGAACGACTGGCAGAATTTCATCACCTCGTTGTCCGACTTCCCTTTGGGGTTGAAGTCCGAGCCGCCCTTTCCGCCGCCCATGGGCAGGGTGGTGAGGCTGTTCTTGAAGGTCTGCTCGAAGGCCAGGAACTTCAGGATCGAGAGGTTCACGGAGGGGTGGAAGCGGATGCCGCCCTTGTAGGGGCCGATGGCGCTGTTCATCTGGATGCGGTATCCGCGGTTGATCTCGATTTCGCCTTTGTCGTTGAGCCACGGCACGCGGAACATGATGACACGTTCGGGTTCGGCGATGCGCTCGAGGATTTTCATCTTCTGGAGGATCGGGCTGGCGACGATATGGGGGGCCAGCGATTCGGCCACTTCGCGGACTGCCTGGTGGAACTCCGGTTCGCCGGGGTTGCGGGCGATAAGCTGGGCCATGAATTCTTCAACGTACTGATGGGCTTGTTCGTTCATAGCGATTGCATTTTGGGGGTTTGTGATCGTTTTCCGGCTATAAATATAAGATATATTTTGCGGTTTCGCAAGTTCTTTAAGAATTTCATAAAATATTTTATTTTTCGCGCCCCGCCGTTTTCTTACTGTCCGCGTTTCGGGCGGGGTGGCGGATTGAGAATCCGTAATAAAAAAAGACGGATCCGCTGCGAATCCGTCATGGAAAATTTTTGAAAAAATTTTTCAAAAAAATACTCCGCCGGGGGGTTATTTCGAAAAGGCGAAGCCGATATAGGCGTTTTCGTACTGCGCGAGCAGCGCCGCGGCCGTCGAGAGCGACTCGATGTTGTTCCCCAGCTCCCGGGCCATCTCGACAAGGCGCGTCACCGGGAAAACGATCGTCAACTCATTGCCGCTCAGGTAGGCGCGGCTGGTGATCGACCCCAGCTCGGTCTCCCCGCGGGTAAAGCGGAAGGTGATGGCGTGCGTCTCGGAGTCGAAGGTGTACGTACCCCCGACGGAGTGCTCCCCGGCCGAGGCGGTGAAGGCGGCGTTCTGCTTCTCGAAAGTGACCGTTTCCTTCCCGGCCTCGATCCCGGCCTTGAGGTAGATCTTCGAGAGCTGGTCGACGAGCAGCGCCTCGAGCAGCGATCCGCTGAGGTCGCCCGAGAGATCTGTTCCCTCGAAGCGCACGCTCGGACGCGCATAGGTCCATGTCCCGTAGAGGGCCATTTCGGTGAGTTTCCCGCCCGTGACGTTGTCGACGGCCGTTGTGGCGGTTTTCTTCAGGGCCTCGAGCCAATCCTGCGCCGAGGCCGTGCCGCAGCACAGCGTCAGCCCGATCGTGACGGCCAGCAGTTTTTTCATCATTCTGTCAGAGTGTTTCGAGTTCCCGGAGCCACGCCGCCGCCGAGGCATCGGAGGGCATGCGCCAGTCGCCGCGGGGCGACAGGGCCACCGATCCCACCTTCGGGCCGTCGGGCATGGCCGAACGTTTGAATTGTTGCGAGAAGAAGCGGCTGACGAACGTGCGCAGCCATTTGAGAATCGTCGTGCGGTCGTAGCTTCCCTCGAAGGCCTGCTCGGCGAGCAGGAGCGTCTTCGCGGGGCCGTATCCCGAGCGGAGGAGGTGGAAGAGGAAGAAGTCGTGGAGTTCGTAGGGGCCCACCAGGTCTTCGGTCTTCTGGGCGATGCGCCCCTTGTCGTCGGCGGGCAGCAGCTCGGGGCTCACCGGCGTGTCGATGATGTCGAGCAGCGTGGCGCGCGTCGCCGCGTCGCGCTCCGTGTCGGCGGCCCACTTCACCAGATGGCGCACGAGGGTCTTCGGCACCGAGGCGTTTACGCCGTACATCGACATCTGGTCGCCGTTGTAGGTGGCCCATCCGAGGGCCAGTTCCGAGAGGTCGCCGGTGCCGACGACCAGCCCGCCTTCCATGTTGGCGACGTCCATGAGGATCTGCGTGCGTTCGCGGGCCTGGGCGTTCTCGTAGGCCGCCGAGCGATCCGCGGGGTCGAGTCCGATGTCGCGGAAGTGCTGCAGACAGGCGTCGCGGATCGGAATTTCGCGCACCGTGACGCCGAGTCCGCGCATCAGTTCCAGAGCATTGCGGTACGTGCGGTCGGTGGTGCCGAACCCGGGCATCGTGATGCCGAGGATCCCTGCACGGTCGAGGCCCAGAAGGTCGAACGTCCGGGCCGTCACGAGCAGTGCGAGCGTCGAGTCGAGGCCTCCGGAGATGCCGACAACGGCCGTGCGGGCGTGCGTATGGGCCATGCGCCGCGCCAGTCCGTGGGCCTGGATGCGGAAGATCTCCTCGCAGCGCTCGCTGCGGTGCGCCTCGTCCTTCGGAACGAACGGCAGGGGGTCGATGTCGCGGTCGAGGGCCGCGGCGCGCAGCGCCTCGGAAATCTCCATTTCGATCACGGTGTTCTCCGACGCGGCCTCGTTCATGCGGAACGAGGTGTTCCGGCGGCGTTCGTATTCGAGGCGTTCGATGTCCACGTCGGCGACGATCAGCTGCTCGTCGAGCGAGAAGCGTGCGGCCTCGCGCAGCACCGTGCCGTTCTCGGCGATCAGCCCGTTCCCCGCGAACACCAGGTCGGAGGAGGATTCGCCGTATCCCGCCGAGCAGTAGACGTATCCGGCGATCGTGCGCGCCGACTGCTGTGCGACGAGCTGCCGCAGGTAGTCGTGCTTCCCGGCGGCCTCGGGCGAGGCCGAAAGGTTGAAGATCACCTTCGCGCCGTTGAGCGCCAGCTGCGACGAGGGCGGGATCGCCGTCCAGAGATCCTCGCAGATCTCCACGCCGAACTCCGCGCCGTTGACCTCGAAGGTGAGGTCGGCGCCGAAGTCGGCCTGCTGTCCGGCCACGGAGATGTGCTCCTCCGTGATTCCGGCCCCGGAGGCGAACCAGCGGGCCTCGTAGAACTCCCCGTAGTCGGGGATGCAGACCTTGGGCACCACGCCGAGCACGCGCCCCTGCGTGAATACCACGGCGCAGTTGCAGAGCGTCGACCCGTGGCGCAGCGGGGCTCCGACGATCGCCACGAGCGGCAGCTTGCGCGTCTCGCGGATGAGCATGCGGAGGGCTTCGTCGGCCTCGTCGAGCAGGGTCTGCTGCAACAGCAGGTCGCCGCACGTGTAGGACGTGACGGCCAGCTCGGGGAACGCCACGATCTCCACGCCGCGCTGCGCGGCCTCCTCACAGAGCGCCTGAATCCGCTCCGTGTTGTAGACGCAGTCGGCGACCCGCACCGAGGGGATCGCCGCCGCGACCTTTAAGAATCCGAAATTGTCCATTGTTGTCGAGTCAAAAGTTCGGGACGCTCTGCCCGCCCGGGAGTTTGCCCGCCCGGGAGTTTGCCCGCCCGGGAGTTTGCCTGCCCGGGGAGTCTGCCTGCCCGGGTGTCGGCCCGGCCGGCGGGGCGGTTCCCGCGACGGGCTCCGGGGCTATTTGCTCCAGAGCGTCGCCAGATTCAGAATCACCTGCTGGGCCTTCTGCATCGTGGTAAGCGAGCAGTATTCGAACTTTCCGTGGAAGTTCATGCCTCCGGTGAAGAGGTTCGGGCACGGAAGCCCCATGAACGAGAGGCGAGCTCCGTCCGTGCCGCCGCGGATGGGCCGTACGAGGGGCTTCACCCCGGCCATCTCCATGGCCTGCAGGGCGCGGTCGATCACCTGCGGATGGGGCTCGACCATCTTGCGCATGTTGAAATACTGATCCTTGAGCGTCAGCGTGAGCACCTCGTCGCCGTATTTTTTCTTGAGCAGGTCGACGCACGCCCACATGAAGACCTTGCGCTGCTCGAAACGCTCGGCGTCGTGGTCGCGGATGATGTAGCTCAGCGAGGCCCGCTCGACCGTGCCGTTCACGCCCACGCAGTGGTAGAACCCTTCGTATCCTTCGGTGTGCTGCGGACGCTCGGCCGCCGGCAGCAGCCCCTGCAGCTCCGCGGCCACGTCAATGGCGTTAATCATCTTCCCCTTGGCGTATCCCGGGTGGACGTTGCGGCCCTGGATGTCGATCTTCGCGCTCGCGGCGTTGAAGTTCTCGTATTCGAGCTCGCCCTCCATGCCGCCGTCGACCGTGTAGGCGAAGTCCGCCCCGAAGGCCTTGACGTCGAAGAAGTCCACGCCGCGGCCCACCTCCTCGTCGGGCGTGAAGCCGATGCGGATCTTTCCGTGTTCGACCTCCGGGTGGGCCATCAGATACTCCGCGGCGGTCATGATCTCCGCGACGCCGGCCTTGTCGTCGGCGCCGAGCAGCGTCGTGCCGTCGGTGTGGATGAGCGTGTGTCCCTTGAAGAAGGCCAGCTCGGGGAACTCCTCGACGCGCATCGTCAGGTGTCCGTTCAGCACCAGGTCGCCGCCGTCGTACTCCTCGACGATGCGGGGCTTTACATCCTTGCCGCTCATGTCGGGCGAGGTGTCGACATGGGCGATGAACCCGATGACCGGGGCGTTCTCACACCCTGCCGAGGCGGGAACCGTGCCCATGACGTATCCGCAGCTGTCCATCGTCACCTCGGTCATGCCGAGCGTGAGCATCTCGTCGCGCAGGGCCTCGAGCAGCACCTTCTGCTTCTCGGTCGAGGGGTAGGTCGTGCTCTCCTCCGACGACTGCGTGTCGTAGGAGACATATTTCAGAAATCGTTCTTTGAGGTTCATATTCTCTTGCTTGGAAATTTGTTTTTGCTTTTTCGATCACGGGGTGACGATCGTGGCCATCCCTCCGTGGATGACGGCCGTCGAGTGCGATCCGTCGGGGTTGACCACCACGGCCAGGTTCCCTACAGGCTTCATGACCGTGACAACCTGTCCGTCCGTCCGAACCATCGTGGCGGGATACTGCTGCTTTTCGGCCACCTGGAAGTGCCTCTCGTCGATCCATCGGGTCCAACCATTCTTACCTCGGGCCTGCTGCGGGGCCTCGGAGAGCGAGGCGCAGCTTCCCGCCCACATCAACAACCCTGTTGCGGCGATGAACGTCCATCGTTTCATGCTCTCCGGTCTCTTTTGAATGGACAATGATCGTTGTTACTCCTCCTTTTTGGCCCGGAGCGTGTGCCATGCGAAATAGCCGATCAGCACGAGATACATCAACAGTCCCAGCCACTCGGCGCCGTTCGAGGCGGCCCAGTTCGAGAGTTTCCAGTCCACCTCGCAGAATTTCAGGATCGCGCTCACAACGCCCATCAGGGCGCCTCCGGCGATGAATCCCGAGGCAATGAGCGTGCCGCGGTCGAAGCGCGCCTTGTTCAGCGCGGCGTCCTTCGAACGGTTCGAGACGAACCATGCGATGAGACCTCCGACCACCAGCGGGGCGTTCAGATCCATCGGGATGAACATACCCAGCGCAAAGGCCAGGGCCGGGACGCCGATCGAGGTGAGCACCAGCGCGAGGGCCGCGCCGCAGAAGTAGAGCATCCACGGGGTCTGGCCTCCGGTCATCAGCGGCTGGATCACCGCGGCCATGGCGTTGGCCTGCGGGGCGACGAGGGCTCCCTCGCCGACGAATCCGAAGGATTTGTTGAGGATAATCATCACCCCGGCGACCGTCGCCGCCGAGACGAACGTCCCGAGGAACTTCCAGGCCTCCTGCTTCTTGGGCGTGGTGCCGAGCCAGTATCCGATCTTGAGGTCGGTGATGAAGCCTCCGGCCATCGAGAGGGCCGTGCAGACGACGCCTCCGATGATCAGCGCCGCGGTCATGCCCGTCGTGCCGCTCAGGCCCACCGATACGAGGATCAGCGACGAGAGGATCAGCGTCATGAGCGTCATGCCCGAAACGGGGTTCGTGCCCACGATGGCAATGGCGTTGGCGGCCACCGTGGTGAAGAGGAACGAGATGACGAAGACGATGAGGATCGCCGTGACGGACTGCACCCATCCGTCGAGCAGCCCGAAGTGGAAGAAGACGAAGATCGAGATGAGCGTGGCGATGAGGATCGAGAGGATGCGCTTCATCGGGAGATCCTGCTGCGTGCGCTCGGCGGCCGCGGGGGCCGACTTCTTGCTTCCGAACTCCGAGACGGCGAGGCCCACGGCCTGGCGGATGATCTTCGACTGGCGCACGATGCCGATGATGCCGGCCATGGCGATGCCGCCGATGCCGACGGGCTTGCCGATGAAGGCGTAGAGGTTCTCGGCCGTAAGCAGCGACGAGGGGTCGGCGAGCAGCTGTTCATTGGTGACGCCCAGCAGCGTGGCGAGCGTCGCGGGGTCGAGCGCCTCGGCCAGCGACCCGACGACCGGGACGATGACGAACCATACGAGGCACGAGCCTGCGGTGATGATCATGGCGTATTTGAGTCCGACGATGTATCCCAGACCCAGCACGGCGGCCGAAGTGTTGAGCCCGAAGACGACCTTGAACTTCTCGGCGGCGACCTCTCCCCATGCGCAGATGCGCGTCGAGACGGTGTCGGTCCAGAGCCCGAAGGTTCCCACGACGAAGTCGTACAGACCGCCGATCAGGCCCGCCACGGCGAGGAGCTTGGCCTGGTTGCCTCCCTTCTCGCCCGAGACGAGCACCTCGGTCGTGGCCGTGGCTTCGGGGAAGGGGTATTTGCCGTGCATCTCCTTGACGAAGTACTTGCGGAAGGGGATGAGCAGCACGATGCCCAGCAGACCGCCGAAGAGCGACGAGAGGAAGACCTGCCAGAAGGCGGCGTCGAGCCCCAGGATGTAGAGGGCCGGGAGGGTGAAGATCGCCCCCGCGACGATTACGCCCGACGAGGCGCCGATCGACTGGATGATGACGTTCTGCCCGAGCATGTTCTTCTTGCCCAGGACGGATCCCATGCCCACGGCGATGATGGCGATCGGAATGGCGGCCTCGAAGACCTGCCCGACGCGCAGTCCGAGGTAGGCCGCGGCGGCCGAGAAGATGACGGCCATCACCACGCCCATCGTGACCGAATAGGGCGTAACCTCCCGGGGTGTCGACGAGGCCGGCATGACGGGCCGGTACTCTTCGCCGGGCTTGAGTTCGCGGTAGGCGTTTTCGGGAAGCGAAGTTTGGGGTTGATCCTGTTTCATGGGGAGTCGCTTTTAGATCGTTTCGTTACCGGTTGTCGCCGCTGCCCGAGATCAGGTGGCGCTGCATGCGCGAGCGGAGCTTGTCGACGTTCATCTGTGCGACCTCCTCGAGTTCGTATCCGAGGTCGCGCGAAAGGGTGGCGCAGTACCAAAGCACGTCGCCGATCTCCTTGACGATTTCGAGTTTCTTCTCATCGGTGAACTCCTTGTGTCCGTCGCGGATCACCTTCTTGACCTTGTCGGCCACTTCGCCGGCCTCGCCGGTGAGTCCCAGGGTGGGGTAGACGATGCGGCTGTCGTCGGGATAGATTGCCGTTTCGAGGGCGTGCTGCTGGTATTCGTTGAGTGTCATGATCGAAAGGTTTGTGAATTATCCGAAAGACAAAAGTAACAATTTTTTGCTACAATCCGCGAAAAAGCCCCGGCAAAGACGCGAAAAACGACGTTGCCGGGACTTGCGAGCCAACGAAGACCGTGAGATCGGCCCGGGAAGGGACGGCTTCCGCCGTGCGGAATCGGCTGGCGGGCTCACGGGACGCTGCGCCGGGAAGTACTTTCTACGTTTGCGGGGCGTGGGACGCCGTGCGGAACCGGCCCTCGGAGCTTACAGGGTGTTGAGCGCCGCACGGGCCTCGCGGAGCGTCTGCTCCCAGCCGTCGAACGCCACGGGCGAACGGAAAGGCGCAAGCAGCTCGTCGAGCCGGCGGAGCCGCTCCGCGTCATCGGCCGCCTCCTCGCGCAGCAGGCGGATCTTCTCCCAGTCCTGAATCCCCTCGACAAGGCGCTCGAAACGGATCGACGAACGCCCCTCGGGATAGACGATCGAGGTGTCGCCCGCGGCCCAGGTGCGGAAGCGCGTGTCGCGGATCGGATCCTCGACCCAGGAGTTGTAGGCCCAGCGCAGGAACCCGTCGTAATCCCCGGCGGCGGCATACCAGCTCAGATAGGTCGCCTCGGCAGGGGCCGAGGAGGTGTAGGTGTTGGGGAATCCCGAGGAGCAGCAGACGTAGAAGGTCGTCGTCAGCCCCCCGGCGCGGCGCTGTGCGATGTCCGCAGGATCGACCGGGCCGAAAATCCCGGCGCACATGTCGCGGATGTAGGGATAGAGCTTGTAGCTCTTGTGGTTGTCGGCCAGAGCGATGCCCAGCTCGGGCGCCGCCTCCCGCAACAGGGAGGTCGCCGCGGACATCTCTTCGGGCGAACGCTCGTCCATGGCGATGTTGGTGATCTCCAGCCACCCCTTTTCGCGCAGGTGCCCGGCAAAGGCCCTGAGGAAGGGCTTCCACATCTCACGGAAGGTCGGGGTGCCCGGCGTGGCCTGCACCTCGATGAAATCTCCCGTCACGTCGTCGCGGTAGTGGAGCATGTTGTTCCACGGCAGCATCGAGTAGCAGTTGATGTACTTCCCGATGCCCAGCCCGCGCATGAACTCCACCCAGCGGTCGAAGATCGTGAAGTCGTACTCCCACGTTCCGTCGGCCAGCCGCGTCCAGACGATCATGTCGGCATAGGGGTCGTAGCACTGGTTGTTCCAGGGGTCCTTGTTGAGGGTCGCGGTGATGACCTTCTGCCCGGCGTCGGCGAGCAGCTGCATCGTCGGACGCATGCGCTCGAAGTGCTCGTCGCTCCATAGGGGCACCCCTTCGACGCGCGCCACGGCGGCCGGATGCTGCCACAGGTCGAGGTGGTAGGCCCATTCCGACGGCGCGGGCAGCGTGCGCGCCACGACGTCGAGGTGCAGCGTGAGCGTGCGGTCAAGCCCCTTTCCGGAGATCCGCACCGGGGCCGTGTAGCGGCCTGCGGGGGCGTCGCGCGGGATTGCGACGGTGATCCACACCGGGCGGGTCGAATGCCCCGGGATGTCGAGCGCGGGAGATTCGTCGAGCAGGTCGGCTTCGAGGTGTGCAGGGTTGTCCGCCGGACGGTCGCCGCACGGACGTTCGGGCAGGAAGCGGTCGCTGACGACGTACTTCACCATCCGGGCGCGGGCGATGCCCTCCGGGAGTTTTGCACCCTGTGCGTCCACGAACGCCCCGACCTCGCAGCGCAGCCCCTCGACGGCTTCGGGGGCTGAGACGACCACTTGCGCCGAGACCTTCTCGCCGCGCCAGCCCGCGAGGGCGGTCTCTTCGCAGAGATCCCCTTCGAAGGGAACCGTGCGGGGGTAGCGGATGTCGGTCGATCCGAACGTGACGACCGGTTTTTCGGCGGCGGCCCACGCTTCGGGGCGTTCGCCCTGCGGGTCGGCCGGTTCCGACCAGTCGAGGGCGGAGGTTGCCGCGGGCTGCGGGGCGCAGGCCGCACATGCCAGCAGGCAGAGGATCGGAAGGAGTCTTTTCATGGGACAAAGGTTTGTAGTTGCGGTTCAGGTTGTTGCGGAATGAAGTCGTGGTTCAGGCTGTTGCATGGGGTACCCCGGAGCGGGCGGCCGGGTGCCGCTGCCGGGGTCAGAGTTTCTCGAGCGCCTTCTCGAGTCCGATGCCGCGCGATCCCTTGACCAGCACGAGCGCGTCCTCGACGGGCGCGGCCTCCATCCGCCCGAGCAGTTCGTCGCGCGTGGTGCAGAGCAAGATGTTCTGCGGCTGCACGGCGCGCCCGGCGAGGGCGCGTGCAAACTCCCCTCCTACGAGCAGCGTCTGCGTGTCGGGGTGCTGCGCCGCGAGTTCGACGATCGCGGCGTGCTCGCGCTTCGACCAGGCGCCCAGCTCGAGCATGTCGCCCAGGATCAGCACCCTGCGGCTGCGGTTCCCGAGCGGCTCGCGGAGCAGGTTCTCCACGGCGGCGCGCATGCTCAACGGATTGGCGTTGTAGCAGTCGGCGATGACCGTGTTGCGGGGCGTTTCGATGCGCTGCGAGCGGTAGTTGTCGGGCTCGTAGCTCAGTACGGCGCGTCGGATGGCCGCGTCGTCGATGCCGAAACAACGCCCGACGGCCACGGCCGCGGCGATGTTGAAGCGGTTGTAGTCGCCCTCCAGACGGCTCTCGAACCCTTCGGCAATCGATGCGGTGTAGTATGCGGCCCGGAGCCCGGGGCGTTCGGCGGCCATCTCGCGCAGCGTCGGGTCGTCCTCGCGCACGAAGGCCGTTCCGCCGTGCGCCGCGAGGAAGTCGAAGACCTCGCCCTTGCCGCGCCGGACTCCTTCGGGGCCGCCGAATCCCTCGAGGTGTGCGCGCCCGATGTTGGTCAGCAGCCCGTAGTCGGGTTCGGCGATCGCGCAGAGCCGCGACAGCTCGCCGCAGGCGCTGGCCCCCATTTCCACGACGCCGAAGGTCGTCGCGGGGGTCATGGAGAGCAGCGTCAGCGGCACGCCGATGTGGTTGTTGAGGTTCCCGTGCGTGGCGTAGACGGTGTAGCGCTCCGCCAGCACGCGGCTCACGAGCTCCTTGGTCGTGGTTTTGCCGCTGCTCCCCGAGATGGCGAGGATCGGAATCCCCAGCATCCGGCGGTGCGTGCGCGCCAGCTCCTGAAGGGCCTCGAGGGTGTCGCCGACAAGCCGCACGCGGCTGTCGCCGGACGCCGCGCCGAGCGCTTCGGGGTGGTCGGCCACGGCCGCCGCGGCCCCCTTGTCGAGGGCCTCCGCCACGAAGCGGTTCCCGTCGAAGTTGGCCCCGTGGAGGGCAAAAAAGATCGAACCCGGCTCGATGCGCCGGGTGTCGGTCGAAATATGCGGGTGTTCCCGGAAAAGGTCGTAGAGTGAGGACATGTCAGCGGGTGTGTGGGAGTGTTCCGGAGGGCAGCGGGCAGGGCCCCGGGGCGACGGGTTCCCCGAAGCGGGGGTTGCCGGCCTCGTCGAAGTCGAAGCGCTGCAGGCGGATGTCGCGCCTCCAGTTGTGCAGGGTATCTTTTTTCGCGTGGTAGTAGATCCAGTATTCGCTTCCGTCGGGCGAGGTGGCGAAACTGGCGTGCCCCACGCCGTATACACGGTCGTTGCCCGCGAACACCGGGCCGCTCTTCTCCCACGAGGCGGGATCCAGCGGGTCGCTCTCGGGGGTGCGCAGGCGCAGCTGCCCGAGCTTGTAGTGGCGCGTCCAGGAGCCGCGTGTGGAGTAGATGATGAAGAGATCCTCGCCGTGGCGCAGGGCCGTGGGCCCCTCCTGCAGGGAGATGTGCTCGCCCTGTTCCCACGGCTGGTCGGGGCGCGAGAGCAGCACGCGCGGCCCGATCCGTGTCGGGGACTCCATGCGGGCGATGTAGAGCTGCTGGTCGGTGGCGTCTGTGTCGCGCTGGCGCTCCCAGCCCGACCATACGGCATAGAGCACGCCGCGGTGTTCGAAGACCGTCATGTCGATGGCCCAGATGTTGTCGCTCACTCCGTCGGGGTTGTCGCCCGTGTAGAGCATGCCGCAGTCGCGGTAGTCGCCCAGCGGGGTGTCGCACTCCAGGACGCCGGTGCGCTGTCCGACGAACGGGCTGCCCGGAACGGGCGCCGCGGCATAGTAGATGTACCACTTGTCGCCGATGCGGTGCAGTTCCGGGGCCCAGATGCTGTAGCTGTTCCACGCTCCGCTTCCGGCCGGCTGCCAGACGATGCGCTCCCGTTCGAAACGCGTCATGTCGGAGGATTCGCTCACGGCGATGCCGCGCCCCGAGGCGAAGCAGGTGTAGTAGCGTCCTCCGTACTGCGTGATCCAAGGGTCGGCGCCGTCGCGCAGGGGGTTGGTGAAGGTCCCGTCGCCGGGAGCCGCGCACGCCAGTGCGGCGGTGAAGAGCAGAGCTCCCGCGAGGAGCCTCCAACGCCGGGCCGTAGGGTGGGGTGTGTCTCTCATGTTCGGGCTGTTGTCGTGTTTCGGACGATCAGATGTGTTTGTCGCCGTTGTGGAACTTCACCTCGTCGATGAACTTCTTGATGTTCTGCTCCTCGGCGCGCGGGCAGATCATCAGCACGTCCTCGGTGTCGACGACGATGTACTCTTTCAGGCCGCTGATGACGGCGATCTTCTCCTTGGGCAGCGAGACGATCGACGAGCGCGTGTCGTAGACGTAGCACCCCTCGGGGGGAATGGCGTTGGCGTAGCGGTCTTTGCGCGACTGCTGGTAGACCGAGCCCCAGGTTCCGACGTCGCTCCAGCCGAACTCCCCGCAGCGGACGTAAACGTTGTCGGCCTTCTCCATGATGCCGTAGTCGATCGAGATGGCGCGGCACTCCGAGAAGGCGGTCTCCACGATCCGGCGCTCCGTCTCGGCGTCGGGGGCGCGCATGACGCCGCTGAAGAGCGCGTGGTGCTCCGGGAGGTACTTCTCGAAGGCCTCGATGATCGAGCGCACCTTCCAGATGAAGATGCCCGAGTTCCAGAAGAACTCGCCCGTCTGGATGAAGACCTGCGCCAGTTCGAGGTTGGGCTTCTCGGTGAAGCATTTGACCTTGCTGATGGGGTCGTTGTTCGAAACCTGGATGTATCCGTATCCCGTCTCGGGGCGGGTGGGCTTGATGCCCACGGTCATCAGGGCGTCGTGCGTCGAGGCGAACTCCATGCATTCGGCGATGATCGCACGGAAATCCTCCTCGTTGAGGATCAGGTGATCCGAGGGGGTGACGATCATCTCGGCGTCGGGGTTCTGCCTCATCAGCCGGTAGGCCGCATAGGCGATGCAGGGGGCCGTGTTGCGCCCCACGGGTTCGCAGAGGATCTGCGAGGCGTCGAGCTCGGGGAGGTGTTCGAGAACCTGGGCCTTGTATTTGTCGTTGGTGACTACTAAAAAATTCTCCGCGGGCACGATCTTCGCGAAACGTTCGTAGGTGTGGCGGATGAAGGATTTTCCCGTCCCGAGGATGTCGAGGAACTGCTTGGGGCGCGAGAGCCGGCTCATGGGCCAGAACCGGGTCCCGATACCGCCCGCCATGATGACACAATATTTGTTGTTGGCCATGTGTTATTATATAGGTTAACTTCGACAAAGATAAAAATATTTTAGTAACTTTGCCGCCTGTCGGTCATTAAATTTCACCCGGGTCATGAAAATCAGACTTTTCACCATACCCAATCTGCTGACGCTCTCGAACCTGCTCTGCGGGTCATTTGCAGCGCTTTCGGCCCTGACATACGGCAACCTGAGCCTGGCGTTCGGACTGATTGTCCTGGCCGCGGTGTTCGACTTCTTCGACGGGTTTGCGGCGCGTCTGCTGCACCAGAGCTCGCCCATCGGTCTGCAGCTCGATTCGCTGGCCGACGACATCACCTTCGGATTTGCCCCCGCGGCCGTGCTCTATACGCTCTACGGCCGTGCAACGGCCCTCGTGCTGCCCGATGCGGCGTGGATCGGGCTGCTGGTCTTCCTTTTTGCGGCCTGCGCGGCCCTGCGCCTGGCACGCTTCAATATCGACGACACGCAGCGCGACGAATTCCTGGGCCTTCCGTCCCCGGCCGCGGCGCTCTTCTGCGCCTCGCTGGGCTGGATCGCCGAGCGCTACGGAATCGCCTTTTCGCGGGAGGCCGTGCTGGCGGCGGCCCTCGGCATGGCCGTGCTGATGCTCGTCGGGGTGCGCATGTTCGCCCTCAAGTTCCACGGTTTCGGGTGGCGCGGGAACGAACTCCGCTACGGATTCATCCTGCTCACCGCAGCCCTGCTGCTGTGGCTCGGCGGCGTGGCCGTCCCGTTCATCATCCTGCTCTACATCGTTATCTCGCTCGTTCGCAGTGCGGTATGCCGGCGTAAAAACGTGCGCGGTTTGCAAAATTAAAAAATTTTAATTACCTTTGCCGCGGATTTCCGCTCTTTGGCCGATATGGTGAGATGCCCGAAACGCATACTGCTGACGCTCCTGCTGGGATGGCTCGTTGCCGTGCCGCATGTGCTGCGGGCGCAGAATTTCGATGCCAGCACCCTGCGCAGAGCCATGCAGAACGGGCAGACCGGAAACCTTTACGGGTCGAACCCCTACGAAGAGACCGACGAGGAGGGCGAAGGCGAGAACCAGCCCCAGGATACGACCCAGCAGGAACGGAAAATCCGCAAACCCCTCGAATCGTACTTTTTCAGCGATTCGATCCGTTCGTTGAACAATTTCCTGTGGCATGTGAGCCGCAACTACAACCGCGTTGCGATTCAGCCGCTCGACACCACGCTGACCGATTACCGGATCGACTATCCGTTCTATCGCGAGGACGTGGGCGATATCGCGCAGGGAGCGTTGGGGCAGTCGTCGCTGCCCGTCAACTACTTCCGGCGCCCCGAGTTCTTTGACTTCAGTTTTGCGAGTCCCTACTATGCGTACACCTACGACATGGAGAACGTCTCCTTCTACAACACGAAGAAGCCGATCATCCGGATGAGTTACGAAGAGTCGGGGCAGAAGCGTTTCCGCGAGGAGAACTTCCACATCATGCACGCGCAGAACATCTCGCCGACGACGGGATTCAACATCGACTACAAGGCGCGGGGCACCAAGGGCCAGTACATCTGGTCGCGGACCAAGAACCACAACCTCGCCGTGGCGGTGAACCATACGGGCAAGCGCTACTCGATCCATGCGGCCTACTACAACAACTACATCGACCAGCAGGAGAACGGCGGCGTGGTGGGCAAATGGGCCATTGCCGACACGACGTTCGACATGCCTTCGGGCGTTCCGATGCGCCTTGCCGACGCCGAGGCGAAGAACCTCTACCGCAACAACGGCTTTTTCGTCACCCAGTCGTACGGCATTCCGCTGCAGCGCATGACCGAGAGCGACTTCTCGATGGCCGGGCTGTCGTCGGTCTACGTGGGGCATTCGTTCGAGTACAGCTCGTGGAGCAAGGTCTATACCGACCGGAACGCGCCCTACACCAACGAACGGGATCACCGCGACGATACCGGGGCGTTCGTATCGGCGGAGCACAACTACTACCAGCACTGGTACATCAATCCCAACGAGACGCGCGATTCGCTCTACGAGCGGCGGATCACGAACCGTTTTTTCGTCCAGGCGCAGCCGTGGGATCGCAACGGGGTGGTCGGGACGCTCGACGGCGGCATCGGCCTCGACCTGCATACCTACTCGCAATTCGAATTGAAAGACTACCTGACGGGAAAGTACTCGAAGGTCAACGAGACGAGTTACTTCTTCTACGGATCCGTCAGCGGCAAGATCAAGAAATATGTCGATTGGGGCGGAGAGGCGACTTTCTACCCATCGGGATATAGAGGCGGAGACCTCAGCCTGGGCGCGCACCTCGCGCTGACGGGGTATCTCCGCGGACACCCCCTGATTCTCGAAGGGCGCTTCAAGATGGAGCGCCGCTCGCCGAACTACTGGCAGGAGAATCTGTTCTCGAACCATTTTATATGGAACACTCCTTTGAACAAGGAGACTGAGACTCGGTTGGAGGTAAAGTTTTCGGTTCCCGACTATGCATTTGAAGCGGGAGCGTGGCAGGGCGTCGTGACGGACAAGATCTACTACGGATCGGACGCGAACGTCGCCCAGCACAACGGAACGGTAAGCCTCACGAGTGTGTATGCGCGCAAGGATTTCCGCTTCGGCGGATTTCATCTGGACAACAGGGTATTGTTGCAGTGGAGCACGAATCAGGAAGTTGTCCCCGTTCCATTTTTGAGCGCCTACCTGTCGTATTACTACGAATTCTGGGTCGTGTGCGATGTCCTGCGCCTGCAGATCGGAGTCGACGGACGTTATAATACGCGGTATTATGCGCCCGGATACAATCCGGCACTGTCGGTGTACTACAACCAACGGGAGCTTGAGGTGGGGGATTACCCCTACATGGACGCTTTCGTCATGGGAAAATGGAAGAGAATGCGGATATTCCTGAAATATCAGCATGTGAACATGGGCCTGTTCGGAAACGGAGAGTATTTCTCCGCGGCGAACTATCCGCTCAATCCGGGCATGTTCAAGATCGGTATCTCATGGGGTTTCTATGATTAGCGTGCTGTTCTGCGCGGTGTAAGCTGCCCGCAAAGCAAGCTTTTATGTTAAAAAAGACTGTTTTAACGTTTGCGTTCTTAACCATTCTGACGACATTTTACGGTTTTAATGCCCACTTCAGCACCCCCGTGACGGATCCCGTGCTGAACGAAGGGGCCGGGATGAACGACCTGACGCTTCCCTCCGAAGGGAGCTATGTCATTTCGGCCTACGACAACCTGATCCGCCGCATCAGCGAACAGGAGGGGCACGACTGGCGCCTGATGAGTGCCATCGCCTACCACGAATCGCGCTTCACGCCCGACATTACCTCGCGCAGCGGAGCCCGCGGTCTGATGCAGATCATGCCTTCGGTGGCACGTCATTTCGATGTTTCGGCCGACAGGATCTCCGATCCGGAGACCAACGTATGGCTGGCCAACAAGTTGATGACGGAGATCATGTCGTCGCTCCGAATCCCTGCGGGTACTCCCGAGAAGGATCGGATGAGCATTGTGCTCGCCTCGTACAACGGCGGCATCGGCCACGTGAGCGATGCACGGCGCCTGGCGCGTCTGCATGGCGAGGATCCCAACTCGTGGGAGGTTGTGGCCCGGTATCTGGAGCTGAAGTCCCTGCCGGAGTATTACGAGAGCGACGTGGTCAAATGCGGTCGTTTCACGGGCAGTCGGCAGACGCTGGCCTACGTGGACGATGTGATGGGACGCTACGACAAGTACTGCCGCATTGCCGGGAGGTAACGCGCAGGCAGGAAATAGCAAAAGCAGGAATCCATGCGGATTCCTGCTTTTTTTTGTGCTTCATTATTTTGCTTCGGGGCCGGGCCGTCGTCCGCGGGACTGTCTCCATGCCCGTGAGCCTGCCCCGTCATCCGTGAGCCCACTCCGTCATCTGCGGGTGGCCCCGCTGCCCGCAGGATCGCTTCGTTGTCCGCCCCGTTGTCCGCCCCGTTGCCCGTGCCCTGCGCTGCCCCGGGACTCCGCGTCAGTACCCCCAGCGGAAGTCGTCGACGTAGAGGACGTTCGTCGAGCAGCCGTTCATGAAGTCGCCGTATTTGCTCGTCGAGCAGCTGATGACGATCGTGTAGCTCCCCTGCGGGGCCGAGGCCTCCGTGTCGTAGTAGAGCAGGGGAATCTCCGCCTCGACCATCTCCTCCCCGGAGGTCGACTCCCGGAGGTCCAGCACGCCGTAGGCGATGATCTTTCCCGACCCCTCGAGGTTGCTCTGCGCTGCGGGATCCCACGCTCCGGTCGGGGCGCTTATGCCCGAGGAAACCTCGTGCCGGGCGCTCCAGTCGACGATGGCGACGTAGACCGAACTGATGTCCTTCTCCCCGACGGCGATCGAAGGGAAGCTCTGCGTGCCGATCTGGATGGTTTCGTACTTGCGGATGTCCACGGCGCCGATCGTTGCATGGTATCGGAACCGCAGGGACTTCGGACGCGCCGTGTAGGCGAACTTCTGTCCGAATCCTACCGTTCCGGTCGTGCCGGCCATCTTGAAGGTTCCGGTGAAGAGGTTCCCCGAGGCGAGGATCTTCAGCGTCTCGCTGGCCGAAAGTTTTGCGCACTGGCTGCCCTCCATCCCGGGGCAGGTCGCGGCCGTGCAGAGGCTCCTTTTCAGGGTGTTGTTGCCGCTTCCCCACATGGCCGCGGCGGTATTGTCGATGGTGAAGCAGCTCAAGTCTCCCTCCATGTCGCCGCCCGGGATCTCGTCTCCCGCGGGCGCCGTGTATTCGAGCAGCTGCATCTGCTGTCCGCCGACCAGCAGCCGGATTTCGTAGACCCCTCCGGCGAAGAGCCCCTTCGACGCGTCGGGCGTGTAGACGGTGAGCTGGTTGGCATTCGTCGAGGCGTTCCATTGCGGGGTGAGCGTAGCGGAGAGGATTCCCGATTCGTACGACGGGTTCTCCATCTCGATCCACTGTTCGGACCCCTGAATGCGGTATTGCAGGCTGACGCCCGCGGCATGCTCCTCCTCGGTGACAATGGCCGTGACGGTGGCGGTGTTGCGCCACAGGTCGGCGGCCCCGACGGCGATCTTCGAGTCCGTTTTCTCGACGAAGAGCCACCACCGCTCGGTGCGGCCGTAGGAGGTGACGTCGACCATGCGTGCCGAGCGGAAATCCGCATCGGCGAACTCCTCCAGGGTCGGCGAATAGGTCGTGCCCTCCGCGGGGCCGAGCTTGAGCTCCGTGACCTGCACGTGCTCGAGGTCGACGTTGGCGCCCACGTAGGCCCGGGCGATATGGTTCTTCGCGTCGATCTCTTCGGCCCCGACCTGCCCGGCGACGCGGAACTGCCGGTCGATGGTCTGCTCGGCCTGAACCGTCCACACGTATTCCTGATAGAGCGACAGGGTGACGTAGAGCGGCGAGCGCAGGTCATAGACCCCGGGAACCTCGCAGGAGACGCTTGCCCCTTCGGTTGCCGCGATGCGGTCGATGTGCACCTTGCGGATGTCGGTCGCCTCGTCGAGTTTCAGCGTCACGAGGCGTTGTGCGGCGTCGATCGACGCCGTGAAGCCCTGGCCTTCGAGTGCGGTGATCTGCAGCTCCACGACCGGATAGGGGATGTCGTTGCGTATGCAGCCCGCGAGCGCGAGCAGCAGTCCGGCGGTCAATATGCGGAGGAATCTGTTCATGGCGCGTGCGGCTATTTCTTTTTGTGATCCCACAGGTGGATGTTCATGCCGAAGTTGATGGCCAGGAGATTGAGGCGGAAGCGCATCTTCGAGGTCTCGCGCGAGCCGATCTTCTCTCCGGCCTGGTTTTTCTGTGTGACCGTATTGTACTGGATGCCGCCCAGCCCGAAGGAGATCGTCGCGCAGACGTTCGGGAAGATGTAGACTGCGGCTCCGGGGTTGAAGGCGAGTTTGAGCTGCATGTTGTCGCTGTAGGTGCGGCTGGCCGGATCGTCGAAGACGAAGTCTGCCGTGCCGCAGGTCACCAGGAACTCGAATTCGGCGAAGAGTCCGATGCGTCCCGCGGGGTCAAGTCCGGCATAGGAGCGGTGGAAGAGTCCGAACGAATAGCTGTTGCTCTTCATGTCGAAGTAGGGGATCGCCCCGGAGATGTTGTTCGAGGCTCCGAGGTCGTATTCGGCATTCTGGATCTTGCCGCTCATGTGCTGGTATCCGAAGCGTACGCCGATGCAGCGGTTGTCGCGGTAGAAGTATCCCACGAAGGGCTTCACGCTGGCGACGGCCCCTTCGGCGGTGATGTTCGACACGAGTGTCCAGATGTCGGCCTCGTCGGTCGAGAGGGTGCCGTAGGATGCCGTGGTTCCGAGCATGATCTCTCCGCGGTAGGCGTATTTTATCTTGTCGATTTCGCGGTCCATGCGTCGGCGTGTGGGGAGGAACCGCTGCCGCACGGGTTCCGGAGCCTCTTCGGCGGCTGCAGTCTGTTGTGCGGCGCTGTTTTTCGGCAGGCTGTCGCGCGGAATCCCGGATCCGAAAACCGGGAGGGTCGGAACGCCGAGGGCCGCGGCTGCGAGGAGTGCAAGGAGGAGTCGTTTCATGGGTTCCGGATTTTCAAAGGTAGAACGACATGCTCAGACCCACGGAGAAGATATTGACCTTGAAGTTCATCATGCTGGTCTTGAGGTCTCCTTCGTGCACCTGGTTGTGCACCTGTTTGACGTGGCTGTAGTTGATACCCATGACGCCGACGTTCACTTCCACGGCCATGTTGTTGGTCGCGAAGGCCACGATGCCCGGCGAGATGCCGACACCGATTTCAAATCCGGTCTGATAGGTTCCCTTCACGGGCGAGTCCTTTGCGAACTTGCTCTGCGAGGCGCCTGCCGAGAGGGATGTTTCGTTGAAAAGCGCGAAGCGTTTGTTGCGTCCCAGGGGGATGTACTGCCTCCAGATCAGCGCCGGGGTGTAGGTGTGCCGCAGCGTGTAGAAGTCCTTTGCCGCGAGTTCGATGCCCGATTCGTCGTCTCCGAACTTCAGCCGGGCGTTGTCGAGTTTGAGCAGCGTCCGCGAATAGATGAAGCGGGCGCCGACGGCCATGTTGTCGCGCAGCGAGTAGGCGATCATGGGGCTGATCTGGAAGGTGTAGCCCCGGGAGTTGATCTGGTCGACGATCAGCAGGCGGTAGTTGTCGTTCGTGTGCGTCGAGTAGGAGGCCGTACCGCCGAAGATCCACTGCCCCTTGGGCACGAAAAGCGTGTGGCGGTCGGTCAGACCGCGGCGTTCGCGCCGCTGGTTGATCGTCAGCGGCTGCGCGACGGAATCGGCCGTGGCCGTTGCGGCCTTTGCCGATGCGTTGCCGGCCGGGGCGGCCGCGAAGGTGTCGCTCCGGGAGTTCTTTTCCTGAGCATGCGACAGCGCTGCCGGGCAGAGGCCCAGAAGCGTTGTCGTGATGCAGATGATGATGCGCCGCATGGCTCGGTCGGGATGCTTTTCAGTTTGCGTTTTTCTCTTTTTCGGCGGTTCGGGGGTTCGGCCGCAGGCGGACTAATATCCCCACGTGAAGTCGTCGACGTAGAGGACGTTCGTTGAGCAGCCGTTCATGTAGTCTCCGTACTTGCTCGTCGCGCAGCTGATGACCAGGGTGTAGTTGCCTGCGGGGGCTGCGGTGTCGGTCGAGAAGTAGCGCAGGGGAATCTCACCCTCGACCATTGCGTCGCCGGAGGTCGTCGAGGTGATGTCCATGATGCCGTAGGCGATGATGGCGCCCGATCCTTCGAGCGTGGTCTGCGCCGCGGGATCCCAGGTGCCCGTCGGTGCGCTCATTCCCGAGGTGACGACGTGGCGTGCCGACCAGTCGACAATGGCCACATAGATGGTCGAAATATCCTGCTCGCCGGTCTGAATGGTTCCGTACTTGTTGATGTCTACGGCTCCGATTGTTGCATGGTATTTGAACTTCAGCGATTTGGGACGTGCCGTGTAGTTGTATTTCTGCCCAAAGCCTACCATTCCGGTGGTTAAACCATCCATGCTGAAAATTCCAGTGAAGAGGTTTCCGGAAGCCAGCACTCCCGCAGTCTCGGATGCCGAGAGTTTGGCGCACTGGCTGCCTCCCATGCCGGTGAAACTTCCGGCGTTGCAGAGGTTCTTTTTCATCGTGTTGTTGCCGCTTCCCCATGTGGTTGTAGTCTTGTTGTCGGTGGTGAAGCAACTCAGGCTGCCCTCCATGTCGCCTCCGGGGATTGCATCTCCTGCGGGAGTCGAGAAGGAGATGGAAGAAGAGAAACTTCCGGCTGTCAGTTCACAGGTGTATTCCTCCCCGGCAAATACGCCCGTACCGGCTTCCGGCAGGTAGTAGGAGGGGTAGGAGCTGTTCTCCGAGTTGGTGGTCTGCATCCATTCGGGTTCGAAGGTCGCCGTGTAGACGCCCTCTTCCCCGGCCACGCCGGCGGCGCTCTTCTCCCCGAGCTTGAAAGTAACGTCCGAAGCCTCCGGGTCGAGAATCAGGGCCTTGAGCGTCACGCGGTTGAACCACAGGTCGCAGTCCGAAGCCCCGACGGGCAGCAGCCCCTGCACGCGGAAGGGCGTGGTGCGCGAGAGCTCGCCGTTCGAGGTGTCGCGTACGCGCAGACGCAGCGACTGTGCGCCGCCGCCCAGCGCGGTGAAGAAGTCGTCGCTGAGCGAGACCTTCATCTCCCGGTCGTTGGTCTTGTCGACGGAGATGCCCGGATAGGAGTTGTCGAGCAGGTCGTACGTTTCGTCTCCGGCATAGAGCATGACGTCGCGGATGGGCGTGAGGTTCGAGATCTGGTAGGTGACGGCTGCGGATTTCCCGGGAATGTAGTCCTGCTGCTCCTCGACGTTGAATCCGTCTCCGGTGATCGAGATGTCGGTCCATACGATGTCGTCCGTGAAATCCTCGGTCGTGTCGTCCACCTGGATGGTGAAGCACTCGATGTATCCGGGGGCGTCCTCCGAGTAGCGGAAGGTCATCGAGCAGTTGGCGCCTGCCGAAACGCCTGCCAGGCTGCCTTCGCGGGTGATGAGGCCGTTGTTGCCTACCGTGGGGTCGGAGTGCGTGCCCTCGAACTTGTAGACCAGCGTCGTGACGTCCTCGGGGAGCATGAAGTAGCCGTTTGCGGCCTCGGTGAAGGTCAGCTCGTCGAGCGACCCCTTGCCCAGCTCCGCGGACTGCTCCGGGGCCGCGGCTGCGACCCATACCTTCACGGCGGTTCCGAACTTCTCGGCGATCGAGGCGTCGAAGGCGACCTTCGCCATGACGTTCTGGCGGGTGCACTTCACCTCCACGCCTGCGGTCTGCCCGGCCGTGACGGTGAAGGACTGTTTCCCGACGTAGTATTTCTTCTCGAACGAGGCGGGCACCTGTTCGCCGACCTCCACGCCGACGCTGTAATTGCCTGCGAGCAGTTCGAGGCGCTCGGGCAGCGAGGTTGCCGTGTAGTGGCGGAGCAGCTCGTCCGAGGCGTTGTAGATCCGGATCGACTGGAAGGCGAGGGGATCGTATGCCGAGGAGGCTGCGGAGTCGTCTCCGGCGCGTGTTGCCGAGACGTGCAGGGCAACCGTTCCGGTTCCGGTCTGGCTGCCGGTGTCGATGTCGTTTTTCGAGCAGCCGGCCAGCACCCCGGCGGTCAGGGCCAGGGCAGCGGCTGTATATAGGGTTTGTCTTTTCATTTTCGTAAGTGTTTATTCGCCTTCAACAATCAGGGTCAGGGTCTTGGTTACGTTGCTTCCGTTATTGTCGGTTACGGAGAGTTCGAAGGCATGCGTGCCCGAGAAATTCTTCAGCAGGGAGACGAACGGGGTGATGGAGATGGACTGCGAGGACGTTCCCTTGACTGCCTCATTGATCGGGAATCCGAACGTGGTCAGGTATTCGGCCTGCTCCGGATCTGTTACGTTGCAGAGGTCGAAGGGCTTGTCAAGTTTCATGTCGGCCAATGCCGGAGCGAGCGCCTCGGAATTGATCGTGATGACGAAGTTTTTGATCCCTGCGGAAGCCGCGACATCGATGTCGATCTCCAAGCCGTCGGTGACGGTCTGCGGCTCGTCGATGTTCCCCTGAAGCCATACGATCGTGGGAGCTTCCGCCGCGCCTCCGCCCGTGTAGGTGAAGGTCAGCGACGCTTCGGCGTCCTGTCCCTTGGCGTCGGTCATGTGGAACGTCAGGGTGTGCTTGCCGCTGTAGCCGTAGAAGATCCACATGATGCTGCTCAGGTCGAGCGTGCTTTCGGTTGCCCCCGCCGTGAGCTGCAGCGTGCGGAACGGATTCAGGCGCGAGATCGTGCCGCAGAGGTCGACATCCGTCAGGCCTCCCGATTCGATGACCTCGCTGCGGAAGGCGGCGTTGTCGGTCGTGAGCGTCGCCAGCACCGACTGGATGGCGTTCGGGGCGTTGAGCGTCAGCACGGGAGCCGTGCCGGTGAACTCGCCCGACTGATCGTACATCGCGTCGCTCACCGATACGCCCTCCGAAAGCTCGTGGTCGGGCCATATCAGCTCCGGAAGTCCGCTCGGCTCGTCGAGAACAGGCTCCCACATCGACTCCGTGCTGTTGACGGGAATCTCCTCGTCCTGCACGAAGTTGTTCACCGTGACGCCGATTTCGATCTCGCCCGTCTCCGAGTAGACGATCGAAAGGGAGATCTTGCGCCACTGCCCGGCCTTGACGCCCGTGATGGTCTTGTTCAGCTGCACGGGCTTCCCGTCTTTCTGCCCGGTGAGGAGGAACTGGAGCGTGTCGCCGTTCCCGTCCCCGGCCTGCGGGCGGAAGAAGGCCGGACGGCTCTCGGTCTTCGAAAAGACCGTCGAGACCTCGTTCAGCGAAACGGTCGACTGGGTGTCGTCGCTGAGCACCTCGGCCAGATCGGCCGACATCGTTACCGTGACCTTGATGTTCGAGAGCTTGCAGATGATGTTGTCGTCGATGGTCTGCGGGTTGTCGGAGGTGTGCGCGCGCTGGATCGAGAATTCGTACTCGGTGCCGTAGACGGGATCCTCCCACTCCACGTCCTTGATTGCCTCGTCGGCGTGCGAGCAGACGTAGAGCCGGTAGTTTCCCGTGGGCAGGGCCAGGAGGTTCCGGTCGGGTCCGTCGGTGAGCTGCGACTGCAGCTCTCCGTAGGTGGTGTCGAGCACGGCCTCGTTCGAGGAGTTGTAGATCCGGACGATGTACTCGCCTCCGGCCTCGGTGACGGCGCGGGTTGCCGAATTCTTGACGATCGGCAGCGGGTTGACCTCGCTGTCGAGCAGCACCTGCGGAGCCAGTCCGTTCAGGTCGATGTATCCGATTTCGGTGGCCGGGGTGGTGTCGTCGGTGCCGTACGAGGGTTTCTCGTTGACGCATCCGGCGGCGATCCCTGCCAGAAGCAGCAGGGCATATAGCGGATTGAAATGTTTCATGTCTGTGGGGTGTTTTTATTCGGCGTTTTCGTTCAGTTCGACGTCCACCGATACGGTGATCTCTTCGTTCTCGTCGAGGGTGATATGGAGCGTTGCGCTCCCGGCGTCCGCGGCGTCGAACGTAAAGATGTGCCGCGTGCGGGCGACGGTCTGCTCCAGGGCCTGCTCCGCGAAGGCAACCTCCGGGCCCTCATCCTCGCCGGTCTGGCTCTGGCGCCGGGCCGTGCCCGTTACGGTGAGCTTCGTGGCGGCCTTGACGAAGACCGGGACAGCCGTGACGTCCGACTTGGGCGTGAAGGTGAACTCGTTGCCCGAGGCGGTCCGGAGCGTGAAGGCGGCGTCGTGGAAATACTGGTCGAAGGCCGCCGTCGTGCGGATCTCGGCCAGCGAGTTGGCGATCGAGGCGTTGATCTGCGCGGTAGCCGTCTGCGTGGCGATGACCGTCACCTCCTGGGTTCCGTAGTAATAGGGTTTGTCGGTGCCCTCCTCGTCGGGCGATCCGTACGATACGACAGCCGTGTAGACGCCGGCCTTGTAGAGTTCGTCCTCGGCGTTGAAGGCGTCGATCGTGGGCCACTGCTTGCTGAACTCCGGGTCGGGGCATGTGAGCTTCAGGGCGAAGTCTCCGGGGGCCGGGGCGGTCACGCCGATGGTCGAGAGGTCGAGCTCGGCGCGTGTGGCGCGGGTTTCGACCTGCACGTCGGCCGATCCGCGGAGCCGGATGTGGCCGTAGCCGTCCTTCGGGGAGAGGTTCATGGCGTCATCGGCGCACGAACCGGCTCCGAGGGCAGTTGCCAGGGCCAGGAATAGGATAAATTGTTTCATGGTTTTATGATTTTTTGTTTGTCTTTTGTTTGTCTTTTGTTTTTTGTTTGACTGTTTTTGTCTTTCTCGGTGGTTATTGGCTGACGATCGAAACGCGGATATCGTCGAGGTAGACGTAGAAGGATTTGGCGGTAAGTACGCTCCAGGAGCTGCCGCTTATTTTTTGATATTCGGATGCGCGCCATGTCAGACGGGTCTTTCCCGTTGCGCCGGTAATCGGGTAATCGGTAACTGATTGCGGCAGCGTGCCGGTGAAATCTCCTCCCTCTGCGGGGATGTAGGTCTCCAGAACACGGCTCATCGCATCGTCTCCGGAGATGGCCCCGTCGGAGTCTGTCTGGACGCCGAACTGGCAAGTGATGTTCCATTTGGACGAGAGGGTTCCGGAGACAATCGGAGCTCCGATGTTGTACGAGACCTTGATGTTGACCGAGGCACCCTCCTTGATCGGCAGGAAGGGGGTGTCCATGCGGCCCCGACGGTTGTCGATACTCGAAGTACTCGTTCCTACGTACATATAGAAGGCGGCGCGTCCGGGTTGTACTTCGTAGCGGCTGGCACCCCATCCGGGCAGGCCGATGCCGGAGAGTTCGTCCGTCGAGCTGGTATAGTCCTGTGCCGAGGCGCCGCTGAAGTCCTCCTCGAAGAGGTAGGGAACGTCGGGCAGGGCGATCTCGTTCACGGCCTGGGTGTTGATCGTCGGCAGCGCGAGCCGTTTCGTGACGGTGGCGTGCTCCGAGTCGTAGCAGACCGTCAGCGCTCCGGCGGCGTTCAGCTGCCCGGGGATCTCCGAACCGTTGGGCAGCAGGATTTCGTACTGCCCCTCGGCATTGACCGTGAAGGGCTTCGCCGCGGAACCCTCGTCGAAGGCTACGCCGTCGGCCTCGAGCCATACCCTCTGGACTGTTTCGCCGAGGGTCGCCTCGCCCGTGTCGTGGAGCGAGAAACGCAGCATCGTGCCGAGGATCTTCTCCGCCTCGGGAACCGTGTAGGCAATGGGGGTGGTGTGCCCGGGCCGGAAGTCCTTGCCCGGGAAGGTGCGGGTCTGCGACTCGTAGATGGATCCCGTGGCGACGATTCCGATCTGGTCGTCCTCCGTGAGCGTCACGGGTGCGATGGTGGCGAAGACCACGTCGCCGGCATTCTTCGGCTCGGCGAACTCCAGCGTCACGCTCTGCGAGCCGCTGATCTGCGGCTGCGCCTGCGGATCGGCGATGTCGACCGTCAGCGTTCCGGTGACCTCCGTCGGGAAGGTGAGCGTGAGTTTCGTGATAGCCTCGCCGAGGAGGTTCTCCGGGATACGGATGCGCAGCAGATGCACCTGGTGGTGGAAATGCAGCGTGACGGCGTCGCTGTTGTCTCCGGCGACGAGCCCGGGGGCGTTCTCGACGGCTTCGGAGACCATGACGTCCCACTCGCCGTGGTAGGCCCCGTCCTGTACGGAGGGGATTTCATAGGATACCTCCCGGGAGGCGCTCATCACCGACGCCGGAACGGGATAGACGGCGTAGTAGGAGTATTTCTGCGATCCCTCCATGGGGTCGATCTCGCCGCGGAACAGCGCCTCCTGTTTTGACGCTCCGAATCGCGACAGGGCGAATGCACTCCCTTCGAAGGCAAACGTTCCGTCGGCGGCTTCGGCCCACAGGGCGATGCGGTCGCCGTCGGCCCATTGGACATTCACGCCCTGCCCGTCGATCTGCGTGCGGCTTTCGACGTCGATGCCGATCCCGGAGGATACGCCGATGCTCACGGAGATCCGCTCCGCGACGG
The DNA here is from genome assembly GCA_019118605.1 of Candidatus Alistipes faecavium. Lineage (GTDB taxonomy): Bacteria > Bacteroidota > Bacteroidia > Bacteroidales > Rikenellaceae > Alistipes > Alistipes faecavium. Next base: position 31,988 of record DWYP01000032.1, on the reverse strand, counting down.
GCGCCGATTCCGAACCGGGGGACTTGCTGCAGGCGGCCAGTGTCACCACGACCCCGGCCGCTGCTCCCCGAAAGAGCTGTTTGACGACTGAAAGCATTCTGTTCATGAACGTTGCAAAAATAGGTACATGCTCCGTGATCTCAAACTTTTTTCAACGAACGCCCGGATTTTCATCACGAACGCCGCATTTCCCGGGGTGGCGTGAGGGCCTGCGGAGACAAAAAAACCTGCTCCGCGGAGCAGGTTTTTCGGCCGTTGTCCGGCAGGCGGACTACTGGTTGCCGTGCGGGGCCTGTTTGACGTATCGGTCGAGCCAGCCGAAGAACTCGCGGTTCCAGACCATGGAGTTCTGGGGCTTGAAGACCTGGTGCGCCTCGTCCTGGAACTCGACAAGCCGCGCCGGGATGCCGCGCACGCGTGCGGCCGTGAAGGCTTCGAGCGACTGCGTGTAGGGGATGCGGTAGTCGCGCTCGCCGGTGATGATGAGGATCGGCGTGTCCCAGCGGGCCACGAACTTGTGCGGGGAGTTGGCGTAGGAGCGCTGTGCCGTGGCGTTCGCGGTGTCCCAGTAGGGGCCTCCGTAGTCGTTGTTGATGAAGAAGAGCTCTTCGGTTTCGCCGTACATCGCCTCGAAGTCGAAGATGCCGCAGTGGGCGATGAAGGCCTTGAACCGCTTCTCGTGGCATCCGGCCAGGAAGTAGACCGAATAACCGCCGTACGAGGCGCCGACGCACCCCATGCGGGTCTCGTCGGCCCACGACTCGCGCGCCACGTCGTCGATGGCCGAGAGGTAGTCGCGGATGTTCTGCCCGGAGTAGTCTCCCGAGATCTGGTCGAGCCACTCCTGCCCGAACGACGGTACGCCGCGGCGGTTCGGGGCCACGACGACATATCCCTGTGCGGCCATGAGCTGGAAGTTCCAGCGGTAGCTCCAGCCGTTTGCCACGACGCTCTGGGGGCCTCCCTCGCAGTAGAGCAGCGTGGGATACTTCTTCGCGGGGTCGAAGTCCGGCGGGAGGATCACCCACGTGAGCATCTGCTTGCCGTCGGTGGTCCGCACCCATCGCTTCTGCACCTCGCCCATGCGGATGTTTTCGTAGACCGCGCGGTTGATTGCGGAGATCTGCTCCAGGGTCCCGTCGGCGGGGTTCACCGCGTAGAACTCCGGGGCCGAGGAGATCGTGGCCAGCTCGGCGACGATCCGTCCGCTGGCCATCGTGAAGGCGTTGATGCTGTGGTCGCCCTTCGTGAGAACCTCGACCTCGCCGTCCACGGCCGCCACGCGGCAGATCTGGAGCGTCCCCTCGATCGGGGCCACGAACCAGAGCCGGTCGTTGCCCTCCCAGACGACGTTCTGGGCGTTGTAGTCGAAATCCTCCGTCAGGTCGCGCATCTCGGCCGTCGCGCAGTCGTAGAGGAACAGCCGCGCCTTGTCCGACTCGTTGCCCGCGCGGCGCTGCGAGAGGAAGGCGATCTTCGAATCGTCGGGCGACCAGACGGGATACTTGTCATATCCCGGGAGGTTCTCCTGCAGCCGTTCGATCGGCTCTCCGGTGTTGAAGTTCGTGGGCTTGCAGATGTTCTGCGTGGCGCCCGAGGCGACGTCGTAGACGAAGATGTCCGAATCGGTCGAGACGGCGTACTCCGTGCCGGTCAGGGGTTTGCACGTGTAGGCCAGCATCGTCCCGGCGTTGTTCCAGGCGATCTCGGCCATGTCGAAGTAGGGGGCCAGCGGGGCGTCCCACGCCGCATCGGGGCCGAGGATGTCGGTGCCTTCCTTCATGCCCTCGGGCCCGAAGTCGCCGACGAAGATGTGCAGGTGTTCACCCTCGTCCCAGTAGTCCCAGTGGCGTACCATCAGGTCGTCGTAGATCCGGGCCTTCGACTTGTCCATGTCCTTGTGGATGTCTGCCGAGCGGCGGTCGGCGACCTGCACGCGCTGCACGTACCACGCCTTGTCGCCGCGGGGCGAGATGCCGAACCCTTCGACATCGCGCGCGAAGTCCGACAACTGGCGCACGTCGCCGCCCGCGGGCGACATCTCCCACACCTGCATCGAGCCGCTGCGATCCGAGAGGAAGTAGATGTGCCGCCCGTCGGCGCTCCAGCGGGGTGCGAGGCTGTTCGACGTGCCGTCGCTCAGGCGCGTCACGGCCTTCGTGTCGAGCTCCTCGATCCAGAGGGTCGTCACGCCGCGGTTTTCCGCCATGTTGTAGTCTGTCTGCTGGTAGACGAAGCGCTTCCCGTCGGGCGAGAGCGCGGCGCCGCCCGCGCGGCTCATCTTCCACATCACCTCGGGGGTGAAGAGCCCGGCGGCGATCTCCCCGGCCGTCAGCGCGTTGTCGATCTTCAGGGGTTCGGGACGCTGCCGGTCGCAGGCGCCCAGCCCCAGAGCTGCAATAGCCATCATCAGGATGATTTTTTTCATTTTCGTTGAGGTTTTCCTATTTATTCGTATTTTTGAATTCCGAAAAACATGCTGCACACGATGATCCGCACCGTCTATTTCGCCGACAAGGCCGTGGCATTCGCGGCTTCGGCGCCCGACGGGACATGGTATGCGCTGCCGGGTGTCACGGCCAGCGACTTATCGCGCCCCAAGATACTGAAAATTCTCGAATCGCACAACTCCGTCGTACTGCTTGCGCCCGATCCGGAGGCAGCTTTCGCGGCCTTTGCCGCGCAGTTCGCCCGGGTCGAGGCGGCCGGAGGGGTGGTGGTCAACGACCGCGGGGAGTGGCTGATGATCCACCGCAACGGACGCTGGGATCTTCCGAAGGGACACCTCGAGGCGGGGGAAAGCGTCGAACGGTGCGCGGAGCGCGAGATCGAAGAGGAGACGGGGGTGGCCGCCGCGACGGTGCGGCCGCTGTGCGAGACGCTGCACGCCTACTGGTTTCCGAAGACCGAACGCTGGGAACTGAAGCGCACGCGGTGGTTCGAGCTGCGCCCCACGCAGCCTTCGGCGCTGCAGCCGCAGACCGAAGAGGGGATCGAACGCGTGGTGTGGTGCACGCCCGCGGAGGCTGCGGAGCACGTGCGCGACGCCTTTCCGACGATCCGCCGCGTGGCCGAGGCGATGTCCCGGTAACCTCCGCAGGATGCGGTGTGTGCGGCTTGGCGAGTGAGGTCGCGGCGGTTGCGCCCCGACCTGTACGGCCCGGCGGATGCCGGCGGCCGTTGCCGGGGCGTCAGGACTGCCCGAGCCGACGGCGCACCGGCTCCTTGTACTTGCGCGAAATCTCGATCTGCCGTCCGCCGATCCGAAGACGCCCCGGGAGCGCCTCGTCGATGCGCTCCGTGTTGACGATGTAGGAGCGGTGAACGCGCAGGAACCTGTCGTCGAGCAGCGCCTCCCATTGTGAAATGCGGGTCTTCGTGCGGTAGGCTTCACCCGCCGCGGTGCGGATCCACACCTCGTCGTCGTTCGATTCGACGTAGAGGATCTCCCCCGGGTCGAGCGTGACCTTCCGGCGGTCGGAGACGAACGTCAGGGTGCGGTCGTAGGGGAGCTGCTGCGCGAGATGCCGCTCGATGAGCCGCTCCGGGACGATGTACAGGGCCAGGAGCAGGAGGATGAACAGCGGATTGAAAACCGCCCCGGGCAGGTCGTCGGGCGGCGTGTCGAAGGCGACGCGGTGCCCGAAGATCAGCGCGAGGTACTCGATCGCGACGACGGCGGCCAGCAGATAAACGGTGTCGGGAATCCTTCGGGAACGCTCCCCGGCCGCCACCTGCGGGATGAAATAGCGCAGGATCAGCACCCCGGGCATGAAAAACACCGTGAGCAGGATCGCCTGGTCGCAGGCGTATCCCAGGGCTCCGAAGAGGAGGGCGATCAGTATGGCCGAGACGAATCCCCAGAGCAGGGGCAGGTTCTGTTTCATCGCGAGGTTGCTTTGTACAAAGATAGGTGAATTTTCCCGGCCCGGCAACGCCCCTCGGCCCCGGATCCAGCCCGAAAATGCCCCGCAGCGGGTTTCTACCGGCCGACAACGGGTTTCGACAGCCGTTTTTTTTGCCTTCGGGCCCCCGGTTCCCTATCTTTGCAACGGGGAATATTCCCGAATCAACCGCCAAAATCTTTTCGCTTATGCTTACCCTTTTTCTGGAAGGAGGACTGTGGGGCATGTCCCTGCTGACCCTCGAACTGATCGGCCTGCTGCTCGCGGCCTGGAAGGCCCCCGCATGGGTTCGGGAGATCGGCCTGCTGGCCCTGATCACCGGCATTGTCTACACGCTGTTCGGCTTCTCGCAGGCCATGGGCGTCGTGCAGAAGGTCGGGGACATCTCCCCCTCGCTGCTGGCCGGCGGATTCCGCGTGGGCTGTATTCCGACTATTTACGGCATGCTGATCTACGCCCTTTCGCTGGTGATCCGCATGGTGCAGAAACCCCGGATCTGACGGCATGCCGGCCGCGGAGCCTGCGGCGCGGCAACGTGAAACGGCCCCCGATACCTTTCGGGAGCCGTTTTTTTGCTGTTTCAGCCGCGTCCGCCGTGTCTGTCGTTCCTGCCGCTGCCAGCTGTTCCTGCCGCCGCCAGCCGTTCTCGTCGCTGCCAGCCGTTCTCGTTGCTGCCAGCCGTTCCTGCCGCCGCCAGTCGCGTCTGCTGCGCCTGCCGCCGGTCAGAAGGCCGGGGCCTGGTTCAGCGCCCGGGCGATGCCCTCGGCAATCTGGTCGATGGCCCCCTGGAGCTTCGAGCCGATCATCATCTTCATCATCATGTTCAGCTCGATGTGCAGCACCAGGCGCAGGCGCGTGTCGGTGTCGGAGACCTTGTGCAGCTGGATCCAGAAGGCGAAGTCGACCGGAACGCCGCCCTCGTCGCCCACGATCTTCACATGCTTGGGTTCGACACGCTCCTCCATGCGGAGCCTTACGGTGAAACCCTTGGCCTTGAACGAACAGTGCTCCTCGTCGGCCTGCCACTCCTCGACGCGGTCGGCCAGCGCGGGCGTAAGGTTGTCGAAGCGGCTGATGACCGCGTAGATCTGCTCCGCGGGGCGGAGAATCTGGTGCTGTTTGGAGATGTATTCCTGCATGGTATGTCTTTATTTTATATGTCGTATCCGGATGCGGCGGGGGAGCCCTCGCGCATTTGTCCCGCAAAGGTAGCGAAAATTCTCATATGCGCAACCCGCACCGCCGGAAGACGCAAAACGGGAGAAGCCGCACTCGGTCTGTGCGGCTTCTCCCGTATGCGGATTGCCTCCACCCGGCGGGCGGGGCGTTCCTTCCGTTATTCGATCTCGAAGGTGCGGGCCGTGGCGCTGTCGACCGTAATGCGCACCTGGATGGTGTTCTCGGGCAGCAGCGGCTCGATCTTCTCGGGCCACTCCACCAGGCAGATGTCGCCCGAATAGAAATACTCCTCGTATCCCAGGTCGTAGGCTTCGCGCAGCTCCTCGATGCGGTAGAAGTCGAAATGGTAGATCGTGCGGTTCCCGCTTCCCTTGTACTGGTTGACCAGTGCGAACGTCGGGCTCGTGACGGTGTCCGTCGCCCCGAGCTGCGCGACGATCTCGCGGATCAGGGTGGTTTTCCCGGCGCCCATCTCGCCCCGCAGCGCCACGACCGTGCGGCGTCCGAGGGCGCGGATGACCGCCTCGGCGACCTGCGGGAGCTCGTCCTGCGAGGTGATGTGTATGGTTTTCATCGGTGCATTCATCGGTATGTGAGGTTTACTGTTTGGGTTTCAGAACAATATAGGGTACGATCATCTCCTCCATCGAGATGCCGCCGTGCTGGAACGTGTTGCGGTAGTAGCGGATGTGGCGGTTCGCGTCGTTGTTGTAGACCAGGAAGTCGGAGTTGTAGGCGAAGATGTAGCTCGAGGTGAGGTTGCTCGACGGAAGCTGCACGTCTTCGGGGCGCAGGATCTCGTAGACCTCGCGGGAGTTGTAGGCGAGGTTGCGGCCCGTCTTGTAGCGGAGGTTCGCCGAGGTCTCGCGGTCGCCGGTCACCTTCACGGGGTTGTCCACGCGGATCGTGCCGTGATCCGAGGTGATGATTACCGTGTGTCCGTTTTCGGAGAGCAGCTTCAGGATCGTGTAGAGATCCGAGTGCTCGAACCACGAGCGGGTGAGCGAGCGGAAGGCCGCATCGTCCTCGGTGAGCTCGCGGATGATGTCCGTTTCGGTACGAGCGTGGGAGAGGATGTCGAGGAAGTTGTAGACGATCACCGAGAAGTCGGCGTCGTAGATGCGCTGGATGTTGTCCACGAGCTTGCGGCCCTGCTCCGGGCGCACGAGCTTGTCGAAGGTGCACTTCCATGTCTTGCCGCTGCGGCTCATCAGGCGGCGCAGGAACTCCTCCTCGTACTGGTTCTTGCTGCCCTCCTCGTTGTCGTTGAGCCACTTGTTGGGCATCAGCTTGTCGATGGCAAGGGGCATCAGCCCGGCGAAGATCGCGTTTCGGGCGTATTGCGTGGCCGTGGGCAGGATCGCGCAGTAGAAGTCGTCCTGGGCCACGTCGTAGTAGCCCCTGAGCAGCGAGGAGATCGACCTCCACTGGTCATAGCGGAAATTGTCGATCAGCAGCAGCGTGGTCTTGGGGTTTTCATCGACCGTGGGGAAGATCTTCGAGCGCATGAGCGTGTGCGACATCACGGGCGTCTGGTCGCTGCGGCGGTTGATCCATCCGTAATAGTTGCGGCGCACGAACTTGCAGAACTCCTGGTTGGCCTCGTTCTTCTGGTAGGTGAGCACCTCGCGGATGCTCTGGTCCGTGGATTCCGAGAGTTCGATCTCCCAGGCCGTGATCCTGCGGTAGAGCGAACACCAGTCGGCGAAGTTGTCGGCCATCTGGAGCGACGCGGAGATGCGTCCGAACTCCGAGCGGTAGTCGGCCGTGGTCTGCTCGGTGACGAGCTGCTGCTGGTGGACGTTCTTCTTGATCGAGAGCAGCACCTGGTTGGGGTTGACGGGCTTGATGAGGTAGTCGGCGATCTTCGAACCCACGGCCTTGTTCATGATGTTCTCCTCCTCGCTCTTGGTGACCATGATCACCGGGGTGGTCGGACGCACCTCCTTGATGCGGGGCAGCGTTTCGAGTCCGGTCATGCCGGGCATCATCTCGTCGAGGATGATGAGGTCGTAGGCGCCTTCCGCGGCCATGTCTATGGCGTCGTATCCGTTGTTGCAGGTATCCACTTCGTAGCCCTTCTGCGTGAGGAAGAGGACGTGGGGTTTGAGCAGTTCGACTTCGTCGTCGACCCAGAGTATCTTTACCATGGTATCCGATTTGCTTATGCAAACATAGTTATTTTATTGTCAAACGCAAAAAGCGGACATTTTATTGAGCCGGGAGCGGAAAATCTCTCCGCGGAGCCACAATCGGGTGTATGACAGGACGTTGGAGTTGTCCTGGCCGGGCGATGCGCCGGCTGCCGGGGAGGAAAATTCCCGAAAGATGTTTCCGCGGCATCCTTTTGCCCGATATTTGCATCGCTCAGGGCCGGGAGCACGCCCGCAGGTAGAAAAAAATTTTTCACTTTATTGGCGGATAATCAAATAAAAACGTATATTTGCAGTCCGAATCGTAAAATGCACGTAAAATCTTCAAACAACAATAAACTATGACAAAGGCAGATATCGTAAGCGAAATCGCTAAGAACACCGGAATTGAAAAGGTGCAGGTACAGGCTGTCGTGGAGGCGTTCATGGAAGGCATCAAAACCTCGCTTATCCAGCAGAATAACGTATATCTCCGCGGCTTTGGCAGTTTTATCGTGAAGAAGCGCGCCCAGAAGGTCGCCCGCAACATCTCGAAGAACACCACCATCACGATCCCCGAACACAACATTCCCGCATTCAAGCCCGCCAAGAGCTTCGCTGAGAAGGTGAAATAACGGATTCAAGAACCTCTAAAATTTTTACACTATGCCAAACGGAAAGAAGCATAAGCGTCACAAGATGGCTACCCACAAGCGTAAAAAACGTCTTCGCAAGAACCGCCATAAGAAAAAATAAGGTAGGGTAGCACCTTTGTGCTAACGAATAGATAAAGCTAAAGGAATCCCGTGAGGTTCTTTTAGCTTTACCTGTTTTTTCCGGAATCTCCTCCGCCCGGCGGTGTGCCCGCCCCCTGATGCGGCGCTTCCCGCCCGGAGATTCCCCGCGCCCGGTTCTCCGGCGCCCGAAATATCCCATTGGAGTTCGCCGCGACTCCATTCCGAACACGCGGCATGCATTATTCACTTCATCCCGTCCGACGCCCGGAATCCCGGAGACGGTTTCCTCCCCGGACTTTCGGCGGCGGTATTACATATAAATGAACAGAGAACTCATCGTAAACGTCACCCCGAGCGAGATCTCCATCGCCATGTGCGAGGACAAGGTGCTCGTCGAGCTCAACAAGGAGCAGTGCCAGACGGGCTTCGCCGTGGGGGACATCTACCTCGGAAAGGTACGCAAGATCATGCCGGGGCTCAACGCGGCATTCGTCAACATAGGACACGAAAAGGACGCCTTCATCCACTACCTCGACCTCGGAACGCAGTTCCCGTCGCTTCAGAAGCTCGTCGCCTCGCAGCAGCCGGGCAAGCGCGGCTGCCGCGTCGAGAGCATGAAGCTCGAGGCGCCGGTCGAAAAGAACGGCAAAATCGGCGACTACCTCCAGGTCGGGCAGCAGATCATGGTTCAGGTGGCCAAGGAGGCGATCTCGACCAAGGGCCCGCGCCTGACGTCGGACATCTCGCTGGCCGGGCGCAACGTCGTGCTGGTTCCCTTTTCGTCGAAGGTCTTCCTGTCGCAGAAGATCCGCTCTGCGGAGGAGAAGAAGCGCCTGAAGCGTATCGCCGCGGCGGTGCTGCCGAAGAATTTCGGCGTGATCATCCGCACGGCGGCCATGGAGGCCAAGGACGAGGACATCGAGCACGACATCCAGACGCAGATCGACCGCTGGCGCAAGACCTGCGGGTCGATCCGCAAGAACATGGCGTCGGTTCCCGCGCAGCTGATGAGCGAGATGAACCGCGCGAACACGATCATCCGCGACTCGCTCAACGGCTCCTTCTCGCAGATCGCCGTCGACGACGAGGCGATGTACAACGAGATCCGCAACTACATCCGTCAGATCGAGCCCGAGAAGGAGAAGATCGTGAAGCTCTACAAGGGCAACGTGCCGATATTCGACAACTTCGACATTTCGAAGCAGATCAAGTCGCTGTTTGCCAAGTATGTGTCGCTGAAGCGCGGGGCCTACCTGATCATCGAGCACACGGAGGCGATGAACGTCATCGACGTGAACTCCGGGAACCGTACGAAGGCCGAGGACAACCAGGAGCAGACGGCCATGGACGTGAACCTCGCGGCGGCGAAGGAGATTGCGCGGCAGCTGCGGCTGCGCGACCTCGGGGGCATCGTCATCATCGACTTCATCGACCTGCACAAGGCGCAGAACAAGCAGGCGCTCTTCGACGAGATGGTCAAGCTCATGTCCACCGACAAGGCCAAGCATACGGTTCTTCCGCTGACGAAGTTCGGGCTGATGCAGATCACGCGCCAGCGGGTGCGCCCGGTGGCCGTGGAGAGCGTCTCGGACGTCTGCCCGACGTGCAACGGCACGGGCAAGATCGAGCCCACGGTGCTGCTCGACAAGAAGATCGAGAACCAGATCTCGTTCCTCACCGAGGATCGGGGCCACAAATACATCAAACTGGTCGTCAGTCCCTACGTGGGCGCATTTCTGAAGAAGGGCTTCTGGTCGCTGCGCCGCCGCTGGGAGTGGAAGTACAAGACGCGCATCGACATCTCCGAAGACCAGAGCATCGGCATCGTCGAGATCCACTACCACGACCGCAAGGACAACGACCTGATCCGGAAGTAGCCCATGGCAACGCCCCGCGAACGGCCGGGCCGGCTGGTCGCCGGTTCGAAGGCTCTCGACGCCCTGTGCCGCGCATATGCCGCGGAAGGCGCCACCGTCCACCTCGAAGAGCTGGTCGGCGGGGCCCTTTCGTTTTATGCCGCGGCGGCGATCGCCCGCGTGGGGGGCGTGCACCTCTTCGTGTCCGAGGACCGCGACGCCGCGGCGTACCTTCTCAACGACTTCTACAACCTGCTCGACGAGAAGAAGATCTGCTTCTTCCCGTCGTCCTACAAGCGTTCGGCCGCCTACGGGGCCGAGGATCCCCAGGGGGTCGTGCAGCGCACGGCGACGATGAACGCCCTGAAGGCCTTTTCGGCCGCCGGAGGCGACTACCTCGTGGTCTGCACCTATCCCGAGGCGCTGGCCGAGCGGGTTGCCGACGCCGAGGTCCTCAGCCGCCGCACCATCGGCGTGAGGGTCGGCGACCGCATCTCGATCGAGGTGCTGGAGCAGGAGCTCCTCGACGCCGCGTTCACGCGCGTGGATTTCGTCTACGAGCCCGGGCAGTATTCGCTGCGCGGCGGCATCGTCGACGTCTTCTCCTATTCGGAGAGCAAGCCCTACCGCCTGGACTTCTTCGGCGACGAGGTCGATTCGATCCGGCGGTTCGAAATCTCGAGCCAGCTTTCGTCGGACAGGCTCGAGCGGGTGGAGATCATCCCCGACCTGAACGGCGGGGAGGCCTCCGCCGCGAAGGTCTCGCTCGCGCGCTTCGCCGGGCCCGGGGCGGCGTGGTGGTTCTACGACGCCGATTACCTGCTGCGCAGGGTCAACGACATCCGCCGCAGGACGCTCGCCGACATGGAGCATCCCGAACGGATCGACTCGCTGCTCACGAGCCGCAACGGCCTGCTGGAGGACCTCCTCCCGAACCGCCTCTTCCTGCTGCGTGACAACCTGCGGGAACGCCCCGCGACGCATACCGTCGCCTTCTCGACGGCCGCGCAGCCGAAGTTCAACAAGAATTTCGAGGTGCTGGCCGACGATATGATCCGCAACGCCCTGCGGGGGTATGAGACGTGGATCCTTTCGGAGAACAAGGCGCAGATCGAGCGCCTGGAGAACATCTTCCACCAGATCGGCCGGGGTCAGGCCGTGGTGCGGCCCCTCGCGCTGACGCTCCACGAGGGGTTCATCGACAACGACCTGAAGCTCTGCTTCTATACCGACCATCAGATTTTCGACCGCTACCAGCGCTACCGCATCAACGGGGAGATCCGGCGCGACGAGCAGATGACCGTCGCGGAGCTGAACCAGCTGCGCCCGGGCGACTACGTGGTGCACATCGACCACGGTGTGGGGCGATTCGACGGTCTGGTGCGCATCAACGAGGGCGGCAAGACGCACGAGGCGATCAAGCTGGTCTACAAGGACGGCGACGTGCTGTTCGTGAACGTGCACTCGCTGCACCGCATCTCGCGCTACAAGTCCGGGGACGGCGAACCCCCGAAGGTCTACAAGCTGGGAGCCGGGGCCTGGCAGAAGCTCAAGAACGCCACGAAGAAGGCCGTCAAGGACATTTCGCGGGAGCTGATCGCCCTGTATGCGAAGCGCAAGGCCTCGAAGGGTTTTGCCTTCTCGCCGGACAGCTACCTGCAGCACGAGCTCGAGGCGTCGTTCCGCTGGGAGGACACCCCCGACCAGCAGGCCGCGACGGCGGCCATCAAGAAGGACATGGAGTCGGACCAGCCGATGGACCGCCTGGTGTGCGGCGACGTGGGCTTCGGGAAGACCGAGGTGGCGATCCGCGCGGCCTTCAAGGCGGCTGCCGACGGCAAGCAGGTCGCCGTGCTGGTCCCGACGACGATCCTGGCGCTGCAGCACTACCGCTCGTTCACCGAACGCCTGCGCGACTTCCCGGTGCGCGTGGAGTACCTCAACCGCACGAAATCCGCAAAGGAGGTGAAGCAGATCATCGCGGACCTCGCCGCGGGGAAGATCGACATCCTCATCGGCACGCACAAGATGCTGGGGCGCCAGGTGGTTTTCCGCGACCTGGGGCTGCTGATCATCGACGAGGAGCAGAAGTTCGGCGTTGCGGCGAAGGAGAAGCTCACCGAGATGAGCGTCTCGGTCGATACGCTGACGCTCACCGCGACGCCCATTCCGCGGACGCTGCAGTTCTCGCTCATGGGGTCGCGCGACCTGTCGGTCATCTCCACGCCCCCGCCCAACCGGCAGCCGATCCTCACCGAGTCGCATGTCTTCTCGGAGGAGATCGTCCGCGACGCCATCGAAACGGAGCTTGCACGCGGCGGGCAGGTCTACTTCGTCCACAACCGCGTGGAGGACCTTCCGCAGCTGCAGGGGATGATCACGCGCCTCTGCCCGAAGGCACGGGTGGCCGTGGGGCACGGCAAGATGCCCGCCGAGCAGCTCGAGAAGCTCATCATGGACTTCATCTACGGGGAGTTCGACGTGCTGGTCGCGACGACGATCATCGAGAACGGCATCGACATCCCGAACGCCAATACGATCATTGTCAACAACGCGCAGCACTTCGGGCTGAGCGACCTGCACCAGCTGCGCGGGCGTGTGGGCCGTTCGAACCAGAAGGCCTACTGCTACCTCCTCTCGCCGCCCGACGAGATGCTCTCGTCCGACGCGCGGCGCCGCCTGCGGGCCATCGAGGAGTTCTCGGACCTCGGTTCGGGATTCAACATCGCCATGCAGGACCTCGACATCCGCGGCGCGGGCAACCTGCTGGGCGCCGAGCAGAGCGGCTTCATCGCCGACATCGGCTTCGAGACCTACCAGAAGATCATGAACGAGGCCATCGCCGAGCTGCGGGCCGAGGGTCTGCAGCTGCCGGGCATGAGCGACGGCGAGCAGCAGGTCGTCGAGCGGCTGCGCTTCATCGACGACGCGCACATCGAAATCGAGGTCGAGGCGTCGCTCCCGGAGGATTATGTCGCGCAGCAGGCCGAGCGCCTGAAGCTCTACCGCGAGCTTGATTCGACGAAGGACGAGGAGTCCCTCAAAGCCTTCGAAAACCGCCTGGTCGACCGCTTCGGGCCGCTGCCGAAGGCCGCCCGGGAGCTGCTCAACGTCGTGCGCCTGCGCTGGGAGGCCATCCGCCTGGGCATGGAGCGCGTGAAGGTCAAGAACGGCCTGATGATCGTGCAGTTCGTGGGCGAGGAAAACTCGCCCTACTACAAGAGCGAAGTCTTCATGACGCTGCTTCAGCACATTACGCAGCGGCCGGATCGTTTTGTGCTCAAACAGCACAATAATCGCCTGGCGATGACCGTTAGAAATATCAAAGACGTGGAAGATGCCTGGAAAACGCTGCAGCAGCTGTGAATCTGATCGTTGACATAGGCAATACGCTGGTGAAGCTCGCCGTTTTCGACGGCGGGGCGCCGGTTGCGCAGCGTACGGTGGCGCATTTTCACCCCGGGTTGCCCGCAGAACTCCATGCGGAGGCTGCCGCGGCGCGCGGATGCGCCGGGCAGGAGCCTGCGGGGCGTTTCCGGCGGGCGATCGTCTCGTCGACGCGCGATGTGGAGGAGCCGCTGCTCGCCGCGCTGCGTGCGCATGCGGAGCTGCTCGTGCCCTTCACGGCGCAGACGCCCGTGCCGATCGGCAACGACTACCGCACGCCCGCGACGCTCGGCCGCGACCGCCTGGCGGCGGCCGTCGGCGCAACGGTGCTTTACCCGGGGCGGAACGTCCTGATCGTCGACTTCGGGACGGCCGTGACCATCGACCTGGTGACCGCCGACGGCATCTACCGCGGGGGGTGCATCTCCCCGGGCATGCAGACGCGCTTCCGGGCCCTGCACGACTATACGGCGCGGTTGCCGCTGTGCGGCCCGACCGAGGAGGAGGGGCTGCAGGGGCTCACGACCGAGGAGGCCGTGGAGCTGGGGGTCATGAATTCCCTGAGCTTCGAAATCGAGGGCTATGTCGGCCGCATGAAGGAAAAAATCGCCGATTTGTGCGTAATTTTTACCGGCGGCGACGCAAAATTCTTTGTGAAAAGGATTAAAAACACGATATTTGCAAATTGTAATCTGGTATTTGCCGGATTGAATAGAATCTTAGAGTATAATGCAAGTGAAGAACCCCGTGATTAAACTTCTTGTCGCCGTTGCGGCGCTGTTTCCCGTGGTCGCCGCGGCGCAGACAAGCAGTATCAACGCATTCTCTCCCTATACGATGTACGGTATCGGCGAGGTGAATACGCCCGGCACATTGCAGATGCGCTCGATGGGCGGAGTGGGTGTCGCCATGCGTTCGACGGGCGTAGTGAATTTGCTGAACCCTGCGGCATACTGCGCGGTGCAGCCCAAGACGTTCCTCTTCAACTTCGGACTCGAGGGGCAGAACTACTACAACTCCCAGACGATCAACAACGCGGACAAGAGCACGGTATACAATACGTTCAACTTCCACGACGTGGCCTTCCAGCTTCCGGTGGCCAAGGGCCTCGGCCTGGGCTTCAGCCTCACGCCCTACAGCTCGGTGGGATACCGTACGAAGTACTACCACGAATACGACCCCACGGATCCGGTTTTCGGCGAGATGGGAAACGTGCAGTACACCTATCAGGGCGAGGGTGACGTGACGGAGGTCAAGCTCGGCATGGGCTGGGAGATCTTCCGCGGCTTCTCGATCGGCGCGGCGTTTCAGTACTACTGGGGCTCCATCGACCGGACGTTCGTCATGACCCCGACGGCCATCACGGGCGAGGGAAGCCCCGTTTCGACGACGGGACTGAGCGAGTACGCCATTTCGAGCGTCAAGGGGCAGGTCGGATTCCAGTGGAGCCCGATCATGAACAAGCGGCGGATCCTGACCATCGGTGCGACGTACGATTTCGGCGGGGATCTGAATCCGGAGGTCACCAACCGGATCTACAGCGCCGACATCAACTATTCGACGATCAAGGGCGATACGACGCACATGAAGCTGACTCTTCCGCGTCAGATCAATGCCGGATTCTTCTACCAGACGGCGAAATGGTCCTTCGGGGTGGATTACGTCTACCAGAACTGGAGCAGCGGGAACAACCTCTCCGAGATGACGGGAACGACCGGCACGGGCGACAACAAGCTCCTTTACGAGGTGGCCTATACGAATACGAGCACCGTGAAGGCCGGCGTGGAGTTCACGCCGAACCGTTACGACGTGCGGAACTTCATGAAACGCCTTTCGTATCGTGCGGGCTTCCGCTACGGATCCCACAACCAGACCTTCAACGGCGACAGGCTGTCGCAGTGGGCCGTGACGGCCGGGTTCGGGCTTCCGGTCAAGCTTTGGGCCGTGTCGTCCATCGATGTGGGCGTCGAGTACGGACGCCGCGGATACAATGTGGCCGACCGCCTGGGGCTCGTGCGGCAGCAATATTTCAAGATCGCCGTGGGCTTCACGCTCTTTGCGGGACAGGAGAACGGCGAATACTGGTTCATGCGTCCCAAGTACGATTAAACCGATAATAATATTCTCATACACAAAAATTAATCTGACCGATGAAAAAGTTTAAGTTTTTGCTCTCTGCGGCGTGCGCAGTCATGGCTGTCGCCACGTATGCACAGGACTTCAGCGACCCCAAGTATGCGATATGGGGTGACACTCCCGAAGAAAGACAGCAGAACATCCTGAACAGCAACTTCTTCAAGGAGGCCTGCGACAACAAGGATTACGACGGTGCCACGCGTTACCTTCAGGAGCTGCTGGCCAAGTGCCCGAAGGCTTCGGAGAACACCTTCGTGCGCGGCATCACGCTCTACAAGAACAAGATCAATCGTGCCAAGAGCCTGGATGAGAAGAACATGTATGTCGACTCGCTGCTGCTGCTCTACGACCTGCGCAACGAGAACTTCGGATCGCACGCTACGCGCGGTACGGCCTACATCCTCGACCGCAAGGCCCGCGAATACCTGACCTACCGTCCGAACGACCGCGCGGGAATCCGCGAGGCATTCCGTGAGGCCATCGAGGCCGGCGGCGCCAAGAGCGACCCCGAGACCGTGGCCGTCTACTTCACGAACCTCTGCGAGGATTACAAAAATACCGACGAGGTGATGCCCGACGAGGTGCTTTCGGAGTATGACCGCCTCGCCCCGATCTTTACGAACAACCCCGCCGCTGCGGAGTACAAGGATCAGTTCGACGCCGCCTTCGGATTGAGCGGCGCCGCCAGCTGCGAGAACCTCGAGGCCCTGTTCAAGGCGAAGCTGGCCGCCACTCCCGAGGACGAGGCCCTGCTGGCCCAGGCCGTGGCGCTGATGTCGCGCGCCGAGTGCAGCAGCGACTTCTATTTCTCGGTCGCCGAAAAGTATTATGAGGTGAAGCCTTCGTCCGAAACGGCCATGTTCCTGGCCCAGGCATTCCAGAACAAGGGAGACTTCGCCAAGGCCAAGACCTACCTCAACGAGGCGCTTGCCGTGGAGCAGGATCCCGCCGAGCGTCAGCTCCTGCTTGTGCGCATCGCCCTGGTAGGCCTCGCCGCCAACGAGATTCCCGATGCCGCCGATGCCGCCCGTCAGGCCCGCGACCTGAACCCCGAAGACGGAGTTCCCTACTTCGTGCTGGCACAGTGCTATGCTTCGTCGGCTGCCGCCTGCGGAGGCTTCGCCGGTCAGGCCGTTTACTGGGCCGCCTACGACACGATGTCGAAGGCCCTGGAGCTGCTCCCCTCGGATTCGGAGTATGTGGAGCCTGCGAAGAAGTCGCTGACGGCGTTCCGCAACGGATTCCCCAGCTCGGAGGAGTGCTTCTTCAACGAGTTGTCGGAAGGCGCCCGCTACACGGTGACCTGTGGAACGGCTGCCGGTGTCGTAACGACCGTTCGTCCGCGCTAATTTCCTTCGGAGACGTTTTTGATGGGAATGCCCGCGGCAAGATATCTCAGGGTAGCACTCTCCCTTGCGGGGAGTGCTATCTTGCTATTCTCTTGCGGGAGGGGCGAGGATGCTGCTGCGGAGTCGGGCGGCGAGTCGCTGATGACCGAGTACAGCGAGGATCTGTCGATCGTCAGCTCGCAGAACGGGCGTCGGGCGTACCACTTCGTCACGCCGCTGCTCGAAGGCTACACCCTGGCGCGCGAACCCTACCGTGAGTTCCCCAAGGGTGTGAAGATCACAACCTACAAGAACGATTCGCTTACTTCGGTGGACGCCGTGCTCACGGCCAACTACGCCATCTACTACATCAACCGCGAATTGTGGGAGGCCAAGGGAAACGTCGTGGTCGAGAAGTCCGACGGCAAGACCCTCTATACGCAGCAATTGTTCTGGAACGCCCGTACCGGGAAGGTCTATTCGAACGTCGATTCGAAGATCGTGCAGAACAACGGCCGCGACGTGATGGTCGGTGAGGGCTTCGAATCCGACGAGGAGTTCAACGACTGGCGTTTCCGCCGCATGAAGGGCCGGATGGAGGTGGAGATGAAGCGCACGTCCGACTCCACGGCTGCCGACTCGCTCTCCTCGGCCGAGGACCCGGCTCCCGTTGCCGGACCGGCTCCGCAATCGGGGGAAGCTGCTTCCGGATCCGTGTCCCGGGGAGCGGACACTCCTTCCGTCAAGGAGGATGCGACCCTGCAGCGCCCGGCCAACATCCCGGTTGAACCGCTCGAGGAGGGGCGCCGGCGTCCCGTCCGCGGCCGTTCGGCCGAATAATCCAATCGAATGCCATGCTTTCCGTCGTTCTATTGATCGTCGCCATGCTGATCCTGTCGGCCTTCTTCTCGGGAATGGAGATTGCCTTCACGAGCAAGAACCGCCTCAAACTGGAGATCGACCGCAAACAGAGCCGCCTGTTCGACCGCATCGCGGAGGTTTTTTCGACCCACCCCGGACAGTACATCACGACGATCCTCGTGGGCAACAACATTGCCCTGGTCGTCTATTCGCTGGCCATGTCGCAGCTCCTGCGCATGGTATACGGCGCCTGCGGGTGGGAGCACCTCGCACAGAACGGTTCCGTAGCGGCCGATACGGCCATTTCGACCGTCATCATCATCTTCTTCGCGGAGTTCCTCCCGAAGTCGGTTTTCAAGAACAATCCGAACTTCTATTACCGGGTGCTGGCTCCGGTGATCTACTTCTTCTACATCATCCTCTATCCCGTCGCACGCTTTACGACGCTGCTCTCGCACGGGATCCTGCGCCTTGCGGGCCGCCGTGTCGAGGAGAAGAACATCACCCCGAGCTTCAACCTCGAGGATCTCGCGGCGCTGCTCGACGCCAACGTTTCGGAGCAGCATGCCGAGCCCGACCACGAGTTCAAACTCTTCCAGAACGCCCTGGACTTCGCCGACCTGCGCGTGCGCGACTGCATGGTCCCGCGTGTGGATGTCGAGGCCGTGGATCTCGACTCCACGACGATCGAGCAGCTCACCGCGCGGTTCGTGGATTCGAAGTTCTCGCGCATCTTCGTCTGGCGCGAGTCGATCGACAACATCGTGGGATACGTCAACTCGAAGAGCCTTTTTACCTGTCCGCAGCGGATTTCCGACGTGATGATGGAGGTGAACTTCGTCCCCGAGACGATGCCCCTGCAGCACATGCTGGAGAACTTCATCAAGCACCGCTTGAATATCGCCGTGGTGATCGACGAGTTCGGCGGCACGGCGGGCATCATCTCGCTTGAGGACGTCCTGGAGCAGATCTTCGGGGAGATCGAGGACGAGCACGACGTCCCGGAGCTGATCGAGAAGCAGGTCGGCGTCGACGAATATGTCTTCTCGTGCCGCCTGGAGGTGAAGTACCTCAATGAGAAGTACGACCTGGGCATCGAGGAGAGCCGCGAGTACGACACGCTCGCGGGTTTCATCATCTACAACTACGACGGAATTCCTTCGTCCGGAGAGACGGTAGTCATCGGGAACCTGCAGCTCCGGATCCTGCGCACGACGCGCTCGCGGATCGAGTTGGCAAGGGTGAAAAAATTGTAATATATATAGGTCTATTAGCGAATTTTTACTACCTTTGGCAGATCAAAAAAAAGCCAAAACGAATAATACACGATTTATATGGCAAGTTTAAACACGTTACGTACCAAGTTCGGCATCCTGCTTTCGATCATTATCGCGCTGGCCCTCTTGGCATTCATCCTCTCCCTGAAGACCGAAATGGGCTTCACGGGCAACGATCCCCGTGTCGGCGTGATCGACGGAGAAAAGATCAATTACTCGGAATATTACGAGCAGTACGAGCTGGTGAAGAACCAGAGCGGCATCCAGGAGAGCGACGAGCAGCAGTCGGCGATGCTGGCCAACGCCACGTGGCAGGCCCTGATCTCGAAGTATGTGCTGACGCCCGGATTCGAGCGCGTGGGAATCCGCCTCACGGAGCCCGAGCGCATGGCGATCCTCAGCGGCCAGAGCTATTCGCAGACGCTCCAGAACGCCTTCGCCGATCCCCGTACGGGCCGGTTGAACGTCGAGGCTATCGGCCAGTTCCTCGCACAGGCCGAGACGAACCCCGAGGCCGCACAGGCCTGGGCGCAGCTCAACGACCAGATCCGCATGGAGACGCTCTTCCAGAAATACGCCGGACTGGTCAAGGGCGGCGTGTATGTCAATACGCTGGAGGTTGACCGCGGTGTCGAGTCGGCCAACAACACCTATTCGGGGAAATGGGCCGGCAAGCGCTATTCGTCCGTTCCGGATTCGCTGGTCAACGTGACGAACAGCGACCTGAAAGCCTACTACGACAGCCACAAGGACATGTTCAAGCAGACGCCGTCGCGCACGATTTCCTACGTGGTCTTCGCCGTGGATCCCACGGACGCCGACCTGCAGGATCTGGAGAATACCGCCACGGAGGTAGGCCGGGAGTTTGCCGCCACCGAGGAGGTGCGGAGCTTCGTGCGTGCGAACCGCAACGGCAAGGTCTCGGAGACCTATATCTCGGGAGCGCAGCTCTCCGAGGAGGAGTCCGCGGCGCTGATGGCCGACAAGATGTACGGCCCGGTGCTGAAGAATAACGAATGGACGATGTCCCGCGTGGTGGATTCGAAGATGGCGCCCGATTCGATCGGCATCCGCCATATCGTACTTCCCTATACGCAGGAGGCGCTGGCCGACAGCCTGCTGACGACCCTGCGCAACGGTGCGGACTTCGCACAGACCGCCATGCAGTATTCGCTCTACGAGGCCACGGCAGCCAACGGCGGCGAGGTGGGCGTCATGCCTTTCTCGGCCTTCTCGGGCGAGTTCATCGATGCGCTGGCCACGGCCAAGAAGGGCGATATCGTGAAGGTTGCTTCGGGCGATGCCATCCAGCTGATCCAGGTGTACCGTGCCGACAAACCCACGAAGCACGTGCAGGTTGCCACGATCACCTATCCGGTGATTGCATCCGATGCTACGCGTCGTACGATCCACAGCCAGGCCGGTACCTTCTCGGTCGATGCCAAGGGTTCGTCGGAGGCGTTTGCCGATGCCGCTGCTGCCGCAGCCCTTACGCCGCGTGTTGCGCAGATCAGCCAGGGCGAGCGCACGGTTCGTGGTCTGGAGGATTCGCGTGAGCTGACACGCTGGGCCTACGGCGCCGAGCCGGGAGACCTTTCTGAGATCTTCAGTGTGGGCAAGGATTACGTGATCGCCATGCTGACCGAGGTGGACGACAATGAATATGCCTCGCTGGAGAAGGTCGCAGCGCAGGTTCGCGCTCAGGTGCTCCGCGACAAGAAATACGACCATATCGTCAAGTCGCTGTCGGGCACGACGCTCGACGAGCAGGCCGCCAGCCTCGGTTCGGAGGTCGGGGACTTCTCGGACGTGACTTACGAGACCTTCTATGTAAACGGTGTCAATGCCCTTGAGCCGCGCCTCGTGGGAGCCATCACCGCTTCGGAGAAGGGTGCCGTTTCGGCTCCTGTAAAGGGCCTTTCGGGCGTGTATGTCTTCGAGGTGGAAGACGTCCAGACGACCGAGAAGCAGACAGCCGAGGGTGAGCGCGTGCGTGCGCAGGCCATGGCCGAGGGTATGGCGCAGCAGTTCGTGATTCCCGCCATCCAGCAGATGGCCAAGATCCAGGATCTGCGCGGCAAGTACTTCTAATCTCCCTTACGTACGGAGGAGAGGGGGGCAAGCGAGCGGTGCTTGCGGCGATCCCCTTCCAATCATAAAAAGCGAGGCGGCAACCTGTGAAAGGTTGCCGCCTCGCTTTTGGCTGTTCGCCGCTTACCTGCTTGCTTACTTACCTGTTTCCTTCTCTGCCGACACCCTGTTCTCTTGCCCGCCCGCTTCCCGATCGCAGCCTTTTCCTTCACTTGCCTCAATCCCAGTCCGCTGCTCCCTGTGTGTCCGCGGGCGCAAAAAAGCCCGCCGAGCAAACAGCTCGGCGGGCCGGAATCAGGGATCAGCTCCCTCTGTGAGTTCGGTTAGAAGTTGCTCTTGTCCTTGACATCCCACCACAGGCGGGTGCCGCCGGTATCGCCCGAACCCTTCACCTCCGAAGATTCGGCCTTGAGCAGCTCGATACCCTTTTCTACTTCAGCCGTGTTGGCGCTCAGCTCCGTCTCGCTGTAGATCAGACGGCGCGGGCCGAGTTCGGTGTCGATGGTCGAGGGATCCAGGTTCATCTTCGGACGGAACAGCTTCGGATAGCCCGTACGGCGGTAGTCGGCCCAGGCCTCCACCGACAGCGGGTAGTTGGCAATCCACTTCTGCATGATGATGCGTGCGAGCTTGTCCTCGTTCGAGGCGCCTTCGTCCCACTTCACGCAGAGCTTGTTCGGAGCCTCGGAATTGTATTCGGACTTCCAGGGATCCACATAGTCCTCCTGCGTGGTCGTTCCGTTGATGTAGGCGTTGATCGTCGCGTCATCGGCGATGTTGTCCATGTTGGGCGCCGTCAGGCCCTTCTCGGACCAGGCTGCCGCAGCCGTCGATTTGCGGTATGCGTACTGGTTCTTGATCGAGGTGCGGATACCCGTCTCATAGAGTTCCTGTACCGACTCGCTGCCGATGTTCCAGCGGAGCTTCGCCTCGGCGCGCAGGAACCATCCCTCGGCTGCGAACATGATCGGCAGCGGCGTGGAGTACGAACCTGCCAGGAACGAGTAGTATACGCGCTGGTTGTCGTTTCCGCCGTTCTTGTTGCCCAACTCGCAGCCTACCGGAACGCCGATGTATTGCTCTCCCTTGGCGATGAGGATGTCCTCTTTCTTGTATTTTCCGTCGGAGCCGGCCACGGCGGTCTCCTTCACGAGGTCACGCACGTTGGTGGTGAAGTAGAGCGGACGGCGCGGGTCGTTGAAGCCGTTCATGACGGTGACGATCGACGATCCGATGCCCGAATCCCACCAGTCCATCATGCGGCGCAGCTCGTTCGAGTAGTCCGAGATGAGGATGTCCTGGTCGGTGAGCACGCCTGCCGTAATGGCCTCCTGGGCATACTTCTGGGCGTTGGTCGGGTCGATCTTCACGATACGGATGGCCATGCGGAGCTTGAGCTGGTTGGCCACCTTCTTCCAGAGCGAGCGGTCGCCTTTGCACCAAACGTCGAAATTGGCAAGACCGTCGGTCGTGGTGTCGAGTCCCTTGATAGCCTCTTCGATCTGTGCGAACATGGCCTTGTAGATGTCCTGCTGCTTGTCGTAGGCGTAGGAGCTCGGACGCTCGGTCATCTCATCGGCCGCGATGACCGACGAATAGGGTACCGGGCCGTAGGTGTCGGTGTACTGGAGCAGGTTGTAGACCTCGACGATGCGTGCCACGGCTGCAATGTCGTACATCTCCGACTCGTCGCACTGCTTGATCAGACGGCGCGTGTTGTTGAAGATCTTCTGCATGAAGTTCTCATGCATGCCGCCGCAGAATCCGCGGTTGAGGCTGTAGCGGGCCATCGTCCAGTTGCTGTGGGGCACTTCGAAGTATCCGCCGTAGTTGTCGATCGACAGCGAAGTCCAGTACTGGAAGAGGTTCTGGTGAGGAGGATAACTGTATGTCAGCGGCGTCGAGAACTGTGCATCGAAAGGCAGCACACTGGGATCCACTTCGTAGGGATTGGTGTTCAACTCCTCGAAATCTCCGGTGCAGGCGCCCAGCATCGTAACGGAAAGCGCCATTGCTGCGGTGTATTTGAATATGTTTTTCAGTTTCATAATGTTCAATCGCTTTTTTTAGAAGTTCAGTTTCACATTCAGACCGAAGCTGCGGGTCGTGGGCAGATTGAATACGTCGAAGCCCTGGAGTCCGTTTCCGGTACCCATCGATACGTCGGGATCCATCGGAGCGTCTTTGTAGAAGAAGAAGAGGTTGCGGGCGATGAGCGCCAGGGTGAGGTGCTTCGAATCGCCGAAGAGGTTGCGGAACGTATAGCCGAGCGAGATCTCGCGCATGCGGACGTTCGTGGCGTCGTAAACGTAGTCCTCGACATTGTATACGGAGTTGAAGCTCGTGGCGCCCACCGTGTCGTAGTAAGCCTTGACGTTGGTGAACTTCACGCCGTCGCGCATCACGTAACCCTGGTCGCGGGCGTCACCCGTGCGCTTCGATACGCCGTATCCGTCGAGCGTGGCCTCGGTCATCGAGAGCACCTTGCCGCCGATTCTGGCGTCGATCAGGAATCCGAGGGTGAAGTCCTTGTAGCGGAAGGTGTTGCTCCATCCGAGGTTCACCTTGGAGTTCATGTCGCCGACATACTTCATCTTGGAGTTCTCGTCGCTGCCGTTTACGGGGATCAGGTAGTCGGTACCCTCGGGCTGCGTGGTCTTCAGCGTGCCGTCGTCGTTGCGCTCGAGCGTGCGGACGTAGAGGTCTCCGTAGTGGCCGCCCTCATAGAGGATCACCTTGGCGCCGCCCATGTTCGAGATCGTCACGCCGTCCTGGATGCCGTCGAAGAGCTCGATGATTTTGTTGTCGTTGTAGGACATGTTCAGGTCGGTCGACCAGGTGAACTCGTTGCCGAAGTCCTGGAACCACCCGGCGGTGAGCTCGAATCCCTGGTTCTGCACGTTACCGGCATTCACGAACTGCGACTTGTAACCGCTCTCCCACGGAAGCGTCACCTCGAAGTACTGGTTCTTGGTGTTGGTCTTGTAGTAGGTAGCGCTGATGTGCAGGCGGTGCTGGAGGAACTCGCCGTCGAAACCGGCCTCGAACGAATGGGTCTTCTCGGGCTTCAGCGTGCGGAACGGCACGGACTCGGGAGGAGCGATGGCGCCCTGGTCGCCGATGGTGTAGAGCGGGTTGGTCTTGTAGACGGGCACGTCGTTACCTACGATCGAGTAGGATGCGCGGAACTTGAAGAGGTCGATGTTCTCGCCCATGTCGACGAACTGGTCGAGCAGCAGGCTGGCGCCGATCGAAGGATAGAAGAACGAGTAGCTGTCGGTGTATGCGAGGGCCGACGACCAGTCGTTACGGGCCGTGACGTCGATGAACAGACCCTCCTTGAACCCGAAGGTTGCCGTGGCGAACACCGAGTTCAGGCGCTTGCGGGTCAGGCCGAGCGATGCGCCGTTCTGGTAGTAGTTCTCGGGATTGAAGACGTTGGGGTAGTAGGCGCCGCCGTCGCCGGGGGCGTTGAACTTGTTCTGCTCGTAGAGCAGGCTCACGTTGTTCGACTGCGTGCGGGTCATGCTCGATCCGGCCGTGGCGTTGAGCGAGAAGTCACCCCAGGTGTGGTCGTACTGTGCCAGGACGTCGGCATAGAGCTGCTCGCTGAAGTAGCGGTTGTCGTCGAGCTTGCCCATCGTGTACTTGTCGCCGTAGGACGAAGCGTAGTGGTTGCGCACGAAGTGCTCGTCGGCGCGCTCGTAGCGCATACGTCCGGTCAGCGAAAGGCCCTCAATGATTTCGTACTTGATCGAGCCGCCGAATTCATAGCGGTTGCGCTCGACGATGGGCTTTTCGCGGTTGAGCAGCCAGTAGGGGTTCGAGTTGGTCTCGTCGGTGGTGGTCACCCAGTTCTGGATGTAGGCGCTGCGGTTGCCGTCGTAGACCTCGAAGTTGTTCTTGTAGCCGTCCCAGTCGCCGCCGCGGGGGAAGGTGTAGGTACCTACCAGCGGGTTGAATACGAAACCTCCGGCCGGCTGGTTGGTGATGTGCTGGTTGACATACTTGGCGTTGAAGTCGATCTTCACATGGTCATTGAAGAGATCGAATCCCACCTTCGAGTTGAGGGTGTGCTGCGAGTAGTCGTTGTCGGGGGTGATGCCACCCGAGGTGACGTTCCCGTAGGAGAAGTAGGCGCGCATGTCCTTCGCGCCGCCGTTGATCGAGATCGAGTTGTTCGTGGTGTAACCCGTACGGAAGAACTCCTTGGCGTAGTTCGGGGCCTTCGACGAGAGCTTGTCGCCCCAGCTGTACTGGTCGGTTCCGCCGTAGGTGTTCTGGAACTCGGGCAGCGAGATCGGGGTTTCGACGGTCGTGTTGCTCGATACGCTGATCGACATGCGGCCTTCGGATCCCGACTTGGTGGTGATCATGATGGCGCCGTTGGCAGCCACGGCACCGTAGAGTGCGGCGGCCGAAGCGCCTTTCAGCAGCGAGATCGACGCGATGTCGTCGGGGTTGATCGTCGACATGGCGTCGCCGCCGTCGCGCTGACCGCCCCAGTTGCTGTCGACCTGGTCGCTGGTGATGTTCATCATCAGGGGCACGCCGTCGACGACAACCAGCGGCTGGTTCGAGCCGTTGATGGACTTGTTACCGCGGAAGAGGATCTTCGAGGAACCTCCGGCGCCGGTGGAGTTGGGGGTGATCTGCAGACCTGCGGCCTTGCCCTGCAGGGAGTTGATCATGTTGATCGACTTGATGTCGGCCACGTCGTCGCCGCCCACGGTTTCGGCGGCATAGGTCAGGGTTTTCGACTGGCGTTCGATACCGAGGGCGGTTACGACCACGGCATCGAGTTCGTTTGCGTCGCCCTTCAGGACGATCTCCTGATGGGTCTGGCCCTGGAAGACGATCTCTACGGGGTTATATCCGACGTAGGACACCTGAATGACGTTGCCTATCTCGAGCTTGTCGAGGAAGAAGGCTCCGTTTATGTCGGTCGAGGTTCCGTGCTGGGTTCCTACGACGATCACGGTAGCGCCTACGAGGGGACCCATATCGTCTTTCACGATACCTTCGAGGGTTCCATTACCCCCCCCCTGAGCATTCGCTTTGAATGCGGTTGCGGGTTCGATGACGCACATTGCCAACAACAATGCGCAGCAACCGAACAGCGTTTTTTTAATCAAATTCGTCATGATGCATTGGGTTTAGATTGGACATAAGTGATAACTTGCGAGTTGTGGGGATTTTTTTGTCGTTTTCTACATGCGTCTGTTATATTTAAAAAATTAAATAAGTCGGCATTTTTATACATTTTTTAAGAATTCATGCCGCTTTTGATGTTCAAATATAACAAATATTTTCAAATATCCATCATTTTTTAATGCTAAAATAAAACAGAGGGCTGCGCGCCACCCCGGAAAGTACCTTAAAACTGGGCCTGTATGTCGTTCTGGGCGGAATGAACATATGTATTGAACAAAATGCGGCGACATGTGATTCCGAACAGGATTCGCTCCCTTTCGAACTTTTTTTGCTCCGCTGCGGGCCGCTTCGGCCGATCGCCCGGTCCGGCTCTTTCCCCTGCTCCTGCCTTGTGCGGGGCATTCGTCCTTCCGCTTGGACCCTTTGCCCGGGCGGGCTTCCTCCCCGCTCCGGCCCCCGCATCCTTTTTGTCGCAAAATCGCGGCGGCCGGCCGCTCCGTTTGCACGCTTTTCGCGTATCTTTGACTTCGTCTTAGATAGGATGCGCCTCGGCATAGCCAAACCGGAAAACTCCGTTTTCGTTTGTCTCTGCGCTCGGCTTTTCGTATCTTTGACTTCGTTTAAATAGGAGCGCCTCGGCATAGCCAAATTCCGAAAATTCCATTTTTTTATTTGTCTCTGCGCTCGGCTTTTCGTATCTTTGACTTCGTCTTAGACAGGATGCGCCTCGGCATAGCCAAACCGGAAAACTCCGTTTTCGTTTGTCTCTGCGCTCAGCTTTCACTATCTTTGATCAATCAAATCCATTCCGCTATGAACAATTTCATTTATCACAATCCTACCCAACTGGTATTCGGCAAAGGGCAGATCGCCCGCCTTCCGAAACTTATCCCGGCCGACAAGCGCATCCTGATCACCTTCGGCGGCGGCAGCGCCCGGCGCAACGGGGTCTACGATCAGGTTGTCCGTGCCCTCGAAGGCCGTACGTTCTTCGAATTCTGGGGCATCGAGGCCAACCCTTCGGTGGAGACGCTGCGCAAGGCCGTGGCTCTGGGTAAGGAACAGCATGTCGATTTCCTGCTGGCCGTAGGCGGCGGGTCGGTCATCGACGGCACGAAACTCATCGCTGCGGGACTGCTCTACGACGGGGATCCGTGGGATCTGGTGCTGCGCGGCAGCTCCTCGCATACCGTTCCGCTGGCATCGGTGCTCACGATGGCCGCCACGGGCTCGGAGATGAACAACGGGGCCGTGATCTCACGCTATGAGACCCGCGAGAAATACGCCTTTTACGGCAACTATCCGGTCTTCTCGATCCTCGATCCCGAGACGCTCTTCACGCTTCCGAAGCGGCAGATCGCCTGCGGACTGGCCGACACCTTCGTACACGTGCTCGAGCAGTACCTGACCACCCCGGGGCAGTCGCGCCTGATGGACCGCTGGGCCGAAGGGATCCTGCATACGGTGGTGGAGATTGCGCCGAAGGCGCTCGGCGAGACGCGCGACTACGCGACGATGTCCGAATACATGCTCTCGGCGACCCTTGCGCTGAACGACATGATCCGCATGGGCGTGACGCAGGATTGGGCCACGCACATGATCGGCCACGAACTGACTGCCCTGCACGGGCTGACGCACGGCGCGACGCTGGCGATCGTCATCAACGGGACGCTGCGCACGCTGCGCGACCAGAAACACGGCAAGCTGCTGCAGTTCGGCGAGCGGATCTGGGGTATATCCGAGGGTTCGGAGGAGGAGCGCATCGACCGTACGATCGAGCGCACCGAGGCGTTTTTCCGGTCGCTGGGGCTTTCGACGCGCCTCTCGCAGGAGGGGATCGGCGAGGCGACGATCGCGGAGATCGAGCGGCGTTTCAACGCTTCGGGCGTGCACCACGGCGAGGCACAGAACGTCGACGGCGCGATGGCGCGGCGGATTCTCGAAGCCTGCCTGTAGGTCTGAAGGAAGACCGTGCCGGACGGCGGCACGGCGTATGGATTTTCCGGGTATCCCGACCGTGTGCCGGGATGCCCGGATTTTTCGTATGGGCCGGCTGCGTGCTGCAGAACGGGCTACGACAGAACGGGCTGCGGCAGACTGGTTACGGCCCGGCAGTCTGTGGCAGGACGGGCTGTGGCACGGGGGCTACGACAGGACGAACTGCGGCGCAGCGGGCTACGGACGCTCCGGCGTGTGCTCGAGCAGCTGGGCGATCTCCTCGCCGGCCACCCCTTCGCGGATGCTGACCTGCAGCAGCCTGTTCTCCGTCTCGGGTGCGGGCGCCAGCAACCCCCGGGCTTCGGGACGGGTCGCCAGGCAGAGGGCCCCTTCGTTGTGCAGGGCCAGGGTGGCGTCGATGTATTTCAGGTGCGTGGGCTCCTCGAGGATGAAATTCAGGGTCTTTTTTTCGTTCAGCACCCGCTCGGGCGGGATCCCGGGGCCGAACTCGTCCTCGACCCCCATGTTGGCCATCAGGGCCTCGGAACGCCGCCACGCCTCCTCGGGGCAGCACTCCTGAAACGCCCCCTTGTGGCCTGTCGCCGTCACCACGGCGTAGGCCTCGCGGACGGCATGCCCCACGGCGGAGGCGTCGCGGCAGTCGATGACCTCATCGGCCAGTTTCCGGATCGCCGCGGAGAGGGTCTGCGGCTCGGTGACGATGCTGATCCGTGCGCCGTGGCGGTGGGCGTAGAGGACGATCCCGCTGCCGACCTTCCCGCTGCC
Organism: Candidatus Alistipes faecavium; assembly: GCA_019118605.1. Classification (GTDB taxonomy): domain Bacteria; phylum Bacteroidota; class Bacteroidia; order Bacteroidales; family Rikenellaceae; genus Alistipes; species Alistipes faecavium. The sequence goes on along the minus strand of DWYP01000032.1, from coordinate 3,221 downwards.
GAATACGACGAGACGGCGATCCTTCCACTTCGCATATCCGAATTGCGCCATGGCCCGGAAGTAACTCTCCCCGGTTCCCAGCATGGTTTCGATCCGCTTGATCCGCCCGCTGTCGGCCACGTAGACCGGCTTGGAGGAGTGTGCGTAGCGGGGAACTCCGGAGCGCGTCAGTTCGACGAATCCGTACACGGGATTCCACCCCGCGAATGCCCCCGCGCAGTCCAGAATCAGGTCGAAGGCCTGCCGCTCCGGGTCGGAGGGGCGCACGACGGGAATCCCGTTGGCGCGGATGCGGTCGACGATCGCGGGGTCGCAGGCGATGGCATCCGACAGCCCGACCGACAGAAGGGCTCCCGAAGCCTGCAGCGCGCGGTACTTGACCAGCGTGTTGCGGAAAATGGGCGTGGCATCGAGGATCCGCAGGCCCGCCAGCGGGCGTTCCTTTTGCCAGCGGTCGATTTGGTCGTGCAGGGCAGGATACTCCTCCGGACGATAGGCGCTCCGAATCAGCGCGAGCAGGGAATCGGTCTCCATAAGATATGCGGGGATTTTGAAAGTTGCAACGGTAAAAATAGCGCAAATTTCCCGGAAAGCAAAACGATTCCGCCGCCCGTTGCGGGGCGGCGGAATTTTCGTGTTTTCGCGCGGGTGCGTACGCCCTCCGGCGGTGAAGGTCAGTGTTTCCGGCCGCCGAACAGGCGCCGGAGCCGCTCCCGGAAGCGTTTGCGAAAGACCCTCCGCCTGGCGTCGAGGAGTGCGAGTTCCGTCTTCGCCGAGATGCCCTGCTGGAGCATGCTCATCGTCTGCGTGCAGAAGACCGGCTTCCGGGTCACCTCCGTGATCTGTGAGGCCTCGCGGAGCGAGCTCTCGATGAAGAGCGTGCAGTCGCTCTGCTCGTAGACCTCGCCCTTGTAGAATCCGTGGCGGCCCCACTTCAGGCGCGTGGCCTTGTCGGGGAGATCCAGCATGACGAGCTTCTCGTAGCGGACACCCTGTTCGGCGAGCCACGCCTCGGTGGCCGCGCGGTACTTCTCGAGCCGGCACGTCACGAGCATCTTCACGGGCGTCGAGGGAATGAACCGCGGAATGGCGTGGCGGATGTAGGCCAGGTACTGCTCGCCGTCGTCGTCCACCGGAGGATCCTGGCACAGCACGCCGTCGATGTCGAGTGCGGCGTTTTCGAGCGTCTTGTGGTGGAAGATGTTCCACTCGAAAAGGCGGCGCGAGGGGAGCACCTCGCACCAGAAATCGAGGTGGTCGACCCCTTCGGCGGTCGTGTAGACGGCTGCGTGGAGGAACTGCACGTCCTTTACGGGCGCGAGCTGCTCCACGACCTTGCGGTGCGCCTCGCCGCGGCGGTAGCTGTCGTCGACGACCAGCACCCGGTTCGAACCTCCCGGGCGGATGTAAGCCTGCCGCTGGCCGGCCTCCGCGGCATACCCTTCGCCTTTGGCGCGGGAGTCGAGAAAGGCCCCGACGCTCAGTACGGGCTTGTTGAGGTAGAGACCCACCAGGTAGGCGGGGATCATCCCCGAGCGGGGGACACCGACGACGGCGTCTATGTCGTGGGGTATCTTGTGTATGTTCTCGCGGATGGTGCGGCTCAGGTCTTCGAAACTGCGGTATACGATCTCCATGCGTGTCGTGTCTGTAGGTGGATAGCGGGGCCAAGATACGACAAATCGCCCCGATACGCAAATTTCGGCCCCGATATTTTCCGGGGCGAAAAAATCCCCTGCGGCCCGACGGGCCGCAGGGGATCGGGAAGTCTTCTCCGCGAAGGGCTACTCCTCCATCAGGATCTCGAGGATCTTGATGGCTGCCGTGGCGATCGGCGTACCGGGGCCGAAGATGGCGGCGGCGCCGTCGCGGTAGAGTTCGTCGTAGTCCTGGTGAGGAATCACACCGCCGACGATGACGATGATGTCCTCACGCCCGAGCTTCTTCAGCTCGGCGATGATCTGCGGCACGAGGGTGAGGTGTCCGGCGGCCAGCGACGAGACGCCTACCACATGCACGTCGTTCTCGACGGCCTGCTTGGCGGCCTCCTCGGGGGTCTGGAACAGCGGGCCCATGTCGACGTCGAAGCCGATGTCGGCGTATCCCGTAGCAACGACCTTGGCGCCGCGGTCGTGTCCGTCCTGACCGAGCTTGGCGATCATGATACGCGGCTGACGGCCCTCTTTCTTGGCGAATTCGGCGCACAGCTCCTTGGCGCGCTCGAAGGATTTGTCGTTTTTCACTTCTGACGAATAAACTCCTGAGATGGAACGGATAACGGCTTTGTAGCGGCCTACGACAACTTCGCAGGCATCGGAGATCTCGCCCAGCGTGGCGCGAACCTTGGCGGCCTCGACGGCCAGGGCGAGGAGGTTGCCCTGCTTGGTCTTCACGCACTCGGTGATGGCGTCGAGGGCCTTCTTCACGGCGGCCTCGTCGCGCGAAGCGCGCAACTCCTTCAGGCGCTTGATCTGGCTCTCGCGTACGGCGGTGTTGTCCACGGCGAGGATGTCGATCGGAGCCTCTTTCTCCAGACGGTACTCGTTCAGACCGATGATCTTCTCCTCACCGGAGTCGATGCGGGCCTGCTTGCGGGCCGAGGCCTCCTCGATACGCATCTTAGGAATACCGGTCTCGATGGCCTTGGCCATACCGCCGAGTTTCTCGATCTCCTGGATGTGTTCCCAGGCCTTGTGTGCGATCTCGTTCGTCAGCGTCTCGACGTAGTACGAGCCGGCCCACGGGTCGACCTCACGGCAAATAGAGGTCTCCTCCTGGATGTAGATCTGCGTGTTGCGGGCGATACGTGCCGAGAAGTCGGTCGGCAAGGCGATGGCCTCGTCGAGGGCGTTGGTGTGCAGCGACTGGGTGTGTCCCAGGGCGGCGCCCATAGCTTCGATGGCCGTACGGGCGACGTTGTTGAACGGGTCCTGCTCCGTAAGCGACCAGCCGGAGGTCTGCGAGTGGGTACGCAGTGCGAGCGACTTGGGGTTCTTGGGATTGAACTGCTTGACGATCTTGGCCCACAGCATACGTGCGGCGCGCATCTTGGCGATCTCCATGAAGTGGTTCATGCCGATGGCCCAGAAGAACGACAGACGCGGTGCGAAGGCGTCGATCGACATGCCGGCGTTGATACCTGCGCGGAGGTACTCCAGACCGTCGGCCAGCGTGTAGGCCAGCTCGATGTCGGCCGTGGCGCCTGCCTCCTGCATGTGGTA